>CAZAZW010000008.1:9941-26548 GCA_964489875.1 uncultured Gammaproteobacteria bacterium | reverse complement strand
CTATTCTAAAGATAATGCCCAAAAGAGAGCGTGGATTTTCACCGCTGGTAGTCTTAATTTTAATAGGGGTGCTGGTAGTGGCCACGACCGGATATTTGCTTGTCAATAAGAAAAGTCAAAGCAGTGAAACTCCGACCAAGATAACTACCGACACCAAAACAGAGACTAAAGCAGAAGTACCAAAGCCCAGCCAGGATTTCCCAAGCCCGGTGAGTTCGATTCTGGATAAAGCTGATATGGAGAAAGTTGAAGCGGCCGGGATGACAATTTATAGAGGGGATAAGCCACCTAATATTGAAGGCAGTTACCGATTTGATAGCTTAGTAGTAATTTATGATTCAGAGTCGAAGGTGGTTGGACGGGAAGTAAACACTGATCAATATCAGTACTATGGTCAAAGGGACGGGGCAGTCAAAATAGTTTATAACGATGAGAAAGTATACGATGGGATTTCTGGACCGAAAGGGTATATCTCCGGAAATGATCAATGTTTTACTATCTTTTTACAGACTGAAAACGAGCCAGAAGAGTGTGAAACTCGGGAAATAGAATTAACTTCAGCGTGTAAGGTAAATAATGGGCTTGGTCAGGTGAAACGGGCCGGGATTTTGAAAGAAAAGGGAACGGCATGCAATTTAATCTCGGTGGATAGTCTCCGAATTGTTAGCGAGACAGATGAAGTAGCAGAGCAAATAAAAGAGTTCTAATTAAAATCAAACCCAGCTTTTATTTTTGGCATACTATTTCAATCTCCCAGCTGGAGGCGCAATCGTTTTTTTTCCAAAGGTTCGAATAATCTTTAAATTAACTCCCCGTAAAAATGATTTTTAAAATTTTTGATAGAATAAAATAATGAGCAAGAAAAAAATGTTATATTGTTTCTCGTCACTCTGTTTTTAGCCGCAGGATTCTTAACTTTTAAGTTTTTTTCAACAGAGAAGATTTCCAATGCAAAAAGAAGCGGGATGTATATTGGTAACCAGGTTTGGATCGGAGAAATTACCATTACCGGCGATACGGAAATTTTGGGGAATTTAACTGTTTTGCCCGGAACGATTGTTAAATTTGTAGTGGGTGATGACCAAAAAAGGGGAGATGAAGTAGAAAAAGACGGCTTTAATGACAATGATCCTACCAGACTGAAAAGTTATACCACTACCCACGCGAGTCTTTTTGTCCTGCGGAAGTTAATCTCCCAAGGGACAGCGGACAAAAAAATTATTTTTACATCAAACGCCGAAAAACCATACCTTGCTGACTGGGAAGCTATAGTTTGGCAAGGTGACGGGAGCATTATAGATAATGTTATTGTTGAATATACCCGTAATGGACTTAATCCTATCGGTGAGCAACCAAACAGCGTTATTCAAAATAGCGTATCTCGTCATTCAATGTGGGGTGCAATCTCTGCTGCTAATTCCAATATCAAAATAATAAATAACCATTTATCTGATGCGGGACATGAGGGGATTGATCTTAAATTTAATGGTAATCAAGAGGTTTCAGGTAATATTATTGACGATTGTCATACCGGTATTGCCTCTATAGCTGGGTCGCAGCTCATTAAAAACAATATAATTACAAACTGTGGAGACGGCGTATATATCGATCCCAAATCAAGCGCTACATCAATCGGTAATACTTTTGTACCCGCCCCAGAAGATAACAAGCGTGTATGGCGCTACGGTAATTATGTTATCCCAATCTTCGGCAACCCTCAATAAAGCAGATTTATTTAAGTACAAATATCCAAAACAGTAAGCTTAAGATGATTCTATAGATTCCAAAGGGGATGAAGGTGTGAGTCTGGACGAACTTTAACAAAAATTTAACTGCGAAGAGCGCTGTGATAAATGAACCCGCCAGTCCTACTGCAAGTAGGGTATATTCATTTGTTGTAAAAGAAAAATTGCTTTCTATCAGATCTAAACCGGTGGCTGCTGCCATAGTAGGGATAGCCAAAAGAAAGGAAAACTCAACTGCCGTGGTTCTTTTTAAACCCAAAAACATCCCTCCGATAATGGTAGCTGCAGCTCTTGAGACCCCCGGAATAATAGATACAGATTGGCAAAGTCCAATTAAAAAAGCTTGTTTGCCGGAAATTTGGTCAACATTGGATATATGATGCTCCTGCTCTTTAAGATCGTTAGATCGCAAGCTTTGCTTATAGACTTTCTCCAAAATAATCAGCAATATTCCTCCGATAAACAGAGCTAAGAGCACAATGGATTGGTTTCCGAGTAGAAATCCTTTAATTAATTTATAAAAGAGTAAACCAATAACTCCTGTTGGCAAAAAGGCTACTGCGAGTTTAGGCCAGAGTCTGGTATTTGTAATTACTTTTTTCCAGTAAAGAAAAACTACAGCCAAAATTGCCCCCAGTTGGATAATAATCTCAAAACTTTTAATAAATTCTGTTTGAGGTATTTTTAAAATATTTGAGGCCAAAATAAGGTGGCCGGTAGAGGAAATAGGTAAAAACTCAGTTAAACCTTCGACCACCGACAGGATGATGGCTTGAATGAAATCCATTTAAGGAGATAATACAAGATTTCTTTACTTTAAAAAAGCAAGAAAACGTCTTACTTTTTTATAACATCTTTTATACGTTAGTTAATTATAAGAACAGTAAGATTATTAAACTATGGATGATAGCAATGAGCAAGATCTGGTGATTACACGGATTTTCGACGCTCCTCGGCAACTGGTTTGGAAAGCTTGGAGTAAGCCAGAGATGCTTATGAAATGGTGGGGGCCAAAGGATTTTACCTGTCCGGCAGCCAGGATCGATTTTAGAGTGGGAGGTAAATATCACGTGGCGATGCATGGTCCCAAAGGTTCGGATTTTGATAAGGATCTTTGGAGCACAGGGATATATAAAGAAATTATGCCGATAGAAAAGATTGTTGCAACAGATAGTTTCGCCGATGAGAAGGGCAATATTGTGCCCTCAATTCATTACGGAATGGCAGGTTTCCCTTTGGAAATGCTGGTGACAGTGACGTTTGAAGATTATGAGGGTACAAAAACTAAAATGACCCTAATACACTCTGGTATTGAGAATATAAGCGAAGCAGACCGAAACAACATGGAGCAGGGTTGGAATCAATCCTTTGACAAATTGGCTGGGATACTTAAATAGACGGAGTTGATTTATATGCAAAAAATCACACCGCATTTATGGTTTGACAAGGAAGCAAGGGAAGCGGCCGAGTTTTACACCTCTATCTTTAAGAATTCGAAAATAACAAATATAACAACTCTGCACAATACGCCGTCGGGAGATACCGATATTGTCTCATTTATACTTTCGGGACAAAAATTTATGGCCATCAGCGCTGGCCCCCTTTTTAAATTCAACCCTTCGGTGTCTTTTATCGTCAATTTTGATCCATCAACAGACAAAAATGCGCGGGAGAACCTTGATGCGCTGTGGAACAAGCTGTCTCAGGGCGGGGCAGCACTTATGCCGCTTCAAAAGTACCCGTTCAGCGAACGCTATGGTTGGTTACAAGACAAATACGGACTTTCATGGCAACTGATTCTGTCAGACCCTAAAGGCGAAAAGCGGTCATTTATTGTTCCGTCGCTGATGTTTGTGGGAGCTGTTGCTGGCCGTGCGGAAGAAGCCATCAATTTTTATCTGTCTGTATTTAAAGACTCAAATCGGGGAATTGTTGCTCGCCATAGCAGCGGTCAGGAACCTGACAAAGAAGGAACAATAATGTTTGCCGACTTCGTGTTGTTAGGACAATGGTTCGCCGCGATGGATAGTGCGCGCGAACATAATTTTACTTTCAATGAAGCAATCTCTTTCATTGTGTATTATGATACTCAAAAGGAAATCGATTACTATTGGAATAAGCTTTCTGCGGTTCCCGAAGCCGAACAGTGTGGATGGCTCAATGACAAGTATGGCCTTTCGTGGCAGATTGTCCCCGCGGCAATGGATGAAATGATGCGAAGCGGCACCAAAGAGCAAATCTCACGGGTGACCGAAGCGTTTCTCAAAATGAAAAAATTTGATATTGCGCTCTTAAAAAAGGCATACAAAGGGTAACGAGACACAAGGAGGTGAGAAAAATGACAAGACTAAACATATATCTTAATTTTGCCGGCAACACTGAAGAAGCGTTCAACTTTTATAAATCCGTTTTTGGCGGAGAATTTACATCTGTTGTCCGTTTTAAGGATATGCCTATGGAAGGAGTGAATATTCCCAAAGAGGATGAAAACAAAATTATGCATATAGGTTTGCCAATTGGCAAGGATAATGTGTTGATGGCGACCGATACCCTGGCATCACTCGGGCAAAAATTGGTACAAGGCAACAATGTCTACATCTCAGTACATCCGGAAAGCAAAGAAGACTCGGACAGGATATTTAACGCTCTTTCCGAGGGCGGCACCATCGAGATGCCCATTGCTGACCAGCCATGGGGTGACTACTATGGAAGTCTTAGGGATAAGTTTGGAATGGGATGGATGGTAGATTACAGTTATCCAAAAAAAGCCGGAAAATAATCATTTCGTTCTAAGGGACTTTGCCTAGGAGGAGACCGAATTCGGTAGCTGCTGCCACAAGCTCGTTTCTATGCAAAAACCCGGCGGGTGCAAATACAAGGTCATATGCTTTTCTATCGCTATAATTCTTCCAACCTCCGTCACCCTTAAACCAAATTCCTCCATCTGAGGCAACCCATGGTCTTCCATGGTTAAATCTTACTGCCATAGCTTCTTTATCAACTCCTGAATCCGGAAAAATCTCTCTTTTCCACTTATCCGTAAAATTGTAAACACCGGGGTCGCCGGCCGCCCAAACCCTGCCTTCCGGGTCGACCTGCAAATCGCGGATACTGTTGGTGCCCAACTCCGGAGTATTTTCTTTGGTAAATAGTTGTCTGTCAGAAGGATCGCTGCGGCTGACTCTAAATATTCCTTCATGGATAAATCCTAGCCAGTAATCCGTATCCGTAACCAATATGGTATGAGTAGGTATTCTCCTTATGCCCTGGCTTGGCATTAAATCATCTCTAGAAGTCCATCTTCTTCTATTCCATATACCAACACCACCCCAGGTTGCCGCTAAAACCTTTCCCCCATCGATAGCGAGACCATAGGTTTGGTCGGCAGGAAGTCCGTCTGGTTCAAGGTATTGGACCCATCCATTCTCTGGCTGTTTTGGGTCCAGTATATATACCCCAAATCTGTCAGTTTGATTAATAAACCTGTCTGCCGCAGCAAACACCAGCCCTGAGGTAGGATGCTGAATGATATCGTTAATCCTTCCCTGGATCCTCTCACGCCCAATGGGACCACATATTTCAACTCCTTGTCTGGGCGCCATCTGTAAAAAGCCCACAGCCTCGGAGGCCGGCTCGCCGAAACCTAACCACAATCCGCGGGCATCTTGAGCTTTTGTTGAGAGGGCAACAGACCGGACGAAGTTACTGGCTAAAGCCCCGTCTGTATTAGCGGTAGTCAAAAAGACTCTATCTGAATCACGAAGCAACCCAGAAACATCAACAGGTTGAAAATTATTCCTCCCCAAATTGGGATTGCAGCTCCCCGGGTCGGGTCTGGTAAGCGTGAAATCACCTCCACCTAGTCTCCAGCCTACTACTGTAGACACACCTCCTGCTAGGTAAAAGGCAGCGTTTATTATGAAATCTCTTCTAGTCAGCTTTTCCATTAATCTTCCGGTGTAATTTAATCTTCCGGTTTGTCTGCGCCTCTTCTCCTGTCGTCCGGAGTGGCAGTTGGGGCATTGGTTGGACTCACTGTTACAGTTGGGGAGTTGGTCGGGCTGGGACTGGCGAGCGGAGCGGCAGTTCCTATATCCCCGCAGGCGTAGTAAATATTTATTTCACTCTCTGACTTGTGGACATTTACTGCCAGCGGCAATTTATTAAGAATTCCTTCCGTAAGAGCGACATCTAAAATCGTCTCTGACTGACCATTAACGGGGGGTGTCAGCGGATAAAGGACGCTGCCCAGATTGGCACAGCTTCCATTGTGAATATGGGCCGGCTGGGCAATATCTGCCGGGGCGCCGGTTAAGTTTAAGGTCACTTTAGTTTTTCCGCCCTCAAGCGCTACCAGAGCGGCTGTCCCTGACTCACCAGAATTATTTTGGGAGACCAGACTCACCGAGGTGGACAATGGAATGGTCTTTTGTTCATCCAGCCTTGGCTGCAGCAACAAAACAGCAACCGTGCCTAAAACTATCACGCCCACAACAGTTGCTATAATAATGGGTTTTGTCATGAATAATTAAGAATAAGCCATCAATGTAAAAGTCAAGTAAAAGAAAGGTAAGAGGCCGATAATAAAATAAAATCTTAAGTTTTTTAAAGTGTTATTTGGATCACTGAACTCAAAGCACCTTTCGTTCTATGCTGATTTCATATTTAAGGTGAGGAGGTGAGAAAATTGAATAAATGGGGTTTATGGATTATTGTAGCCGCAGTTTTGCTTATAGGCGGTGGTATTTATTTTATGGGCGGTCAACAAAGTGCGACACCGACTCCGCCGGCTAACGAATCAATACTCGTCAGTCCTGCTCCCACAAGTGAGGTCAAAACTTTTGAGGTAGAAGGTAAACCTTTTGAGTTTTCTATGAAGGAGATCAGAGTCAAAGAAGGGGATAGAGTCAAGATTACTTTCAAAAATACGGAAGGAATGCATGACTGGACTATTGATGAATTTAACGCCCGGACAAAACAAATCCAGGCAGGGGAGTCTGATACAGTAGAGTTTGTGGCCAACAAAAAGGGTGAGTATGAATACTATTGTAGCGTAGGTAATGGTTTTCACCGCCAGCAGGGCATGGTAGGAAAGCTAATTGTGGAATAAATATCTAATAAAGTTATTTGCGGGTATTGGTTTTTTTAACAAAACCTTCAAAAGCTCGAAGTATTTCCAGTGGAGTAACAAATACAATAGTGTTATTTTTATCTGCTGATAGCTCTGATAAGGTCTGGAGTGTTCTGACGTGCAATCCTCCGGTGGTCTTGGCCAGTCTGCCGGCGGCAATGGCAATGTTTTCTGCGGCCGCTTTTTCTCCCTCTGCCCGGATAACAATTGCTCTTCTTTCCCTTTCTGCTTCAGCCTGACGAGCAATGACCCGTTTCATCTCATCGGGGAGAATGATATCTTTAAGCTCGACTGATTCGACTTTTACTCCCCAGGGGTCGGTGGCCCTATCAATAATCCTTTGGATTTTATCGGCCACTTCATTTCTTTTGGAAAGTAGATCATCCAAAGAGGTCTCTCCGATAACATTTCTCATCGTGGTCTGCGCCAGTTGGGAAACAGCATAAAAGAAGTCTTCCACCTCCAAGACTGCTTTTTGGGCGGCGCTGATTCGGTAATAAATCACCGCATTAACGCGGGCAGAGACGTTGTCTTTTGTGATAGCTTCTTGGTCAGGGACATCAACAGCCTTAACCCTGATATCGATCCGCTGCCAGCTTTCAATAATCGGCCAGACAATTCGCCAGCCGGGCACCATCTCATCTTTAAATTTCCCAAAACGAAAACGCACACCACGTTCATATTGGTTGACCTGTTTAATGGAAGGAAGGAGTATGAAGATAACAAAAAGAGAAATCAATCCAGGTATACTAAATAGAAAGCCCATATTCGAATATTATACCAATGTAGGCCTATTGTCCAATGAATGAAGTTGACAGGATTTGGGATTTTATGTTAAGGTTTATATAATGTCTAATTTGACTGATGATTTAAAAAATGCTCTTTCATCGCTAGTGTCCGGGGCAGGGGATGTAGCAGGGACAGTTCAGAGGGTAACAAAAGAAAATGTTGTAAATTTGATACAAGGGGCAGGCGGTGTAGCTACTGCCGGTCTTCAGACAATAGATCAGGTTGTCAGTGAAGGTTTGCAAACTATCTCTTCAACAGGAACTTCTGTAACTGATGGAGTTTCCGGTCTAATCAGGGGAGTGGTTGATGGAGCCAAGGATGCCGGTGTGAATGTAACCGATGCGGCAGGCGAAGCGGCCTCACAAGCTGTCAAAACCGCCACTTCCATCGGCGGAGATGTCGGAGAAGTAGCAGTGTCATCGGTTAAAGGAGCAATTGAAGCAGCCGGTGATATTGGAGCTGATTCAGGGGAGCTGGCCAAAAGCGCAGCGCTGGGAACTTTAAAAGCTGCTGATGAAATCGGATCAGAAGCTGGTAGTATTGTCAGAAAAGCACTTCTTAATGCGGCAGCCCTGCCACATGATATTATCGACGCCCTGTTAACCGGTAAAACTGACTAAAGGAGCCCATAGTTGACAATTCTTTTTAACGGTCTTATCTTTTTACTATGGCAGCTATAGAGAGTGGGGTAGAAGTGCATTACATAGGTTCTGTACCGCTTACTCCAGTTGAGCTGGCTGGACTTATGGAAGTTGTAAAGGGTCAATCTAGAGTTGATCGGAATGTTGTAGCGAGGGTAACAGCAGCGAGTAAACCTAGCTGTAGACCAAGCAGCTTAAGACTCAGGCTTCTCAGGGGTACAAATGGCGGAGTGACGACAGGTAATAGTTCTGCGACAGAGAAAGATACTGCATCTGAACAAATATTAGCCACGGTACAACATGCATTAATATTTCAAGAACCCCAAAAAGTATGGCAGTTTGATCAAGAAACAAAGTCTGGTTTAGGATCTGTAGGAAGAAAATATTCCCCCCAATTACTTAAGTGTATTCCTGAAGAAGTATGTACCGACTTTTTAGAACAGGTAGATTTGCTTGAACCTGTTGTTGAAGACGAGCCACAAATAACAGCAGGAGATTTGAATCTTGTTTATATGTCAGAAATTAATCTGGCAGAAATTGAACGCGCGGAATCGATGTTCCAGTAGAATCTTTTCTGTCTAGCCGCTGAGTTTGGTGATTTTCCCAACCATTTTCTGCAGCCCATACCCTAAGAGGAAAATTAAGGTTAAATTTAGTGTCACCGCCAAAAACGGTGGCAACCCCAAAAATAGGTTAAACCTGGATAGCGCCGGCCAGTGCAGCAGATAAATTTCATAAGAGTAAATCCCAAGAAAAGATAATAGTTTAAAATCAAATTTTGAAAGAGAGAAGATGGTTATTAGAGATAGGGTAGTTATTAAACTGATACTTTGTTCTATTTTGGGATCTTCGCCAACCCCGGAGTGGACGCCGGTATAGAGGAAAACTAAAATAGCCACTAAAAGTGTAAAAATTTTTAAAATGGGGTTTAACTTGAATTGAAATTTTTGGATTATCAGCCCGAATACCATCCCCAAAGGAAAGGCCAGAGTGTGCAATTTATAAAGTTTTATGACATCAGGATCAATCGGTAGTTTTAGATTAAGTAAAAATAAACTGAACATTAGTATCAAAATAGGGGAAAGAAGGGGGATCTTTCTGGTGAAGGTTAAGGGAAAAATCAAATAATAAAACAGGATGATTGTGAAATACCATAAAGGCGAATCTATATTCGCTGCTACATCTGCCCTGGGGTAAAAACCCAGGAAGGCATTGATGATTTCCGAAAAAGGGTAAGTTCGCGCCAGCGCAAAGAAATCAATCAATAAGACGGCGGTAATGACAATCCAAAGCGGGATGAACAACTTAAAAAGCCTTTTTTTAAAAAAGTTTATTGGTGAAAGCGGAGTTCTCAGTTGAGAAACAGTCAGCCCAAATCCCGATAGGAACAAAAATAAGTTGACTCCGACGCCAGCCAGAATATTATAAGGGTATAAGAATTTAGGTTCATAAAAAAGAAAGAAGCTGATGTGAGAAAATACTACTGCGAGAATGGCTAACCCTTTTAACTGGTTGGTGACTTCTTTAGAGAAAAAATTGTCGCTCCTTAGTTTCTTAAAAGAAATCAGAAGTAAGCATAAAAAAATGATAGAAAAAAGGGCAGTTTGAAAATAGGGGTCTGAGACTTTAATTAACATTGATTTCATTTGCCCACTCCTCATATCCGAAATCTGAAGGGTGGAACTGATCTGCCGAGTAAAAGTTGGGACCTTTTTTCAAAGAATACAGGTCAATGTATTCTACCTTCATTTCGGCCGCTATCTTTTTAATCACGTTGTTAAATTGTTTGGTTCTAAAGTCCAAAATTAGATTATAAGGAGAATAGACTATTTTGGAGGAGCCTAAATAAGGAATAGATAGCAAATATATTTTAGCGCCACTTTTTTTAAGATTACTCACAATCTCGGTATAGTTATCTTCAAATCTTTTCAAAGATATTAGGTTATGGAGATCGTTGGTGCCAATAAGTAGTGTTACCAGATCCGGTTTTAAAGATAAAACTTGGGGCAGCTGCTCGGTTAATACATCCCGAGACATATCCCCGGCTTTTGCCAGGTTAACAAATTCGACATTTTTTTTAAAAGCTAATTTTTGGGCCAGTAGGTATGGATAAGATCTCTTATAATCAGTAGCACCCACGCCTGCTGTTAAGCTGTCTCCTAAAGCTACATATATAGTTTGACTTTTAAGATTATTGCCAATTATTTCTTTTGTTTTATGGATCGGTGCAACTAAATGCTTCTGGCTTAAAAAGTTATAGAAGTAAGCATAAGTTAAATTTAAATAACCTCCTATTATTAAAAGGAGAACCAGTAACTTTTTCACCTTGATTTTATTATACTTTAGTTTATTGCTTTAGTTTATTGATTAAATGAGTATTTGCTGTTATACTACAACAACTTTATGAGTAACCCCTGTGTTAAGTGTGGCAAGGAAAGAGTTGATGGAGGTAAAACTTGGGAGAGTAAGGTGGGAGCTTCTGTGGTAACTTATATTATGACTGTGTGTCCGGATGCCGAGTGCCAAAAACAAGTTGAAAAGGCTATTGCCGAAAGAAAGAAAAAGACCGCCTCTTTGCTCAAAGCCAAAGAGGAAGCCAAGTTAGCCAGGGAAAAATTACTCGCTGCCAGTTAAATTGTTATTATCTCTAAATCTTCAAGTATCAATTTAGTTATTTAAGCTGATATAATTTCTTATTGATGGAAAAAGTCATATCTGTTGGAAATCTAGCTGCTTTGGTTAAAAACATAAAAAAACAGGGCAAAAAAATCGTTTTAGCGGGGGGATGTTTTGATATTTTACATCCGGGCCATGTAATTTTTCTGGAGAAAGCAAAGGCAGCAGGAGACATCCTCATTATTCTTTTGGAGTCCGATAAAAAAGCCAAAGAGCTAAAAGGAGTTAACCGTCCGATCCAGACCCAAAAGATAAGGGCCAAAGCCTTATCTGTTCTAGAAACTGTAGATTATGTAGTGACATTACCGTTCTTAAGATCGGAAACTGCTTATGATAAGGTTATACAAGAGATTAGGCCGGATATTATTGCGCTCACTATTGGATACGAAAGAGCGTATCATCATAAAAGGGTCGCTAAACTAACCGGAGCTAAGTTAAAATATGTCACAAAAAGAATTGACAGTTATTCTACCAGTCAGCTTTTGGATTGTTAACATGAAAACTAGATTATTTCTGCTCGCCACAGTTTTCATATTGGCTTTTACTTATTTTTCCTATACGGTAGCCAAAGAACAATGGCAGAAGGTTGATTTTGACACTACTGTTAAATTACAAGATCATATCTCAAATCGTTTTGATCAGATTTTTTCCTATTTTAGTTTACTAGGTTCTGCTGAGGTGACAATAGGCGTTTGTTTAGTGTTAGCATTTTTAGCTTTACTTCGGAGAAGGTGGTCAGCAATACTGGGCTGGTTAATAATTGTTCCGGCATCAGTGGCAGAAGTTTTCGGAAAACTGGTGCTTTTTCATCCGGGTCCGCCGGTGTTTCTCCACCGTACCCTCACACCGACATCCCTTCCGTCTTTTTACATTCACACTGATTTTTCTTATCCATCAGGCCATATGACCCGGACTATTTTCATCTTCACTATTTTGATTTGTCTCGTTCTCTTCTCTTCTAGAAATATTACTTTTAAGTTTATGATTCTTTGTTTCCTGGTTGCGCTTACCTTTTTAATGGGTTTAACCAGGGTTTATTTGGGTGAACATTGGTTATCTGATGTGTTAGGCGGGGGACTGTTGGGAGTAGGATCAGGACTATTGGCTGCAATATTGATTTTACAAAGGAAAAAGGTTTTAAATTAATTAATAGTTGTAAATTGGAGCATTTTGGGTATAAGATAGTGGCGATGCCCGGGGGGAGGTGATAGAAATGAGCAGAAATGTTTCAATAGTGGTAACGCTTTTGGTCTTGGTAGTCATTGTCGGTTATTTGATATGGCTTCGGAGCAGAATTACTCCGACCGCCTCCCCGCAAGTAGAAGAACAAGTAGAGGTTACACCAACAGTGGTACCTACGGTGGTGGCTACTGCTTCTGCAACACCCTCGGGCACGGAAGCAACAGGGGGAGCAGTGCAGCGGACTGTCTCACCGCGTCCAACTTCGAGTCCTGCCTCAAGTCCAGCTGGGAGTGACAGAAGAAGTGGTGCTGACAAACCAGAAGATTAAACCATCTGCTAAAATACATATGATGAACAAGTCTCAGGCTAAAGTTGAGAAATTAATCATCGTGGGTTCTGGTCCGGCAGGCTTAACGGCTGCTATTTACGCTGCCCGTGGGAATTTAAATCCACTGGTTATTGCCGGTAGAGAAGCAGGAGGCCAGCTGATTTTGACTACGGATGTAGATGATTTTCCGGGTTTTGAAAGTGGTATTCAGGGACCAGATTTAATGGCCAAAATACGAAAGCAGGCGGAAAGATTTAATACCAGATTTATTAACGAAGATGTGGTTTCGGTGGATTTGAAAGTAAAACCATTTAAGATTCGAACTGAAACCTTCCCCTTCGGGGGCCCGCTGTCCACTCAAACCTTAATTATTGCCACCGGAGCTTCAGCCATGTGGCTAAATCTTCCGTCCGAACAGAGGCTTCGCGGGAAAGGCGTATCTGCCTGTGCGGTGTGTGATGGCTTTTTCTTTAAAGGTAAAACCGTGGCAGTAGTGGGAGGAGGAGATACTGCCATGAGAGAAGCAAACTACCTGTTGAAACTGTGCCAGAAAGTAATTATGATTCACCGGAGGGATGCCTTGAGGGCTCAACCGGCACTACAAGAGCTGGTTCGCGCTAAGCCAAATGTGGAGTTTGTCTGGAACTCTGAGGTAACAGAGGTATTGGGGCAGGAAAAAGTTACCGGTGTGAAGCTAAAAAATACTCAAACTGGAGAGTTTAACGAGCTCTCTATTGATGGATTATTTATTGCTATCGGTCATAAACCAAATACTGAGTTTTTAAAAGGACAACTTAAATTGGATGAAAAAGATTATGTGGTGGTGGAAAACGAAACTCACACCAAGATCCCCGGAGTGTTTGTGGCAGGAGATGTGGCAGATTATAAATATAGGCAGGCAGTGACAGCGGCCGGGGCTGGTTGCAAAGCAGCATTTGATGTAGAAGAGTATTTGGAAGGAATGAAATTACCTACAGAAGGAAATGGAGGATAGATTCTTACCTAAATCTTAAGTTTTAAGTATATTATATAAATAATGATGAATCTAGCGGATCTAGTAATTAAGCTTCTGCCAACAAGCCCGGTTTTTGCCCATTGCGATATTCCTTGCGGGATTTATGATCCGCAAGCAGCGCAGCTTGCTGCCAAGACTGTCTTGAAGATGGTTGGTCTAATAAATGAGCTTCAGCCAAGCAGTAGCGAGCCACCTTTTGATGAAAGAAAAAAGATTATCTCTCAAATCTCCAGACTCACTAGAGTGAAGGAGGATCATGCCGAACTTTGCAAAAGAGAAATTTTAATTCTTTGGACAGATTATTTTAAGAGCGAACATTTGGAAAAGTTTCCCAACTTGCATGATCTGGTTTGGAAAACAACCAAGCTTTGTTCTGAAAATAAAAGAGGAGTGGATGAAGGGAAGGCTCAAGAATTGATTGAGGCAGTAGATAAAATTGCAGAAGTATTTAATCAGACAAAAAAATAGTCTGATGAATATTTTTCCTATTCAGAGATTTACGATTCATGGTAATAGCATGTTCCCAACCCTAAGATCCGGTCAGGATGTGTTGGTATTTAACTGGGCATATATTTTTTCCAAACCAAAAAAAGGGGATATAGTGGTGATTAAAGTTAATGGCCGGGAAATGGTTAAGCGGATACAAATGTACCACGGTCGTGGGGTATTTGTGACGGGTGATAACAGAAAATATAGTTCTGACAGCAGAAAATTTGGGCTAATTGATAGGTCAGGGATTATTGGCAGGGTGATATTTGTTAGATAGTAAGAATGTGAGATAATACGGTTATGGCAGGCCCTACTCCTATAGAAACTCAAGAGAGACCAGTTAAGATATCTAAGGCACGTGAGGTAAATGATAATAAGATTTTGCATTTCCCAACTTCTCCTGAACAAATTCATCATGAAGCTGCTGAGAAGATTACTGGTAACTTGGAGGTAGCCGGTCATCCAACCACCGTAGAAGAGGTTAAAAGCAATAAACCATTTCAGCCCACATCGGATCTGAAAAAAGTTGGCGTTGAGCCTAGTGATATAGATCTTTCGCCGGATAATATGGTTCGATTAGTAACAGAAGAGCTTGAGAATGCCGATTCAGGATCTCATAGAGTCGTGGCGGGAAAAGGTGAATCTGGTGTAGGAATGAATAAAGGTAGACAAAATAAAATGCGAAGTTTACTTAACAGATTAGGATTGAAGAAAGCAGCCTAAAAATTATGGAAGTTACACAAGCTACAGGGGCAACAGATTTTAGCGGTCTAATTGTAGCCATTACCGGGGTTCTGGCTGTGGTTTTAGTGCTGGTAGGTCTATTTTTTTTCTTAAGAAAATACCTGATAGGCTGGATTAAATATAGAGACCGGGAAAAAAATTCTTTGCAGTTTGTCCTTTTGCAAATCAAAGTTCCCCGGGGTAATGAAGTTAAGATTGATGTGGCTGAGCAGCTATTTGCAACTTTGGCCTCCCTTAAAAAATCCGGCGGTCTGTTTTCTATCTTTACTCCGCAACCGCACTTATCTTTTGAGATTGTGGCTTTGCATGAAAGTATTCGGTTTTTTGTCTCATGTCATCGGTTTCACCAGGATCTGATCGAGAAACAAATTCACGGCGCTTATCCTGATGCAGAGATTAAAGAAGCGCCTGAATACAATATCTTCTCCGAAACAGGGGAGACAGCTTATGCTCAACTGAAGCTAAAAAGCGCTGACCATTTTCCGATTAAAACCTTCCGTGATCTACCAACAGATCCTCTCTCTGCCCTGACCTCAGCTTTTGCTAAGATGCAACCTAACGAAGGAGCGGCAATTCAGCTTTTGATTGCTCCCTCAGCCAGTAATTGGAAAGACGTCGGTAAAGAATGGTTAAAAAAACAAAAAGAGCCGGGGGATGAAAAAAATCCCAAAGCCCCTCCGGATGCTAAAGAGTTGGAGGCAGTTGAAGGGAAGCTGTCAAAATCCGGCTTTGATGTCAGTCTGCGAATTGCTACATCCAGCAGCTCTAAAGAATCTGCCAAGGCCCATTTAACTAATATCAAGGCCAGTTTTGAACAATTTTCCGGACCGTACAATACCTTTACCGGCGCCAAAGTTTATTCTGAAAAAGGGTTTTTGACTGATTTTATTTATAGATATATGCCAAGATACTCAAAAGCTCCGGTTTTAACTCCTGATGAGCTGGCATCCATTTTCCATTTCCCAAATAAATCCATTGAAACCCCATACATTAGTTGGCTTTCATCTAAGCGGGCCCCGGCTCCGGAAAAGATTCCTACCTCTGGTTTATTCTTGGGCAGGTCGGTCTTTCGGGGAGTGGATCGGCCGGTGTATCTTTCAGAGGATGACCGCCGAAAACACATGTATATTATTGGTCGAACCGGTACCGGTAAGTCAGAACTGCTCAAAACTTTAATGTTGCAGGACATTTTAGCCGGAAAGGGGCTGTGTTTTATTGATCCTCACGGAGATGCAGCGGAAGAGTTATTAGAACTTATTCCACCAAATCGGGCCGAAGACGTGATTTATTTTGATCCTTCGGACATGGTCCGGCCTTTTGGGATAAACATGCTTGAGGCATACAATGAAGAACAAAAACATTTTGTGGTAGCTTCCATAATCGGTTTAATGTACAAACTGTTTGATCCCAATAAAACCGGAATCATCGGTCCTCGTTTTGAACACGGAGTGAGGAACGCCATGTTAACTGCCATGAGTTCTCCCGGCGCTACTTTTGTGGAGGTGGTACGGTTGATGACTGATGCTGATTTTGTCAGGGAACTGCTGCCAAAAGTGCAGGATCCGGTGGTCAGGCGTTACTGGACAGACCAGATCGCCCAAACCACGGATTTTCACAAGTCTGAAGTACTGGATTATACGGTGTCCAAATTCGGTCGATTCGTCACCAATAAAATGATGAGAAATATCATCGGGCAGTCAAAGTCTGCTTTTGACCTTAGAAAAGTCATGGATGAAGGGAAGATCTTAATTATGAATCTATCCAAAGGCCGGATAGGGGAGGAAAACTCCAACTTCTTGGGGCTGATTTTAGTCCCAAAAATTCTGGCTGCGGCTATGTCGCGCTCCGACATGCAGATGGAGGCTCG
>CAZAZW010000008.1:4990-9931 GCA_964489875.1 uncultured Gammaproteobacteria bacterium | reverse complement strand
GCGGGATTTTTACCTGTATGTTGACGAGTTTCAAAATTTTGCCACTGATACTTTTGCCGATATTTTGTCTGAGGCCAGAAAATATCGGTTAAATTTGGTTGTGGCTAATCAGTTTATCGGCCAAATTGGGGAGGATTTAAAAAATGCTGTTTTCGGAAACGTCGGTACCATGATCGCTTTCAGAGTTGGTGTGACTGATGCCAATTACCTGCAACATGAATTCTCCCCTACCTTTACAGAGGCAGATTTAGTTAATATTGAATCCCCCCATGCCTATATTAAAACCATAGTCAACGGTGAGCCGGTAGTGCCTTTTTCCTTGGATACCACCAAAGATATGAAAAAGTGGAAAGCCATGTTAAATCCACAAGTGGGCCAGGCAATCAGGGAACTCTCCAGACTTAAGTTTGGTAAAGATGTGGTCCAGGTAGAAGGGGAGATAGCATCAAGAGCAAGGTTGTAAATGTCCTCTCCATCATTGCGAGCGATTAGCGTGGCAATCTTTATTCTTCGATCCGGCGAAGCCGGAGAGAAGTTTCCTTAAAAACTGTGATTTTTTCTTCACGCTTTTGTAACCAAAATGCAGCTCGTCACAGTACAAAAAATCGCTCGCACGGTTGGGACTTGCTCGCTTGTGTTTGTTTTATGTCTTCCCCCAGTCCTGTATCATTTAGGTAATCTACATAAAACCAACAACATTTTTTGGATACTTGTGACTTCGCCGCTCTTAATATTTGCATCAATCAGAATAAATCTTGGAAATATAAATGTGAGTCTAGTATAATGAGCACAGTTTCGGGCGGATAGCTCAACGGTAGAGCGATTGTCTTATACACAATTGGTTCTAGGTTCAAATCCTAGTCCGCCCACAGATTAGAGGTGAATTTTATTTTGAAGCTGCTTGATAAAAACTTTTATATCTTTGCGCCCCTAGTTCTATGACCCTCATGTAGGGCATTTCACGAGGTCTTATTATAGAATGAACAAGTTGAGAGGGCAACTCTCCTGAAACTATTCCATCAATCAAACTGAAGCCACTCGGATTCTGTGCGAGTCTCTGGGCCCAACTGTTTAGATTAATATGTCCTTCAGCTATTATTACAGCAGGGTTATCACGACCTAGGAAACATTTTTCACTATACCGTTTCAAGGCTTCCTCAAAACCCTTTTCAACAACACCCCCTGATCGTAGATGTTCCTCTATAACAGAGAGACAATCGGAAGCATATGGATATAAAGTGGATAGTCGTAATTCTTCAGGAGGAATCGGTATTTCGAGAGCATCACAATTCCGATCATAAAATTTTTCTAAAACTTTTGCTTCATATACTACAGCTTGAGCAGCAGCATGAGGCAGACTTGATCCTGATTGACGCCATCTGAGAATTGCTAATTTTGCATCTTCTGGTACAGGTTGGGTGGCATAGCGTTCCAAAGCAGATACTGTATCAGCATACATAGATTTATATATGCCTTCTAATTCTGCTGCATTATGTTCAGCGCTCATAGCTCTTCTAATTTAACTTTAGCTTCGCTGTTTTGGCCGGTGATAAATTGCAGGTATTTTTCGGTGGTGGACAGCCTTTTGTGGCCGGCTAATTTGGAAACCATAGTCATGGGTACTCCGGCTTGCAGTTGGAATGCTACCCAGGTATGTCTTAGATCATTTAATTTGGCATTTTTGATACCGGCTACCTTAAAGTATCTATCAATAGCAGTCCTGATATTTCTAATCAGAAGTGGACGGCCGGTTTTGGTGACAAATAAAGCATGATTGGGAGTTTTGGCTCTTTTGGGTAAATAATTTTTAACTGCTTCCGCAGCTGCTCTGTTTAGCGGAATCATTCTTTCTCTGGTATCTTCAAATGGGGGAACATGCAGGGTTAAGTTTTCTAAATCTATGTCTTCAAGCCGTAGCTTGGCCAACTCCCCAATTCTGATACCGGTTTGAAGTAAAATTTCAATAACTGCCAGCATCCTGATATCTGCCCGGGCAGCGTCACGTAAGCTGCGATATTCCTGCTGGGTTGTTCCAAACCGGGAGCCGGATCATTAGCAATTAGATTTGAAGTTTTTAAGAACTTAAAAAAGGTTTTGGTAGAGTTGGTTTTTCTTGAGATTGATTTGGGGGTATAATGTTCGTCGGCCAACTTTTGCATAAAGGCTTGCAAATCAGCAGTTTCTACTGCAATCGGATCAGTTTTACCCTGGTTTTGCAAGTAACTGACCAGTTGCTCAATATCTTTGCCATAGGCTAAGATAGTAGCAGAGGCACGGGAACGACCCTTGAGATGACCTATAAATTGTTGATGTGCATTAAGTAAAGTAACCATAACGTGTATTTTAATGTTATAGGTTATATTTGTCAAGTATTAAATATGTTAGAAATATGTTAAAAAAAATAATAATTGGTTTAATTGTCTTAGTAATTTTAGTAATCGCCTATAATTTGATTAAGCAGATTACGGAGTCTACCAAATCAGGGGAGAGATTATCAGAAGCAGCAGATGAGGTTTATAAATTGGAAATCAAAAATAAAACTTTAAAGCAGAAGCTATTACAGATTCAGTCACCCGAATTTATAGAGACAGAGATTAGAAATAGGCTGGGGCTTACCAAAGCCGGTGAGACATTAGTAGTAATTCCTGAAGATAAGCTCAAGTCAGTACTGGGAGCCAGCTCTTCAGCTCAAATCAGGTTTCCCAATTGGCTAGGCTGGTTGAGAGTATTTTTTAAATAATTTGTGTTGCGGGGGGGAGAGTTGAACTCCCTGCCTCAAGATTATGAGCCTTGTGTGCAGCCGTTACACTTCCCCGCGAGGCATATTGTAGCATACAATGTACCTTATGTGGTACCTCTATATTCTGCTCTGCAAAGATGGAAGTCTTTACACTGGAATATCAAATAACTTAGAAAAAAGATTTTCCGAGCACAAAAATGGCAGGGGAGGCAGATACACCCGGTCCCACAAACCTCTTAAACTGATTTATCAGGAAAAATTATCTACTCAAGCAGAAGCCCTGAAAAGGGAATTTGAGATTAAAAGCTGGAGCAGAGAAAAGAAAATAAGTATTCTTAATTTAGATTTTTAAATGATCTTTGATATAATTTCTTTAAGTCTTCATCAAATGTTAAAAACTCATCCGGATGAAATTTTTGTACTTGAGTCAGGATTATCGAATCAGTAAATTTCAGATTTGATTGTCTAAAGATATTTAAAGCATATTGCATATTATATTTATCCTCTGTCAATACCCCTTCTAAACTGAGTAAGCTTTCTAAGAATTTAACAATTAATCCCTTTGGTTGTTTGTAAAAAGATCTTAAAACCCATTCCAATTCCGGAAAAACAATATTAGGTATAAAAATTTGGATTTTACCGGCTAAACAAGCTTCGATTAAGGGTAATACTTTATTGAAACTGGATTTTCTCTTTAAACGATAGTCTAGTAAAACATTAGTATCAACGGCTACGCTTTTTATCATAGGGACGCTTTTGGGAAATCCACTCCTCGACTGCTAATTTTTCAGCTTCTTCCCGAATCTTCTTAAATGATCTGCCATCATCTAAGCTAGCTAGATCTCCAGCGAATTCGAGGATGTTTGACCGTCTTTTTGGTCTGCCAATAAAACCTCCATCAAGAGTAGGGAAAATATCAATTTTGATACCCTTTTTTAGACCCAATCTGTCTCTAACAGGCTTGGGTAGAGTTAACTGATTCTTTGCAGTTAGAGTTGTTGTAAAGTTCATTTTTATTCTCCTTACTTATTATATAATCTCCTTGATTTTTTGTCAATCCCCTTACACAGATTTTAGATAAGTAGAGAAATAATAGTGGCAGCTCCGGCTAAAGTCATTAAAATGGTAATCAACCAGCCTAAAAGGCTGGTGATTTTACCATTCACCCATCTGCCCATAATTTTCGCATTTGCGCTCATTAAAACTATCAATACTAATACAACCGGCGCGATCAATCCATTAAAAACAGCAGAATAAATTAATACTTTGATAGAATCAAAACCTAAGAGATTAATGACTAGTCCTATTCCTGTAGAGATGATAATGATTCCATAGAAGGCATTTGCCTCTCGTAGCCTCCTATACAGCCCAAATTTCCAGCCAAAACTCTCAGAGAGGGCATAGGAGGCGGATCCCGCCAAAATCGGCACTGCCAACATGCCTGTTCCAATGATACCCAGGGCAAAAAGCAAGTACACCCTTTCTCCGGCGATTGGCCGCAGGGCTTCAGCAGCTTCTGCGGCAGAGGTGATATTGGTAATTCCGTGAGAAAAAAGGGTAGCTGCAGCTGCAGCGATAATAAAAAACATCACCAAATTTGATAAAAACATCCCTGACCAAACATCCATTCTCATATTTTTTACTTCTTTAGGAGTCGTTTCTTCCTGGCGAAGTTTTAGGGTAGTTTTACCGCCCAGAATTTGTTCTTCCACTTCTTGTGAAGTCTGCCAGAAGAAAAGATAAGGGGAGATGGTAGTACCTAAAACAGCGGTCACCAAGAAGATCTGATCTTTGGAGAAAACAATCGTTGGCAGGATAGCTTTTTGTAACAGCTCGTTCCAGTTGATATCAACTGTCAGAGCAGAAAAAACATAAGATAAAAGCACTAAGGCTAGCCACTTTAAGTATTTGGCATACTTTTCATAAGTAGTGAATATTTGAAGGGCCAAAGTAACCATGGTAAAACCTAAAATTAAGGTGGTAAAACGGATATCAGGGAAGAGTAGTTGCGTCGCTTTGGCCATGGCGCCCAAATCCGCGCCGATGTTTAAGGTATTGGCCGCAAACAAAAGCAGAGTGGCAATATACAAAACCCACCTGGGGTAGTACTGCCTAATGTTGGCTGCCAACCCGCGTCCTGTCACCAGCCCTATCCGGGCGCACATTTCTTGTACCACTGCCATCAAGGGAAAAGTGAAGCT
>CAZAZW010000008.1:0-4980 GCA_964489875.1 uncultured Gammaproteobacteria bacterium | reverse complement strand
CATAAAAAATTAAAGCCATAAGCTGCTCCGGCTTGAGAGTAGGTGGTAATGCCGGAAGGATCATCATCGGCTGCTCCGGTGGTCAGTCCCGGGCCCAAAGATTTCCAGTAATCTTTGGCTTGGTTTATGTGTTTTCTGGAAACAAATGCCTCAGTAATTTTTTTGGAGGTATCAAGCGTTTTATCTAAAACATCTGCCGGAGCTCCGGCTACTTTCTCTAAGAATTTGTCAGTAGAAAGCATAATAATTTAAGAGTAACCCCTCTACTGGACGCCGTCAAGCAGATGAATTAGGGCTGCTACTCTGGTAAAATAGCTAGTAAGTTGGCAACGTAGCTCAGTGGTAGAGCGGAGCCCTCATAAAGCTTAGGTCGCTGGTCCGATCCCAGCCGTTGCCACCAAAATGAGGTATCATTAATATATGCAAATAATTGTACTGGCTGGGGGAGAAGGCAAAAGGATGTGGCCGATTCAAACGGATAAGTGTCTGATTCCTTTTTTAGGTAAGCCCTTATTGCAGCATAATCTGCAGAAAATCAAAGAGAATCTGGTAGGAGCTGAATTTCTAATCGTGGTCAATCCTCAAAGCAAAGAAGCAGTTGCAAAAGTTGCCCAGGATTTGGGTTTAAATTTTCAAATAGCAGTACAAAATGAACCTCTCGGTATGGCAGATGCCATTTTTTCTGTTAAAGATTTGATAGCTGGAGCAATTCTGATAGTTAACGCTGAGGATGTCCTGGATCCTAAAGTTTTTCAGGGAGTTTTGGGTGTTGGGGGAGCAGATGCGGTCTTTGCTGGTTTAAAAACAGAGAAGTACTTTCCTGGTGGCTATTTAAAATTGGAGGGCGAGGAAGTAACCGGGATAGTGGAGAAACCGGGAGAGGGGAATGAGCCCTCGGATCTGGTAAAACTGGTGGTTGATTATTTTAAGGATGGAAAGAAGTTAGTGGAATACCTGGAGAAGGTTCAAACAGAGAAAGATGATGTTTATGAAGTGGCTTTGGACCAAATGATAAAAGACGGCTTGGATGTCAGGTTTTTAAGATATGATGGTGTCTGGATTCCTCTAAAATATCCTTGGCATATTTTAGATATCACAACTTACTTTTTGTCCAAGATTGAACAAAAAATTTCCCCGGGGGCAAAAGTATCAGAAAAAGCTACTATTGAAGGTAATGTGGTTATTGAAGATGGTGCAAAAGTGTTTGAGGGAGCGGTTATTAAAGGCCCGGCGTATATTGGCAAAAATTGTATTGTGGGAAATAATTCCATGGTTCGGGAGTCAAACTTAGAAGAAGGATGTGTGACCGGTTTTAATTCGGATATCACCAGAAGCTATATCGGTGCAAATTCTTGGTTTCACACCAATTATATAGGAGATAGCGTTTTGGAAGGTGACTTTGGGATGGGATCCGGGGCAGTGCTTGCCAACTTGCGGTTGGATAATCGGGGTATCAGTGTGGGGGAAGAGCATATTGATACAGAGAGAACTAAGCTTGGTTTAATTGCCGGAAAAGGGGTAAGGATAGGTGTGAATGCCTCTACTATGCCGGGGGTAAGGGTGGGTAGTAATTCACTAATCAGCCCGGGAGTAGTTTTAAGAAAAGACTTAAAAGAAAATAAAAAAATAATTATCAAAGAAGAATCATTTGAGATCCAGGATTATGAAGCTACTCAAACCAGCTATGACCAGTTTAGAGATAAACTTCAGTCTTGACAATTCTATACAAGATATATACAATAACTGTATATGCAAACACAAACACTTAATATTTCTTTACCAAAGGAATTGGTCAAAAAAGTAGATAAGCAGGCCAAAAAAGAGTACCGTAACCGAAGCGAACTTATCCGTGAATCGCTAAGAATATATTTACAAGACATGGAAAATTGGGAAAAAATCTTTGCAGCGGGTAAAAAGGCGGGTAAAAAGGCGGGCATAAAAAGCGAAGAGGATGTTAATCGGATAGTGTATGAATATAGGCACGGCAGGAAATCCCGTTAGAGTTGTTTTAGATACTAATATACTAACTTCGGCATTAGTATATGGTGGAATCCCCCAAAAAGTACTGAGACTAGCTTTAGAGAAGAAAATCCAAGTTGTTATTTCTCCGATTCTACAGGCGGAATTAGTAGATGTTATCACCAAAAAATTCCCCTTATCTTTAGCAGATATGCTGCTTATAGAACAAGAAATGCAAAAAAAATTTGTGATGATTAAGCCTCATATGACCTTGGATACTGTAAGAGATAAAGATGACAACAGGGTATTGGAGGCGGCAGTTGAGGGTGATTGTGATTTTATTATTACAGGAGATCAGGATTTACTGGAGCTTAAACAATATAAAAGAATTAAAATCGTGACACCAACGGAGTTTTTAGAAATAATTGACAAGCACTGAAGACTTGACTATCTCTACGACCTATAATAGAATGGATATTGACAAGAATATTTAGAGTATGTTTATGATTAGGTAAGAATATCCCTTGGGGATTTTTGTTTTTTTAAAAGCATATGTATACAGTAGAATACAACCTTCTTTGGCAGAAACACTCCTTTATTAAAGAGGAGTGGTTTGAGTGAGGGAATCCCGAAAATATGGGAATAACTCCCGCTCAGACCGCCCCTTAAATTAAGGAGCGGTTTTTTATTGGAGAGAATATGGTAGAAAATAAAATAAATTCGATACCGGAACAGGGATTACCCCAAGTTGACTATTCTCAGTTTAAAAACTTACAGTTTGGTGCGCTAAACCTTCCGCCAGGAACGCTGGTGCGAGGTGTTCCGGCTAGTGCTTTATTGACTTCTCGTCAGGCGCTGGAGCAAAAAGCGCTTTCGGAAATTGCCGGTCATTTTCGAGATGGCAGATGTTTAACCCCAGTTCCAGCTAGCAGAGTAATTGTAAGAGAGCAATTACACCTAGGTTTAGTATCGGATAGTGGGATTCATATAGTCGGAGCCGCCCTAGTGAATAGGATAAAAAGAGTTGATGTGTTATTGCAGCCACAGGAAGAACGGCCATCCGGGATTTCAGTAGTTCGTTCGATAAGAGAAATAGCTTGGTCACATAAAGCCTTATTAAGGCTACCGTCGCCACAAAAAGAGGAGGCTTGTATTATAGATATTCACCAAACCCAAGACGGTGGTCTTGCGCTGGAACTTGGCGGGAGAAGACCTTTCAAGGCTGAAGTAGTATCGTTAGAAATAAGTGACGGAAAAGTTATTAAAGTTAATTTTGTTGATCGAGCCGGAAATATTAAATCAACGAAGGCAGCGGTAGACTTGGCTAATAGATTGCCACTCGAGGCTATCAACGGATTGTTAACTGATCCAAAAGGTTAACTATTACTTGATCCAGGATTAATCTACATGGTTAAAAATTAACCCTAAAAGTGATATATTTGACCTACTATGAAAAAATGGGTTTTTTCCGGCATTCAACCATCAGGGAATTTACATATAGGTAATTATTTAGGAGCCCTTAAAAATTGGGTAGCCTCTCAACAGGAGGTTAACAGCGTTTTTTGTATTGTTGATCTTCATGCCATCACTGTGTCTCAGGATCCGAAAATCCTAAAGCAAAAAATTAGGGAGGTGGCCGGAATATATTTTGCAGCAGGTATTGATCCGAAGCAGTCAATAGTGTTTGTTCAATCTGATGTCAGCGCCCATGCGGAATTAGCCTGGATATTAAATTGTCTTACGCCGATGGGGTGGATGGGCAGAATGACTCAATTCAAAGAAAAATCAGGCGATCAAAAAGAGAATGTAAGTGTGGGTCTGTTTGATTATCCGGTCCTGATGGCCTCTGATATTTTGCTCTATGATAGCGATGAGGTGCCGGTGGGGGAGGATCAAAAACAGCATGTGGAGATTACCCGCGATATTGCCCAGCGTTTTAATTCTATCTACGGAGAAACTTTTAAGTTACCTAAACCGGTAATTCCTAAATCCGGAGCCCGAATTATGGATCTTTTGGAGCCGATTAAAAAGATGAGCAAAAGTGACGAGCGCTTTGGGCATTCTGTATCTATTTTGGGTTCAATTGACGATATTCGCTCTCAGATAATGGGTGCTGCTACAGATTCACAAAAAGAGATCCGGTTTGATCCGGCTCGACCCGGTATTTATAATCTTTTGGAGATTTATGAAGGGGTAACCGGAGAAAGTAGGGAAGAGATTGAGTCAAGGTTTGAGGGCAAGGGTTATGGCGATTTCAAAAAAGATTTAGCAGAAAAAGTGATTGCATTTCTGGAACCTTTTAAAAGACGTTACAGAGAATTAACGGATGATCCAGCGCATTTAGAATCCTTGCTTAAAGAAGGAAGAGATAGAGCAAGAGAGATAGCGGATAAAAAGTTAGCCGAGGTGAAAAGCAAAGTTGGACTAGGTTAATATCCCATAATGAATACTATTATTACTCAGGCAATTTCCGTTACTTATACTATAAGCAGAGCTTGAAAACTTCGTGAGTTTATAGTAATTTGAAGCTGGCAGTGGTATAATCTGCACTTATGGCAAATAGTAAAAGAAGGGTTAATTTTAATAAAAAGCTTTTTCCGGTCTTTAAAGGTTTGATTGTTTATATCCTGATTGCCCTGGCTGCGCTGGTTTTCTTCTATCAAATTTCCGGCGGGCCAACCACTTCCGGTAACGAGGTGCCTATTTCTCAAATTGTCAGCGACACTAAAGACGGCAAAATCCAAAAAATCTCTTTGGAAGGTGATAAAATCACTGCTGAAGTAAAAGATTCTGATCAAAAACTTACCTCTCATAAAGAAGCAGGGGAGTCGATCTACAAAATCCTGGAATCTTCCGGAGTAGATCCAAAATCGGTCACTATTGAAGTTAAAGATCTATCTATACAGCAGGCTTGGATTGGTGTTTTATCGGCAGTTTTGCCGATTTTAATTTTGGTGGGTTTGATGTTTTTTCTTTTCAAAAATGCCAGAGAAGGGGCGCAAGGCATTTTTTCTTTTGCGC
>CAZAZW010000007.1:0-28715 GCA_964489875.1 uncultured Gammaproteobacteria bacterium | reverse complement strand
TACAGCCCTTGCTCCCCTGCCATTGCCATCCACAAAAGGGTGAATCCTGGCAATTTCATAATGAATAATCCCGGCTTTAATAATCGGATGAATTCCTTTACCCTCATCAGAGTTGATCCAATTAACCAGATCTTCCACCAAATACGGCACTTCCACTGCCGGAGGCGGGGTATAAGAAACCTGGCCGGTTTTGGTATTTTTAATCACCACCTGTCTGATTCTAAATTGACCGGAAGATTCGGGGGGCAAAATCTTCTCCGTGGTCAGCTTGTGCATCTCCAAAATGGTTTCCAGGGTAAAGCTGTATGCTCCAGAAGTGCCAATCTGAGTATAAATTCCTTCAATAAATTTTAGGACATTCCGGTAATTAATAATCTCTTGTACATCCCTATCCCGGGCAATCACTTCCTGGCCTTCTAAAACATCCCGCACTTCTTCTTCAGATAAAGGATTTCCTTCTAAATGAGTGCCATGATGGATAGTCCGCTCAATTGCTTCTTTTCTAAACTTTGCTTCCCAGGCAGGAACTAAGGGAGCATTCATGATAATCTCACGCGCCGCCTCCACAGTACCAATGTCTTTTAGAATTTTGTTAGTGATGGAATACTTAGGGATAAACATACCCCTATCTTCCCATATTTCCCGCAAAAATTCTACGTCCCCTATCTTATATATTCATCCCAACTTTTAATTTCCAGATCTTCCATTTTTTTGGAATTTAGCGCTGAAACCAAAAGTTCTGCCGCCTGCAAGTTGGTTATTAAAGGAATCCCTAAATCTATACAGTTTCTTCTGATAATAAAACCATCTGTCTCACCTGAGGTTGATTTTGATTCCGAAATATTGATCACCAAATCAATATCACCGCTTCTTAAAAGATCCAAAATTGACGGATGTTGTTTTTCCGGAATTTTAAACACCCTGGTATTTTTAATATCATGCGCGCTTAAAAACTCGTGAGTATGCTCTGTAGCATATATTTTAAAACTTAAATTAGACAACTTTTTGGCAGAAGAGATTATGTCCAGCTTATTTTCCTCTCCCCCAATAGTCAGCAAAACGCTTTTTTTAGGACTTTTAAAACCAGTAGCCAATACTGCCTTAAGATATGCTTCTTGTAAATCATCACCAAAACAAGCCACCTCTCCGGTAGAGGACATTTCCACCCGCAGTCTCGGATCTGCCCCTTTAATCCGGCTAAAAGAAAACTGGGGGGCTTTAACCCCCACATAATCTAAATCCAGGGTCTTAAAGTCACCGGAGAGCTTCTCCCCCAGCATTACCTTGGTCGCCAACTCCACAAAGTTGTAGCCGGTGACTTTGGAGACAAATGGAAAAGATCTGGAGGCCCGCAGATTCAGCTCAATTACCAAAACCTGGTTATCTTTGGCCAAAAACTGAATATTAAAAGGGCCGTTTATGTTTAGTGACTTAAGGATTTTTTTTGTTTCCTCTTTTATTTTTCTGACAGTTTCCAAATATAACCGCTGTGGCGGCAACACAATGGTAGCATCTCCTGAGTGCACCCCGGCATTTTCTACATGTTCGGATATGGCATAGATTAGAAGTTCCCCATCTTGCCCTACTCCATCCACTTCAATCTCTTTAGCGCCTTCCACAAACTTGGAGATAACCACCGGGTACTCTGCCGATACATTAGCTGCGCTTTTTAGATGTCTTTCCAAATCAACTCTGGAATATGCTACATTCATAGCTGAGCCTGACAGCACATAAGAAGGTCTTACCAAAACCGGATAACCAATTTTCCTGGCAAAGCTTAGGGCATCACTAACAGTTTTCAAGCTTTGCCAAGCCGGCTGCAGAATCCGAAGCGTATCCAGTAGACTGGAAAATTTATTTCTGTCCTCTGCCCTATCAATACTTTCCGGGGAAGTACCCAGGATTTTATAACCGGCACGGAAACAACTCATGGCCAAATTATTGGGCACTTGCCCGCCAAAACCTAAAACCAGGCTTGCATCCTGCTCTATGTCATAAATATCGCTCACTCTCTCAAAAGTCAGTTGCTCAAAATATAATTTGTCTGCCGAGTCGAAGTCGGTGGATACTGTTTCCGGATTACAATTTATGATAATAGTTTCTAAACCTTTATCCCTTAAGGTTTTGGCAGCTGTGACCGAACACCAGTCAAATTCCACAGAAGACCCAATCCGATAAGGTCCCGATCCCAAAACGATCGCTTTATTTTTTTTACTTGACTCTAGACTCTTGACTCTAGACTCTATTTCCGACTCTTCTCCATGATAGGTTAGGTAAAGATAATTGGTCTTTGCCGGATATTCTGCTGCCAGAGTATCTATGTGCTTAACTTTAGGCACTATGCCATTTTTCTTCCTAAACTCCCTGACTTTTTCTTCTGTAGTCTTAAACGCTTTAGCCAGTAATTTATCTGAAAACCCCAACTTCTTAGCCTCTAAAATAACTTCTTGGCTATTAGCTGTTAGCTTTTGGCTTTTAGCTGCTAATTGCGAACGACCAATAGCTAACAGCTTACTCTCAAACCCCACCATGTCTTTAATCTGATACAAAAACCAAGGATCAATACCTGTAGCTTTATAGATAGTTTCTACGGATTCCCCCTTGGCGAATCTTTTAGCAATCACAAAAAGCCGCTCGGTGGTAGGTAAAAGTTTGGTATCATCAACACCGTTTTGAAGCAACCCGTCTTGGCCGGTTTCCAGCATCCTGATGGCTTTTTGTAATACTTCGGGGAAACTCCTGCCAATGGCCATCACTTCTCCCACACTTTTCATCTCCGAACCAATCGCCTCTTTAGCCCCGACAAATTTTTGTAGATCCCAGCGAGGAATCTTGAGCACCAAATAGTCCAAAGCAGGCTCAAAAAATGCGGAGGTGGATAAAGTAACGCTATTTTTTAGCTCCGGCAGGTTATAACCTAAACCAATCTTGGCTGCAATATGGGCCAGGGGATATCCGGTAGCTTTTGAAGCCAGAGCAGAAGAACGGGATAACCTGGCATTCACCTCAATCACCCGGTAGTCATTATTTTTAGGATTTAGCGCAAACTGGATATTGCACTCCCCTACAATATTTAATTGTTCAATCACCTGAAGGGATAATTTACGAAGAAAATGATATTGGTAATTATTCAATGTTTGAGAAGGCGCTACCACAATACTCTCTCCGGTATGAATCCCCAAAGGATCCAAGTTTTCCATATTACAAACAGTGATTTTATTACCGGCACTGTCTCGCACCACCTCATATTCCACTTCCTTCCAATGCTTTAGATATTCTTCAACTGCGATTTGCGGAGCCTGTTTTAAAGCCGCTATCGCCATTTTAACCAGCTCCTCTTTATTATTAACTACTCCCGAACCCAATCCCCCCAAAGAAAATCCGCTTCGCAGTAGAAGCGGATATCCTAATTTCTGGCCAATCTTTAAAGCCTCATCAAGGGATTTGGCAAATCCGCCTTTGGGGACTTTAATAGCTATTTTATCAAGTTCTCTGGCAAACAACTCCCTATCTTCAGTGACTTCAATGCTTTTAACAGAAGAACCGAGGACTTTTACCCTCTGCTTTTTAAATACCCCCTGCCGCTCAAGCACCAAACCGCAATTTAGGGCAGTCTGTCCTCCAAAACTTAAAAAGATTCCATCCGGAGCTTCCTTTTCAATTACTTTTTGGACAAAATACGGGGTCACCGGCAGAAAGTAAATCTTTTTTGCTAAACTTTCCGAAGTTTGAATGGTGGCAATATTTGGGTTAATTAAAACCGATTCCACTCCTTCCTCTTTTAAGGCTTTTAAAGCTTGTGAGCCGGAGTAATCAAACTCTCCAGCCTCCCCTATTTTCAATGCTCCGGAACCGAGTACTAGTACTTTTCTTAACATTTTGGACTTATATGACTTATTCGACCTATCTGACATATTCTAAAAATTCATCAAATAAATACCCTCCTTCGACCGGGCCCGGACTGGCTTCCGGGTGAAACTGCACTGCCATAAACGGCTTATTTTTATGCCTTATCCCCTCATTCGTCCCGTCATTTAGATTAACAAACCACTCAATCCACTCTTTACCCATTGATTTCATATCCACCGCAAAACCGTGGTTTTGAGAAGTAATAACAGCTTTTTGGCTGATTACATCCTGAACAGGTTGATTCTGGCTCCGGTGGCCAAATTTCAATTTGTAAGTTTCCCCACCGGCTGCCAAAGATAAAATTTGGCTACCTAAACAAATACCAAAAGTCGGTACATTAGCTACCAGAAGCTGTCTAACATTTTCAATAGTTTCTTTAGCTTGTTTGGGATCTCCCGGGCCATTGGAAACTAACACCCCATCAAAATCCAACCCGCCAGTTAGTGGATTAAAATCCCATGGCACTCTGGTGACTCTAACTCCTCTTTTCACTAAGCTCCTGACAATATTTTCCTTAGCCCCACAATCAATTAAAACTATGTTCTTTTTACCCTCGCCATAAACTTCTACTTTATTAGTACTCACATAAGGCAATATATTTTCTTTATTAGGATCGTAGATTTCATAATTTTTGATTTTTGATCTTTGATCTTTGAACTCTATCTTCCCCAGCATCACCCCATGTTCCCGAAGCTTAGTAGTCAAAGCTCTGGTATCAATACCTTGTAGAGCTGGAATTCCCTCTGTTTTCAACCACTCTCCCAAGCTTCTTTCGCTTTCAAAATGGGATGGGTGATCAATATAATTTTGGACAATCAAACCTTTAACCTGAATTTTTTTTGATTCCCAAAAATCTTTTCCCGGCACACCGTAATTACCCTGCAAAGGGTAAGTTAACACCAGAATTTGACCAAAATAAGATGGATCTGTTAAGGATTCCGGATACCCCACCATTCCGGTATTAAAAACCACTTCCCCGGAGGTAAACTCTTCTGCTCCAAAACTTTCTCCTAAAAAAACTGTCCCATCGGACAGAGTTAATTTCCCCTGCATAATTTCCCTTCCTGTTACCTTGAATTAATTCTTCCTAATACTAAAGCTAATAATGCTTCTCTGATATATAAACCGTTTCTGGCTTGAGCAAAATAAATAGCATTAGGATGACTATCCAACTCCCTATCAATCTCATTTACCCTAGGCAGGGGATGCATTAATTTCACCCCTTGATCCAGATACTTTTTAAAAGAAGCATCCAGAATAAATTTATCTTTAATTTTCTTATACTCCTCCAGATCCTTGAATCTTTCCTTCTGCACCCTGGTCTGATAGAGAAAATCGGCTTCTAAATTCTCCGGCAGATGATCAAATTCGCCGTAAACTACTCCCCTTTCCCGAAGTACATTTAGAAATTCCTCCGGCATCTTTAAGCTGGGGTGAGAAATAAAAATCTGCTTTATCTTAAAATGACTCAAAGCCAGAGAGAGGGCATGAACAGTTCTGCCATATTTTAAATCACCCATCAAAGCTACTGTAATCCCATCAAGTTTACCTGCTTCTTTTAAAATGGTATACAAATCCAGCATAGTCTGGGTAGGATGTTGATTAGGCCCATCTCCGGCGTTAATTACCGGAATATCTGCCACATTCGCTGCTTCTTTAGCAGCACCGGCTTCCGGATGCCTCATAATTAAAACATCCGCATAAGAATCCATGATCCGAATAGTATCTGAGAAGGTTTCCCCTTTATGAATAGAGGTAGCTTCCGGGTCATTAAAGCCAATTGTACCCATGCCAATTTTCTGGGCTGCTGATCTGAAAGACTGTTCAGTTCGGGTTGACGGTTCAAAAAACAGCAGTGCGGCAATTTTACCTTGGGCAATAGTGTAGTTTGACCGGTCACTTTTAACAAAAGCCGGATCAAACTTTTTAGCTTTTTCCAGGATATACAATAATTCTTCCTTGGAAAAATCATTTATATCTATAATGTCTCTACCTTTAAAGTTCAATTTACCCATTTTTTTTAAAAAAAATCCGCCCATTGGCGGATCAGCACTCTATAAAACTTAATTCAAAAAGACATTTCTTATGCATAACCTTGGGATAGTTTAATCCTGAAGCCCTTTTATGTCAACCCCTTAAAAGTGTAACTTTTTCCAATAACTATAATAAAAAATATAAAGAATTCTTGGAACAAACCTCGTACTAACCATTTTTAGCAAATTTTAAGGCTGATTTAGCTAAAATTTCCAAAGAATCGTATAATCTGATTAAGATATCCTTACTTTGAATAGATACAGGTAATTCAGTACAGCCTAAAATCACTGAATCAATTTTACCTTCCGAATACATTGAGTTAATATATTCTATAATCCTAGCTTTAGGAATACTCCAATCAGTATTTCCCATAACACACAAAATTAGTTGAGTAACTTCTTTTTGCAACCGATCATCGGGCTTAATAATCTCAACTCCTTTTTTTGATAAATTACTATACAGACCATATTTATCAGTTGTTTCTGAAGATAACAGAAGAATTTTCTTAGACTTCTGCGTCTCTGCTTTATTTATGACTTCTTCAACAATACTTATTATCGGCACTGCAGATAACTTTCTTAATTTTGTAATAACATTACAGACTGAATTACAAGCAATAACTATGAAATCTACTCCTGCCTTCTCTAAAGCCTTAATACCTTCCAATAATTGAGCCAATATCAAATCATTTTCTTCCATACCAAACTCATTCGAACCATTAAGAGCTAATGAATTTACAATAATATGCGGATAATCAGAATCCTGAACCGCTCCATATTTATGTTGCGATTGAATCAAAAGCAATTGATAAAAATAGGCTGAAGCACAAGGTCCCATTCCCCCTAAAACACCAATTGTCTTAAATTTATTCATGAGTTATTGATTATATGCTACAAATTGTTCATTTCCATTATTCGAATTAAAGTATAAATTAACTACAGGTACACTTTTATTAATCCTCTTTAAAATTGCATGTGTTGCAATCTGTTGAGAAGAATATTCTTGCGGCAATATAGTTAAACATGCTTGCGCTAATTGGCTTTTTCTTAAATATAATGAAGCATCCAATAAGGCACACGATGGTCGCCCCACCGAGGTCAACAGAGGCACCTTGCCAACAGGTGTCCAGAGTCCAAGCGCTCCATTGCTTTGCCAAGGATCATGCTTAGAAGTAGAAAGCTTTTTTGCTGGTACTCTATCTTTTATTTCTTCTAGCAACTCATGAGCAGCGGGGACTAAATCAGATTCCATAATTACTTCATCTGGTGCATAACCATGATCAGTAAGCCATACTAAATATGCATTAATATCTAATGTTTTTTCTGTAATATTATAATCATCTATCAGTAAAGTTCTTATTGTGGGTATACCCAATCCTGCATTCACTGCTGTTGCTAAAACAGCTCCTTTTTGTTGTTCCAGATGTGGTTGTTTATCAGCATAAATATGCGCTGCTTCCAACACAACAGCATTAGCTGATCCTATGTATTCTTGTATATTTTGTATTATCTCTTTCATAGTTTCTCCATAAAAAAACCCTTGTAAATCTCCAATCAATTTAAGATCAGAAACTTACAAGGGCCTTTTAGGCGGTGCCACCTTGTCCTATTAATTATCCATTAAAAAACTCGCTTCCGCGAGCTGTCTTTGAATAAATTAATCTTATTCATGACGCGCTCCGATTTTTCGACACACGTTACTATCTTTTACAGTTTTGCCTCTGTAGAACATTTTTGTTCTCAGCTCCTGGATCGCGACTCCAGTCAAACGCCTTTCGTATTTAATTGTGAATACAGTATACCATAAAAAACTACTACGTCAAATCAGCCGACAAAACCTGTCCGAATGGACCCAGGATATTTTTTTCGTCATAGGCCAGGTTCCCTCTTAAAACCACCTTTTTTACTTTCCCTGTTACCTTCATTCCGGCAAAGGGGGTCCAGCCGCATTTGGTTTGCAGGTTTTTATTCCCAATTATCCATTTTTCCCCCATATTAACCTCTACATAAGTATCTTCCTGCTCAGGTATATCAAAAATCTTCCGGGGAGTTGTAACAGTCAACTCCATCAATCTCTCCAGAGTCAATCGACCATCGTTTACGGCTGTCAAAAGAAGTGGCAACGTAGTTTCCAGTCCCGGTACACCAAAGGGTGGCTTTTCACTTAGTTTTTCCTCCTTAGTGTGAGGAGCATGGTCAGAAGCTATCATATCAATAGTCCCGTCTTTTAACCCATCCCACAAGGCAACTTGATCTTCCTTACTTGAAAGCGGCGGTTTCATCATGCCAAATGGACCTAACCTTTTGACATCTTCCTCAGTTAAAAACAGGTGATGGCAGCTCACTTCACAGCTTATTTCCATACCAGCTTCTTTGGCCGCTTTAATAGCTGCAATCTCCTTTCTTAAGGAAACATGGCAAACATGCAACTTATTGCCAAATTTTTTGGCCAAATTGATGGCCTTTTGTAAAGTATCACCTTCTGCATGAACCAAAATAGGTTTCCCTTTTGGCCAAGCAGAAAAAACAGCTTCCAAAGTTGCTTCATCCTCCATAAACAAATCCCCGGTTGTTTGATTCATATAAACTTTTAGCCCAAAAACTTTACCGGAAACTTCATTGAAATATTGGATACTCTTACTGCTGGCCCCAAAGTGAAAACCGACGTCACAATAAATCCGCCCTTTTGCCAAATCCATTTTTTCCTGCAAAGCTTCGGGCGTTACTGTAGCAATTGGATTATTCGGCATATCCAAAACTGTCGTATACCCACCGGCGATAGCGGCCTTGGTTCCTGTTTCAAAATCCTCTTTTTGGGTGGCACCGGGCTCGCGGAGGTGAACATGTGGGTCAATTAACCCGGGAAGTTTAATAATTTTTTGCATTTGTCACTACATTCTAACAAAAGAGGAAAATTTTTGTTAGAATAATTAAATGGCGAAAAAGAATCAAGAGGTATTCCACAGAGAACTGATCAGACAACTTCTTACCCTTTCAACCTCAGCTTTTGGTTTGGCAGCAGCGCTGGCCTGGAATGAAACTATCCAGCAAACAGTCAAAGAATTCATCGAACCCTCCCTTCCTGGATCCGGCATCTTATCCAGATTTATTTATGCTATCTTAGTCACACTCCTGGGAGTAATCATCACTTTTCAACTCTCCCGCCTGGCCCAAAAATGGGGCCTTAAGAAGTAATTTTCCCATTCTCTACCCGAAGTATTCTGGCTGAATCTAAAAATTCTTGGGGAATATTTTCTAACTCCACTGTGGCGATAATGGTTTGTTGTTTACTGACCACTTCCACTACATGAGCCCGGTGATTGCCGTCCAGCTCGGAGAAAACATCATCCAACAGCAATATCGGTCTTTTACCCAAAATTTTAGCCATATATTCAAGCTGAGCTAATTTAAAAGCCAAAGTGGCTGTCCTTTGCTCACCACGGGAACCGAAATGAGCCAGATTACGGCCTTCCAGGAAAATCCCAAAATCATCCCGGTGCGGCCCAATTAAAGTGGCTGCTGCGGCCACCTCCCTACCATTTGTCTCCATTAATCTTTCAACAGTAACTTCACTTGGACCATACTCAAACACGAACTCTCCTAGTGGTCCGGCAACTGCCGGATTAATGAATTCAAAAAAACTCTTTCTCTTATCAGTTATCAGTTTTCCTTGGTCTACCAAGCCATTAGTCCAATAGTCCAACTCATCTTTTCTGCCATGCCCTTCCCTAATTCTTTTTAAAACCCGATTCCTGGCTGTTAGAAATTGTTCATAAACAGTCAAGGCCTTTTTATATTGAGGATCAATCTGGGCTAAACCTAAATCCAGATGCCATCTTCTAAGACTTGGCGAACCTGTAACCAGATTAATATCGGACGGATAAAAAATAACTGCCGGAAGATTGCCAATAAAATCCGTGACTCTTCGGGAAATCCCATTAACTAATACTTTTTTCCTAAATTGCACCTCTTTGCTGGGCCGGTTAATTATTACCAATAGTTCTGTGTCTCCTTCATTTTCCACAAACCCCTCTACCCTGGCAAACTCTTCTCCCTCTTTTATCAGTTCATCTTCTGTCTCAACCCGCAGCGATTTAGAGGTAGAAAGCAAATAAACCGCCTCCAGGATGTTGGATTTCCCGGCCGCATTATTGCCAACTAGGATAGTGGGCCGCTGGTCAAACTCCAGCTCTAGATTAGAGTAGTTGCGGAAATTGGTTAAATTTAACTTTTTTAAAAACATACTTCGGAGCAGAATTTCTAATTTCTAATTATTCTAATTTCTAAAGAAGCACCAATGACTAAATATCTAATTACTTAAGAACTTGCTCAAAAGTTCGCAAGACCTTGCGACGCAAGCGTCTTAGGTCAATTAGAAATTAGGTTAATTAGGTTAATTTTCATTTCCCTTCCCAATGTCCTAACCCCAAAAACTCTCTTACATTGTAAGGTAAATCTTCCTTTTTAAAAAATAAACTGGGCTTTAAACCAAAAAGTCCTGCTAAAATAATCATTGCTCCTAACCCAATAAAGATAGGAGTGGTACCAAAAACATCAGCCAAAATTCCTATTATAAAAACCGGCACTAAAGAGAGTGCGGACATAGCTACCCCCAGTACCGAGAAAATTTTTCCTCTGTCTTCTTCTGGTGTATTTTCCTGCAAGACTGTTTGTGATGGAACCAGAATTGAAACCAATGCCATGCCTATAAAAAAAGATCCTCCTATCAATATTTTAGCAAGTGGTAGTTGATATAAAAAGGCCACTGGCTGAGGGTTTTTAAAATAACTAATGGCAGGAAAAATAAGCGGGGCGAAACCAACTAAAAAAAGCACCAATCCCACAAAAATAATAGCCCGGGCCACTAATTTTCTCTTGACTAAAATATTGCCAACTCTCCCTAAAATTATTCCCCCTATGACAATCCCTAACCCTAAAGGCACCACCAAAACGTAGGAGGCATCTGCAGCTTTAATCTGAAGGGATCTCTCTAGGAAACCAGGTGCTAAAACAGCCATGATCCCTGTCCCCATCTGCACCCCAGCCAAAATCATTATTGAAGTTAAAACCGACAACTTCCCCTTAATAAGCCTGACTGTTTCTAAAATTTCCGAGAGACCCACTTGCCAAATTTTAGAATAATTTTTGTGTGACAGTGCCGCTACTAACTTTTTTCCTTCTACATCAGAAATAGATTTTATGGAAGGAAATATTAAGGAAAGCAAAAATGCTATTCCCAGAACGATCCCTCCTAAAGTGAATACAGAATCAATGCCTAAATGAGTTATGAGTGGCCCGGCCAAACCAAAGCCCACTAAAAAGGCCGAATAAAGAGTGGCGGAAAACAAAGAGTTGGCAATCATTAGCTCCCTTTTTTTAACCACAATGGGGATGGCAGAAGCTTCAGCCGGACCGTAGAATTGGCCCAAAGCATTAATAAAAAAGGTCACCAGTAAAATAGCCGGGAAATTCCCCTTTAAAAAAACCAGGCTGAAAAAAAGCAAACTTAAGAAAAAATCAATTGCCATGATGATTTTCTTCCGGTCAATAATATCCACCAGTACTCCACTAAATAATCCCAGTAGGACTGCCGGAAGGTAAATAGATAAAAGAAGGAGCGAAACAGCGGCATTGGAATCCGTCAGCTTAAAAACCCAAATCAGTAAGGTGAAATTGAGGGCGTTAAAGGATAATTGAACCAAAATTTGATTAATCCACAGGTTTAAAAATCCCCGGTTGGCAATCACCGAGGCAAGCGTTGGTTTTTCTGCCATAGGGTAGATTATACGGCCTTTTGACAACTGGGGCAAAAGTAGGTTCCGCGGCCACCGAGTGAGATCTTTTTGATTTCAGTGCCGCAAACTTTACAAGGATGTTTATCACGCCAATAGACAAAGGCATAATCTAAAAAATAACCTTTGTGTCCTTCCGGGTCGACAAAATGCGCTCTTGTAGAACCACCATGCTTTATTCCTTCCCTTAAAGCCCTGACTACCCCACGGTACAAAGCCTGGAACTGTTCATCGGTTAACGTAACTACCTTAGTTCGAGGATCTATTCCAGCCAAAAAACAGGCTTCATTTGAATAAATGTTGCCGACTCCGGAAACAACTGACTGATCCATAATCGCCACCTTCACAGGCATACTCTTATGCCTTAGCAGGTTTTGTTTTAACACCTGCCAAGTAAATTCTTTTTCTAAAGGCTCAGGCCCTAAATTCTTTATTGAACTGTCCACTGTAACCTGTAACCTGTCCACTACCTTAACCCATCCAAACTTCCTCTGGTCATTAAAATACAAGTGTGAACCACTCGCCTCGCTTCGCGGGCGAAGCGGGTCAGAAAAAGAAAAAATCACTCTGGTATGTGAATTTGGCATCTTACCTAACATATCTTCTGTCGGATGACCCCCTATAAATCTTTCCCCTTCACCCTTTACGCTTCCCCCTTTCCATATCAGCTGCCCCGACATCTTCAGGTGAAATAACAAGGTTACATCACCAGTTAACTCCATGCCTAATATCTTAGCTTTTCTCCACACTTTGAGTACTTTTCTACCCTGGGCCAAATTAGGGTTTCCGATGAAAGATTTTGGGGATAACACCTGAATCTTTTTGATTTTCAGCCCGATAATCTTCTTTTCTAAACCTATTTTGATTATTTCTACTTCCGGTAACTCAGGCATAAGATTGAAGCTTCCTTCCGAATTTGAATTTTATCAGTAAAACAAGAAGAAAACCTATGAAAAAGATGTAAACTGGGAAAGCATAATGAGTAAAATCCCAGGTTTTAAGAGTTAAAAGCGTAATAATTGCTCCTATTGGATTAAACAGATACACTAAATAATTCTCGCTTTCAGGAGCTTTGTATGATTTTACCACTGTAGGAACCGCTGCTGCTCCGTCTGCAAGCACACCAAACAAAATAGCCCAATTCCCTACCTGAGTTGCTTGCCACAAAATTAAACCTATGATGGCCAGTGCGCCACACATTAAATCAAAACTGGTAATTTTCCAGTAAGCTTTTTTGTTTAAAAAGGAAGCCAAAAAAATAAACAGTGGGAGAGCTCCAAACGCGAAAGTAGTCAATGAAGATAATCCTACTCCCTGTTTAAATTGGGCTGCAAAGGCTATTAGAGGAGCCAGGCCCCAGAGAAACCAGGTCACTTTATTAGGCTTAACCTTACCTTTGATTGTGTAAATTAAATATGTAAAATCACCAAACAGAATTAAGATAACAGCTACAAAGATAAATCTTTCATCTATCATAAATGGTTATACCAGTTTGACCAACCTGCCGTTTTTAATAACCCTCTTAAGTATAAAAGCAAAAAGACTGATTGAAACACTTAGGTAAATTACATTCAATATAACCGCAGTCCAAAAAGAATTGGCATCAAATTGGCCGGTTCGAAGGGTATACCTCATCCCTTCAAATACATGAGAGATAGGAATTATAAAGGCAATCTTCTGGAATACAGGTGGCAGGACACTGACCGGGTAAAATACAGCTGCAAAAGGCTGGACAAAAAACGGCAGGATCCAGGTTAACGGCCCGACTATATGACCATACCTTAAAATTAAAGAGATATTAAAAATTCCAAAAGCCATGGCAAAAACGAATAGATTGATCCAAAACAATGCCAAATTAAAACCTAAGGAGGTAATCTGGAAATTATAAAAAATCCCGGCCATCAGCCCCATGGAGGTTAAAGCAACCAGGATTTTAATAAAAGTAATTGTTACTAGTCCGGTTAAATATTCCAAAAAGGTGATTGGTGAAGCCAACACATTAATCACATTACGGTCCCAGATATCAAACATAAAATTAATCCCTATATCAGTGCTTACTTTTTCAAAAATTACCCATAAAATCATTCCTCCTAGCAAAAAAGCAGCCAGTGTTTGGGACTGAAGACCTTGTATATATGTGGCCAAAAAACCCCACAAGATTAAAACCAGTATCGGAGAAATGAGCACGTCAAAAAACCTCTCCAACTGATGCATGGTTAAAAAAATATGGCGCAAAATAATAGCAAACACCCGGTTAAGATTCATTTTTAGACCTCGACAAATGAATAAACACATCTCGTAAGTTTGGTTCCCTACCTTCCAGCTTTAGTACTTTTTGAGTTAATTCTAAAGGACTACCCTGAGCAATGATCTTTCCGTGATTTAAAAAAATAACATCATCGGCTATTTCTTCTATCTCCCACATGTTGTGTGAGGTATAAAGGATGGTGATTTTCTCTTCTTTTTGGATTTGCTTAAGCAGATTAATACCTTTATCTACCACATCAGGATCCATGGAAGCCATTGGTTCATCTAAAAGCAATAGTCTTGGCTTATTTAATAGTGCCTTACACAAATTAGCCCGGGCCCGAAGACCAGTGGAGAGATCCCTGGTGGCAGTATTTCTAAAAGGGCTCATTTCAAACAGATCAAGAAGCTCGCTAATCCGCTTTTTAGCATCCGGCACTTCATACAGCTTGGCATAAACCAGTAAATTTTCCCAAATGGTTAAATTCCAGGGCAAATTGAAATCTGCTGAGGCATAATTAACCTCTTTGAAAATCTCGCTTCTACCTTGGGAAATGTCTTTGCCAAAAATATGGATGCTCCCCTCATCCGGGGCAATCAAACCCAACAAGCAATAAATAGTGGTGGACTTGCCTGCCCCGTTTGGACCTAAAAAGCCCAAAATTTCCCCTTCTTGCAGAGAAAAAGAAATATCATCAATAGCAGTAAATCCGGCACCCGCCGGCCCAAAACTTTTCCTTAAATTTTTAACTTCCAAAATCACCTTTTTGTCCATTTGAACATTGTAGTTTAGATTGAAGCTAATTACCAGAGATTAAGAGGATTTTTAAGATCTGGCCAAAGATACTTTTTTGGCTCTTTCTAAAAAGGTTTTTTGGGCTGTTTCCATATTTTCATCTTTTCCGGCCCAAGAAGTTAGCGCTTCATCCTGCAAAGCCCGACCATAAGAGTAGCTGAGCTGCCAAGGACCACCAACTTTGTTAATGGCAGCCAAATTTTCGGTGGCCTCATTAGGAGTTTGGCCGCCTGATAAGAAAACTATTCCGGGCACCTCTTTCGGCACTACTTCCAAAAAAGTTTGCACCGTAGCTTCGGCAATTTCCTGACTACTAGCCTGAGTTGAACTTTCCTTCCCGGAAATTACCATATTAGGCTTTAAAATTATTCCTTCCAAAACAACTTTGTGTGCTTTTAATTTCTCAAACACCACTTTCAAAGTTTTACTGGTAACTTCCCGGCATTTTTCTAAGTCGTGACTGCCGTCCATTAACACTTCCGGCTCAACTATCGGCACAATATCCTGCTCCTGGCAAAGCGAAGCATATCTCGCCAGCGTTTCTGCATTGGATTCAATACAAGTATCTGTTGGTATTCCATTACCTATTGTAATGACTGCCCGCCATTTGGCAAATTTAGCCCCCAACTCCTTATATTCTTCCAATCTTGCCTTCAAACCATCCAACCCTTCTGTGATCTTTTCCCCAGGAAAATTAACTAAATCCACTACCCCTTTATCTACTTTAATGCCGGGCAAAATTCCCTTACTTTCCAAAAACTTTGGAACGGGCATTCCATCAATTGTCTGCCTGATCGTTTCATCATATAAAATCACGCCGGAGATGAATTGTTCTATTCCAGGAGTAGTAAAAAGCATTTTCCGGTAATTTAAATTTGTTTCCGGGTTTGATTCTACGCCTATTTTTTGCAGCCGTTTTGTGATGGTTTTAGTAGACTCATCAGCAGCCAGAATCCCTTTTGCCGGCGCTACAATAGCAGAAGCTGTTTGTTTTAGTGCATTTATATCCATCAGTGATGCAATCTTTTTTCTATCTTTACACCTTCCTCTGATACTGTCAAGGTAGAAAGAGGCGGCAAATTAAACCATCTGTCGCCTCCAGTAATAGCTGATATTGATACCAAGCAGTCTGCTTTTTTGCCTGCCACCAACTCATCTATTGTCCAAACTGTTTGATATTTCTTTGCAATCTCCGGATCAGGCGACCAACCTCTGCCTTCTGCCACCGCCCCTAAAGCTTTAGCTGCCACAGCTGCCATAACCCCTTCCTCAAACCCCCCAATTCCCATGACCAGATGAACCCCTTTTTTCTGTTGTGTAGGGCCCATACAGGATAAAATAGAAGGTAAAAAATCTCCGGCCTTGATTAAAATTAAGTTCACCCCAAACTTTTGGCAAACATTTATTAGTTGGGCATTCCTGTCCCGATCCATGGCTACCACATTAATTTCCGAAGGCTTAACTTCAAAAGTATCCACCACTTCTGCCAAATTCTCTTCAACTGACCTTTTTAAAGAAATTTTACCAACCAACTCCGGCGGCCCAAATAATTTATCCATGTAATCGGCATCCGGAGGGGTCGGCATTAATCCTTTGCGGGAACCTACCGCGATCACCGAGACAGCTCCGGGAGAATTTAGTTTGGCAGCTTTACTCCCTTCCACCACATCATTGACCATATCCAGCTTCAAATTACCTGTCCCAAATGTCCCTTCCAAAGTTGGAAGAGCTTCCCCGTATTGGTGGATATGCTTTCTGCCCTCACTACCCACCACCTCTAAAACAAACGGGATATCGGTTAAGGCAGCATACATGGCATCCACCCCGGCTTGATCAATTAATTTTTCCCTGGCTCTGGATTCTTCTTCTGTTAAAAGATCCTGCGGAGTAAAACCTTTTTCTTTAATTAATCTCCAAACAGAAATGGCTGTTAATTCTGTAGCGCGGATAATATAGTCACTTATTTTTATCATAAAGAGACATAAAAATTAGACTGCAGTAACAAATTCACCTCTAACTACAGTTTCATCCCCTTGCTTTACTACGCTATAAGGAACTATCCGCTGTCTGGCAGGTTCTTCTTGTAGATCTAAAGGTGCTTTTAAACGGTCATACACAAAAACCGGCTGTTTGAAACTAGCGCTTGCTCTTACACAAGATACATTAACACGTCTAGCGAGTTCTAGAAATCCTACGCTTAAGGTATAAGCCCCATGGGCTACAGGCTGGCCAAAAAAACCTGCCTCAGCGGCTTCTTGATCGACATGAACAGGACTAAAATCGCCGCTAGCAACCGCAAAATGAAAAACGCGTTCGGAAGTTACTTCAAAGCCTCCGTCAGTACCATTAGCTTTGCTTCCATTTCCATTACTTTGATCACGATATTTATCTCCTGGGCGAGCCAGAAGAACTGCTCCCTCTCCCCAGGCAACTACGTCTCCGTTTTCCAACCGGCAATAGGCTTGCGCACTAACAACTCCTTTATCTTGTATCAACGATGTAACTCTTAACTCAACAGAACTTCGCTGCCCTATTTCTAATAACTGCCCGAAAGAAAATTCCTGTTTCACATAAACAGGCATTGCCGCTAATCCGTTTAAAGCTTCACGAACTTCCCCAACCTCTCCTAAATCCCTAAAAGCCCGCGAAACTCGCCCTGCTGTTGCCGCTTGAGAGAGTACGGCTGGTCTTTTTGCTGCCTCGTCAGGAGAAATACCCAAAGATCGACCTAAATAATAAGCCTGTTCCCGAGTATATCTACTTGCTTCTGTAGTGTATTTGAAGCCAGGTTTAATACCTAAAACAGCGGTTTCTGCTGACATACTTTCTGGATCGTGTACAAATGAGATTATACTGACAGCAACTTTCTGTCAAGAGACTTTCAGGTTCTTTTCTACCAGCTCCAAAATTTCTTTTTTGAATCTCTCTTTAGAAAACTTTTCCGCATTTTTTCTCAAAGTTTCAGCCTTGAATTGATCTTCCCTAAATTCCCGCACTACCCCAATTAAACTTTCTACTGTCACCATCCCCGGCCCGCCGTAAAGCAGTCCAGTCTCCCCATCAACCACTGTTTCCAAAAATCCGCCGGAAGCCGGGGCTATCACCGGAGTACCGGCAGCTTGGGCTTCAATCGAGGTAATACCAAAATCCTCATCTTCGGAAGCCACGATCAATGCTTTTGCATTTGACAACAACTTAACCCTCTCTTCATCCGAGACCCAACCCAAAAAGTTGGTAGTTGGCTCGCCTCGCGAAGCGGGTAGTTGGTAGTTGGTAGCAAGCTTCTTTAAATTATCCAGTTCAGGGCCTGTGCCTGCCACTTTTAGTGGTAATCCTAACTTCCCGCAAGCCTCCACTACCACCTCTACCCCCTTTCCTCTAACTAATCTACTCAAAACCAAATAATAGCTTTTGGCTTTTGGCTGCTGGCTTTTGGCTAACCGCGAATCGCTAACAGCAAATAGCTCCAAATCCACCGGTGGATAAACAACCACTGAATCCCTTCTATAGAATTTCTTAATCCTCTCTTTAATATTCTTGGAATTTGCCACCAATATATCCGGCCGCTGACTGACCTCAAAATCATAAATCCTCATAAAATGATTAATTATCTCCCCACCAACCCTGGTCCACCAGTGTTTTTTGTAATTAAAACTGGTCACATAGCCATACAAAAATCTGGGCGGGGTATGAATATAGCTTATATGCAAAGTCTCCGGCTTGGTGATCACGGCTTTTGCCAGATGGGTGGCAGATGAGGAGGAAATAACCAAGTCATATTCGGATAAATCAAAGCTTTCAAACATCATCGGGCCGAAAATACGAAAGGGTGACAGTAGTTGGTTGGCAAAAGGAAATTTCTGGAACCAGGAAGTCCTGATATCCCAACCTTTGAATCTTTTACCATTTTCCCCCAAAGACTCAGGGTTATAATAAGCAGTATAAATGGGTGCATCCGGAAAGATCTCATGCAAAGCCTCCAAAACCCGCTCAGCCCCGCCATATTCCCGTAAATAATCATGCACCAGCGCAACTTTCATATTTCCTTTGCCACTTCAATTAACTGTTCAAAGCTTAACTTGGTAGGCTTACTATCCGGAGCAGAAGATGAACCGCAAATTACCATGTGATGGCTTTGGTGCAAAAACCAAGTCGCTTCCGGGTCCAAGGCTTTAACCTTATCATAAATCGGCTTTAAATCAATCTCAAAAGAAGGGGTAAAAAACTGGACTGCATGGTGTTTGGGATTATACATTAAAAACAACTCTCCCCCCTGCTCCCGGCAAAACTCCCTGTCTACAGTTTCAGAAATAACAGCAAAAGATCTGCCAAACTTGGTATTAAACTCTACCCTCTTTTCCCAGTCTTTTATACTCTGTTCCTTTCTTTTTAATATTTCTAAAATCCGGTCCAAAATTTCAATTCCCAGCTCCACTGATTTTTTGGAAGACTCCGGCAAATTATCTCTTTCCCTGATAAAAGCTTGGACACTAAAGGCATCAAACTCAGAAGTGGGAGCTTTACCTGTATCTACTAACTGATTCCACTGGGTCAGCTTATCCAAGGCTTTTCGGGTAATTTCATCTGCCGGAATATAGTTTTTTTCCTTTAAATATTCATAAACTAAGGTGCCGGCACAGGTTTCCAAGCCTTCTTTGTGCTCATCAAACCTGCCTCCACCTGTGCCTACAAAAACTTTATCCTTCGACTCGCTTCGCTCGCTCAGGACTCCCGCTTCGCGGGAGGCTGAAATAAACTCTATCTCAACATCTTTAAAATCCGGATGGAATTTTTTAAAGAGCCAAATACCAGCAATATCATCTAAATGAGGGTTAATATGGGTGACTAGAACTTTCATGGTAAGATGAGTATATCATGCTAATCTTCAAAAAACTTGCCTTTGCGCCGCTATTTTTAATCAGTTTCGCCACTTTAATATACCAACTCACCTTTCTTCTTGCCTCTTATGATTTTATCTTCTCTTTATCTGTAAGTACTCTACTTCAATTAATTATGATCGCTATATTAATCTCAATATCCGGTTTATTTTTCTCTATATTTGTCACCCTAGCCGCTAATTGGAGGCTGATTTTAGGAGTAGGAATTGCGGCCGCTCTGATGCCGTTACTTTTTTTGGATATCAACCTGGCTACTCCGTTTATTATCGGCGTCTTGGTTAGTCTGCTTCTGACTTATCTCTCTTTGAATACCACCTTAAAGAGCTATTTAACCTTTAAACCGGAAGCTCTGCTTGGCCCTGTTATCAGACACTTATCAGGTTTACTGATTTTCTCTTTCTGTGTAATTTATTTTTTTTCTACCAGCAAAATTATTGCCCAAAACGGTTTTCAAATCCCGGATTCTTTAATTGATACAGCTTTGAAGATGGCTCCTGTGGAACTTCCGACAGAACAAGACGCGCTACCTGCCCAGCTGCCTGCCATTAGCCAGGAACAGATCGATTTACTGAAACAAAATCCTGAGCTGCTAAGACAATCCGGCCTGGATCCTAGTATCTTAGATACTCTAAACCAGCCCCAGTCAAAGGCTGATCCACCTCAAAATATGACTCAGGATTTGATTAAGCAAACTGTCAAAGATCAGATTCAGACTCTTTTAAAGCCGTACCAAAATTTCATTCCGGCAGGATTGGCAGTTATTTTATTCCTGACCCTCCAAGCCCTAACTTCATTCATTAACCTATTAATTTATCCGCTGCTCTGGATCATTTTCTTTATATTGGAAAAAACAGGGTTTGTGAAGTTTGAGATAGAACAAAGACCGGTCAAAAAACTGGTGGTTTAAACATTTAAGGACTTCATCTCTCCCCAGTTTCTGCCGACTTTTAAGTCAACTATCACCGGCACTGACAACTTTAGGGCATTTTCCATTTTTTCTTTCACCATTTTAGCAGTCTCTTTAACAGATTTTGGATCACACTCAAACAACAACTCATCATGGACTTGCAGAATCATCTGACAGCTTTTAGCTATTGGCTTTTGGCTATTAGCTGCTAATGGCGAAGAGCTAACAGCTAACAGCTCCTTATCTATTTCCACCATGGCTTTTTTGATCATATCTGCTGCTGTCCCCTGGACCGGATGGTTAACCGCTGCTCGCTCCCCGGCTGCCCTGATCATTCGATTCCCCACTTTTAGTTCCGGAATATATCTTTTCCTGCCCCAAATTGTTTCTACATAGCCGTTTTCATAGCCAAAAGCCAGTGTGTCCTCCATCCATTTCCTGACTTTAGGAAACTCGGCAAAATATTCATCTATATACTGGCGGGCCAGTTCATACGGCACTTCCAGCTGCCGGGACAGCGCATGCGGCCCTTGGCCGTAGAGGGTGGCAAAATTCATAGTTTTACCAACCATCCGCTGCTGCTTGGTCACTTTTTCTAAAGATACGTCAAAGATTTTTGAGGCAGTTAAGGCATGTATATCCCAGTTCTCTTCAAAGGCTTTTTTTAAACCCGGGTCATCAGCCAAATGGGCCATAATTCTAAGTTCAATCTGTGAATAATCAGCTGTCAGCAAAACTTTGCCTTTGGGAGCAATAAATGCTTTCCTGATCTCTCCTCCAGCCTCCCCCTTAACAGGAATATTTTGTAAATTAGGGTCTTTTGATGAGAGTCTTCCTGTAGCCGCTCCTTCTACATTAAAAGTAGAATGGATCCTGCCGTCAGATCCCACAGATTTTGGCAGGGCATCAATATAGGTGGAAACTAACTTAAACAATTGTCGGTATTCTAAAAATCTGGGCACCACCGGATGGGCCGGCGATAGCTCACGCAAAGTAGCTTCATCAGTAGAACGGCCGGTTTTGGTTTTCCTGACCACCGGCAGTTTTAACTCATCAAATAGTACTTCTGACAACTGCTTTGGGCTGTTGAGATTGAATTCATGTCCCACTTTTGAGTAAATATCCTTTTCAATCTTAGCTAATCTAGCCTTTAACTGCTTACCAAACCTGTTTAAGAACTTAAGATCTACCAATACTCCTGTCTCCGACATCCTTTTAAGAACCGGTTCTACCTGATGATCCAAATCTGCTGTTTGCTGGTTTTGTGTCATTCTGGCTTGTCCAGAATCTTCTTCTTTAGATTCTGGAGTCCTCACTTCGTTCGTCCCCAGAATGACATTTTGGGAACCAGGAACTCTGGCAATCAGACTCTTAAAATCTAATTCTTCGAATAACTTAACCACTTTTTCTTTATCAAAATCATGGACTACACATTGTTTCAAATCCAGCTTTATAGGGGCATTTAAATCCAATGTAGCCAGTTTTTTACTCATCACCGCTGATTCTGCCCCCTCGGAAAGCAGTATTTGTGTCCGCTCCGGCAGGGTTTTTAAATTCTCCGGCTTGTAAATATCTTCAACTGTACCAAATTGGTGGATCAACTTAGTGGCTGTCACGTCTCCAATACCCGCAACCCCCGGGATATTGTCAGAAGCATCTCCAGCCAAACCTTTGTAATCGGTTAATTGCTTTGGGAAAAAGCCATACTTGGCTACAAATTCTTCTACCCCATAAAGCCCCACATCGGCAAGGGTCTTTTTAGGCATAAATACTTTGATTTTGTTATCAATCAGCTGCATGATATCCCTATCCCCTGTTACGATAATAGTTTCCACCCCCTCTGCTTGCTTTGCCAAAGTGCCAATCAAATCATCTGCCTCGTATCCTTCCAGCTTAAATTCCGGAATGTTAAAAGCATGAACTATCTCATGGACCCTTTTATATTGGCCGGATAAACCGTCATCTGTGGTCGCCCGGGTGGCTTTATACTGGATGTAGGCTTGATGGCGGAAAGTGGGCCCTTTTTCGTCCCAGGCAATGGCCAAATACTCCGGGTGAAGCTCGGAAATAACTTTTAAAATCATGGAAGAAAATCCATAAACAGCATTAACCAGCTCACCTTTAGCAGTAGTAAAAGGAGGCGTAGCATGATAAGCCCGATGAAGCAGCGCATTTCCGTCAACTAAAACCAAACGTTTCATGGTTAAATTTTAACAGATTGACAGCATCCCCACATCCTTGTTATTGTAATCTTAATGAAGAAAAAAATAATTTTTAAGTCTTTAACTTTTAGCTTGCTGTTTTTGTTATTTAGTTTTATTACTCCTGTCAACTTTGCTCAAGCTGCTTCCAATGTCACCCGTGGGCCGGTCAGCCAGTATAAGTTTAAGGCTGAAGCAAGCTGGCTGATAGGGAAAATCAATTTAAGTTGGTACAATGACGGCAGCGCAGATAAATTCGCTCTGCTTTACGGAAGAAAACTGGGAAATTATAAGTTTGGCGCTCTTAACCTGCCGGCTACTGCCTTTACAACAAACAAATTTACAGTCGGTTATCTGGCAAGCAATAGATATTACTATTTTGTTTTAATAGCCGAGAAAAACGGGCAATTTGTCTACATGACCGAACCTGTCATGGCACTCACAAATTAATTCCCTACTTAAACAAACTCCTGGCATACTCTAAATACTCCGGATGGCCATTTTCACTCATAAAATACCACCACTCTACTCCCCAAAGATATGCTTCATCAAAACCTGTTTTCTGGGCAAATTTTATGTAATTTTTTAAGTTCTCGCCGGTAAAAAGCTTTGCCTGCTCCTCTGTCCGCAGCAGCTTGCCATCGGCAAACCAGGGCTCAGCCTGAAGTTCCACAATTATTGTCTTTTGGTTATTCTTAGCAAAAACGCTCCGCACCAAATTTGACTTAATACCATAAAAGGCAGGTGGCATAGGATAAGTCGTATACCCCAACCACTTATCATAAACTTTTCTATAGACCGTGGTACCGAAGATATCCGACATCTGCATGGACGTAATCCAAAAACCCAGCTCTCCCGAATCAGTCATAATAATAGGTTTTTTGCTAATACTTCTGACTAATTCAAGTTCGTTTTTGAGAAAATTCCTATCCAGCATATCACAGCCCTCACCGAAAACTGTCAACAAGGGTTCATTTTCTACCTGCCAAGCCCAAACTGCTCCAAAATCTTTATACCTTTCTAACACTACCTGTAGCAGTGTCAGTGCCGCTTCTTGTCGCTCCTTTGCCGGTAAAGCCTTGGCCCAGGCCGGGATATGGCATTCCGGCCAGCGCGGCTGCCTGACCCCCACTACTAAAATTACCCTGGCGCTCCTTCGACCAGCTTCGTTTAATAAATAATCTGTTTCCGCGAAGTTAAATTGACCCCTGCTTGGCTCTACGCTGTCCCAATAGCTGGACAGCCTGAAATTCCTAACACCCAGGTCATCAAGTATCCGCGTGTAGGTTTTCTGCCAGTCTAATTTCAAATACCTGGCATATTTTGGAGAAAAAGTTACCCCATATTCAATTTTTTGGGGAAATTGATGAGTTGCGTTAAAATAAGCTCCCCCCAAAAAGACTAAGACTATAAAAGAAAAAAATAAGACAACCAGAATCTTTAACGAAACTCTAAATTTCACCATAAAACTAATATAGCTTGTTTTCCCGGAAGATTAAATAGCGCTTTACCTTTTAAGACTATCAAGAATTCTTGAATTGAATTCAGCTGCATTAACTTCTACATTTAATCCACCAAAATTATAGACTCGTTTTTCTAACGAAGGTACTGGTGTTTTTTCCTGCGGAATCAGTGCTTCTGTATTTGATGCTTCCATAGTTTTATCTGGGGTTATCTAAATAGACATCTTGCCTTCTTAACAAAAAAGCTTGAATGAAAGTATGTATATACTGATAAAAACCCCTTGCCAAACCTTTCTGAAACCTTCTTCCGGAAAATATCACCGGTTTATCGATGAATTTAATTTTCCCGAGTTTAGCCACCCTAAAACTTAAATCTATATCTTCTTGTCCTTGCAGGTTGGGATTAAACTTTCCTGATTTAACATAGGCAGATTCTAAAATGGCAAAACTAAATCCGGAAAGCCAAAAATGGCCAAATAAAATTCTGTACAAAACCATGACTTTGGGTTGTAAGAAATTAAATATAGCTTTGGTTAAAAGAGGGCAGTCCTCAATCTTACAGGAGGTGGTGACAGCAACTACATCACCTTTTATTCCTTCCAGCAGAATATCCATCCAATCCGGATAAACTATTGTATCGGCATCTAAAGAAACTATTATTCGCCCCAAGGCTTCATCAAACCCTCTTTTTCTGGCAGCGCCCCTGCCCTGTCTTTCTTCTGAAATTACTCTTAAATTAAGAGTCTCCTGGAATTCCTTGGCAATTTGAGCTGTTTTATCTGTTGCATTATTATCCACAACAATTACTTCAAAATCTTTATCCGTTGTGAGTTCTGAAATAGACTGAAGGCATAGAGGAAGAAACTTTTCCTCATTGTAAGCAGGAATAACTACAGAAAGATCAACTTGCTGACTTACCATCTTTGTTTCTAATCCACAAAAAAACCACAATACTATAACCAATCAACATTGCAGCCTCCAACAGCAGGTATTGATTATAAAAAGGAAACCAAACAGAAAGTGAAGATAAATTATTAAAAGCCTGCGAAAAATCTTTAGATAGGCTTAAAATTACTAACAAAAAGCCGTAGAACAGTGCCCATAATCCACTTATTTTAATTAAGGACTGATATTTTTCAATATTTTTTTGCGCTTCAAATACTAGCAGAGCAATAAACAGAAGAAAAGAGCCCAGAAACTGATTGATTAATTTGGCATAACTTAAGGCAGAATCCGGCCAGACAGTTTCTACCGAATATAGTCTAATGTTAAAAAGATATAGGGCAGCTTCCAAAATCAGGTAGATCCCCCAAAAAAAAAGAAAGCCTCTTAGGATATTTTTATACATTTTCATATTAATTATAGCATTCATCAGATATAATATGTTCATGAAAATTTTATTTGGGACGGATCTATTTTACCAAAATGTGGCCGGGTCTATTAATTTTGTAACCGGGCTAACAAACGGACTAGTGGCAAGGGGGCATGAAGTTTTTATCATTGCTCCCTCAAAATCATTTAAAAATACTGTCACTAAAGAAGACGGTATTACCATCTACGGCATCCGTTCTGTGGTTATTCCCGAGAAGATTTATCCGTCTCAATTCAGGATACCAATCACTGCCGGTTCTAATAAAATTAGAAAAATAATAGCGGAGGTCAACCCTGATGTAATCAATATCCAGGATCATTTCATGATTGGCAGTAAAGTCGCAGAAGAAGGTCAGAAACTTAAGATCCCCATTGTCGGTACAAATCACTTTATGCCGGAGAATTTTATTCACTACCTGTATCCACCTGATTTTGCCAAAAAAATGATTAAAAGTCTGGCCTGGAAAGCTTTTATTCGCGTTTATAAAAGATTGGATATAATTACCACTCCTACCAAAACAGCAGTTGAACTAATAAAAAGCCTGGGTCTTAAAAATCCCATCATTCCCATCTCAAACGGTATTGATCTAAACCGATTTAATACCAAAAATAAGGGTAACTATTTAAGGAAGTACTATAAAATTCCCGGCTCAGATAAAGTAGCATTATTTGTGGGAAGGCTAGACAAAGAAAAATATACTGATGTACTCGTGAAAGCCATGACATTACTGCCACCCCATCCTCATATTAAGCTGGTAATAACAGGCAAGGGAACCGAGAAGTCAAATCTGGTCAGATTAGCCAAGAGATTAGGCGTTGATAAAGATGTAATCTTTACCGGTTTTGTTCCTAATAAGGATTTACCATTTTTGTATGGAATGGCTGATCTTTTTGTTATTGCCAGTATCGCTGAACTGCAAAGCATTGCTACTATGGAAGCTATGGCATCAGGGCTGCCCATAGTGGCAGCTAAAGTGATGGCTTTACCGGAGTTAGTCCGGGACGGCAAAAACGGTTATTTATTTAGTGACGGAGACATCAATATCTTGATGGATCGGATGATCAAGATTATCAAAAACCCGGCTTTAAAAAAGAAAATGTCTGAGCAGAGCCTAAAAATCATCAGCCGTCACGATTTGCAAAATACCATTAGAAGTTACGAGAAGTTATACCGGAAGCTAATCTCAACGTCAAAAGCTTAATTTCTCCAGACCGGAAAAACATTTATTTACCCGCTCAGCCAATACTTTTCTCTCTACCTCATTTAAAGCAGAAGAGCTGGCTTCTTTTGATAAAAAGTTGCAACCGGAAAGCCGGGAATTAGTAATATCTGCTGTGAAAGTAAGCTGGCCAAACAATTTAACCTGGCCCATAAATCCTCCTTCCCAATCTGATATCCTGTTAACAGCCAGTCTTATTGACCTTTTTGCCCGCTGATTTGAAACCTGGGGGGAAACTCTTTGCAAGTTATCCATCTGTGCCATCACCTGGTAGCTAACTTGCTTGGCTGTATCCCAATCTTTTAAATTTGTGATGCTTTGAAGTTCTCGAAACTGAAACCAATATTTCTCCAATGTCGGCTCAATTAACTCCTCCCGGGGAGTCGCCGCCAAACTTTTAACCTCGGCCACTCTTCTGGTAAGAAATTTCAGCCTGTTGAAATCTCTATCCTCCGGGGTTTTGGCAAACTTTAACTGCCAAATCTCTTGGATTGATTTTAAAAAGTATAAGGGTGAGGCTGCATTAATCTGTGATGGACCAATGTCAACCTGTTGCGCAAAAGCTGAATTAGCGGAGAACATGACCAGCAAAAGGAGGCCTAAAGCTGCCAACCGAGGAGAACGCATATCTTAAAATTTTACCACAATCTAACTTAAGGCTTTCTTTTTCCCTACAATTTTTTCAAATTCTTCCCCTTCCAGGGTTTCTTTTTCCAACAATTCTTTTGCCACAGCATCCAATTTAGCTTTATGCTTTTTTAAAAGGTCTTGAGCATTTTTATAGCAACTGTCCATGATTTTCTTAATTTCTAAATCAACCGCATCATGCATCTTTGGTGAAAGCTCAGTCCCTTCTTCCATCCCCCTCCAAATTCCAAACATCGGCCTGGGATTAACACTGATTGGCCCCAAAGAGGACATACCATATTGAGTCACCATTGCCCTTGCTATATTTGTGGCCACTTCAATATCAGATGCTGCCCCGGTGGAAATATCTTTAAAAATTAAATCTTCTGATGCTTGACCACCCAAAGCAGCCGTGATTTGTTCCAGCAGTCGCGATTTACTTTCATTTGACCTATCTTCTGTAGGAGGAAAAAGGGTGTGGCCGCCGGATAGCCCCCGGGACACAATCGAAATCCGGTGGACCGGATCAACTTTTTTTAAGAAATGCCCGACAACTGCATGTCCGGCCTCATGGTATGCAGCCAGTTTTCTATCCCGCTCCGATTGCATCCTTTTTCTCTGAGGTCCTAATTTCTCCTTAGTAGCTGCTTCTTCCAGATCTTTATTATCTATCGCGGTTTTCCCCTCCCTTGCTGCCAAAATAGCCGCTTCATTTAACATATTGGCTAAATCTGCTCCGGAAAAACCAACTGTCCGCCTGGCCAACTTTTCCGTGCTTACTTCTTTAGTAAAAGGTTTACCTTTCATATGAAGCTCAATGATCGCTTTTCTCTCAGTCAAATCCGGCAAGCTTAACACCACTCTTCTATCAAAACGGCCCGGCCTAATTAAAGCTGCATCCAAAAGATCGGGTCTATTGGTGGCAGCCAGCACTATGACATGGTCATTAGGAGTAAACCCATCCATCTCCACCAGAATCTGATTTAGGGTTTGTTCTCTTTCATCATGCCCGCCGGAAATTCCCATACCGCGCTGCCTGCCAATTGATTCAATTTCATCTACAAAAATGATAGCTGGGGCGGCTTTTTTGGCCTGGGCAAACATATCTCTAACTCTCGCCGCACCAACTCCCACCAACATCTCCATAAATTCTGATCCGGCGATGGAAAAAAACGGCACTCCGGCCTCTCCTGCCACAGCGCGGGAAAGTAGGGTTTTTCCCGTCCCGGCTGGCCCTACCATGAGTACCCC
>CAZAZW010000006.1:28879-38941 GCA_964489875.1 uncultured Gammaproteobacteria bacterium | reverse complement strand
CCCTTAGGACCCCGGAAGGCGCCGTTGTAATTGATAACTCAAATCTTAATGTTGAACAAACAGTGGAAGAAATGTTAAGACGCATCAATGCACAAACTTAAAACTTTATCAAATGGACTAACTTTAATTACTGTGGATATGCCGCACCTTGATTCGGTCACCACCTTAGTAGCTGTTGGTGCCGGTTCCCGCTATGAAACAAAAAGAACTAATGGCATTTCTCACTTTTTGGAACATATGTTTTTTAAAGGATCGGTAAAATATCCTTCTGCCGAACAAATTGCCACATTGGTTGACGGGATTGGAGCGGTCAATAATGCTGCCACAGATAAAGAAATTACCTATTATTGGATTAAGTCTGCCGCCAAACATACCAGTTTATCTTTGGATATTCTCTCTTCCATGATTAAAGAATCGCTTCTGAATCCGGAAGAAATTGATAGGGAGAAGGGAGTAATCATAGAGGAACTTAGGATGCTTCGGGATAACCCGGCCCGCTACGTCTGGGACTTATATGAAAGACTTCAATTTGGAGATCAGCCGCTAGGATGGGATATTGGTGGCAAAGAAGAAACGGTGACAGGGATCAGCAGAGATGACATGGTTTCTTATGTGGATTCACTTTACTGCCCGGAAAATATGGTTCTGGTATTGGTAGGAAAATTATTCCCCCATACTCAAGAAGCTGCTAAAGAGTTTTTTGCTAATTTACCGAAAAGATCGCAGTATCCGTTTAAGCCATACAGGACAGCTAAACAGCTTAAACCAAAGATTAATATTTTCTATAAAGCCACTGATCAAGCTAATCTGATTTTAGGTATGGAAGCATTTAGCCGTTATGACAGCCGGCGCTACATTGCCCGGGTTTTGTCAATTCTTTTGGGTGAAGGAATGTCTTCCCGTTTGTTTATCCAAGTACGGGAACGCCGGGGTTTAGCTTATCACATCAGCGCTCACCACAGCAGTTACAAAGATACGGGATCATTTACGGTTTATGGTGGCTTGAAGTTGGAAAAAGTATATGAAGGATTGGAGGTAATTTTAGCGGAACTACAAGTTTTAGCTGCTGAAAAAGTTACAGATGAGGAGTTAAATAAAGCTAAAGAAATGATTAGAGGGAGAATAGCGCTGCAGTCTGAGTCAACAAACTTTTTGGCAGAATATTTTGGCACAAACTTTGTATTAGATGGAAAAATAGAAACTTTTGAAGAAATTTTAAAGAAGATCGATAAAGTAACTAAAGAGGAAGTACAGGATTTGGCCAAAGAGTTATTTGTTGGCGAAAAGTTTAACTTACAAGTGATAGGTCCTTTTAAAGAAAAGAGTAAATTTGAGAATATTTTGAATACCTAATATGAATATTTTTGATTCTGCGCTAAAACGTCTGCGGCAGGCCGCAAAATATGTTGGTATTCCTGATTGGTTTCTAAAGCAGCTGTCTACTCCTGAGCGGACTATTGAGGTTAATTTTCTCCTGAAACTTGATACAGGAGAAGTGGAGACGATAAGAGGTTATCGGGTTCAATACAATAATCTATTGGGTCCATATAAGGGGGGTCTGCGTTTTCATCCAAAAGTAGAGATGGATGAAGTAAAATCACTCGCTTTTTGGATGATGATAAAAAATGCGCTGGCAGATATTCCTTTTGGCGGCGGTAAAGGCGGGATAGAAATTGACCCTAGGAAACTTTCCGAAAAAGAGCTGGAAAGATTAACCAGACAATTTACCAATGAGTTGGCCGTGAACATTGGGCCATATATTGATGTTCCGGCACCGGATGTTAATACTAATGCTAAGATCATGGATTGGATAACTGATGAGTTTAAAGTGCAAAATGCAAAGTTGAAAGTGAAATATACTAAAGATGAATTGAAGGCAGTGGTGACTGGTAAGTCAGTGAAAAATGGGGGATCGCTGGGACGGGAAGAGGCAACGGGGCTAGGAGGGTATTTTGTTTTAGAGCAGTTAATAAAAAAATTGGGTCTTAGAAAACCATTAACTGTGGCAATACAAGGATTTGGTAATGTAGGGTCGCATCTGGCTAAAATACTTTTTCAAAACGGATTTAAAGTAGTGGCAGTGTCTGATTCAAAAGGAGGAATTTTTGAAAATAAAGGAGTTGGGTTTAATATTGAACAGGTGAAAAAATGCAAAGAGGAAAAAGGATTTTTGGCACACTGTTATTGCATTGGTTCTGTTTGTGATCTGCCAGAAAAATATGAGGACGGTGTTATTTCAAATGAGAAGCTACTAGAGTTACCTGTAGATATTTTGGTTCCTGCTGCTTTGGAAAATGTAATCACTAAGAAAAATGCCGGTAAAATAAAAGCAAAAATAGTTTTTGAAATGGCTAACGGTCCGGTAAGTACAGAGGCGGATGAGATACTAAACAAAAAAGGGATTTTGGTGGTTCCGGACGTTTTATGTAATAGCGGCGGAGTAACCGTATCTTATTTTGAATGGTTACAAAATATAAAGGGTGAAAGATGGGGCTTGGAAAAAGTAAACAAAGGCTTGAAAGACAAAATGGAAAACGCATTTGAGGAGGTTTGGAAAATCCGTCAAGATAAAAAGGTTAATCTTCGGATAGCAGCTTATGTGTTAGCACTACGGAGACTATTCAAAAGCAAGAATTTGATTAAAATAAGGTAGGAAAACTATTATTCCTACAACTGCTGAAGTTACAGCGGCCACTAATACTGCTCCCGCTGATATGTCTTTGGCCAGCTTTGCCCCCGGATGCTCCTTGTCCGTAAATGCATCAACCACTGACTCGATTGCCGTGTTGGTTAGTTCAACTGAGACGACAAATCCAATCAGAAAAATAATGATTATCCAATCGGATCTGGAAAGATTTAAAATAAATGAGATAAGGATTACAAACAATGCTGCACCAAAATGAAATTTTAAATTTGGTTCTTCTTTTAAAGCAGAGATAATTCCCGTAGTTGCATATTTAAAAGAAAGTATCCGGTGATTGCTGGCCAGATTTTCCATAAGTTTAGTATATCATGTTACTTGACTTTGCAAGCACAAACAGCTATATTAAGCTATGGGAAGCAAGATAGGAGAAAAATGCGGAATATTCGGAGTTTACGGCAGCGGATTTGAGGCAGCCCGTTTAGTTCACCCGGGTCTTTGGGCTCTGCAACACCGTGGTCAGGAATCTTCAGGAATTGCATCTTCAGACGGCAAAAAGATTTATCTTCACAAAGGTTTAGGATTAGTTTCTCATGTTTTTGAAGAAAAAGATTTAAGAAAATTAGTTGGTTTTCTGGCCATTGGTCACAATCGTTATTCTACTTCCGGCGGTTCAATTAAGTTTCACGCCCAGCCGATTTTAGAAAAAATTAACGGCAACAAATTTATTGCTTTGGCACATAACGGTAATCTTCCATCGGTTAAAAAATTAGAAGAATTCTTAAAAGCTAAAAAGGTTTCTACAACCGGTCTTAACGATTCAGAAATGATTGCTAAAGCGGTTGCAGTTTATATGAAAGAGGGCTTAAGTTTGGAAGAAGCTATCAAAAAAGCTTACCCGCTGTTTACCGGAGTGTTTTGTTTGTTGATTATGGATGAGAAAAAACTTATCGCGGTCAGGGATAGTTTTGGAATTAGGCCGCTTTGTTTGGGAAAATTAAACGGCGGGTTTATCATTGCCTCGGAAACCTGTGCACTAGATATTGTCGGAGCAAAGTTTTTAAGGGAAGTAAAGCCCGGGGAAATGGTGGTAATCGATGATAACGGTTTAAATAGTATTCAAATAGAAAAAGGTAACCAGAAATTGGATGTTTTTGAATATGTTTATTTTGCCAGGCCGGACAGCATAATTTTAGGAAAAAGTGTTGACGAAGTAAGACAAAATCTGGGAAGGGAGCTAGCAAAAGAAACTAGCATTAAAGCGGATATAGTTATTCCTATTCCGGATTCTGCCATTCCGGCGGCAATTGGGTTTTCAAGGCAGTCCGGTATTCCTTTTGAAATGGGTTTGATTAAAAATCGCTATATCCACAGAACTTTTATTTCTCCGGAGCAGCATACCCGTCACAAGATTGTTCAATTGAAGCTTAATCCAATGAGACACGTAATTGCAGGAAAAAAGGTTATTGTGATTGATGATTCGATTGTCAGAGGCACAACTTCAAAACAGATGATGAAGATGATCAAAGATGCCGGGGCAAAGGAAATTCATTTGTTAGTTTCGTCGCCGCCTATTAAGTTTCCGGATTTCTATGGCATTGACACCCCGGACCAAAAAGAATTGATTGCAGCGGTAAAAAATATAAAACAAATTGAAAAAGAATTAGGGGTAGATTCACTGCATTATTTATCTTACGGAGGTTTAATAAAAGCCATTGGTTTGTCTGAGGATCTACTTTGTACAGCCCTTTTTAACGGTAATTACCCAGTGGATATTGGTGAGCGAAGGAAAGAAATCACGTATGAAAAAACTAGCAGTATTAATATCTAATATCGGGACGGGTACTAATTTACAGGCGATTATTGATGGGGTAGAAAGCGGCAGAATTAATGCTAATATTGTAGCGGTTGTCAGTGATACTCCTGAAGCTCTTGGCTTAGAAAGAGCCAGCAAGGATAAACTTCCTATTAAAATAGTTCCGAAAAAAGAAGAACTTCTTAAGAATTTAAAAAAACTAAATCCAGATTATATTTGTCTTGCTGGTTGGAAACAAATCATTTTGGATGAGGTTATTGAAGCATTTCCTAAAAGGATTTTAAATATCCATCCGGGGCTGATACCGGACAGCATGGATGGGATTGTCAAGAATCCTGACGGAACAGAAGCTTTGTGGAATAAGGGGAAGATGACAGAAAAGGCTATGCAAAATTTCCTGGACAAAAAATGTACATATGCCGGCTCATCAGTTCACTTTTTATCTTTCGAATTTGATTTTGGCCCGGTTTTGGGGAGATGTTTTGAGAAAATCCGAAAGGGAGATACTGTTGAGTCCTTGTACAAAAGATTAAAAGTGAAAGAAAATAAATTATATATGGAAGTGTTGGTAAAACTGTGTAAGGAAGATAATCTGAATATTTTAGTAATTGGATCAAATGGACGTGAACACGCCTTAGCGGAGACTTATGCAAAAAGCAGGAAAGTTAAAAAGGTGATTATGACTCCAGGTAATGGATTAACAGATTTTAATAACCCTAAAGTTAAAAATTACCCCGGCGTGGCTATGCTAGATTTTGAAAAAATTGTAGAGGTTTGTAAAAAAGAAGATATAAATTTGGTTGATGTTGGCCAGGACGACGTAATTGCGGCCGGATATGTTGATAAATTAGAGGATTTAGGAATACCGGCTTTTGGTCCAACGCAAAAAGCTTCTCAACTTGAGTGGGATAAAGAGTGGGCCAGGAATTTTATGGTGAAATACAATTTGCCTATCCCGAAATTTAAATCATTTAATAATAAGAAAAAAGCTATTGCATATATAAAATCTTTACCTGAACAAGTGCTGTTTATAAAAGCTGCCGGTTTAGCTTTTGGGAAAGGTGTGATTAGGGCAGAAAACAAAAAAGAAGCAATTGAAGCAGTGCATACAATGAGTAAATTTGGCAAATCAGGAGAAACATTCCTTATTGAAGAGGCGCTAATTGGAGAGGAGTTTTCTCTCTTTGCCATCTGTGATGGAGATAATTTCGTAGTGGCTAAATCTGCACAAGATCACAAAAGAATCTTTGATGGTGACAAAGGACCAAACACAGGCGGCGTTGGTAGTGTTGCTCCGACAGGCGCGATTGCTGATTCGATTATTCACAATATAGAAAAAAGTATTTTTAAATCGCTACTCAAAGGAATGAAAAAAGAAGGCAGGCCTTATAAGGGGATTTTGTATCTTGGCGGAATGCTAACAAAGGACGGAGTGAAGATTATTGAATTTAACTGCAGATGGGGTGATCCGGAAGCAGAAGTAATTCTCCCGAGTATTAAAACAGATTATTTTGATATTGTTATGGCAATCAGAAATCAGAGTTTAAAGAAAACTCAAATAGTATTTGATAAAGAGGTTAGGCTTTCGATTGCAGGTTGTTCCAAAGGATATCCCGGAGATTACTCTGAAACTAAAGGAAAAGAGATTTTTGGTTTGCTTGAGGCAATGAAAATGCCCGGAATTTCTATTTTTGGCTCAGGGATCAAAAGGGAAGGGAAGAAATTTTTTGTTTCGGGCGGTAGGATTTTTCATCTGGTGGCAGAAGGAAAAAATATTTTAGAAGCCAGAAAAAAAGCTTATGAGGCGATGAAACTAATAAGTATTGAAGGAAATAATTTACACTATAGAACAGATATTGGTTGGAGAGATTTAGAGAGGATGAAAAGATGATTCAGAAGGTAAGGGTGCAAACAATTGGACAGCCTAATATCAGAGTTTACCGATTAGAAGGGATATCAGAAAAAGAGACAGAAATCTTAGCAGAGAAACTGTTGTCTGAAAAAATTAATCAAAAATATACCATTAACCAACCTATTACCAAAGGAAAAGTGATTGAAATTGCTTATAAACCCGGAGTAATGAATCCGGAGGTGGCATCGATCAAAAAAGCTGCTTCTGATTTGGGAATCAGGCTTACTTCTTGTGACAGTTCCTGGGAATACCAAGATAAAAAAGTTTCTTTTAACCCCTTAATAGAACATATCGTAACTGAAGAACCAAGGACGCTGATGTTAAAAGGCAGACCAGGTAAAACACAAATTATCTCGATAAGAAATTTAAGTGACAGTAAACTTTTGGCATTATCAAAAGATACTCTATTTTTAAATTTGGAAGAGATGAAAGTAATCCAAAAATACTTCCAAAAAATAAAAAGAGACCCGACTGATTTGGAATTGGAAACCTTGGCCCAAACTTGGAGTGAACATTGTGCCCACAAAACTTTTAAAGCAAAAATAATTTTGGATGGCAAAGAAAAAGAGCCTCTATTTGCCCGCCTGAAAAAAGAAGCATGTAAACACAATAAAAATATTGTTTCAGCATTTGTGGATAATGCGGGAGTGATGGATTTCTACGGCGGCTGGGCAATTAATGGTAAGGCAGAAACTCACAATGCACCCTCAGCAATAGAACCATACGGAGGAGCAATGACCGGATCCGGCGGAGTATTTCGGGATGTGGTGGCAACAGGACAGGGAGCAAAGGCAATTGTTTCAACAGATATATTTTGTTTGGCCCGACCTGATATGGATAAAAGCAAACTTCCTGCCGGAACACTACCTCCGGATTATATCTTAAAAAGAGTAGTAGCTGCTGTACGTGATTATGGAAATAGAGTGGGAATTCCCACCAATAACGGATCTTTTCATTTTGATGATGATTTTAGAGCAAAACCCATTGTTTTAGTGGGAGCTTATGGAATTTTGCCAAAGGAAAAAGCTAAAAAAGGTAGACCAAAGTTAGGCGACGTGGCGCTGGTGTTGGGTGGAAGAACTGGCAGGGATGGGATTCACGGGGCAACTTTTTCATCAGGTGAGATGACTGAGCGGACCATGGAAGTTAATGCCACAGCCGTGCAAATCGGGAATGCCATTGAGGAAAAAAGAATATTTGATGCCATTTTGGAAGCAAGGGATAAGAATTTGATAAGGGCGCTGCAGGATTTGGGGGCAGGTGGATTCTCATCGGCAATTGGCGAGATGGGTGAGGAGATCGGAGTAACGGTTCATTTAGAAAAAGCTCCTTTAAAATATCAAGGTTTGGCTCCTTGGGAAATTTTTCTTTCTGAATCACAGGAAAGGATGCTAATAATTTTATCTCCAAAAAATCTTAAAAAGTTTCTTGAAATCTGCAAAAAATATAATGTTGAGGCAGTAGAGATAGCCAAGTTTGATGGAAGTAAAAGCTTAAAAGTTTTTTATGGAAAAGAAAAAGTTGGAGATTTGCAGATGAAGTTCTTACATGGGGGACTTCCTCAAAGAGTGATGAAAGCAAAGAGTGCAAAGGGAAAAGTGCAAAGTGAAAAGTCTAAGGAATTACCAGTGACGGAGAGCGAGTGGATTTTTCTTTTAGAAGAAGTTTTGAATAATGGGGATATAAATTCTAAAGAACCAATACTTAGAATGTATGATCATAATGTTCAAGGGACAAATGCCCTGCATCCTTTTGCTGGTATTGGAATGGATGGACCAAATGATGCAGCGGTGGTCAAGCCGCTGCTTGATAAGCCTTATGGTTTGGTGGTAGCTCACGGTTTAAATCCTAAATTAACAAGGGATGATTCTTATTGGGGGACTATTTGGTCGGCAACGGAAGCAATCTCCAATTATGCCTCTGTGGGAGGAGATTATAAAAATGCATCTTTAATTAATAATTACATTTGGCCATTTCCAGATGAAGAATGGTTAGGAAAGTTGGATACTTGTGTTGATGCAGTTTGTGATTTTATGAAAGCTCTAAAGATCCCGGTAATTTCTGGAAAAGATAGCTTGTCTGCAACATATAGAAGTAAGGATTTGGTGTTACATAGTCCTCCAACTTTTGTGATGTCGGTATTTGGCAAAATTCCTGATGTTAAGAAAACAGTTTCTTCAGATTTTAAAAAAGTTGGATCAACTATTGTGTTGGTTGGTAAACAAGTTATAAAAGTTGACCTAAAAGTATTGCCAAAAGTTTTGGATAAGTTACATCAGGCAATTGTTGGTGGAAAAGTTTTAGCTTGTCATGATGTTTCAGAGGGAGGACTTATAACTGCTATTTTTGAGATGTGTGTTGGAGGAGACTGTGGAGCAGAGATTAAAGGTTCTGGTGAGGAGTTATTTGCACAAACAACAGGATGTTTTATTGTTGAAGTAAAAAATGAGGAGATTGCTAAGAAATTATTCAGTAAAGTGCCTTTTAAGATCTTAGGAAAAACTAGAAAAGATGAAAGGTTGGTAGTAAATGGATTATTTACAGCAGATATTAAAGATCTCAAGGAGAAATGGCAAAAACCAATGAAGGAGATTTTTCCATGATTAAAGCGGTGATCTTTGATATGGATGGGACAATAATAAATACAGCTATTGAGCATGATTTTCCTACCTGGAGAGAAGTATTCCGCTCCTATGGATTTACTATGTCGTATGAGGATTTTAAAAAAGCCTCCGGAGGGAAGGCTCACGATATTATAAAAGATAGAGTTGATATCAGTGATGAAGAAGTAGAAAAATTTATCCAAAAAAGGACGCAACTTCTCTCAGAATCCTTAAAAACAAAAGGTGTAAAGTTAACACCCGGATTTTTAAAGTTTCTTAAGGCTCTTAAAAAAGAAGGATTTAAAGTGGCGCTTGCAACAGGAGCAATTGATTCAAAAATTTCTGTAATAAAGGAGCATGTAGCTCTTGATGATTATTTCCCAACAATTGTTACAGGAAGTGAGGTTCAAATTGCAAAACCTCATCCCCAAATATACCTTAAGGCTGCTGAAAAATTAGGCTTATCAACTGAAGATTGTCTTGCAGTGGAGGATGCAAGCAACGGGATCGAATCAGCTAAAGCAGCGGGGATGAAATGTATAGCACTTGCACTAACCCATGAGAAAGAAGAGCTTAGAGATGCAGATCTAATAGTTGATTCGTTTGATCAAATAAGTATGGAGGATATTAAAAAATTATGAAGAATGTGAATGTTTGTATTTTACAATCAGATGGAACCAATTGTGATAATGAGCTTTTCTATGCTTTTAAAAAGTTTGGAGGAAATCCGGAGTTTATACATGTTAACCAGTTAAGAAATAAAACTAAAACTCTAAAAAGTTTTCAGATCCTGGCTTTGCCTGGAGGATTTTCTTATGGTGATGATGTGGCATCAGGAAAAATTTGGGCAATAGAGTTGATAAGCTTTTTAAGAAAAGAAATTGAAGATTTTAGAAAAAAAGGAGGATTAATTATCGGAATTTGTAATGGGTTTCAGGTTTTGGTAAGAACCGGTCTTTTGCCGTTTGGGAATTTGGGGGAAATGGATGCAACACTTGCTCCCAATGACAGTGGACATTTTGAATGCAGGTGGGTTGATTTAAAGTCAGAAAAAAGTAAGTGTGTATTTTTGCAAGGTGATTATAATATC
>CAZAZW010000006.1:18108-28869 GCA_964489875.1 uncultured Gammaproteobacteria bacterium | reverse complement strand
AAAAAAGTGGTGCTGAAATTGTTGTTGAATATGTTGATGAAGATGGAAATCCAACCCAAGAGTATCCCCAAAATCCAAATGGGTCTTTAAATGCCATAGCCGGAGTAACAGATCCAACTGGGCGGGTTTTAGGATTGATGCCGCATCCTGAAAAATTTGTTGATGCTACTCAGTATCCAAACTGGCGTCGCGAAAAAATTATCAAACCCCATGGTGCATTTATATTTGAGGAAATGGTAAATTATGTTAAGGAGAGCCTATGATAATTTTAGTTGATTTTGGAGGACAAACGACTCATCTGATATCAAGGAGAATTAGAGAATTTGGAGTAGAATGCGTTACGGTTTCTCCTGATGAAGCACTAAATAGGGTGAAAGAAAGAAAACCAAAGGGGATAATTTTTTCAGGTGGGCCGGCGGCGGTTTTTGAAAAAGAATCTCCTACTGTGGATCCAAAGATATTGGATTTGGGAATTCCAGTTTTGGGAATATGTTACGGACATCAGTTAATGAGCCATCTTTTAAAAGGAGAAGTGAGAAAAGGACTAAAGAAAGAATTCGGTCCTGCTGTTCTGACAATTAATAAATTGTCTAAATTATTAAAGAATGTTCCTGATGGTTCTACTGTTTGGTTATCTCATGGGGACGAAGTTTCTAAACTTCCAGCGGGTTTTGTGGAAAATGCGGAAACCCTCACCCACCATAATGCCGCCATTTCAAATGAAGGGAAAAAATTCTATGGAATACAGTTTCATCCGGAGGTAATACATACAGAATTTGGTGAGCAAATTTTAGAAAATTTCTTGAAGATTTGTGGACTTAAAATTAAAAAAAGGGTAATCGATAAAGAATTTACAGAAGATATTATCAGGGATATTAAAGATTCTATAGGGAGCGAAAAAGCAATCTGTGCATTATCCGGCGGAGTTGATTCTTCAGTTGCCGCTCTTTTAGTCTTCAAAGCCATCGGCAAAAACTTGAAAAGTTTTTATATAGATTCAGGGCTAATGAGAGAAGATGAAACAGAAGTATTACAAAAAGTTTTTTCAAAACACTATCAAATGGATATACAGATTATAGATGCAAAGACGCAGTTTCTTAATGCATTAAAAGATGTAGTTGATCCGGAGGAAAAAAGAAAAATTATTGGTAAAACTTTTATCGAAGTATTTGAAAAAGAGGCAAAAAGATATGGGGCAAAGTTTCTAGTACAGGGGACAATCTATCCTGATGTTATAGAATCTGCTGGAACAAAACATGCCAAAGTAATTAAATCTCATCACAATGTGGGCGGATTACCAAGCAAAATGAATTTAGTATTAACAGAACCCTTAAGAAATTTCTATAAAGATGAGGTCAGAAAAATTGGAAAGGTTTTAGGATTACCTGACCAGATAATAAATAGGCAACCTTTCCCTGGTCCAGGGTTGGCAATCAGGATAATAGGTGATGTTACTGAAGAAAAATTAGAGATACTTAGAAAAGCAGATAAAATTGTTCAAGAAGAGGTGAAGGAAGTTGAAGGAAAACTTTGGCAAGTTTTTGCAGTATTTACCGGAATTAAAACAACCGGTGTCAAAGGGGACAATAGAATTTATGGAGAAACAATTGCCATTAGGGCGATTGAGGCCCAAGATGCCATGAGCGCCAACTTTGCCAGGCTTCCATATGAGCTTTTGGATAAAATTTCTACTAGAATTGTAAATGAAGTTCTGGAAGTTAACAGGGTAGTTTACGATATTACCAACAAACCCCCGGCCACCATGGAATGGGAATAAGATCGTTTTAAAGTGGCTTATAGTTGATTTTTAGGTTCTGATCTAGTACAATTCCAAAAATATGTCTATAGAATCATTTAATCGTGCGCACCAAATATTGACAAGTCTTCAAAGTTGCGAGGATTTTGAACACTTTAAACAGGATTCTAGGGGAATAAGAATTCAGACAGACAGTTTAGTTGAAGGGATTGCTCGATTGGCTGCCATTAACCCCTCAGACGTTCAAGCACCCCTTATATTAATGGGAGCGTTAATAAAAGTGGTGTCTGAAGACTACGGAATTTACGTAAGAGTTAAAGGGGATTCTAATGGAATTAATATACATCTCCGTGGGCTAACCGGACCTATGGACGAAAGTAGTACACGTGAGGAACTTATGTTGGTTACAATGAGAAGATCAGGAGTTCTTCTAGACGTGGCTCCGAGTGGAATAAGTCGAATTTATACTCGGAGTGCTTTTATAAAAACAGAAGATGATTCAACAGAAGTCTCTAATGCTATAAACGAATTACTGAAAAGACTTCCAGAACAACGCAGAAGTGAATTAGCGGATATTCTTATAGAACTAGTAGCAAAAGAAGTTGCGATAAGCGGAGAATTTTTAGGCTTCTAATTGGTTAATCGCGGTCTATTTTAATGTATTCTTCTCTTCTAGGGCCGGTAGAGATGAGTTTGACCGGGATCCTCAAAAAGTTTTCAATAAATTTTACATAATCCTGGCAATTTTTTGGAAGGTCTTTAAAACTTTTAATTTTCATGATATCCTCATTCCATCCCGGGAACTGCTTGTAAATCGGAGTTAATTTTTCCAGTTCCACATATCCACAACTGCTATAGGGAATTGATTTTCCATTCAGTCTATATCCTATGCAAACTTTGATTTTTTCAAATTCTGAAAGAATATCAATTTTAGTAATAGCTACTTCCGTAACTCCGGAAACTTCACAAGCGAATTTTACAGCCTCTAAATCTAACCATCCAACCCTCCTGGCCCGCCCTGTTGTGGTGCCGAACTCCGCCCCTTTTTGCTGGAGGCTTTTACCTAATTCATCGGTTAATTCGGTGGGGAAAGGACCGCTGCCGACTCTGGAAGTGTAAGCTTTAACGACCCCTAAGATATTACCAATTTTTTGTATTGGTATGCCGGCACCGGTATTTACCATACCGGGAATGGTATTAGAACCGGTTGAATATGGATAGGGAGAAAAATCCAGATCCAGCATAACTGCTTGGGCCCCTTCCATAAGAATATCTTTTTTCTGAGCAATGGCTTTTTGTAAAAGTTGGTAAGTATCTGTAACAAACGGAAGGACTGTTTTCCTAAGCTTTGAAATCTTCTCCAATTCTTTATTAATATTGATTGAGGCAACTTTAAAAGTTTTTAGAATTTCATTTTTTATTTTGGTTTGGAACTTAAATTTTTCTACAAATAAACCCCAGTTCTTTAATTCATAAATTCTGATCCCGTTATAACTGGCTTTATCAGCATAAGCCGGACCAATACCCCTTTTGGTTGTCCCTAGCTTATTTTTACCACGGGTATTTTCAAAAGCTTCATCAAGAGCTTTATGGTAAGGCAGAATCAGATGACATCTATCTGAGATAAATAACCTGCCGTTTAATTTGATTCCATCTTTTTCAAACATCTCTATTTCTGAGGTGAGGACTTCTAAATCAATGATAACTCCATTGGCAATGACGCAACTCGTTTTAAGGTGTAAGACTCCGGAGGGGATTAAGTGAAGCGGGTATTTTTTGTTATTTACTATAATAGTGTGGCCGGCATTATTGCCGCCCTGGAAACGGACAACGAAGTCTTTATTTTCCGAAAGCAAATCAACGATTTTACCTTTGCCTTCATCGCCCCATTGGGTGCCGACAATTACAGAAACGCTGTTTTGCATGGACAAAGTGTAGCATAAGTTTTTGACATTTGGTAGTCTATTTAATATAATAAGTTATGGGAATTATAAATTACACAATTGTTACTTTAGGTTCTCACTCCGCCCTGCAAATCCTCAAGGGGGCAAAAGATGAAGGCTTTAAAACTTGCGTAGTAGCTACTCCCAACAGAATTACTCTTTATAAATCATACGGCAATTTTATTGATGAAATTTTAGAAATTAAATCCTGGAAAGATTTTCCCAAGTTGGAAAAAGAGCTCCTGAAAAAGAATGCCATAGTGATTCCGCATGGATCATTTGTGGCATATTTAGGGCTGGATCAAAATAAAAATATGAAGGTCCTTTATTTTGGCAACAAGAAAGTTTTGGATTGGGAAGAAAACCGTAAGATGCAAAGAGATTGGATGGAGCAGTCTGGAGTTAAGGTTCCTCACCGCTTTAAGAGGGGGGATAAAATTGACCGCCCGGTGATTGTTAAATCATATGGTGCTTCCGGCGGCAAAGGTTACTTTACTGCCAGAAACCAAAAGGAGTTTGATGAAAAATTAAAAAATTACAATGAAGAAAGATTTATTGTCCAGGAGTATGTTATCGGAGTCCCGGTTTATTTCCATTTCTTCTATTCACCTTTGACTAAAAAAGTGGAAATAATGAGTATTGATAAACGTTATGAAACGAATGTTGACTCTCTTGGCAGGATTCCGGCCAAAAACCAAAGAGGATTAAATATTGAACCTTCTTTTGAAGTAGTGGCCAATATCCCGCTTGCTGTCAGGGAGTCAATGTTGGCAGAAGCAGTTTCTATGGCTGAGCGGGTTGTCAAAACTTCTCAAAAACTAATACCACCAAAAGGACTTTTTGGGCCATTTTGCTTGGAAACAATTATTACCTCCAGTGAAGAAATTTATGTGATTGAAATTTCTGCAAGGATTGTGGCAGGGACCAATTGTTTCATTAATGGTTCACCATATACGTATCTTTTATATGATGAACCAATGTCTACAGGAAGACGTATCGCAAGAGAGATCAAAAATGCTGTAAAACTAAATAAATTGAAGGAGGTGCTGGATTAATGAAAAACTATACTATCGCTGTTTTGGGTTCCCATTCTGCCTTAGATGTATGCCGGGGGGCAAAAGATTTGGGATTTAAGACATTAGTTATTTGCAAGAAGGGCAGAGAGAAAACTTACAAGGATTATTATGGCTCCAAAGGTGAATTAGGGTGTGTAGATGAGGTTTTAGTGTTAGATGAATTTAAGGATATTTTAACTGAAAAAGTCCAACGAGAACTTCTAAAAAGAAATGCTATTTTCATACCACACAGGTCTTTTGAAGTTTATATCAATGACTACAATGAAATTGAAAAGAAATTTAAAGTGCCGATGTTCGGCAACAGATTTTTGTTGAAAGCAGAAGAGCGGGGAGTAAAACCTAACCAGTATGATTTACTAGACGGCGCAAAAATCCGCTATCCTAAACAATTTAAAAACCCCAAAAATATTGATCGATTATGTATTGTGAAAGTACTGGAAAAAGAAAGAGGGTTTGAAAGAGCCTTCTTCTTTGCTGAATCATATGAGGAATATAAAGTAGGGGTAGCCCATGGATTGGGGTTGGGGAAATTTACTGAGGAGCAAATAAAGAAAGCGGTGATAGAAGAATTTATTGTGGGAGTGCAGGTGAACTTTAATTTCTTTTATTCACCTGTCAACAAAAGGTTGGAACTTATTGGTACTGATACCAGAAGACAAACTAATGCAGAAGGTTTCACTAAATTGCCTTCAATGTATGAGGAAGAGCTAATTAAAAAAATTGGAATAAAGTATGAGGAAGCAGGGCATATTGCAGTAACTGTTTTAGAATCTTTATTGGAAGAGGCCTTTGCTATGGGAGAGCAGTTTGTGGAAGCCAGCCAAAAGATTATGCCGCCGGGGGTAATCGGCCCATTTGGTTTGCAGACCATGATCACCGCCGGTCCCCCCAAAAAAGAAATTATTGTTTTTGATGTATCCCCGCGCATGCCGGGATCTCCGGGTATATTTGCAACTCCTTACAGCGGATATTTATTTGGACAGAATATCAGTATGGGCAAAAGAGTGGCAATGGAAATAAAAGAAGCGATTGAGAAAGGAAAATTGAAGGAGGTTTTAACATGAGCTCTAAGAAATACGCCTTGCTAAGTGTTTATGATAAAACCGGAATTGTAGATTTTGCAAAGGTTTTGCTGAAATCTGGATATACAATCATTTCTACAGGCGGAACATTCAAGGTTTTGGAAGAAAATGGAATAAATGTTACCCCGATTGATGAAATAACCGGCAATCCCAGAGATAGTTTTGACGGACGGATGAAAACTATCAGTTTTCAAATTGAGTCAGGTATTTTGTTTGACAGAAAAAATCCGAAACACGTTAATGAGGCCCAAAAATTAAAAGTGCCTCAAATAGATATTGTGGTCTGCAATCTTTATCCGTTTGAGGAAAAGCCGGGAATTAAAACCATAGATGTCGGGGGGCCAACCATGATTAGATCAGCTGCTAAAAACCACGCGAGTGTTTTAGTGGTAGTCAGTCCAGATGATTACGGTATGGTAGCCGATGTTTTAGAAAAGGGCAAAGTTGCTGAAAAGCTTCGAAAGGACTTAGCATCTAAAGCTTTTTATCATTTGTCATTTTATGATTCCCAAATTGGTAACTTCCTCTCTGAGGAAAAGTTTCCTAATGAGTTAACAATACCGCTTAGAAGAACCAATTTACTTCGATATGGTGAAAATCCTCATCAAGCGGGTGCTTTATATTTAATACCAAGAACTAATTCTCCCTTTGCCAAATTGAAACACCTGTGGGGTCGGGAACTTTCCGGCACAAATATCGGTGATATTCAAGCCGGACTGGAAACTGTCAGACAATTTAAGGAACCGGCAGCAACCGTCATAAAACATTTAAGCCCTTGTGGAATTGCAACCGGAGAGGACAGTTCTGAAGCGTTGTATCGGGCAACTGAGGCAGATCCTGTTTCCGCATTTGGAGGAGTAATTGTTTTGAATAAGCCTATGGATTTAAAAGCTGCCAAAAATATTGCCACATTTAAAAATGAGCGGGAAGGAAATACTGATATTGTGGCAGTTCCTGCAATTTCTCTGGATGCTCTGGAATTACTTAAAAAGGTCAGGAAAAGTATGGGAGTTTATACCTTTGGATCGATCGTGAATAAAAGAACTGAGAGATGGGATTTAAAATATTTTGCCGGTGCAGTGCTTTTGCAGGATTTTGACGACGATGTTGAAAAAAGTTTTAAGGATTGGAAAGTGGTGACAAAGAAAAAACCGACTGAAAAACAGTTGGAACAAATGAAGTTTGGTTTTAAGGCAGTGAAAGCTGTAAGGTCAAACGCAGTGATTGTGATTGATAAAGATATTCCGATGACCCGCGGGATTGGTTCAGGACAAACCTCCAGAGTTGGTGCTACAAAAATTGCTTTGGAGCAGGCGGGAAAATTAACAAAGGGTGGTATATTAGTAAGTGACAGCTTTTTTCCGTTTGAAGATTCCGTAGAGATGGCAGCTAAATATGGAATTGGGGCGGTTGTTGAACAGGGAGGATCTGTTAATGATAAGGCATCAATCGATGCAGCCAATAAGGCAGGTATTCCGATGGTGTTTACCGGAAGGAGAGCGTTTAGGCATTAATTATGAAAACTAATGACTATTCAAGATACATGAGTCCATTTTCCTGGCGTTATGGATCAGAAAAAATGAGGCAGATTTTTTCCGAAGAGAATAAGTACAAGCTATGGCGTAAGGTTTGGGTTGCACTTGCAAAAGCTCAGGCAAAAGAAGGTTTAGTTTCCGGCGAAGAGTTAGCTGATTTAGAAAAGAATCAGAACAATATTGATATAGATAGAATCTGGGAAATTGAAAAAGATACGCGGCACGACGTAGTGTCGGCTATCCGAGAGTTTGCAGAAAAAGCAAAAATTGGCGGCGGAAAAATTCACCTGGGTGCGACCAGTATGGATATTTCGGATAATGCCGAAACCATTAGAATGACTGAGGCACTGTCTATAGTAGAAGAAGAGTTAGTTAAACTTTTGCAGGCATTTGGTGAAAAGATTAAAAAGTACGCTGATTTTGTTTGTATGGGTTATACGCACCTGCAGCCGGCAGAGCCAACAACTTTGGGTTATCGATTTGCTTTTTATGCACAGGATTTATTAACGGACCTCGAATTTTTAAAGTTTGTTAAAAGTAACTTAAAAGCAAAAGGAATTAAAGGCGCTGTTGGGACTTCTGCAAGTTATATGAGACTGACTAATCTCTCAGGTGCCGGTAAAATGGAAAATGATGTGATGGGCGAACTGGGGATCGATGCAGTTTTGGTTGCCAGTCAAACTGCCCCCCGCAAAATAGAATTTTTGATTGGTAGTTTACTTGCCGGGATTGCCCAATCTCTAAATAAATTTGCTTTTGATTTGAGGATTATGCAATCACCCGGATTTGGGGAATGGCAGGAGCCGTTTGGGAAAGATCAGGTTGGTTCCTCGGCCATGCCGTTTAAAAGAAATCCTATTAAGGCGGAACAGATTTGCTCACTGGCAAGATTGGTTGTTAGTTTGTCCAGAATAACTTGGGATAATGCTGCTAATATGCTTTTGGAGAGGACTTTGGATGATTCTGCAAACAGAAGAATTACCAATCCTGAGATGTTTTTGGCAACAGATGAAATTTTAAATAGTGTCTCGAAAATAGTAAAAGACATGATAATAAATGAAGTAGTAATCAGAAAAAATTTAGAATTCTTCTTTTCTTTTTCCCTACTTGAGGTGGTAATTTTGGAAGCGGTTAAAAAAGGCGCAGACAGGCAAAAAACCCATGAGGTCTTGAGAGAAATTTCCATGAAAGCCTGGCAGATTATGCATGAAGGAAAAGAAAACCCAATGGTTGATTTATTGGAGTCCAGCCCGGAGATAAATAAATACTTAAGCGCCGCTGAAATCGATAAATTGATGGATGTTACGGCCCATATTGGTAATGCAAAAGAAAAAGCTTTACTTTTAGCAAAAGAAATTGATAAGTTAAATTAATTATATGGACAAAAAAGTTTTGATTTTGGTGGGTTCAGATTCTGATTTACCTATTATGAAAGAGGCTGCAAAAGTGCTGGAGGAATTTGATGTGGAATACGAGATGACAATTTCTTCGGCACATAGGTCACCTGATAGGACAGAAGAGTTGGTAATAGACGCCAGTACCCGTAACATAAAAGTGATAATTGTCGGAGCAGGAATGGCAGCTCATTTAGCCGGTGTAATTGCTGCCCGTTTTCCGCTGCCGGTTATAGGGGTGCCATTGGAAAGTGGGGTCTTAAGTGGAGTAGATGCATTAGTTTCCACCATGCAAATGCCACCGGGGATTCCGGTGGCCACCGTGGCTATAAACGGCGCAAAAAATGCCGGTATTTTGGCAGTGCAGATTTTGGCTACATCAGATAAGAATCTGGAAAGTAAATTACTGGAATACAAAAAGAAATTGGCAATAGCAGTAGAAGAAAAAGCCTACAAGCTAGAAAATGATAAGTAAACAAAAAGTTATTGAAAATATCCCGCTTGCCCTAAAAACTGTAAATCTCACTAAATTTGGTAAAAAGCATTCTGGCAAAGTCCGGGATAGTTATGCATTGGATGGTAAGCGAATCATTATTACCACTGACCGGCAATCTGCTTTTGATCATGTACTGGGGTTAATTCCTTTTAAGGGGCAAGTCTTGACAAGATTGTCTGAGCTCTGGTTTCAAAAGACAGCTGATATAATTCAAAACCATTTACTTTCTGTCCCTGATCCAAACGTAATGTTGGTAAAAAATTGTAAAGTCATTCCTATTGAAATGGTCATACGGGGTTATATTACCGGTGTGACAGATACTTCCATTTGGGGCTCTTATGAAAAAGGGGAGAGGATAATTTATGGAATTAAATTTCCGGAAGGGTTAGCGAAAAATCAAAAACTCCCTGAGCCGGTTATTACTCCTACTACAAAAGCAGAAGCCGGACATGACGCCCGGTTGACTGAAAAAGAAATCCTGGAAAGAAAAATTGCTTTACCCAAAATTTGGAAACAAATGAAAAAATCAGCCTTATCTCTTTTTGAACGAGGGCAAAAAATTTGTGATAAGGCGGGGATAATTTTAGTGGATACAAAGTATGAGTTTGGTTTAGATGAAAAAAATAAATTAATTTTGGTTGATGAGATTCATACTCCTGATTCTTCGCGGTATTGGATTAAGAAAACTTACAAAGAAAGACTCGAAAAGGGATTAGAGCCGGAAAGCTATGATAAAGAGCCTCTCCGGATTTGGTTTAAGGAGCACGGTTACAGCGGCAAAGGCAAAATTCCCAAGATGCCGCCAAGTTTTATTGCCAAAATGAGTATGCTTTATATGAGTATTTATGAAAAAATAACAGGCAAAAAATTTGTTCCGGATCTAACAAAAAACGTTAACCAAAGAATTAAAGATAATATTCGTGGTATAATTTAATCTAGCTTTATGTCTCAAAACAATGGTTTTGTACTTTTAACAGGGACTGCAAATTTAAAATTAGCCAAAGAAGTTGCTGCAATTTTGGGTAGAAATGTTGATGAGACCGTGACTACCTTTGCCGACGGCGAAAAAAGAGTTGTTATCCCCGAGAATTTAAGGAAAAGAGATGTATTTATTATCCAGTCTACTTGCCCGCCGGTTGATGCCAATATCATGGAGCTTTTACTGATAATAGATGCTGCAAAAAGATCCTCTGCTTCAGAAGTTACAACTATAATTCCTTATTTTGGTTATTCCAGACAAGATAGAAAAGATAGGCCCAGAGTTCCGATATCAGCCTCTTTAATTGCCAGGTTAATAGAGTTTTCCGGAGCAAATAGGATACTAACAGTTGATATCCACAGCGAACAAGAGCCCGGATTTGTGGAAGTCCCCTGGGATAACCTATACAGCAGCTATTCATTTCTTCCGGAACTTAAGAAAAGCTTTAGCTCTAATCTAGTGGTGGCATCTCCTGATAAAGGGGGAGTTTTAAAGGCTAA
>CAZAZW010000006.1:0-18098 GCA_964489875.1 uncultured Gammaproteobacteria bacterium | reverse complement strand
GATTTACTTAGTGCTGATGGAGTAGCCATAGTTTTTAAGGAAAGGGATGTGATGAAGGAAAATGAAAGTCAGGTTTTAGATATGATTGGCGATGTTTCCGGAAAAGACGTATTAATTGTGGATGATATGATTGATACAGCCGGAACAATTTGTGATGCTGCCAGACTGATCAAGGGAAAAGGGGCAAAGAGCGTATCTGCGGCTGCTGCCCATGGGCTTTTTTCTGACCCGGCACTGGAAAGGATAAATAATTCGCCAATTGATAAAGTCTATATCACAGATACAGTGCCGCTTAAAAAAGAGATTTTAGAAAATCCAAAATTTATTGTTATTTCCGTGGCCAAACTTTTAGCAGAAGCTGTTAAGTGCATTTATAATGGTGATTCTATTTCTGAGAAGTTGATTCCTAAAAATCATCAAACTCATGAAGAAAGAAATTAACGAAGATCTAAGGTTTTGCCTTCAAAGATAATATCCTTTGGTTTTATGACGACTTTTCTCTCACCTTTTTCCAAATATCCTGCATTCAAACTTTCAAAACCATTTTCGGTAATTTTCTGTTGTGCTTTTTCCACATCTTCTTCCGGTAAAAACAGGGCATAATCTTGTCCCATGTTATAGGTGCCGTACATTTCTTCGTCGCTTAAATTTGCATGTTCTTGGATTAATGAAAATAGTTCCGGTACTGGGTAAACTTTTTCTATTACATAAGTAAAATTTTGTGGTGCGCGCATTACTTTGCGAAGTCCATGGCCTGTTATATTGGAGATGTAGTGTATGTTTATTCCCTCGTCCAGTAAGTTTTGGACTAATTTGGCATAAATGTTGGTTTTTGCAAGAAGTGTTTCTCCGTACATTATGCCGCTGGGTAATTTTGTTGCATAGCCTTCCGGTAATTTTTTAGCAACTGCTCTGGCAAGCGAAACACCGTTTGCATTAATGCCGTTACTTTTTAAGAAAATAATCCGGTCTCCTGCCTTTAAGTTTTCTGATCGAACTCTTCTTTTATCAGAATTTATGATTCCTATTGCTGATCCGGCCAAATCAACTGTTCCTTCTTTGATAATTCCTTTGAGAGTAGGTGTTTCTCCGCCGCCCCAAGCTACTCCTGAGAGGTCACAGGCAGCTTTCCAGCCCCGGATTAAATCTTTCATGCGAACTTCATCTTGCAGCCAACTATTATCCTCAATCGCCCAATATGCGTGCAAAACTAATGGTTTGGCGCCTGAGGAGGAAAGATCATTTATGATGGAAGCCACGGTATCATGGGCGATAATGTCATAATAAGTATTTCCGGTAATTTTTCCCATATCATCAGCAATGAGGTTTTTTGTTCCCAACCCTTCAATCACCGAAGCCATAAATGTATTTTCGGCAATTTGCCAAACGAATGCTGATTCCCCGCGACTTTCTGATATCTCTTTGTATTTCAATGTTGCTAAATGTTTAGCAGTTTGAGCAGCAGCGGTTTGAGCTAATTTTTTAATTGGATCTTTGGTATCGTAATTATCTCCGACTTGTGAGTAGGTAATTGGTTGTTTGTTATCTGCCATGGATTTGTTTAATATACCATATTTAACCACTGATTTCTTACTAATTTATTACTTGTTTTTTTAAGGAAGTGAGGATAGTATATTAATATAGGATTTCTAGTTTTGTAATAATGGATAATCAAAATACCAGTTATGGAACAAGACCACTTTGGCAATGGGTGTTGATTTATGTAATTATTGGAGCCGTTATTTATGGATTGGTATATTATTTCATCCTAAGTAAAAGAGGGGGAACTGGTTACAACCCTGTTTCAACTACTCCGGTAGCAACTACAGAAGCCTCTCCGGCTACATCTTCTGCATCAGAAATTTCAGAGGAAACAATCACTTTAACAGTAGATGGGTTTTCCCCTCAAAGTTTAACTGTCAAGGCCGGTACAAAAGTTACCTGGACTAACCAAAGCGGTACTAATGCAGAAGTCAATTCCAGCCCTCATCCTACCCATACGGATTATCAGCCCCTTAATCTAGGAAGCTTAACTGATGGCGGAATAGTCTCTTTAACCTTTGATCAACCCGGAACATATAAATACCATAACCACCTGAGTCCCAGTCAATTCGGGACAATTATTGTACAATAGGCTTCTTGAGTAAATTTCACAAAACAACTATTTTCTTGCCTGTAGCTTATTTTGTAATTGTCAGCGGGTTTTTAATCTGGCACGGAACCTGGTTCTCGCCTGACCAATTTTTTGCAGCAGCCGTACTGATTGCTCTAATCTTAGGAAGGTCGAAACAATTCATACAGGATTGGTCGATACCTGTTGTGCTTTTGTTAAGCTATGATTATTTAAGAGGTTTGGTTCCAAAGCTAACCCAAGTTGCCCATATTTATCCGATGATCGATTTTGATAAAGCAATCTTTGGCAGTTTACCCACCAATAGCCTACAGAGCATGCTTTATTCCGGAGGGACAGTTCGCTGGTATGACTATCTGGGGACCATCCTTTACATGTCGCATTTTATAGTTCCTATGATCATTGGTTTTATTTTCTGGCTAAAGGATAGAAATCTTTTCAGGAGCTATTTTTTAGCGCTTCTTCTGCTTTCATATTTGGCTTTTTTTACTTATATTGTTTTTCCGGCCATGCCCCCATGGATGGCTGCCCAAAATGGGATCATCCCCGAAGTTTACAAGGTAATGGATCAAGTCTTCGCAAGCTTTGCCCGGCCAATAGATTTACCTTCGGTTTATAAAATGGTGGGGGCTAATTTAGTGGCGGCAGTCCCGTCACTCCACGCGGCCTATCCGGTGCTGACTTTTTTCTTTATCGCGAGAAGATATAAAACTTGGAGTTTACTGGTTTTGCCTTATATTTTTGGGATTTGGTTTTCAATTGTTTATTTTGGGGAACACTATGTTTTTGATATTGTAATAGGTGTGGTATATGCATTACTCATTTTCATTTTAGTAACAAGAGGAAGAGCAATTAGGCAAAAAATTAACTTAACATATCAATTTGCAATAAGAAGTAAAGACACATAAAGTAACTGGTTTCTAAGGGGAGAGTGGAATTCCAGCCCCATTTCTGATGTTGAAAATAATCTGACCATTTGGGGGAAAAGATTTCTCAAGGGATGGATTTTCTTGTCCAGTACCGTATATTGCTATCACGAGAGGTTTAGGCAATTCTACCAATGTTCCAGATTCTGTTTTCTGATAGTGTGGTATGTTGATGAGTCCTCGTTGAAGAGTTTTAAGGTCATCAGTTATTAAGCTCTCGTGAGCGAAGACAATTACCGTACTACCAGGATAATTATTTGCTTCCTCCATGTATCTAGCTATGTCGCTGGGAGAGAAATAGCCGCGGAATATGCCTGGTATGTCAAATCTATCTCTCGGCTTTCGATTAATCAGATTAGCTATGACAGAACCTTTGTCGTCCATATATTGATGTGGTAAGACTCCCGCAGTCCAACCATGGGGGACAATAATGTCATGGATTACCTTAGCTTGCTCGGTCTTGGCTAAGAGGATTAATGGTGGTCCTTTTTTAAATCTGGCAATGTCCATTGTTTCAGTAGCCATAAATTTTGTATTGCGGATTTTAACAATTTTAGCCAATAATTGCAATTTACGTATTTTAGGATAAATAATTTTAAGAATGGTAAAAAGAGTGTAAGGGTTTGGTAAAAGATTAACTTAAGCTAAACTATGAGTGTTAATATTAAAGCAGTACCCACCGGAACTAGTAAATTATCATCTACAAGATAAGAAAGCTGATCCAGGATGGCAGCGGCTAAGGAGGCAGAGAAGATTAGAGAAAAAGAGAGACTTAGCGGAGTTAAAGATTTAAGGAACAATCCTGAAACTGCAGAGACCGAAAAAATGATTACTGCTCCGCCAAGAGTTTTGCCTGCCAAAAGTGGAATAGGTAGTAATTTCTGACCCATTGGAGCAAGAGAATCTCCCAGAAGAAAAATAGTCAGGGACAGGATGGCGATTTCTTTGGGGAACAGCCAAAAACATAAAAGCATACTTAAGAAAATTAAGGTGGCACCGGAGGACCGAAGTTTTTCTTTTTGTTTGGCAAAGATGGCAAGATGTAAATAGCGCTGATTAATCTTTGGCGCAAGGAAGCGAATAGCATCAAAGATAACAAAAAATAAAAGTAGGCCAGTGATAATTGGAATGATAAATGTTTTTGATAACCAGATTGCACCTAAAGGTATGGCAAGTAATGTTAATTTTAAAATCTGGCGCAAAGGATGAGTAAAGCTTAGTTTTTTAGAAACAAAGACGGTATAGATTATGGTTAATGATAAAAGTATCAAAGCATAAATCGATTGGGTATAAAAAATAGTTACTAAACACAAGCCCCAAAGTGAAGCGACACCTTTACCACCTCTAAACTCCAGGTAAAATGGTTTGATATGGCCGATTACAACTGCCAGTCCTGCCAGAATAGCCATATCAGGATCGATGGATGGAAAATAAAAGAAACCTGAGACAGCCAGAAAATAGACAAAAGGCGCCTTTAGGAAATCAAAAATTCCAGTCATAATGCCATAAACAGACCCTACCACATAATAAGTATTGGTAGCTCCGGTGTTTTTATTGCCAAACCGGCGAATGTCGATATGTTTTATAACTTTGCCGAAAAAATATCCGGGGGAGAGGGAACCGATCAGATAACCAAGTAGTAGTGCCAATGAGAAATTCATTTCATGATCTTGATGATATCTTCGTCGGCAACTGGGGAGAACTCCTGATAATATGTGCCAATGGCGCCTGAGAAAGCTTCTGGAATGTCAACCGCCACCAGCTCAACACCCAGCTTTCCTAACTCTAAAGCTGTTTCAGCAGGGGCCACCGGCACAGCCACAACAATCTTTTCCGGTTGGTAGTGTATCTTAAGCTCGCGGATTGCTGCTTTCATAGTAAGTCCCGTGGCAATCCCGTCGTCAACTAAAATGGCAATCTTACCTTGACAGGGGATAGGTTTTCTTTCGCCTAAATAAAGTTGCCGCCTTCTTTTGGCTTCCAATCTTTGTTTTTCAGTTTCTTCCTCCAACCATCTTGGTTCAATTTTTGAGGTTACTTCTTCATTAAGGACCGTATGGCCATTTTCTGCGACAGCCCCAATTGCATATTCGCTCTGGCGAGGATGGCCGATTTTTCTGGTAATGATTAAATCAAGCGGAGCGTGGAGTGTTTTGGCAATCTCTGCTCCTATTATAACTCCACCTCTCGGTAGGGCATAGATAACAACATCCTGATCTGTAAACTTCTCAAGCAGCTTCGTCAGCTTCCTGCCTGCATCAGCCCTATTTTTAAACATCTTGTTTAATATAATACCATTCTCTTACTTAAACTTTAGCTGTTTTTAACGGTCTAACCTTAATATTAAGTTATTAAAATTCATGATCTTTAAACTAACTACTAAAAATTGTCGGGTTTCGGATAAATCACAGAAGCGGATTAATGAGCATTTAGCAAAGGTTGCTAAAGTATTGCCTCATATAGAGAGTGATCTTGTGGTGTTTAGGCTCACAATCAGAAAAAATATTGATAGATACTTTCCGCCCAGGGTTCGCCGTCACCGGCATAAAACTTATTCAGATTTAAAGCCGGCTATATCGTATTTTGAAGGTTCGATTACTTTTCGTCTCCATAAAAATAAATTCTATACTCACTTCAAAGGGGTTACCATTGATGAATGTATTAATTTAGGCTCAAGACGTCTGTTTATAGAGTTAGAAAAGTACAAAGATTTACACTTTCCTAGCGAAAGTGAATATCCTGACCACCGCTCTATTCGAAAAAGAGCTATTCTTATCCAGGGAGAAGAGGTTTAATTACTCTTTGTAAATTAGAGGTTTTTAAGGTATTTTAAAGTATACTTAAATGGAATATAACCTTGTAGATAACTGGAAAGTAAGACACCGAAACAGAAAGAGAATAAGACTAATGCGGACTCTGGTATTTGTTTTTATAGGAATAATCGGTATATTCGGTATTTTGCAGTTTGGCTCCAAGAAAGATGAGTTGGTTAATGTGGCACAGGTGGAAAATAATCCCCTCAAGGCTATTGTGGAAAATTCTTTGCAGGGAACAAAAGGGACTTATGGGATTGTAATTAAAAATTTAAAAACCGGTGAAAGTTATTTTGCTAACGAACATAGAGTTTTTGAAGCAGGTAGTCTTTATAAGCTGTGGGTGATGGCAGTGGTGTACAAAGAGATTCAAGAAGGACAATTAACCAAAGATCAGGTTTTAAGCGAGGATATTGCGGCGTTAAATCAAGAGTTTTTTATCGATCCTGAGGAGGCCGAACAGACAGATGGAACAATTACTTTAACAGTAGGTAGCGCGCTTACTCAGATGATTACTATTTCTCATAATTACGCAGCTTTGCTTCTTGCACAAAAGGTCACATTGCCCCAAATGACAGCTTTTTTGAAAGAAGCAGGTTTTAATGAATCAACAGTCGGTACACAGGGAGCGCCGCCGACAGTGACACCTTTTGATGTTACTTTGTTCTTAGAAAAATTATACAAGGGTGAACTTGCGAGCCAGGAATATTCACAAGAGATGATTGACCTATTAAAAAACCAAAAATTAACTGACGGTCTGCCAAAATATTTACCGGATACATCAAAAGTAGCCAACAAAACAGGAGAGATTGGTTGGTTTAAACATGACGGTGGTATTGTATTTTCCGAGAAGGGGGATTACATAATTGTGATAATGTCTGAAAGTGATTCTCCTGCTGGGGCACAGGAGCGGATTGCCTTACTTTCAAAGGCTGTTTATGATTATTTCAATGCGAAGTAACCTCAAACACTTTGTATTTTGATTTAGCTCCGGAAATTAGTTTAACTTTAGTTTTATTGGTTTTGAAGTGTTCTGCTAAAGCGGCAATAGTAGCTTGATTAGCCTTTCCTTCCAAAGGTGGCGCTTTAACATAAACGTGCAGAGTCCCCAGGAGATCTTTCTCTACTGTTTCCTTTTTGGAATTAGGATGGACTATTACAGAAATCTTCATGATTTAATATTACAAGATCCCGGATAATATTTCCCAAAAGGCGCCTGTACTAAACGTAGTCAAAGTGCTATTACATTGAGCATAGTCGAAATGTAAAATTTACTCTATAATAAAAATATGCCCATTAGGATTCCTCAACTGCTTTTATCCGTTGGTATTTGTTTAGGAGCGGGGTTTGTTGGTTCATTTTTTACAGTTTCCTCCATTCCAACTTGGTATGCTGCTTTAAATAAACCTGTTTTTGCTCCGCCCAATTGGGTTTTTGCTCCTGTTTGGACCACACTTTATATTTTGATGGGTATTGCTTTATATCTGGTTTGGACTTCTAAGACTCAGTTGAAACAACATGCCCTAAATTTATTTTTTGTTCAGCTCGGGCTTAACGTTTTGTGGTCCATCATCTTTTTTGGGATGAAAAACCCGGGTCTGGCTTTTGTGGAAATAATAGTTTTATGGATAGCAATTTTTTTGACAATTAAATCTTTTTTAAAAATTAATAAATTAGCAGCTTTTCTTTTATACCCCTACCTTACTTGGGTTACTATTGCTTCATTTCTTAATTTATTCATTGTTATATTAAATCCATAAACCCAGCTAGTTAACCAGCTCATATACTTATTGTAGCAAAAAGAAACCTGCTGTTTGACAATATACTATAGTGCGTCCGGTGATACACCGGAAACTTCAACTAAAAGTATAGGAGCTTTGGGTCTATCTTCCGGGCTAGCTCCTAAAACAATATCAAGATAGGGTATTAATTAGATTTAATTAACCATTAACTATATCTTCTGTTAAACAACCAGGGATTGAGGTGGCGTTTTATCCTAAGCAATTAGAATTACTTCGCGGTTAGGGAATAATTTACTTTATGTTTAATTGTATGCATTATCAGATCTACTAATGTTTTAAGCAGCAAAAATATTATCAAGGTGGATTGGCCTAAAATTGCTCCGAAGATAATGATGAGGTGCATAGGGACAATCCTTATATAAGGGGAAAACATTAGTGTTCCGATATTCTGAGTCTTTTGTTCATCTACTATCCGGTTTTTATAGAAGGAAAAGAAATGGTTTAAGAAAAATATTAAACCTCCAATAAATAAGTAACCGAAATCCAGTGGTTTAGTTGTGAAGAAATTAAAAAGAAAGATGGCATAGATGAAATGGAAAAATCCGTAGTGCCCGGCAAAGAAGAAAGCAGTGAAAGTTTTGGTGTTGGAAGTAGGTAAGACAGATTTGTTATTGATGGTAAGGTTTTCTGTAGAGAATCTCTTTAAGGATAAGATTCTTAAAAATTGGAAAAAACCAATAATTACACTTTGCATCCAGTAAACCCAAAGGACTGTGGCTACCTCCCACCTTTGGACTATGGCCAAAATAATTACTATGATGTTGGAAACCAGAAGGCTAAGGGCTGAGGAATCTGTTAGAAGGTTTCTTAAAAGCTTCACAAAATTATCTTAACATAACCACTTGATTTAGTTCCTGCTTATGCTATTCTGGTATAAGCAGAGCTTTCCTTTTCGCTCTGCGAAAACGTTATAGTGAAAAAATTCATCCTGCCAACATTATTTTTGTTTACTGTTTTGTTTTTCATGCCTCCAAAAGCTGAGGCTCAGACAGGTACTGATTGCTCTTATAAAAATTATGAGTGGGAAAGTTATAGATGCTTTGATGTTTTTAATAGCTGTCAGAAAGCCTGTTCAGACCAAGCTAAAGGTTCGTATTTAGACGAGGTTTCTCCAGCTGATAAATATGATGCATGTATGAAAGCAAGCGACTGTCATGGAAAAACTCAGGCTTGTCGTGACCAAGCTTGGGCTAATTATCAGGCTTGCAAAAATGCAGGTAAAAATGAAGAAAAAGCTCCAAAAGAAGCTGTGAAAGAAGAAAAAACTCCTTTAGAAAAACTTTCAGACATGCCGGTATTTATTGGTGAGTGGTTTGAGCGGGTTTCTTTGGCATGGGTTGGATTAATCATGCAGGATGCGATGATTGGAATAGGCAGGGAGTTAATTACAGAACCTGAAATTGCCATGTTGAAGGAAGAAGAGGCAGCCAAGGATTATATCTATACTTTGTCTGACGAGTATGTTAAAGATGTAACCGGTTACACAAAGGCAGAGTTAAAACTTAGAGAACCCCGTATCAGCGACCCAATTATACAGAAGTTGAAACAAGGCGGTCAAAAATCTTCATTGGAGATTATTGCCGGCCTCGGGCAGATTAAGGAGCCCGGATCAAATCAATTTATTCCACTTACCTCAAAAGAGACTCCCATAGTTATTACTTTCATTGATGCAACTATAAGATCGACTTCTGACAATCTTCAGCTTGGATACACATGGGGTGTTGATGCCGGATCAGTAATTGATGTTTCTCCGCAGACAGAGATTCAATTTTTGAAACCGGTTCAGGATGAACAAACACAGGATGTAACCGCAACTGTGAAGCTCAATCTGGGAGAAGTTGAGGTAAAAACAAAAAATAATAGTCCCCAAAATAAATTTAAGATTGAGGGAGGCTCCTTAAGCGTTGTTGCCCCTAGAACTCATTTCTGGGTTAGTAAAAATACAGACAAAAATCAAACAGTGGTTGGTATCTACGAAGGGGAGGTACAAATTACCACCAAGGATGGTAAGACTACTTCACTTTTCCCTAATGGTGACAAACCGGGAGTGATGATTATTACTCAGAAACTGTCACCTATTAAACTGGCTATTGCTGGATTACTGGCAGCAGGGGTCATTGGGGGCATAATCTGGTTTATTAAAAAAAGATCACAGTCTAAACTTTCTAAAAAGAAAAAATGAGCTCTACACAATTTTGGGTAGGGGCAATAGTTCCGCCGTTTATCAAATGGATACAGCCCCGCCTGAAAAGATTTTTTAAACTTTCTGAATTTGACAGCCAAACAAAGATAAGGGTAACTGCTAAACAATATCCTACTTATTTTAGTGTTCTGTATGGCCTTTGGATAATCAGCCTGCTTAGCACAGGGTTTATTGTGCTTATTTGGTTTATGATTTCCGGCCCGGCTATTTTTCCGGGCAGAAGCTATGCAATACCTGTTTTTCTGGGACTTATTAATATGATAGGTGCATGGTTTATTTTTGGGGCAATACTTGATTTTTTGTTCTGGAAAGTATCTTCTGAAAATTTTCGGGATTATGTGATATTGCGGCAAATTAAATCAGGCTGGGGATATGATATGAAACAGCAAATAGCTACTTTAGTTAAAATTGGTGTTATTTATTATATTTTCACACCTCCTATCATTCTGTACCTGTTGCTGCATTAAGCTACTTGGTTCAGTTAATTATTAACATAAGCAACTTTTAATTCTTTGCTATCCTGTTCTTTTTTGTTTCTCCCAAGAAGGCCGATTTCGTAATCTTCCCTGCCTTTGCCTTCATCTTCCGACACATAATTTAAAATTCCTGGCTGGCTTCCTGCAACTACCCAGCCATTATCAACCTTCATAACCGTAAAATCTGCAGATTCACTGCCTGGCACAACAGCTCCATATTTTCGCAAAACTTCTGTTGCCTCAGCCTTTAAATCTTTTGGGGGATGGTAGATAATTACACAAGTCCCATGTTCAAAAACCACCCAATCTTTAAGTTTTGGCTCAATAACTTTTTTGTAAATATTTACCAAATCCATTTAGTCTGCTGATTTCTCCTTGCGGATCTTTTTAAGCATTTCAGCAATTTTTTGGCTGGATATTTTGTAGAGGGGTAGGAGTTTACCGGTTCGATAGAGAAAGAAAATTAACCCTCCGAGACCTAAAACCACAACAACCGGAACGATGGGTAAATTACTTCCTGTATTAGCTTTTTTCCCGCTTGTTTGGTTGCTTGCCAAAAATGCCTGCCACTGTGATAGGGGGATGGCGATTTTTTCAACCCAAGCCCCGTCTTTATCAACTTCAATCTGTTTGATTTCCGATCCATAAACCGCTGAGATTGTTTTTGAATTACCAGCATTGTTTGTCACTGTAATTGAACCATTATAAACTTCAACTATGGAGATAGCCGATTTAGCATTGTATCCAATTCCAAAATCAGCATTCTCAGCCGATACCGCACCGCCACCAGGTGTTTTGAAAGTGACTTGTCCTTGTTCGATTAACACCCTGACAGGCCCGCCTTCACTAACGTAACTGCAGTCTCCTGTTGGTTTGACGATAATCGTTTCATCCACACCCCATTCGCTTGCATATCTAATACCCTCGGGCCTCTTTAAATCCTCTTGCTTCTGTCTTTCTTGCTCCAACAGGATATGACAATCAATTTCTTCAATGTAAACACTTCTTTTGGGTGCAATATAATTATTGCGTCCATTTATGTCTCGCCACCGGGCATACGGCCGTTCTCCCTCAAAAGCTGATTTATCTTCTGCAAGTGTTACTTCTTTTCCACTGGGAAGTTGCAGTATAAGCTCACCTTCACCGCCCACTTTTCCGATAAATATACTGCCTGTGATATTTGCTGACTGGGTAGCGGATTTGGGAGTAGCCGAAGCTGTACCTAGAGGAGGATTTACTAGTTTAAAATCAGATTTGGAAACTTTTTGAAAGTCACTTTTTTTGGGCGGGTCAATAACTAGAGCTTGTGTATAATTTGATTTATTTAAAGAATTTTCTTTTGAGAATGAGTTCTGAACAGATGGTATTGCACTTGATGGAGACGAGATGTTATTGTCACAATCAAGCACATTGAGAAGTTCCTCTGTTTTTTGTCTGGCTAATCCTAAGATTTCTACTTCGCGATCATGATTAAATTCCGGATGCTTGTTGATTTTTCCTTGTAATCCGACATGATAACCCGTACCTTTGTCGCTATAAAAACTGCGGCCAGTTACCGCGATAACGCAACTTCCTCTCACGATACCAACGACTGCGGTGTGAGTCTTGCGCAATTCGGGCAATGTGGCAAGAAAGTAACCTTTTAGAAGATACTCATACCCGTCAGAAGTTTCCCTGACGATTGACTCAAAATCATTATCGACCGAATTTGCTTTCTGTTTTGCTTCGTAATTCTTTATAGCTTTATTAATACCATTTCGTGCCGATTCGGGCGAACTATAGCGTGCGAAACCGACTAAATTAATCGCAATTTGCACGTCTTCAATTAATTGAGAAGCATATCCAGGAGACCCTTCATTACTAAAACTACAATTACCATTGTACGTGTCTATTTTTACACCACCCACATTAACTCTAGGAAATTCCCCGCCGAGTTGCGCAGCGATTTTCTTACAATCCTCTTCGGCAGAAGTAATAACTTTTTCATAGGTATCCTGCGCCGATGCGACTGACGGCAACAGCAAGAGAATGATAAAAATTAAGATAAAGTTTTTAAAATTTTGGGGCATTGGAGTCTTTATAGTAATAATCACACAGGTCATAGTTTTTTAGTTCCTGGTCGGCTTTTACTACTGCTTTTACCAAAATTCTTTGTTTGCTATCCCCGCAGGTTTCTTCTTGGCCTGTAGGGCAAACAGTGGTGGAATAACCAATTAAATCATCAGTTACCCTGTATCTTAGGTAGTAATCTCCTTCTTCCAGCTCAAAAGCATAATTGGACTTACCGCCGTTTTGGTTGCCCGGATAATCTTGAGTAAAAATTTGGTTATCAGATAGCCTTTTGGCTTCAATTTTGCCAGGAGGCAAAGCTTCAGATGGATAACATAGTTTGCCTAAGATAGTGCCTGTATTCGTAGAATTAATCTCAAATTCCGGTCGGATCTCACCGCTTTTGATGCTGACCCGGTACCAGTTAAAGGTGGCTGTATGCCCGTCTTTTACTTCATAAACATGGACGTTATATTCTCCCTCCAGCTCATTATCCACTTCAACTTTGCCATTTGGGACATTTTTTAAAAATTCCTGTACTTCAGGAAGCTTCTTCACGTTTTCAACTGCAAGGTTGCGGCTAATTTTTGTTGATCCCACTTCTGTCAGCTGGTTAAGTAATATGGAATTTTCTCTTTGTAGATCCAGGATAGCTACTAAAATTATTCCTGCTACTATTATCAGTAAGGGAATGAAAGAAAACCCTCTTTGCTTAGGTGAGTTCATTACTTAAGAAGCTTGAAACTATCCAAAGCTTTCCGCAGGTCGCCGCTGTATTTGGACCACTTATCTGCATCTGCCAGCACTGTCATGGCATAGATGTTATTTTCATCCACTGTAGTCAAGTATCTGCCGGTTAGAGGATTGCCGGAGATATTACCCTCAAATCCTAACAGGCGGGCTTCTTTGTCGCCAATTCTAGTCTTTTCATCAATGGTAAATTCCGAGTTATTAAATTCTTTTTTAATGGCTACTTTTTGTAAATCAACAATTGAAGCAAATTCTAAACCCTTAGCAGTTCCCAGCGGCCTGTTAATAGCAGTAATGGCAGCGGCAGCATTATTGGTTGTTCCTTCCTCAATCAAAGCAACAGTGATAGTATCGGAGGTTTCTTTAACAACCCAATCTTCCGGATAGTCAAACGAGATACCCATATTTTCACTGGTAAAAGTCTTGAAATTAGAAGTGCTGACAGGAGAAGGGGTAGGGGTGGGAACAACCTCTTCAACAGCTGTTTCTGAAGTAGCAGCTTGGTTTTGTCCGGTTGGGGTCACTTTAGCAGAGAACTTAAAATTGCCACCGGCCACCAGAAGAACAACAATAACTAAAACTACAATGCCGCCGATGATCATCGGCGGACTGGCCACAAAGCCTTTCTGTTTACACTGAGTGTAGTCGAAGCGGGCAGATTTCTTCACTAAATCCAGTATCGATCATTTTTCTATACCTTGTCAAGGGTCATTTAAGAAAAGGGTATTTTTTCAGCAGGTTTTTGTCTTTGTTGATGAATGCTAGCCCAATGATATTCTCAATCAGCACCAAGAAAACTGCGCCAATTGATGCGAAACTGAGGGCCTGATACCCTAAAATACCGCTCAACCTAATCATGCCGGCAAATATTAAAATAGTATTTGCGAAATTTAAGGCAACCACCAAAGTATTAAAAGATTTGTTGACTAATAAAAAAAAGATTTGAAGTATTGATATAACAAAAAATAAGCCAAGCAGTGAATTAGGGTAAGTAAGAGAGAGTTCGATTCCGCTTCTGCCAATTGTAAAATTTTCCCAATTTAAAAAACCCAAAAATGTCTGTAATGCCAATAAAACAATCCAGGATAATTTTAAGTAATTTTTAGTTTTTTTATCCTGTTTGGCTGCTAAAATCAGGACAAATGGCGAAATAAGAATGGTTACTACAAATACCCAGATCATTTAACTATTTAAATTTAAACGAGTTGAGGGAAGAGTCAATTTCTCCGACCCTTTTGCTCCAGGCTGATTCCAAGCCGTTACCTACAATTTGCACCCAATGACCGTCTTTTACCATCAGATAGGCTTTTGCATACATCGGAATTTTGCTCTTTTCATTAAACTTACTTTCCAATTTTACTGCCTCCTGTCCGGCAAACCGGGTTTTAAGCTTGCTCGTGACCTGGTATTTTGTATATTTGCTCTGGCTGTTAGCAATAACTTCATTTGCAAGTTCATCCAAATTTCCATCAACCTCTGCCACGTATACGGTAATCATCGGTTGAACTTTAGCTACTAAGTTATCTTCCATCTCTTCTTTATCTGTTTCCGGGGAGCGGAAAACTGCGCGTTCGATTTCATCTTCTACAGGGAGTTTTTCCCATCCCGGTGGTGCTGTTATAGAAAACGCAGGCTCCTTGGAGGGGGTGCCTTCCTTGGTGGGTGGAGGGTTATAGGTAAAAGGGCCGCTGGATAGTTCTCCTTTTGGAGTTGGACTAAGTGAAGGTAGCGGTCGAGGATTTTCTTTTTGTTTTTGAATTTTTTCTTCATCCAATGCGGCTTTGCCGCTTTTTCCGGTTTTAATAAATTCATTTCTGACAATATAGGTACCACCGGCTAACACAGCCACACCGATTGCTATTAGAATAAATAAAGGTATAATCCCTTTTTGGTTAATATTGGGCATTGCTTTTACTGTAACCTCCTTTACTTCTTTTTACCAGATAGCGCATTAATGATTAATCCGCCAACTGTTTTACCCCAAAGCTTCTTGGCTCCGAAAAAATAAACTAGAATCACTACAACCCAAACAATAATACCTGTTGTATCAAGCTTGATACCAACTGATGCGGAATTACTGGTGGCTGCGACGCCCTCGCCAGTACCCATTAATTTAGTAACTAATATTGAAGTACCAATAATACCAATTACAAAATTTAAGACCCAAACTATTAAAGTTTTCAAACTTTAATCACCTCCTTTGACTAATTTATGGAAAAACTGTTTATAATTTCTGTGGTCAAGGGGCGGTTGATTTCCTCTGAATCAGGATGATAGGCGGCATGTATCCGTATACTTCTGCCGGTTGTACCAACTATCATTTTTTCTTCAAACAAAACTGTTTTTTCACCATCAGCCTCCTCACCTTTAGCATTGTATCCTCCAATACCATTTTTTGGCTCAACTCTGGAAAAACTGGTAATTTTTAAGTCGGGAGTCTTTTTTAACTTTTCCTCCAGGTAATCTATGACCTGACTAAGCTTGTCTTCGTTGTCTAAACTGGGGCCGGCAAATGCCTCGATTAACACAAATGCACTTTTTGCATTATCAGAAACCTTGATTAACTGTCTACCTTCAGCAGGCAAATTTTCTACAGTCCAACCTTCAGGGTGTTTAAGAGTGTAGCCACGATCTTCGTCTTTGTAGGTTTCCCATTGGACAGAGGGAGAAGTTTCAATTGCTGTACTTTTTTGTTCTTTGACTTGTGTTTGAGGCGGTTTTTGGGATTTGCCGGAGTTTTTACTGATTAAAAAGATGCCGCCAATTGCTACAATGGCAATCACGGCGATTGCTACAAGCGGTATGGCTCCTTTTTGGCTGTTTACACTGAACGAACGTGAAGTAGGCATTAAATTAACTGTACCCATAAATTATTGGATAAGTCAAGTTTTTTAGTCAGGATAATTCTTAAAAGAGATGAGTTTGGAAGAATAATTCATTCAAAACTACCAGACCAGATTGGATAATTTAGGCAATTTGGTCATTGACAAAGAAACGCTCCCTAGATAATATTAGGATATGTTCAATCGTGCATATATTCAAGGGCATGAAGGTCACCCTCATTACATAACTAACTCTAAGATTTCATCCTTACAAAAATCTGTCAGTTTTTCTGTAGAAGAGGAAGAACTAGTAAGGATTATCCGTAACCTATCAGACCCTACTAAGCTAAAGATTTATTTAATACTTCATAAAGTAGAGGAAATTCCGGTTGCTGATTTAACTCAAGTTTTGGGCTTATCACAATCAGCCGTATCTCACGCATTATCAGATTTAAAAAACCTAGGGCTTGTTGAATGTCATCGCTGTGGCCAGTTGATTTGCTATTCCTTATTGAATGGGAAAAAGGGAAATAAGCAAAGCTTGTTACTTCGTAATAAAACCTTGAATTTTTTTAATAGGTTTACTGATTAAAAGATATGGAAAAATTGCTCAAATATTTATTTTCTACAGTTGGGGGATCAATCCTTGTTGGATCAATTTTGATTTCTCTTGCAATTCTAATTAGTGGTCCTACCCCTTCCACTACAACTGCTGCTGAAACACAGGTTGGTACTCAACCCTCACAGCCTTCTAACCCAGGTGGAAAAGTCAACATTGATGCAGGCCATTTGCCAGTTAAAGGTAATAAAGATGCCAAGGTTACAATTGTGGAGTTTGCTGATTTTAGGTGTCCCTTTTGCGAGAGGTTCTTTAAAGATGCAGAGACTTCCCTCATGAAAGATTATGTTGATAGCGGTAAAGTCAAATATGCTTTCCGCCACTTCGCCTTTTTAGGTCAACAGTCAGTCTGGGCAGCGCAGGCTAGTGAATGTGCCAATGAGCAGGGGAAATTCTGGGAATTTCATGACTGGCTCTATAACAACCAAGCCCCTGAATCTGATCTGGAATATTATTCCAAAGACAACCTTATTAAATATGCCTCAAATGTAGGTGTTGATACTAACCAGTTTGCCTCATGTCTAAATTCGGATAAATATGCAAAACAGGTACAGGATGATTTATCTGATGGTCAAAAAGCGGGAGTGAACGGAACACCAACTATATTTGTCAACGAAATTCCGATAGTTGGCGCACAGCCTTATTCAGCTTTTAAAACAGTCATAGATCAGGAGCTTAGTAAATGAAAAATATATTGCAAATAATATTCACTAGAAGATTTATAATCTTGAGCTTCTTATTGGCATCCCTCTATCTTATTTTGTCTGTATATTTGATGAATTTTACTTTAGTGAAACTGACTATTACCGGTGAGTTTCCAATTGGATATAAATTTAACCTATTAGTAGATTTGTTAGGAGGCATGCTAACAGCCATGAGTGGAACAGGACTACTGGTTTTAATCTTAACTGCTATTTTAGCCGGTATAAACTTGGTACTTTTAAGCAAAAGAATTTTAATACTAAAATCTTCCGGAAAATTACACTTGGTAGCAGGCGGCAGTTCCTTGCTTGGTATTGCAGGAAGCGGTTGTGCAGCTTGTGGTTTACCCGTTATTGCACTTTTGGGCCTATCAGGGAGTGTTGCTTTTTTGCCTTTTGGGGGGAGTGAAATCTCCATTATATCTTTGGCGCTTCTTTCAATATCACTCTATTTTTTACTCAAAAGTTATAGCAAAGAGTTAAGCTGTAAGGTGAATTTATATGAAAATTAAATTTTATGGAGCCGACTGGTGTCCGGATTGCCGCCGTTCAAAGGCATTTTTGGATCAACAAAAAATAGAATACGAGTATATTAATATTGAAGAAGTACCTGGTGCAGCAGAAGAAGTTGAAAAAATAAATAAAGGCTATAAATCAATACCAACAATTGTTTTTCCTGACGGGAAAGTGCTAGTTGAACCATCAAACGAAGAGTTGCAGAAAGCGCTTGATGCAAATAAAGATTTTTTTATTACACATAAAGGTGAAAAGAAATAAAATATGTGGAGGTGATAAATTATGGATAC
>CAZAZW010000005.1:42235-45038 GCA_964489875.1 uncultured Gammaproteobacteria bacterium | reverse complement strand
AGTGAGGCCCGGAAGATTTAATATCCAGCCCTCTCACTGGATCTATGAAATTGCTAAAAAAAGAACAGATATTAAAGCTGAACTTTTGGATTTACAGGAAATAAACCTTCCTTTTCTGGATGAGTCAGTTCCACCCTCCCAAAGACAGTATTCAAAAGAACATACCAAAAAATGGTCTAAGATTATTAGTGAGGCAGATGGTTTTATTTTTGTTACTCCGGAATACAATCATGGCGTATCGCCAGTATTAAAAAATGCCGTAGATTACCTGTTTTATGAGTGGCACTACAAACCAGTCAGTTTTGTAAGCTATGGATCGTTAGCCGGCGGATCAAGGGCTGTTGAACATTGGCGGGGAATATCTGCTGAAATAAAGATGTATGATTTAAGAGAACAAGTCATGTTACCTAACTACTGGGAAAACCTAGATGAAAATGGTAAATACCAGTTTAATGATACTCACGAAAAATCTGCTAGTGCAATGCTTGATGCTCTTATCTTTTGGGCAAAGAAAATGAAGGAAGCAAGAAGGCAAAAGTGAGAATTATATGACGACAGAAACTAAAGTTATCATAGGCGTTGTAATCATTACTGTTGTCATCCTTGGCGGAGGTCTATGGCTTTTAAGCGCTCAGGGAGCCAAAGAGCAGGCAAAATTGCGTCAACCTTTAGCGGGAGAGGCTATTACCAGTCAGGGTGCGAACCATGTGCCAGAGGGTACGAAAGAAGAGTACAGTACAAACCCGCCCACTTCTGGTCCTCATTATGCCAACTCCCAACCTGCCGGTATTTATGACAAGCCTGTACCGGACGGGAACCTGATACATAGCATGGAGCATGGGGCAGTCATACTTTGGTTCAAACCAAGTGGCAACACAAATAATCAACCAGCAGAAGGGGATGAATTGGATGTTGAACGGTTAAAACAAATTTTTAGCTCGGTTTCAGTCAGTAAAAAGATTATGGTGCCGAGGGATAGCCTTGATGTGCCAATTGCTTTAACTTCATGGGGCAGGTTACTTAAACTTCAAACAATTGACGAGGGTCAAATTAAAAATTTCATGGAAACAAACGAGAACCGTGGTCCTGAGAAAGCGCCTTTGTAAAATTATGGATAAAGAGCTTTCGGTCTTATGAGAAAATTTGATGTTTTAGTTGTAGGTTCTGGTGCGGGTCTTGAAGTAGCTTCATTCGCTGCTGAAAAGGGGATGTCGGTTGCAATAGTTGAAGAAGGACCGCTGGGTGGAACGTGTCTTAACCGCGGCTGTATTCCCTCTAAAATGTTAATTCATTCTGCTGATGTTGTTGAAACAATTAAAAACAGTGAGAAATTTGGTATTAAAAGTAAGATTGAGAGTATTGATTTTGCATCAATTGTTAAAAGAGTTTCAGAGGTAGTAGATACAGACTCTGCCGGTATAGAGAAATCTCTTAGAGAAGCTGGGAATCCAACTTTATATAAAATGCATGGGAAATTTATTGGTCCAAAACAAATGCAAGTTGGAGATAAACAGATTGAGGCTGATAAAGTATTTATTGTAGGCGGAACAAGACCTTCAATCCCGCCCCTTCCTGGTTTGGAAAATATCCCATATCTTGACAGCACCAAAGCCTTAAGATTGGAAAAACAACCTGAACACATGGTTATTATAGGCGGTGGTTATATTGCGGCAGAATTGGCCCACTTTTTTGGAGCATTGGGAACAAAGATTACTATTTTAGTGAGAGGAGAAAGAATGCTGGATAATGAAGATGAAGAAATTGCAGATTGGTTTACCAAAGAATTTTCCAGAAAATATAAAATCTTATTTAAAACTGAAACAGAAGCTGTCTCCTATCGCGAAGCGACAAGCTCTGCTTATCAGGATAACAAATTTACCATAAAACTTAAGGGTGATAGTGGAAAATTAGAAGCAGATCAACTACTGGTGGCAACCGGTAGATTGCCGAATACAGACATATTAGACATTAGAGCAACAGGAGTTGAGATGGATGATAAAGGATTTATCAAAGTTAATGAGTATTTGGAAACAAACGTAGAAGGAGTCTGGGCTTTTGGAGACATCGTTGGTATCTTACCATTCAGACATACTGCCAATGATCAGGTGGGATTCTCTATCAGGAATGCTTTTACCGATAAAAAAGTGCCGTTTGACCCTTTTGCCATAGGTCATGCAGTTTTTTCTTCTCCTCAAGTTGGAGGTGTTGGAAAAACAGAACAAGAACTTAAAAAGGAAGGTATTAAATATAAAGTTGGCAGAGCAGAATTAAAAGATACAGGGATGGGGGGAGCTTTGCAGGAAAATGGGTTGGCTAAAGTTTTAACAGACGAGACAGGAAAGAAAATTTTAGGGGTTCATATTATTGGCCATCAAGCATCAGTGCTAATTCATGAAGCAATAGTGGCTATGAAAGCAAATGGCACAGTTGATGCAATTACAAATTCTGTTTATATTCATCCTGCTTTATCAGAATGGCTGCAGAGGGCATTTTTTGATATTCAATAAATTATGTATAACGAGCAAAAACTTATAGAATTTAGAAAACAAAAAGATGAGGCTTGGAAAAATAGCGCAGAATCTCCTTTGACTGGAGAACAGAAAAGGAATTTCAAAGGGCTAAATTATTATCCTCCTAATCCTGATTTAAGTTTTGAGCTGGAATTAGATAAAATCATTCCTAATGTTGGAGAGGAAGTAGTTATTAAAACCACTGGTGGAGATGAACAAATTTATCTAAAGGCTGGCAAAGTAAAGTTTAGTGTTGAAGGCGCAGAAGTTGAAGCAATTGTTTTTGAAGACCC
>CAZAZW010000005.1:3504-42202 GCA_964489875.1 uncultured Gammaproteobacteria bacterium | reverse complement strand
AAAGAAACTTATGAAAACGGCAGGATGCTGCAAATTCCTAAAAAAGGAGATAAATTAGTAATTGATTTTAATTATGCCTATAATCCATATAGTTCATACAATGACCAATGGGATTGTCCAATAACCCCTAAAGAAAATATTCTACCAGTGGAAATTAAGGCAGGAGAAAAGAAGTTTGTATGAATGACAATCATCAAAGGTTTCAATTTAATCAAATCACAGATTTAATTTATTTAGGTACTAACCTTTGTTGCAGTGCCATTCCGCATGTTAAAATCTTGCTGAATTTGGGAATTAAAGCGGATATTGACCTTGAGAAAGAAAGACAGGAACAAACACCCGATATCGATACTTACCTTTGGCTACCTGTTAAAGATCAACAGGCTCCGACCCAAGAACAACTCGATACCGGTGTTGCGGTTATAGATAGTTTAGTTAAAAACAATAAAAAAGTTTATCTTCACTGCAAAAATGGTCATGGAAGATCACCGACGCTTTTAGCTGCTTATTTTATATCACAAGGACTAGAAATTGATGAGGCCATAGAAAAGATTAAGTCTAAAAGGCCCCAGATTCATTTGCGGGAAGTTCAAATGGAAGCATTAAATAAATTTAAGAAAAGGTGAACATTCTAAAACTCTTTATAAAGAGGTAGGTTTTCGGGTAGAATTAGCATTAGTATGTCATCTTTGAAGGTAGGGATAGTTGGGCTTCCGAATGTTGGTAAATCAACACTTTTTAATGCCCTTGCTACTGTTGAACCAAATATCGGGGTGGTGGCTGTGCCTGATTCTCGTCTGGAGAAGTTGGCAGAGTTGGTGGCCAGGTCCACCTCGGGGGAGTCAAAGCCCACCCCCGAGGTGTCGCAAAGGCCGCCGATTGTGCCGGCAGTGGTGGAGTTTGTGGATATTGCCGGACTTGTCAAAGGCGCGGCAGAGGGAGCTGGTTTGGGTAACCAATTTTTATCCCATATTAGGGAAGTGGATGCGATTGTCCATGTGCTGCGGGATTTTGAAGATTCCAATATAATTCGGGAAGGGTCGGAGAACCCTGATGCTGATAAGCTAACTATAGAGACAGAATTAGGGTTGGCAGATTTGCAGACTTTGGAAAAATTAGTCTTGGCCCAGGATAAACAAGTCAGAATCAACAGGGATTCGCTGGAACAGCAAAAACTCCAAATTTTACAGGATTTAAAATCAGAACTGGATCAAGGTAAGATTTTGGGTAAATACCAAGTAGGTGATGATAGATTAAAGGACTGGTTTGCCCATCTGCCACTTTTGACCATAAAACCTATTTTATGTGTCTATAATGTAGGGGAAGAGAAATATAATCAAATTTCCTCCGGCCGTGGCATAAATGAAAATGAGTTGGTGATTTGTGCAAAGCTGGAGGAGGAGCTGGCTGATCTGTCTGAAGTTGAAAGATTGGAATATCTAAAGGAGCTAGGGATTGAAGAAACAGGCTTGGAAAGGCTTATTAAGAAAGCTTATGGCCTTTTGGGGCTTATTTCCTTTTTAACTGCCGGGCCAAAAGAAGTCCGGGCTTGGACTATAAAGAAGGGGACTTTGGCCCCTCAAGCTGCCGGGGTAATCCACACTGATTTTGAGAAAAAATTTATCCGGGCGCAAGTTATTGAATATGAAAAATTGATTGAGGCAGGATCTTATGGAGTTGCCAAACAAAAAGGCTGGATGAGAACTGAAGGAAAAGAGTATGCGGTTAAGGACGGAGACGTGGTGGAGTTTTTGATTGGCAGTTGAGCTTAGTATATAATAACGTTTATGTTTGTTGAGTTGAGGGAGTTCGGGGTACCTGACGGACAGGGCCGGACCGTTCAAATTTCGGAATTAATTGAGAAAGATATCGCTCCTAATGTAGAAATCACCGGTTTTAGAACAGAGAGCGATTTGGATCGTTTTGTAAAATGTCTGAAGGAAGCTGTGCGTCCTGGTTACCCTCGGGGTTTGCAGGAAAACAGGAAATGGAAAGAGGTTCCCTCTTTGGCGGAAAGATTAGAAAGCCAAAAAAATGCCCACCACTTCTATGGTAATACCGGCAATATTGGTGTAATGATGCTGCCACCGCAGGAGTCTTATGTGAATCCCGAGTCCGGAGAGGTTGATCCTAACCATATTGCCACATTTGTAGTACACCGGGATTTTCAGTCTACTGGCAGAGGATCATTTGTTACGGAGTACAACTTATGTACGTTGCGTATTAATCCAAAGTTTACTCTGGAGAATATCTGGTCAGTTTATCTGAAGATGAATATAGACCCTTTGAACAAAGATGAGGTGAGAAAGAAAGTGTCAGATCTCAAGACTGGGATTATGAATCGGGTAGATGAAGGTCAATTTCGAAAAATGATGGATAGACAGATGCGGCGGGCAAGGTTTGGGACATACCACAAAAGGCCCAAGTAGGATTAGAGTTTAACGGCGGAAGCGGAGTGGAACAAGACGTTCCATTAATCTAGAAGTTTATGCTTGGTACCCAAGTTTGTCAAAATTTGGCTGGTATTAAAGGTATGTTGTATAATAATATTTCTCAAAAAGAGTAACGAGCTTGAAATTACTATATACCTATAGTAAAATATATAGATTATGGTCATCAAAATAGAAGAAGAAAAACCTTCTGTAAAAAAAGGATTGAAATTACCTTTCAAAAGCTCAGATCTTATTGCGGGGGGAATAGATTTACTTACACCTGAGAGAACGCTGGATACTTTATTAAGCCTTTTCCAGTATAAAGAAGAGAGAGGATATGCAGAAGGGGTTCGACATTATTTAGCACAAGGATATTGGCCAGTTGGCGTCTTTAATCATTTCGTTCATTCCGATGGGCTTGTTCAAATGATAGCCGCAAAGCGCCTAGTCGATATCTCAAGAACATTAGATGATCCTAGTATGCATCTGCAAGGATGTTATGGTCTTCACCAGGGAACTATGGAAAGCGGGGATCAGGGAGAAGAGCTTAAAACATGGTCTATAAAATTAACAGAACCCGCTAAAGAAATGGGATTCATACCTTTGCCAACCATAACATTAGGGCATGTTCAAAGATATAACCTTGATGAAAAAGCGGTAAAGATTTTTAATGATGCAAGTAAGGCCAAAATGGATAAAGCTCCAAGTGACAGAATTGCATTATTCATTTTTCCGGCAGCCAACATGGAGTCAGCCAGGAGAGATGACGAAGGACAACTTAAAGGTATGTTGGGGTCTAACCTAGATTGGATTACCCAAATGATTGCATTTCTTAGAAAAGGTGTTAAGCCTGTATTTCTTCCGGGAGAAATTAAAGACAGTTTTCGGGTTTCAGATCCTGACACACGGAATTTAACGCCTGAAGCTGCATGGTCTTTTTTGCGCAATCTTGCTGTCCGCGCAGTACCTTTACTTGCAGAAAGTCCTTTAGAAGCAAAACTTGCTTCTTTAACAATGCTGCCGCCTTATCCAATTGACAGACTAGCTTTAGATCTTGCCCAAGTAACCGGAAGAGATGTAGATGCTAGAAACTTAAGGTCTGTAGCATCTGCTATGTTTGCTAATAAAGAATTAACTGATCAATTAATTATGGGAATTGTTAATGATGAATTACCAGATCATCTCAAAGGAAATCATTACAAAGGTTATAAGAGTTTTGGCTTAGGTGGTTATACGGCACGACTGTATTGAATTTAAATATATTTCCTAGTACAATTACCCAAACATGAATTCATATTATTTAACTTTAGTCCTAAAACCTGAATTGGAAGAGAAAGAGAGGAAAGCTCTTTTGGATTCTATCAGCAAAAAGGTAAGCGGAACTGAAGGCAAAGTAGAAAAAGAGGATTTATGGGGAGTGAGAACTCTTGCCTACTCAATCAAAAGGAAAACTTCCGGATATTTTGCCCATTTTGAAGTTTCTGCGGACCCTAAGGATATGAAAGGTCTTGACAAAAGTTTAAGAGTAGAAGAAGATATTCTCCGTTACCTTCTGATCAGAAGGTAAGGTAAGACATATATGGCAAGCAGATCTTGGAATAGAGTAGAACTAATAGGTAATTTAACAAGGGATCCGGAACTTCGATATACCCCAAATGGCGCGGCAGTAGTTACTTTTGGCATGGCCACCAACCGCACTTATGTTACAGAAGGCGAGAGAAAAGAAGAAGCGGATTTTCACAGGTTAGTGGCTTGGAATAAATTGGCTGAACTTTGTAACCAACTGCTTAAAAAAGGGAACAGGGTGTTTGTATCCGGCAGGCTGCAAACCAGGTCCTGGGAAGGACAGGATGGTCAGACCAGAAATGTTACGGAAATTGTGATAGAGGATATGATTTTACTGACTCCGAAAGGTAGCGGTGAATATACAGCAGTTCCGGATGATTTTGGCGCGGAGCCAGTGAGAAAAGAAGAGTCAAAGGAATCAAAAAAGCCAGATGAGTCAGAGGTAAAAGAAGGGAAAGCAGAAGAATCAAAAGAAGAAGCTAAAGAGGAGAAAGAAGAACCAAAGGAAAAAGAAAAAGCCGCCCCCAAAGAAGAAGTAGAAGACGACCTTCCATTCTAATAGTATTTATTATATAATTCCGGAATGGCTGAAAAGAAAATTACAAGAAAAGTTATATCTAAGGTTGCTCCAAAAGAAACTGAAGAAGCTTTAGAGCAAGCTGAAGCAGACTCGAAGGCGACAACGGGGAGGCCCAAAAGGGTTTGTTTCTTTTGCCAAAGCAAAACAAACCCTTCTTATACAGATATTGTGACACTTCGCCGGTTTACCACAGATCGGGTAAAGATTGTCGCCCGAGCTAAAAGCAATCTTTGCAGCAAGCATCAGCGGGCCGTGACAAGACAGATAAAGTATGCCAGACACTTGGCTCTTCTTCCTTTCGTACCCAAGGTGTAAACTATATGTATGCCCAAACTGCCTGGACTTTTTGACAGTTTTGATAATTTAGATCAAATTACTCCAGAAGAAATAGCTTCCTGGCTTAAACCTGTTCCTGATTACCAGCTTCTGGAAAACTACCTGGCAAATAAAATTTTATATTCCCAAACCCGTCCAATAAGCGAGCGAGATATGCAAATAGACTTGGCGGTTCTTCGTGAAGCACTCAAGAAAAATAGTCCAAGACCAGAGCCCCAAAAAGCAAATTCTTTGCTTGGTGATAATCCTTTTATAAATACGACCCTGCGCAAAATTCTGATACCCGCAAAATTTCTTAATTTCGTTCCTAATTTTTTCAATCTGGTGCAGGTTTTTATCGATGCATTTTTATTGAACAGGGAAAGACGAGATTATTTTCAAGATCTTTGGACAATAGTTTTAACAGGCGATATTGATGAGGTAATAGGCTCGATTTTACTGCCACAGTTTGAAGGGAGTACAGGAGTAATGAATTTTAAGATACAAAACAAAAATTACGAGATCCGACAAGGTAATTTAGTGTTAATACCTTGTCCTAAAGGCAGATGTGAAATTGCATATAAATTACAAAAAGGAAAGTTATTGGGGAAAGAGGAAAATGCTTTTGAAGTCTACGGGGGAAGATTAGGTTTAGTTGTTGACGGGAGGGGTGTATGAAACATTTTGCACCCATGAGGCTGCGGGTAGAGAAAGATGTGGTGACTCGGGTTATGAGGATCTTAAGAGGCAAAGGGGCGCTTAACGTAAGAGTTGGTCAACAAGTTTCTCCGGATGAAATTATTGGCAGCGCCACTATTTCCGCCGGTTTTAGGACTTTAAACTTATCAACACAACTTTCCGTTTCTCCGGCGGATGTGGGAAAGCTTCTTGTCAGAAAGCTCGGTCAAAGGATATATCAAGGGGAACTGCTGGCTCTTAAAAAAGGTTGGCTAGGTAAAAAGGTTGTGATCTCTCCAACTGACGGAGTACTCGATTTCTTAAATAACAAAACCGGTGAGCTGCGGATTACCTTCCTGCCTAAAAAGGTCGATTTACCGGCAGGAGTTTTCGGAGTAGCAGAAGCAGTTGATCCAGAAAGAGGACAGGTAATAATTCGGACTTTAGTTTGCAGAGTATACGGGATCTGTGGCTCAGGTCACCCCAGGGATGGTATCTTGCATATTTTAAGCAGGAAAGATGCGTTGATACCTAAAAGTGAAGTACTTCCTGAATATGAAGGACATATTTTGGCAGGGGGTAGTTTAATTTTTAAGGATACATTATCTTCTGCTATCTCAACAGGAGTAAACGGCATTATTACAGGCGGAATAAGCGCAAGAGACTATCGAGCGGTGGCAGGAGGGCGTTTGGTGTTCCCGAAAAAAATAGACAATGATGTAGGCATTTCAGTGGTAGTTTGCGAAGGATTTGGTTCTATTCCGATAGGTGGGGATATCTTTGAAATCTTGCAAAGTTTTGAAGGTAAGTTTATTTTCATTGATGGAAATAAAGCTTCAATTAGTTTACCTTCACCTCTTTCGTCAAGTCTAGTAAAGATAAAAAGTACAAAACTGCCTGAGCTTCAGAAGGGTTTAACACCAGATTTGGATAGGACTACATTAATTTCGGAGCTTGAATGTGGCTTAAAAGTGCGGGTAGTGGGGAATGCTTATTTAGGGGAGCAGGGGAAACTTTTGGCAGTTAATGATTCTTTATCCGTTTTACCGTCCGGAACTTATGATTATCTTGCAACCGTAGAAACAACAAGAAGAAAAATACAGGTGCCGGTTGCGAATCTTGAGATAATAAGGTAAGCTAGGAGCTTGCGAATGAGAAACTTCTTTCAACAGATCAACCTTAAAACAATCCTGATAATTATTTTATTTTTTCTTTTGGGTTGGCAGCTGGGACATCGCGATATAGAGGTTAAATGGGCAACTTACAAGCCCACTATTTCCATAATCAATAAGGAACCCCCAAAAAATATTAATGTAGATTTCAAGTTATTTTGGGATACGTGGGATTTTTTGTCCCGTTCTTATTTTGATAAGAAAGCAATAGATCCTACCAAGTTATTCTACGGGGCGATTTCCGGAATGGTTTCAGCGCTCGGGGATCCCTATACGGTTTTCTTGCCGCCTGAGCAACAAAAATTCTCTAAGGAAGAATTAAACGGCAGTTTTGAAGGCGTAGGTATTCAATTGGGTTTTAATAAGGAGAAGAGATTGGTGGTGGTGGCACCGCTTTCAGGCACTCCTGCAGAGGAAGCAGGAATCAAGCCGGAGGATATGATAGTTAAAATCGAAGATAAAGATACTACTAATATGACTCTTCCGGAGGCAGTAAATTTGATTAGAGGTACTAAGGGAACTAAAGTGATATTGACTATTTTTAGGGAAGGAGAGTCTGACACCAGAGAATTTACCCTGACCCGGGATACAATTATCGTAAAAAGTGTCGAAGTTTCCTACGAAAACACCAACTCAGGTAAAAAATTAGCGGTTGTGAAATTATCCCGCTTTGGCGAGAGGACTCAGGATGAATGGAATGAGGCAGTGTCTAACTTGCTTTCAGCTGATTCGGAGGCTTTAGTGTTAGATTTAAGAAATAATCCGGGAGGATTTTTGGAGGGGGCAGTATTTATTGCTTCGGAGTTTTTGGATGGAGGGATAGTAGTTTTGCAGGAAAATAGCGAGGGGGAAAGGACGCCTTTTCGGGTGACCAGGGCGGGAAGGCTTACAAAGATACCTTTGACAGTCTTAATTAATAAAGGATCAGCCTCAGCTTCGGAAATTGTAGCAGGTGCGCTGCAAGATAGGGGAAGGGCGGATCTTCTGGGGGAGAAATCATTTGGTAAAGGCACTATTCAAGAGGCGCAGGATCTTTCGGGAGGAGCGGGTATTCATATTACTGTTGCGAAGTGGTTAACCCCAGATGGTAGATGGGTTAATGATACTCAAGGACTGGAGCCGGATGTTAAAATAGAGAGCAGCAAAGACGATCAGACGAAAGATCCACAGCTAGAGAGAGCGATAGAACTGCTGGAATAGTATAATACCTGATACAAATTATGGAATCAAGATTGCCAAAACTAAATATTGCCGGTATAGTGGTAGCAATAATTCTAGGAGTAGTTGCTGCTGTTTTTGTCTATCAAGCCCAAATTAGGGGTTGGGTACCCGGAGTATTGGGGAATCTTCCCAAACTGGAAACCCGGGAGACCAGGACTGTTATTGAGGAAGAGAATGCGGTTGTTTCCGCGGTTGAGGAGGTTTCGCCTTCTGTGGTAGCTATTGGTGCTACCACCAGAGTTTTTAACCCTTTTGATCCATTTTCTGCGCCGAGAAGTCAAAATGCAACAATCGGGACCGGTTTTGTTGTCTCAAGCAAGGGCATTATTGTGACCAACAAACATGTAGTGGATAATCCCGATACCCGCTATAATGTGGTGACTAAAGACGGCAAAAAATATGAAATCCAGAAAGTTTACCGGGATCCGGTTTTGGATTTGGCAATTGTCCAGGTTGAAGCAAGTGATCTAGCGGCCCTGGAGCTGGGTGATTCTTCCAAGATAAAGGTGGGTCAAACGGTCATCGCTATTGGGAATGCCTTGGGCAGATTTACCAATACGGTGACTACCGGTGTAATTTCGGGCCTTGGAAGAAGAGTGGTGGCGGGGGATCCATTTTCCGGTTCTGCTGAGAGTCTTGATGACTTGATTCAAACAGATGCAGCCATTAACCCGGGCAATTCCGGCGGGCCACTGTTAAATTCCGCCGGGCAGGTGATTGGTGTTAACGTTGCTACTACCGAAGGGGCGCAAAACATTGGTTTTGCCATCCCAATAAATTCGGTCAAAAAGATTACTGACGAGTTTATTCAGAAAGGTTCAGTTTCCCGACCATTTTTGGGAATTTCTTATCGGTTTATCTCAAAGGATGTAGCTATTATGAATGAAGTTCCTCAAGGGGTTTATATTCAAGAGGTGGTACCGGACTCATCTGCTGATAAGGCTGGGATAGAAACCGGGGATATTATTACCAAAGTGGATGGACAAACGGTAGACTCGGAAACAAAAATTTCCCAAGCTATAGGGAGTAAAAAAATAGGGGATAGATTGGATTTGATTGTCTGGAATGACGGCCAGGAAAGATCGGTGACAGCTACTTTGCAAGAACTGTCTAGTCAATAGAGTGTTTAATAGTTAATATTCTTTGTAAATGAGATAGGTCTTTTTTGACTTCTATTTGAGCCTCGGGGAAATATTTTTGGGCTTCATAAGCAGCCAGTTCGCCATGAGTGTAATCAATCTCTCCAATTATTAGATTTGGTTTCCAGTTTTTCTCCTTAATTTGGGTAAAAAGTTTTCGGTAAAGTTCAAAGCCATCTTCTCCGCCGTCTAAAGCCATGAGTGGTTCAAAGTCTTTAACTGATGAATCCAGGTAGGGAATCCTGGCTGAAGGGATGTAAGGGAGGTTAGTAACTATAATATCAGGAGTCATTTGACAAAAATCTGACGATCGTCGACTTTTTGAATAATTAAGCAGGTCTGATTGAAGGAAAATAATCTGGTCGGCAACCCCATGTAATTTTGCATTTTGTTTGGCAACTTTAAGAGCTTTTTCTGAAATATCAGTGGCAATAATTTTTACATTGACACCCTTGGGGTGGAGGTTTAAGTGGAGGTTCAAATTTTTGGCAATGGAGATGGCAATATTACCGGCGCCGGTACCAATGTCGAGGAGGGTAAGAGGTAGCTGGTAGTTAGTAGCTGGTAGTTTGGAAATAAATCGCAAGACTTCGTCAACGAGGAGTTCTGTTTCCGGACGAGGGATTAGAACATCAGGGGTGACTTTAAACTTCAATTTGTAAAACTCAACATAACCTTTAATGTACTGAGAGGGTTTTGATGATATCATCCAAATCTCCTTCTAAAATCCTATCCAAATTATGCCAGGATTTATTGATCCGGTGATCAGTTACCCTGTTTTGAGGGAAATTGTAGGTCCTGATTTTTTCACTTCTTTCACCTGTTCCCACTTGGGCAGATCTTTGAGCATCAATATTGCCGACTTTTTTCTGTTGTTCCATTTCCCAAAGCTTGGCTCGAAGGAGCGACAGGGCATTTTCCCTGTTTTGCAACTGTGACCTCTCTGTTTGAGCAGAAACAGTGATGCCGGTAGGGATATGTGTAAGCCTGACAGCAGTAGAGACTTTATTCACATTTTGTCCTCCGGCGCCGCCGCTCCTGAAGGCTTCAAATTCGATGTCGGCCGGGTTGATTACAACCTGGGTTTTGCTAATCTCAGGTAGTACTGCCACAGTAGCGGTAGAAGTGTGGATCCTGCCTGAAGATTCGGTAACAGGTACTCTTTGTACCCGGTGTACACCTGATTCAAACTTAAGGCTGTTATAGACACCTTTACCGGTAATTTTGAGTACAATTTCTTTGATTTGTCCTAACTTGCCTTCTGATCTGCTAAGTTCTTCAATCTGCGACCTGGAATTTTGGGCAAATCTTGTATACATCCTGGTTAAATCTCCGGCAAAAAGCCCGGCCTCATCTCCACCGGCAGCAGAGCGGATTTCCAGGATGGCAACATTAGGATTAATCCCGTCCTCTGGTTTCTGACCGCCATTTTCGGTGGCAGCTAGTTGACGATAGTCGGTAGATGTTAATGCTTGTTTTTGTTGTTCAAGTTGCTTAATTTCTTCTCTTGCCAACTCAGCCATCTCCGGATCTTCCAGTAACGGCTTGATATCCGTAATTCGCTGATCTATTTGGTCAATTTGTTCTTTTAGATAATCCATAAAAAGGTTACAGGGTACAGGTTTTAGGTTACAGATAGGTGGAGCTACTGTCAACTGTCCACTGTAACCTGTCTCCTAACTGGAGACTTGTTTTCTGGCTTGCAAAAGTAGATCTTTCAAAGTTGGTCTTTCTTTCTTTTTCTCGGCGACTTTAGATCTTCTGGCTTCTAAAATTCTTTTTCTTTCCTCCTGTTTGACTTTAGAGGTTTCTGTCTTCTTAATAAACCTGTCAACTTGACCTAAAGTATCAACAAATTTTTGCTGGCCGGTAAAAAAGGGATGACAATTGCTGCAAATCTCCACGCGAATAGCCGGCAGTGTTGAGCCGGTTTGAAAAGTATTTCCACAAGCACAAGTAACTGTGGCCTCTGGATACCATTGTGGGTGGATATTAGCTTTCATAATGGCAGATATTATACCCTATGCACTCGGTAGTGTCTATGGTGGGCTTCTTTGGCTAGTGTTCCGAGGTATGCTCCTGCTGCAATTAATCCTGCTCCTATTAAGAATTGGCTGGATATACTCTCACCTAAAATTAGTACAGCCAAAATTGTAGCCATAATCGGCTCAATATATTGGAAAAGGTCAGCAGTAGTAATAGATGTTTTAGCTAGCCCCCATTCAAAAAGAAAGTAAGCTGAGATTGATGAGAGAAGTGTCATAAAGGCAAGTCCCAAAATACCGAGGAGAGTGACTTGGTTCATCCAACCGGGGTTTTGAAAATACTCTAAACTGGCCGGAATAAACATGGCAACAGTTCCCACCAGAAAAGCAATTGCCGTTACTACCAAAGAAGAATATTTTTTTAGAATCTTTTTAGATATGGTTGCACCTATAACCCAAGAAGTGGAAGCCATGACTATCAAAATATTTCCGGTTAAAGCCTCCGGGGAGATTGTGCCGGTAAGTATTTGAGGCAGCCCGATTATGGTTATGGCTCCGAGTAACCCTAAGACTATTCCAAGAAGATTAACCAAGTAAACTTTTTCCTTTAAAAACCACCAGCCTAAAAGCACTGATAACATAGGGATGATTAAAGTGAGGACGGAGGCATCTATGACAGTAGTTCTTTTTATCCCTTCAAAGAAGAAAGTAATGTTTAAAACAATAATAAACACGCCAATGGCAATTAATTTTGGCAGGTCTTTTTTATCAATCTTGACCTTTTTTGTTTCAGAGAAGAAAAAGGGAGCTAAAAGGAGTGAAGCCAGGGCAAAACGGAGAAGCGCTAAACTCATCGGTGGAAATTCCTGCAAAGTGATCTTTGCCACTACAAAATTAGCCCCCCAAATTAAATGGGCTAAGATTAAGGCTAAGTAGGGAATAGGTTTTTTTATAATTTGAGAACTCACACTTTAAGGATACAGAGTTTCTAAGAGACGATCAAGACCGAAAGAAAAACCAACAGCTGGAATATCCTTTTTGGCAAACATGCCAATTAAATTATCATATCTACCACCGCCACCAATGGATAAATTGCCATATTTTGGTGCATATAGTTCAAAAATCGTACTGGTGTAATAATCCAGTCCTCTGGCAAGAGAGGGATCAAAGAAAAAATCCTCACCTTCTTTTAACTGGTATTTGTTTTTAAGGATTCTGAAAAGTTTAACAAGGGTTTCTTTTTTACCTAGGGTAAATATAGATTTAAATCTTTCAAAATCCGCTTTGGAATAGTTATTTTTTAGTAATTCTGCTTCCACCCCTTCAATGCCGATTTTCTTTAATTTGTCGAATGCTCTGATAACTTCTGGTGGAATACCTGAGAAATTTCTACGATCATTTATTGACATCTTTGCTTTCTTTAAGCCGAGATTTCTAACAGACTTTATTGCAGCGGTAATAATTTTGGCATCTTCTTCCCAAGTTGAGTCTTTTTCATCGGTTAACCCCACACTATCAAAATCAAGTTGAGTAAACTCTCTAAATCTGCCTTTCTGTGGATTTTCTCCTCTGAAAACCTGGCCTATCTGGAAACGTCTGAATGGAAGGGTGGGGTTGTAAGTTGCCACATATCTTGCTAAGGGAACTGTTAGATCATAGCGTAGGGCGAGTTTTCTTCCGCCTCTATCCGTAAACTCATAAATTAATTTTTCTTCCTCACCATATTTTCCTTTCAAAGTCTCAGCAAACTCAATTGTAGGGGTTTCAATAGGATCAAAGCCATATTCCTCCAGGACGCTGGCAATTTTTTCAATTACCTCACGTCTTTTCTTAGCAGCTTCAGGTTTTATGTCCCTGAAGCCTTTTGGTGTTGGTGGTGCTTTAATCATATCTTTATACTAACAATTAAATAAGTACAAAAAAAGACCCTTACGGGTCCTCTAAACTTGGGTTAACCAACTAAGTTCAGCTCCGTATTCCGACACTGACTGTTTCATTTTACGGTTAAACTTCCGGATTCTATTTTGAGAATCAGCTCGTGAATCGTGACTTCACTAAAAACGCTTTTAGTTATTTAATTGTAAATACAGTATACCACAAAAACTCAGGTTGTCAATATGCTATGGGATAGAAAACAAATGTAAATTTCTGGATTGAAAAGTATGATAATATATATTTCATGGTGAAAGCAGCAATTATTTTGGCTGGGGGGAAGGGAGAGAGGCTCCGGCCCTATACCAATGACCGGCCAAAGGTCATGGTAGAGCTTAACGGAAAACCGATTTTAGCATGGCAGATTGATTGGCTTAAATCCCACGGAATTACCAAATTTGTTTTAACAGTCAGTTATATGTATCACGTCGTTGAGGAATACTTTGGGGATGGTTCAAAGTTCGGCATTGAGGTTGATTATTCTATTGAAGAAACTCCACTGGGTAGAGGTGGAGGTATTAAAAAAGCCTTCAAAAGCCCCTTAATTTCCGATGAAACGGATGTGATAGTTTGCAACGGCGATATTATTACTAAACTTAACTTAACAGATATGATTAATAACCACCTGAATCAGAAAGCCTTAGTAAGCCTTCTTTTGGTTCCTTATATCTCAAGATGGGGGGTGGTGAAGGTTGACGGTGAAAATCACATTACCGGATTTGAGGAAAAACCAAAGCTGCCATATTGGATTAACGGCGGGATATATTTATTTAATAAAGAAGTAGAACCGCTTTTGCCTGAGATTGGGGATCACGAGAAAGAAACTTTTCCTAAAATCCCAAAGGAAAAATTCTTAGGTTTTAAGGACGAAGGATTCTGGCGGGCTGTTGACGTGGTTAAAGACAAATCAGAAGCCGAGGAATTCTTAAGTAATGGTAGAGAGGATTTCAGTTAGTCTTTTTGGCAGGTTTTCCGGAAGGGCTGGCAACTTTCGCAGATGGGGTGGCTCCCTTTTTGGGCTTTAAAATTCCACCTTGGGGTATCACAAACGCAAATTCCGTATCAAAAATATCGTTTTTATCAACACTACCTGTTAGTATGACAAAATCATTTAATTTAACCGGCGAATTTAGAGGAAGTGAGGCAGCCATGTTTTTAAAACTTTTATCCTTGAGAGTGATTAGTTTATCCGAGATGGAGATGATTTGGCCCCATAAATGAGTTTTAAGCTTCGAGTTTGGAGTTGGTAGTAGAATGATCTTCTTTGCCGTTAAAACTCCTGTCTCATCAATATCTCCCAGGGCAGCCACATAATCTTCGTTTGACAAACTTTCTTGGGAGAATTTTTTCTTTGATTTTAATTTGCTTTCAAAAACCGTATCCTGATTGATGCTGACTATTTTGGGTCCGGAGAAAGCTGCTAAAGTTAAGGAAGTTTCCGAGCTTAGTTTAATTAACCCCACATAAGCTTTATCTTTGAGTTTACGATTAATTTCCTGTTTTAGCTTAGCAGCCTTGGATGCAATTTCTTTCTTTAGCTCCTCGAGTTTAAATTTTATTTCAGCTGAGGGAGTGGATCCGGCAGCATAGGTAGGGTACAGGTTACAGTGGACAGTGGACAGCAAAACAAATAATATGAAACTGTAACCTACAACCTGTAGCCTGAAGCCTTTCCTCATAGTTTCTCCTTTGAATAATACACACTCCGCTCGGCTGATCTGGAATCTCCTGTTTCATCAAAAACCACAGCTGTGATTCTGTTTACACCTTCATCTAAACTTAACATAGTGGAAAAGGATCCGTCCGGTTTTGCCTTAATTGTTGAATCGAAAGTTTCTGTAGAGATTAAAACCACATTGCCCGGCTCGGTTTTACCAGAAACAATGATAGTCTCTGAATAAGATAAGGTGTCTTGATCCGGTTGATCAAGATCTAATCGGAGACTTCTTGGTGCAGTAGTGACCGGTCCGTTTAGAAAAATATTTTTTGGCCTTTGATATTGAACATTTAAAATATAATAAAGTCCGCCTAAAAAAATTAAACCTACTATTAAAATTACAATGTGGGAGAGAACAAAAGATTTGGTAGAGAGTTTTCGGTTTCTGAAAGAGAGCACCGGATCATTCGATTTCATCAGTAAAATCCATTTTAACATATTGTCTGGTCATTAACTTTTTGTTAAGATCAGTTCGCGATGGATATCTATTGGTACGGACAGGCATGTTTTAAGTTAAAAGGTAAGAATGCGACAGTTGTAATAGATCCGTTTGATCCGAATTTCACCGGCCTTAAAGCCCCTAAAGATTTGTCCGCAGATGTAACTTTAGTCACTCACAGCCATCAGGATCATAACTTTATTTCAGCGGTGACCGGGCCTCAAGGTCAAAAACCGATGGTTTTTAGCGAACCAGGTGAGTATGAAGTTTCCAGGGTAGTGATAACAGGTATAAGCAGTTTTCATGATAATTCCGAAGGAAGTGAACGGGGAGTTAATACTATTTTTCACCTCCTTTTTGATAATTTGGATATTGTACACTTGGGTGATTTGGGACAACGGGAGTTAACAGAAAAGCAGATTGCCGAGATCGGCCAAACAGATGTTTTGTTGATCCCGGTGGGATCTGTCTACACTATAGATTCTAAGGCAGCTTCAAATATTGTGGCCCAACTTGAACCAAAAATTATTATCCCGATGCATTACAAAATTGACGGGTTAAAATTCGAGCTGGAGGGAGTGGAGGGTTTTTTGAAAGAAATGGGAGCAGAAGGGGTGAGCGCGGTTCCAAAGTTGGGAGTTACTAAAGAAAAGCTGCCCGAAGAGCCACAAGTGGTGGTGCTGAGTAAGAGTTAGTTCGACTTCGCTGCTCTTGAATAAAATATGGCTAATTTAACTAAGCTGCCTCCCCAGAACATAGAAGCTGAACAATCCCTTTTGGGGGCGCTTTTAATTGATAAAGATGCAATTGTCAGAATCTCGGAAATTTTGCATCCGAGTAATTTTTACCGGTCTGACCAGCATGGTTTTATCTTTGAGGCAATACAGAATTTATTTGATAGGCGTGAACCGATTGATTTGGTGACTGTCACAGAAGAACTGAAGAGGAAAAGCGTCTATGACAAAATTGGGGGAGCGGCCTATTTAACCTCTCTCATTAATATTGTTCCCACTTCTGCACATATTGAACATTATGCCAAAATCATCAAAGATCACGCTGTGAGGCGAAACTTAATCGCCCAAGCTACTACTTTGATACAGCGCGCATACGATGAGGGGGAGTCGGTAGAAAATTTATTGGAATCGGCGGAAGCAGGGATATTTTCACTGTCACAAGAACACATCAGCCGGGATTTTTTGCCGATTAAAGATGCGCTGACTGAATCTTTTGATAGGTTAGATGAATTACAAAAATCTTCGGGGAAACTGCGCGGTGTGCCAACCGGTTTTCGCGATTTGGATAATAAACTGGCCGGCATGCAGGATTCAAACCTCCTGATTTTAGCTTCCCGTCCCGGGCAAGGTAAAACTTCTATGGCCTTAAACATTGCTCAATATGTGGCGGTGGTGGCCGGTTTGCCGGTGGGGATTTTTTCTCTGGAGATGAGCCAGGAAGAGTTGGTAGATAGGTTATTGGTAGGGCAAGCAGATATAGATGCTTGGAAACTAAAGACCGGAAGGTTAGATGAAAAAGACTTTGATAAGTTGTCTTTGGCTATGGGGGAGCTGGCTGAAGCGCCTATCTTTATTGATGACACCCCGGGAATTTCCATTTCTGAAATGCGGACAAAAGCTAGGAGACTGCAAGTGGAACATGGTTTAAAGTTTTTAATTGTAGATTATTTGCAGCTTGTAAAAGGTAGAAACCTGGAAAATAGAGTCCAGGAAGTTTCGGAAATTTCCCAAAATTTAAAGAATTTGGCCAGAGAATTAAAAATCCCGGTTCTGGCAATTTCACAATTATCCCGGGCAGTTGAACAACGGGGGACCAGAAAGCCACAGCTGGCTGATCTTAGGGAATCCGGGGCAATTGAGCAGGATGCAGATGTAGTTATGTTTATCTGGCGGGAAGACCTGGAACACCCGGAGCAAGTGATATTGGATATCCAAAAACACCGTAATGGTTCAATAGGGCAAATAAACCTGATCTTTAGGGCAGACCGGACCAAGTTCTACGGCATGGAAAAAACCAGAGGTAAACCGGCTTCTGAAAAAGCGGAATCTAAAGAAACTGCTGCAGCTGCATAGGGATTAAATGTGCCGAGGGAGGGAGAACACGTATTTTTGCTTCGCAAAATAACGAACCGCTCTTTGAGCTTGGATTCTTGCCCTACCCGTGACAAAATTTTCAGCTTATGCTAAAGCATAATCTGGAAATTTGTGCCGAGGGAGGGAGTCGAACCCTCATGATCTTTAGGACCAAAGGTTTTTGAGACCTTCGCGTCTGCCATTCCGCCACCTCGGCTCATAAGTACCGGAGGCATTATACCAAGTTTGAGTATAGTTTGAGTAGTAGAATTTAGTAGAGAATGAATAGCTCCTTTTCAAACCTCCTCCGGCCGTGGTATATTTGAAACAATGCCGCCACCTCCCAGCAAGAGAAAAATTCTTACAGATTTGGTCCTGTTAGTATTAGAAAAATCAGTTGATGGCTATGCGAATTTTGAAGATTTTATCTACAATCCTTTACTGGAAAGACCAATTAAAAAACCGCTATTGTCTCAAGCAATAAAAAGGCTGAGAGAAAAGGGTTTTATAGAATTTAGGGATGATAAAGAATTAGTTTTGCGGCTTACTGATTCAGGAAGAGATAGGGCTTTGTGGGCAAAGATGAAAAGCGGAGATGAAAAATGGGATGGCAGATGGAGATTGGTAATATGGGATGTCCCGGAAAAAAGAAGACAAGCCAGGGATTTATTAAGATTTAAACTTAAACAATTAGGCTTTAAACAGTGGCAACAAAGTATTTGGGCTTCAAAGATAAACTGTACTAAGTTATTGCGGGATTTTATTAAGCAAGTGGGAATAGAGGATTGGGTGATGGTAATTGAATCCGACAACGTGGGAATTTAATCAAACCTCCTCCGGCCGTGGTATATTTGAAACAAGGGATCTCGAGACTGGACATGGGATCGCGATTTGGGTAAAGTACCAAACATAGACAGATATAGATAGAAATAGATAAACAAGGACGATTAAAGAAAGGTTTAAATTATGAAGAAAAATGTCAGGCTTCCAGCTCATATCAAACCTGAGCGCTACAAAATCATGCTCAGGCCTGATTTGAATGAATTTATTTTTACCGGCAAGGAAACAATTTTTCTATCTTTGGAAAAGCCCATCAACCAAATTACCCTGCATGCTGTTGAACTGGAAATAGAAAGCGCTGAATTTATTCATGGAAACAAAGAAACTTGGGCTGGAAAAATCTCATATGACAAAAAAGCAGAAACAGCCACTTTTACTTTTCCCAAAAATATCCAAAAGGGGAAAGGACAACTTAAACTGGTTTTCAAAGGCATTTTGAATGATAAAATGCGGGGATTCTACAGAAGCAGGTATGAAATTGATGGTGAAGCTAGGCATTTAGCCACTACTCAATTTGAATCAACTGATGCCCGGCGGGCTTTTCCTTGTTTTGATGAACCCTCACAAAAAGCCATTTTTGATGTGACTTTGATGATTCCCGCCAAAACTGTGGCCATTTCCAATACTATAGAATCTAATATTCGGGAGCATGAAAGTGGTTACAAAGTTGTGGAATTTGCTCCTACCCCTAAAATGTCAACTTACCTCTTGGCTTTTATTGTGGGGGAGTTTGAATATGTTGAAGGTCGGACGAAAAATAATATCCTGGTTAGGGTATTTACTACACCGGGTAAATCCGAACAGGCCAGATTTGCTTTGGATGTGGCCAAAAAATGCCTGGATTTCTATGATAAATATTTTGGCATCCCTTACCCTTTGCCGGTTTTGGATATGATTGCTATTCCTGATTTTGCAGCCGGGGCCATGGAGAATTGGGGAGCAGTGACTTATCGGGAGTCAGCTCTTTTGGTTGCTGAAGAGGTCTCATCCACAGCCAATAAACAACGGGTGGCGTTAGTGATTGCCCACGAGTTGGCCCACCAGTGGTTTGGCAATTTAGTTACCATGCAGTGGTGGACTCATCTTTGGCTCAATGAAGGCTTTGCTTGTTTTATAGAGTACCTGGCAATTGATCATATTTTTCCCGAGTGGGATATTTGGACTCAGTTTGTGGGAACTGAGCTGGCTGAAGCTTTCTCTCTGGATGCTTTAAAAAATACCCACCCGATTGAAGTTATGGTGGGGGATCCGGCTGAGATCTCGGAGATTTTTGACAGTGTTTCTTATGCCAAAGGGGCATCGGTGCTCCGCATGCTTTGGCAATATCTGGGAGAGAAAGATTTTCAAAGGGGATTACAGCATTATCTTAAAAAGCATGCCTATGGAAATGCGGAAACTGATGATTTGTGGAAAGCTTTGGAAGAAAAAAGCGGAAAACCGGTAGGGAAAGTAATGAAAAATTGGACGTCCCGGGCAGGCCATCCGCTGGTAAGGTTACAGGTTACAGGGGACAGGTTACAGTTAACACAAAGCAGATTTTTTTCGAGTCCTATTTCCAGAAAGGCCACGAAAGATAACACTGTTTGGAATATACCAATTAGGTTACTGGGTACAGGGGACAGTAGACAGATTTTGATGGATAAGAGAAGTATGCAGATAGCCAATAAGGGAGAAAAATTAAATACAGGGGAAGTTTCTTTGGTTAGAGTTGATTATCCTCGTGAGTATCTTAAAAAGCTAGAAGAGAGTGTCAAAAATGGCAAGCTGTCAGCCGAAGATAGATTGGGTTTAATCAGGGACTGTTTTTCCTTGGCAGAGTCAGGACAGAGCCCAACTACCTTAAGCTTGGAACTGGCCAGAAGCTATGTGAATGAAGAAGACTACACTGTCTGGGCTGAACTAAGTGGGAAGCTGTTGCAGCTTGATTCTCTTTTAGTCTCAGAACCTTTTTACGAAGATTTCAAAAAATATGGCAGGAATATTTATTATGGTATAGTCCAAAAAGTGGGCTGGAAAGCCAAGCAAGGTGAAAAGCATACAAATTCTCTGCTTCGGGGTATGGTTTTGAATATGCTGGGCGGATTTGGGGATAAGGAAACTATTAAAGTTGCCCAAAGTTTGTTTGGAAAAAAGATCGAGCCGGACTTAAAGGGTGTTGTTTATAATTTGGTGGCGGAAAATGGTGGAAAGGTTGAGTTTGGTACTTTAATAAAAATGTACAAAGAGGAAGAAAGCCAGCAGGAAAAAGACCGGATTGGTCGGGCACTAGGTAAGTTTCAAAATAAGCAGTTACTTTCTAAGGCTTTAGATTTTTCCATCTCCAAAGATGTCAGATATCAGAATACTTTACAGATTATTGCTTCTGTTTGGGCTAACCCTAAGGGTAGATATTTAGCCTGGGAATTTGTCAAGAAAAACTGGAAACTCTTAAAAGAAAGATATGCCGGAGGGCATTATTTTACTAAGGTGTTTGGTCCGGCCGGGAGCTTTACCAAAAAAGAAGATGCAAAGGATATAGAAAATTTTGTAAAGAAAAACCCGGTTCCGGAGGCTAAAAGAACCATTGCCCAGGCTATAGAGCAGATTTATTCCAATGCAGAATGGTTAAAAAGGGATAAAGAGCAAATTAAGAAGTTTTTAGGGAAATTATGATAAAATTCTACACATGGCATTGAATGTAACTGATCTTAGAAACGGCACTTTTTATAAAGAGGGGAAAGATATTTTCCTGGTGGTGACCTATGAGCATATGAAAACTGGCCGCGGTTCAGGAAATATTAAACTCAAGGTTAAAAATATTAGATCTGGCTCGGTCACGGAAAAATCTTTTATCACCGGAGCCCGGGTTGATGAGGCTAACGTAGAGAAGAAAAAAGCCCAGTTTCTATACAGGGAAACTGATAGCTTCAATTTTATGGATCCAGTTAGCTTTGAACAGTTTACTATTCCTGCAAACGTGATTACTAACCAGGCAAAATATTTAAAAGACGGGCTGGAAGTAACTTTAATTGTTTCAGAAGGTGAAGCTTTGGGTTTAGAGCTTCCCATGAGCCTGGTTTACACAATTTCTGAAACCGGACCGGGAGAAAAGGGTAATACTGTTTCCAACGTATTTAAAGAAGCTACTTTAGATAATGGTTTGGTGGTAAAAGTGCCGATGTTTATGAATGTGGGAGAAAAGGTGAAGGTGGATACAAGAAGTGGGGAATATATAGAGAGAGTAAAGTAGTATAATATTTTTATGGCTAAGAAAATTACTAAAGCTTTAATACCTGCAGCAGGATTCGGAACCAGATTCCTTCCTCAAACCAAGGCCATGCCCAAGGAAATGCTGCCTATTGTAGATAAACCTGTTATCCAATATGTAGTAGAGGAGATAGTGGCTTCCGGGATAGATAACATTATTATCGTGACCGGTGCAACCAAGCGGGCCATTGAAGATCACTTTGATATGCCAAGCGAGGACCTGGTTCAAAACCTGGTAAACGGCAATAAAGAGCAAGTCTTAGAGCAGATCAAACATATTTCGGAGATGGCAAACTTTATTTATGTCAGACAGAAAGGGCCGTACGGTAATGGTACACCGGTTTTGTCCGGAGAATCGGTAATTGAAGATGAACCCTTCGCCGTAATTTGGGGAGATGAATTTATTTTGGCAAAGCCACCCCGCTTAAAACAGATGATTGATGTGTATGAAAAATACGGCGGCATGGTGATTTCCGGGGTACGAATAGAAAAGAAAGAGGATTTAAGCCGCTACGGTATTGCTGATCTGGAACCGGTTGAAGGTAACGTTTACAAAATCAAGTCAATTGTAGAAAAACCGGACCCTAGTGAGGCTCCTTCTAATTTGGCTACCCACGGAGCCTACATTTTGCCCCCGGAAATTTTTAGTGCGCTAAAACGGCTGACCCCCGGGAAAAACGGAGAGATTTGGTTAGTTGATGCCATTAATTTACTGAAAAGTGAAGGAGTGCCGCTTTATACTGTAGAAGTTCAAAATGGCAAATATTATGATACAGGTAATAAATTGGAATACATGAAGACTGCTGTTGAGTTAGCTAGACTTCATCCTGAGATAGGTCAGGAATTTAACCAATTTCTTGCGCAACTAGTGGATAACACGAAGAGCTAAAACTAAACCTGTGACAGATGCTACTTGCGTAACGATTCCCCAAGGCATTTTTGCTTTGCCATTGGTGCCGTGTCCAAAATGGTAGAATGCTGAGAAAGGTAAGAATTTCCAATTAAAAAGTAGGTATGGCATCTGTAAAATATCCCATGATTCGGACAGGAGTACGCAGAGGAAAAGATAAAAATGGTTTGTAGTGTTACCGAAGATAAGAAAAGTTAGAATTAGACCAAAGCTTAAGTCTGCCAAAGATTGGAGAAGGAGTATAGTTTTGCCTTTTTTCTTCCAGCCGATCCCAAAATCCCAATGAGGTATTAAGTCAGCAATTGGATGGGAGATAGCCGAGAGGGTGATGCCTAGAGCAGGATTGGTGGAGGTGGAAGCTGCAATAGCCCCTCCGATCAAAGCATGCGCAGTAGCTGTCATCTTTTCAGTATACGCCCTTTGTCAATTTGATTCAAACTCTCGGGTATGGTAACCTCAAGCATATGGTTCCGGTACTTTTTTCTATTGGTGGTCTTACGGTTTCTTCATATGGTGTTTTTTTGGCACTGGGAATTGGCTTTGGCATCTTTTTGGTATGGAGACTTTGCCGAGCTTGGGATTTGGACGAGGAAAAATCGTTGGATTTAACTCTCCTCACTTTTCTTGGGGGGCTCCTGGGTGCAAGGATCTACTATGTAATTTTAAATCTGCAATACTTTGTTTCCTCGCCACTAAATTTGCTTCTGATCCATAAAGTCCCTGGATTTTTCTTTTGGGGTGGTATTTTGGGAGGATGGTTGACTCTATTTTTTCTGGCTAGGCGTTTTAAAATGGATTTTTGGCTTCTTGCCGATATAGCTTTAGTAGGAGTATTGGGTGGATTAATTTTGTCAGATTTAGGTTGTTTCTTGGGAGGATGCAATATCGGTATTCCTTCAAAAGCGTTTTTTGCAGTTACTATGGTGGGAAGCATTGGCAAGAGGTGGCCTGTCCAATTAATTGAGAGTTTGCTTCTTGCATTTAGTTTACTTCGAATTTGGTCGGAGGCGCTACGTTTTCACCAAAGAGGAAAAATTGCCAGCTTAGGGTTTATTTACATAGGTGTTACTCAACTCATACTTGATCCTTTGAGGGAGGATCATTCAGGAAGAGCCTTTTCTTTAGTCTTTATTCTGCTGGGGCTGACTATTTATTATAGGGTCACAAAACAAAGTCCAATAACTCAGTTTAAGCTTCTCCAAAAGTTCTTGGGAAGGTTTATTAGGGAACCGGAAGTCAGAAAAAGGGTAGTGCAAAATATTTACAAAAATTGGTATAATCGGAAGGCAATAATTGGCTGGAAGCTGCACAGCTTAAAAAAGATATTAAGGAGATCCAATGTTAAACTTTCCTAAAAAAACGCTGGAATTTATAAAAAAACACTTGCTCAGGCAACAAAAGCAAATAGATAAGAGTTTAAAAGAAGTAGAACAGGATGATCCAGCAAAGAGCCCTGCTTTGGCTGAAACTTCGGAGCCCGGGACTGATTCCTATATTGCCGAGGTCCATACAAAATCCATTGTTTTAGGAGAGCAGTTAAAAAAGACGAAAACAGGTATTAAAGCAGCTCTTCTTAAGATTAAAAGTGGAGTCTATGGTAAGTGTGAGAGATGTGAAAACCAAATTGAAATCGGCCGGCTTTTAGCCATGCCGATAGCTCAATTTTGTGTTTCTTGCTCCAATAAAATATCTAAAAGAAGATAATCTTCTCTACTAATCTTTTTGCCAAGGCAAGCGGGCATTTGGATTCTTCCAAAAATTGGCCAGGTATAGGGCACAAACAACCCCTCCTGCTAAAAAAGCCCAACTATTTATCCCGACTAAATTTGCATCCCAAGGCCAAACAAAAGTCGCGACTTGAGAAGCAAGACCTAGAACAAACAGGGTAAGAATAATATTGATAAAAGACCAAACAACATTTAACTCCGGTGGCGAAACTCGTTTAAATGGTGTCATATGGTTTTGCCCGGTAATTCCTTTAACTAAGTGGGGAATCCCATTCCAGGCAAAAAATCCTGCAAAAAAATACCAAAGTAATTCCATTTTTCTCACCTCCCTTCTATTCTCATAATGATCACAATTAAGCACTTTTGTCAAATTCTATTTGGTAGAGATTTACAAATGATCTCATAGTATGATAAGATATTACATCACATCTTGTGGTAATACCACTATATTAATAGAATAAATTTATGGCAAACAACAACGATTCACCAAAAGATCAACTTCCCTGGGGTACAAGTTATAAAATAGCTTCTCAAGCTCAACCTTCTTGGACTAAACATGGCATGCCGTCTCTCATAGAAAAATTCATCAGTTTAGTGAGAAATAGCAATATCAAAAACGGTATTCACTTAGATGTGGGTTGTGGTAATGGAATAAAAACAGTAAATTTTGCTCTCGCTGGATTTAGAACTATCGGTATTGATATGTCAGAAGACGGGTTTGAGGATGGCTGCAAGCTGATAAAGGAGTTAAGAGTTTCTAGAAAATGTAAATTAATCCAGGGTAGTGCATTAGAAATACCAATTAAAGACGATACAGCTCGTTCTATTTCTGATATACTTTGTTTTACCCATCTTAAGTCGGAAGATCATGAAAAATATAAAGATGAAATCTATAGAGTGCTCAAAAAAGGTGGGTATTTCCTAATAGTACTCTTTTCTGATAAAGATAAACACTTTCATGGTCATAAAGTTTCAAAACAATATACTTTCCGCTTTGATCCTAAGAATCCTCTTATGGAAGGCTTCGCTCATTATCATGGTATGTATAATATTCATTTTAACGAATCTCTTATAAGGAGAACATTTAAAGACAAATTTGAGATTATTGAGATGGTTGAAGTGCGGCATCCTGTATATGATCATCGGTATCTTTGGAATGTAACACTTAAAAAAGATTAATCACCAAAGAAACTAGACAATGAAAGCCTCCAAAAAGAAAGCTGCAGATATTTATTACACAGAAGAAGCAGATCCAAACGAGATAGCTTACAGAATAGCCTGTAAGAAGCATATCGGAGTGCTAGATTGGGGTGATCCTGAAAATATGATTTTTGTGATGGTGGGAGATGGGCGAAATCCAGAGGTAGCCAAAAGGATAAATAGGATTAAGGGAAGACCTGAGAATCAAGTTCTAGCCATAGCTGGTTTTGATGGTCTTGTTGGAAGATTAGGCGAACTAGATAAAGCTAAAGCTTTACATATAAACAATCAATCTCCCCAAGAATTGGTAAAAAAACTTTTTGAATTACCAGTAGGAATGATTGTTCCCGCCAAGGTAGATACTCCTGATTGGGTTACTACGAATGAACTTGGTCAAAAAAGAATTATGATTGCCGGGCAATCCCATAATCCTTTAATGGAATATGCAGATTTATTCAATCAAGTAGTGCATATATTAGCAAACGAATATGATACTTTTTGCGCAGGAACATCAGCTAATAGAGCTGATAAGGATATCTTTACCGTATATCAACAGGAAGAAGCTTATGAAGAGTTGAAAAATGATGTTGATTTTTTTGTAATGAGGCGAAACTTAGACTTTAAACTTGGCAAGAAACGCATCACTTCTTGTACGGCTATTGAGTTAGATAAAGACAAAGCCGTACTCAGAAGGTGGGGAAGTAAAGATATACATCATTTTAAAAAGCACCTCAAAAAATTAACGATACCAGACGATATTAATATCCACCCTGATGCAGAGATTTTTCTAAGGTCAATATTTAGGAATAAGATGAATCCTCTTTTGAGATTAAAATTGCTTCGTATGTATTTCTTCCGCCTTCAGTCAAGGTAAGATCCGATATTCTTTTGACATTCTTAGAATATATTATTCTATAATGGGAGTGAATGTATTATTTTTTGATCTCACTATTTTTCTTTATTGGCGTCGTCGTTTTGCTCTTTATCGTTCTTTACAGAAAGCTTGCTAAAAAGACCACAGATTTAGAAGAAAGAAATAGAAGACTGTCTGCTCTAAGGAAACTTGATGAGGTAATGATATCTTCTTCTCGGGACTTTATGGATGTTGCTCAGGAAGTCACAAATGATATCGCTGATGAATTGGGATTTGAAATTGGTGTACTCGCTTTAGTTGATGAATCTAAAGGAGTACTCAAGAGGGTTGCTATGTCCAATACACAAACAGGCTTACAGGCAAAAAGAACTTTGCCTTTCCCTTACGAAAAATTAGAAATCCCACTAAACTGTGAGCAGAATCTTGCTATTCAGGCATTTAAAACTAATCAACGTAAAATAACTCATGATCTTTATGATGTATTTGTTCCGGTTCTAGATAAAAATATTTCTAAAGAAATCCAGGAAACTGTAGGTGTGAAAACATCATTAGTATACCCAGTTAGGGCGAGAGAAAGAGCAATTGGAGTAATGATTATTAGTGTCAGTCGTTTGGAAAATCAGCTATCAGCATATGAACTAGAGAGTATTGAAAATTTAGTTGATGTAATCGGAATTGCACTGGAAAACTCCATACTTTATCAGGATTTAAGGATTACCACTCAAAAGCTACAAGAAGCTAACAGTAGGCTTAAAACGATAGATCAGCTGAAAGATGATTTTGTGTCAATTGCCTCCCACGAACTGCGTACACCAATGACAGCTATCAGATCTTATGCCTGGATGGCTTTGCACCGATCGGATGTCCCTTTGTCTAAAACCATGGAGAAATACATTGCCAGGATTTTAATCTCCACTGAACGTCTGATAAATTTAGTCAATGATATGCTGAATGTTTCCCGGATTGAATCGGGTAGGATCGAGATTAACCCTGAGCCGGTCGACCTTCTTTCTCTCGTAAAGGATATTATTGATGAGCTTTACTATTCAAAATCACCGGAGAAAACTGTGCAGTTTACTGTGTTGGAAAAACCAATCCCCAAGGTACTGGCCGACCCGGATAAACTCAGGCAAATATTCCTTAATTTAGTGGGAAATTCTTTGAAGTTTACCCCCGCGGGGGGAAAAATTACTTTTGACTTTTTTACCGATGGTAAGGTGGTAGAAACTTCGGTTTCTGATAACGGGGTAGGGATGACAAAAGAAGATCTGTCTAAATTATTCTCTAAGTTCGGCAGGTTAGATAATTCCTATACAGCGGCCGCCACCTCCGGAGGGACTGGTTTGGGGCTTTATATCTCAAAAAAACTGGTAGAACTGATGCATGGCAAAATTTGGGCCAGCTCCGCCGGATCAAATAAAGGTTCTACATTTACGGTTTCCATGCCTGTTGTTACTGTTGATAGTCTAAAGAAAATAGACTTGTATAGGGTAAAACCTAAGGGTGAAGCTAAGGGTCTGGAGCCGGTAGCTATTTAGTAAGTAGTAGGTAGTTAGTAGCTGGTAGTTTGTGGTATAAAGAAATTATATGGATCAGCAGAAGAAAATACTGATTATAGAAGACGATCAGTTCCTCCGGGAGTTTTATCAGGAGTTCCTTACGGCAGAGGGATATTTTGTAGATGTAGCATCGGATGGAGAAATTGCTTTATCGAAATTGCGCAGCAATGAATATAACCTGGCTCTTTTGGATCTTATGCTTCCGAAAAAAGATGGTGTTCAAATTCTCAGAGATTTAAAAGTTAGCCCTGCTAAATCATCCCAGATTAATATTGTTATTTTAACTAACTTGGGACAAGATGCGGTGATCAAGGAATGCTTCAATTTAGGGGCAAACGGGTATTTAATAAAATCTGCCTTAAATCCGGATCAAGTGTTAACAGAAGTAAAAAGCTATCTACAAAAGAGCTAATGATCTCTCCGAAAATTATTTATCAGGATGACTATCTTTTGGCCTTAGATAAACCTCCGGGATTAGTAGTAGACCCAAATGCAACTACTAAAGAGCAAACTCTGGCAGATTTGCTGCAGGAAGATTTTGGAATTAAACTTTTCAGAGGTGGAATAGTCCACAGGTTGGATAAGGATACTTCCGGGGTCATACTGGTTGCAAAAACGGAGGAAGCTTTGATAAATCTACAAACGCAATTTAAGGAAAGGAAGATTAAAAAAGAGTATTTGACACTGGTTCATGGATGGGTGGAAAAAGCCGGAGTAGTGGAGGGTAATATTGGTAGAAATCCTGGTAATAGGGAGAAGTTTATCGTACTACCCGGCGGGAAAGAAGCGGTTACTGAGTATGAACCAGTGGAAAGGTTACAGTTTACAGGGGACAGGTTACAGGAAATCTTTTCAAACTTAAATAAGATTCAGATGCGTAAACTGTACACTGTTCACTATAACCTGTTCACTCTTTTAAGGTGTAAACCTAAAACTGGACGGACGCATCAAATTAGGGTACATTTAAAATATATCAATCATCCGATTATCTCAGATGAGAAATACAGTGGGCGCAAAATTTCCAGGTTAGATAAAAGGTGGTGTCCGAGAATATTTTTGCATGCGGCAAAAATAGGTTTTAAGCATCCTGAGACCGGAAAATGGATGGAACTGGAGAGTTCGCTGCCGGAAGATTTGAAAATATCATTAGATAGGGTAAAGGGTCAAGCGTAAAGGGTAAAGTTAACTTCACCCTTCCCCCTTAACGCTTTACGCTAAATTATGGATAACATTTTTGTACAACTGGCCATTATCTTATCCTTATGTTCTGTTCTGGGATTCGTTGTTTTCAAGTTTAAATTACCCCTGATTATTGCGTATTTGCTGGGCGGTTTAATGATTGCCTCAACGGCAATTTTTGACCCCAGAGCCTCGGAAGTTTTGCATTTTTTACCGGAAATCGGAATTGCCTTTGTGCTGTTTTTAATAGGGATGGAATTGGATCTTCGTGAAATTAAAAGCCTGGGCAAGCCTATCATTTCGGCCGGTATTCTGCAAATTACCATCACCACGATTTTAGGAGCTTCTTTGGCGAAGGTCTTAGGGTTCGGCCCTGTTGAATCCTGGTATTTAGGGGTAGGACTTGCTTTCTCATCCACAATTTTAGTTGTTAAACTTTTGATTGATAAGAAGGACGATGGTGCCCTGTATGGTAAGTTAGCTGTAGGGATACTGATATTAGAAGATCTTTTGGCGGTACTCCTTTTGGTGATGCTGACCGTTTCCAGCTCAGTTTTTGGCTTGGGGGTGCAACAAGCCTTTCCGGTTTTGGCATTAGTCTTTAAAGCAGCCCTACTTTTTGGATTGGCTCTTATATTAAGCAAATTCGTCTTACCTTCTGTATTCAAAGCCGTATCTAAACAAAAAGAACTTCTTTTTATTACTGCGCTGGCCTGGTGTTTTGTTTATATCTCATTTGCAATTTTTTTGGGTTTCTCCGTAGTTATCGGCGCATTCCTGGCCGGCGTAGCCTTGGCTAATTCTCCTTTCCACTTTCAGATTCAAGGCAAGGTCAAACCCCTGAGGGAGTTTTTTGTAGCTTTGTTTTTTGTTTATTTGGGAACACAGGTAGATTTTTCGGAAATCGGAAAAATTTATCCCCTGACTATATTTTTCACCGGCTACACTTTACTGGTAAAGCCGATCATTTTTTTGCTGCTTCTCGGAATGTTTGGTTTCAGGAAGCACACTATGTTTCAAACTGCCTTAAGCCTGACTCATATCAGTGAATTTTCTTTGATTCTGCTTTTGGTCGGTTTCAAGCTGGGTATAGTTAGCCAGTCTGCTCTGACAACCATTGCTTTGTCTACGGTATTATCCATGATTGTCGCCTCCGTGATGATCACTCACTCCGCAAAACTCTATAAAAAGTTGAGTTGGATATTGAGTTTTTTTGAAAGAAAAAACTATAACCATGCTTTGGAGAGGTGGAATCATTACCAGGAGATGGAAGGCTTTGTCATAGTAATCGGAGCGCGTAAGGTGGGAGGGGAGATTGTGAAGCTGTTAAAGAGAGAAAAGATACCTCAAATTGTATTGGATTTTAATCCGCATCAGGTGGAGATACTCCTTAAGGAGAAAATTCCGGTGCTTTACGGGGATATGGGGGATCCGGAAGTATTGGACGGGCTAAATTTACAAAACGCCCGGATGGTTATATCTACATCTGCCAGTGACGATGACAATAAGCTGCTATTGGAAGAGTTGCGGTCAAGACACATCAATATCCCGGTCATTGTAAGAGCTGAAACTGCTGATGAAGCTGAAGCTTTATATAAAGCCGGAGCTGATTTTGTAATTATTCCGGAAATACTGGCAGGAGATTATCTGGTGGAAAAATTAAGGGAGCATTTGCCCAGCGGGGATTTCTTTAAAAACCGGGCAGAAATAGAACTGGAAAAACTCTCCCGCAAAACCTTATCCTGGGGATAAAATTTAGTATAATCCATTAAATGAAACAGTTTCAGGTTTTGCATAAAGATGGGAAAGCTCGAGTTGGGCTGTTGATGACACCGCATGGAGTTATAGATACCCCAAACTTTATCCCAGTTGGGACACAGGCTACAGTTAAGGCGCTGGGGCCCCGGGAACTCAAGGAAATCGGCGCCCAGGTAGTTTTAGCTAATACTTATCATTTGATGCTCCGGCCTGGTGCAGATTTAATTGAAAAATTTGGCGGTCTCCATAAATTCATGGGTTGGGATAAACCAATCATGACTGATTCCGGCGGGTTTCAGGTGTTTTCTTTAGGGATAGCTTTGGAGCATGGAAATAGTAAGGTTGTAGGGAAAATGGACAATAAGCGAAGCTTGCGATCTAACGATCTTGGACAATTGACAATGGATAATTTTAAGACAAGGCCCAGGCTTAATAAAATTACCGAAGAAGGAGTAACCTTTCAATCTCATTTAGATGGATCAAAACATATTTTAACTCCGGAAAAATCTATAGAAATTCAGCATAAATTAGGAGCTGATTTGATTGTAGCCTTTGATGATCATGAATCAGCAAAACACACTAAAGCAGAAATGGTCAAATCTTTGGAGCTGACAGAGAATTGGGGTCTTCGCAGCAAAGCTGCACATGACAAAATATGTGACGGCCGTCGCGAAAACTGTCAACAGTTGCTGTACGGAGTGGTTCATGGTGGTACTCACAAAGATCTGCGGATCAGGTCTGCTCGGTTTACTGATGAGAACTTTGGGGCAATAGCTATTGGCGGAATTTATGGTGATAAGAAAACTCTTTGTAAAATCGTGGAATGGGTTGTGGGAGAAGTTTCTGAAGATAAACCCAAGCATTTGTTGGGAATCGGCGAAGTGGAAGATTTATTTAACGGAGTTGAGAGAGGAATGGATTTTTTTGATTGTGTAGCGCCGATGAGGCGGGCCCGCTTTGGTTCTTTGTATATCTCACCCAATTCCTTTATTAATATCAGACAGAGCAAGTTTACTGCCGATAAAAATCCGATTGATCCGGTTTGCAACTGTTACACTTGCCAAAATTTCAGTAGGGCTTATCTTCGCCACTTATATATGGCAGATGAAATTTTATACCACCAACTTGCCACATATCATAATGTTTATTTTGTTATTAATTTAATGAGAAATATAAGGGAAGCGATTATTGAAGGAAGATTACAGAATCTGAAGAAAAGTTATGGATTGTGAGCAAAGAGGCACACAATTTAACCTGTATGCCTCATGTACTCATATTTTGTCTACTTATACTGCTGGTGCGCTCTGGCCACCTGCGTCGCCGCTAGATGCAGCTGGGGTACAAGTACAATTTGCTTCTCCTTGTCCGCAAGGTACACAATTGCCGCCTGAAGCTGCATTTCCACAAGTTGCGCATTGCTGCGGCTGGGATTCTGCAGGTGCTGCCGGAGCCTCAGATGCTTGTGGTTCTGCCATAGGGGCAGCAGGTTCTGCTGGTGTTATTGTCGGCTCGGATGCCGGTGCGGCTGGTTCAGACGGAGTATCGCCGTTTGCATTATTGTTGTTTTGATCGTCCATTAAATAATTCACCCCCTTTCCTTTACTTAAGTCTAAATGGTAACCAGTTGCGCGGTCAAGCCCTTGTTAGGTACACTGGGAGTATGCCCACTAAACATTTGTCAAATAAATCCGGAAAGAAAGGATGGAAAACTGTTCAGTCTAGGGCAAAAAGGGGCAGGCAGACAAAACTAGCCCTGGGCGTTTTAGGGCTGGTAGCTGGTATTTTAATTCTCTCCTGGACTATCCGTTTTACTCAGATCTTATTTAATCCCTGGAAAATCCAGACAGGTATACAAAAGGAATATCTTTGGAACGAAGAATTTAATCTTAATCTGTTGGTTCGAAGCAGCGAAACTTCGATACTCTCACTTAATCCTAAAGAGGAAAAAGTAATAATCGTTAACATTCCTGAGGAAACTTTTCTGGAGGTACCCTATGGGTTTGGTTCTTGGCAGCTTCGCGCCATATACGAATTGGGTGAAACACAAAAAGGAGTTGGAGGTCATAAATTATTAGCAGATACACTTACAAATTTTCTTGCTATTCCAATTGATGGATTTTTGGATTTGAGCGGATTAAGCCCAAGAAGATCCACTATAGAAATAGTTGATATTTTAAGGAAAAATCCCGTTTTTATGTTGAACCTTTTATCTGATCTGAAGACGAACATGACAGTCTGGGAACTGCTACGGTTGGATTTGAAATTATCCAAAGTTAGATTTGATAAGGTTGAAGAGTTAAACCTGGATAAACTTGATGTGCTGGATAAGGAAAATCTGCCTGACGGAACGCCTATTTTTACCGGCGATCCGGTTAAACTAGATAGCGCTTTATCCGACTTAGCAGATCCGGCAATTACTTCGGAATATAAAACCATTGCTGTTTTTAATGGTACCAGTAAGGGGCAGCTGGCGGTTAAATGGGCGAGGTTAATAAGAAATTTAGGAGGAAATGTAATTATTACTGGAAACGGCGAAGAAACAAAAAAGACTACAGTTACAGGCATAAAATCTGCTACCCTTAAGAGGTTGCAGCAAATATTCGGTTTAGGTGAGGAAACTGAGGCTTCAGATGAGGCGATTTCTTCCAGAGCTCAGATAAATTTGCTACTGGGAGAAGATTATGTTAATAAATAGGATATTATCTCTATGATTTTGTGGATAATTCTTTTTTTACTGATTGTTGGGATCTCATTTATTTTGGCTTATCGGTCAATGAAGGATTATTCGGAGATCCCCAAAGCTTCTAAGATAGAATACGGTTTATTCCTAATCCGCCAAACGGAAAAATTTAACGCCCATACCCTTGACTCATTGGGACAACTTATTTTAGATGAAAGGCTTTTGATTTCGCTAGAGCGGCTTTTTAAAGGTACGCAAGCTGCTTTGACTATATATGGTCCAAAGCCTACTCTAGATAAGTTGTCTCCGGATTTAAATCTTTTGGAGCTGGAAGATTATACTCAAAGGTTAAGTAGTCAAGATATTTATATTTGGGAGATGGGTGTAAGAGATAGAAAAGGATTCTCTTTAGACGGCACTAATCATATCTTTCAAGGTCTTCAGTTAGGACCGGAGGAGCAATTCTTTTGGCAGGTAGTGCTTGGCCCCAAGCAGGATAAAGAGCATATATCTTTTCAAACTCAAATTCGGGTTGCAGTTTATTCCAAGGACCCGTCCAGGAAAAGGGTGCTGACCGCTTCTCTTCAAGAGCTGAAGGTAGGGGAACTTACAAAAATCCCCAGGCCTTTCTCAGCCGATCAGATGTTAGATTTCTATAAACAAAGAAGTTTAAGCAAAGATAGCAGCGGGCCGATATTAAATAGTGAGATGGTGCTTAATTTGCTTAGAGTTTAACTAAACCTCTTGTTCTTCTTCGGTTTCCTCGGAGTCTTCATCATCACCGCTCCTATCCAAAGAGGTGAGAAGAGGGGTTGTGGCGCTGGAATTGGAGTATTCCAAAAACGACGGTTGATTTTTAAATCTTTTGCTGCGAAAGATTTCTTTTATTATAACTGATAAACTGTTTACACGGATAGATTTGACAAAAAGTTCGTATTTGTTGCCTCCTTTATAAAGCCGGAGCAGGTGGTGGCTGATATCATCCGGCAGCACCCCCAGGTAATTTCCGTTTATATCAACAATAGTAATTTTCCTATTTTTTACTACCATTTCTACTTTCATTCCGCAGAAAACTGCAGATAACTTTTGCGGCTCGGCTACTTTCAAGAGATTAACCATTTTAGTTTTGCCCGGTTCTTGTAAAAATAGGGAGGGTGAGAGTCTACTGTGACAACTGGAGACAAAGTTTTGACCATTTGACTTAAATGACTTCATAATCTTTAAATTTTTCAGGGCAATCGGATTGTAAGGATCAATTTTTATAACCTCAGAATAGTATTTTTTGGCTAAATTAGATTTACCCAGTTCTAGGTTAGCCTTGGCCAGCCGGTTTAAGGCATCCACATTTTGTGGATCAAGTTTAATTATCTTTCTGTTAATCTTCAGAGCTTCTTCCCATTTGGAGTCCAGGGCGGCATCTATAGCTTGTTGATAAAGGTTGGAGGGGAGAGAGGAATCGTCCATCTAAGTGAGAAAGTATAGATAGAAAGTAGTAGGCTTGTCAATGTTTCGTGTTATGTTAGCTTTTGTATTTATGCTAGAATATCTTTCATGTCAGGTCACAGTAAATGGTCAACTATAAAGCGACAAAAAGGGGCGGCGGATATAAAACGCGGCCAGACTTTTACGAAATTAGCCAATGCTATCACTATTGCAGTTAAGATGGGTGGCTCCGGTGATCCGGAATCTAATCCCAGGCTCAGGATGGAGATGGAAGAAGCTAAGGCTGTCAATATGCCCAAAGATAATGTCCAGAGGGCAATTGATCGGGGTCTGGGTAAACTGCCAGGTCAAACATTAGAAGAAGTGTTGTATGAATGCTTCGGACCCGGTAAGGTAGCGTTTTTGGTAGAAGGTGTAACAGATAATAAGTTACGGACTCTTCAGGAAGTTAAAAATATTTTTGAAAGAGGAGGGGGAGCAATGGGTGGACAAGGGAGTGTAGCATATATGTTTAATAGATATGGAGAGATTAAAGTGACAGGAAAAGGTGGTAGTGTAGAGGATGAGATGTTGGAATTGATTGATTTAGGGGCAGAGGATGTAGAGGATTATTTGGAGGAAAATATACAAAGGTATTTGGTATATACACAAAGCTCAGAATTAAATACTATGGGTAATAAAATTACTCAGGCCGGTTTTGGGGTAGAGTCGCAGGAATTAGTCTATAAACCAAACATTTTAGTGCCGATTAATGACCCTGAGATAGCAAAAAAAGTTTTGGAATTTTCGGAAAAATTAGAGGAGTTAGATGATGTCCAAAAAGTCTATGCAAATTTTGATATTCCTGAAGAGTTAGTATGATTATACTTGGAATTGATCCGGGGACTGCGACAACAGGGTATGGAATTATAAAAATCCCTGATGATATTTTAAGCAGGGAATTCAGTTATGATATTGAGCTCATTTCTTATGGAAATATCAGCACACCTAAAGAAAGGCTGATGCAGGACCGTTTAGGCATGATATACCGGGAGCTTACTGACGTGATCAAAAAATACCAGCCTGACCAGATGGTTTGCGAGATGTTATTTTTTGGAGCCAATACCAAAACTGCTATCATGGTTGGGCAGGCGAGGGGAGTGATTATGCTAACAGCCTCCCAGAATAGAATTCCGTTTCAGGATTATACCGGACCTCAGGTAAAATTGATGGTGGCCGGCTCTGGTAGGGCTGACAAGAATCAAGTCCATGATGGAGTAAGGAAGTTTCTGGGAACTAACGGGCGAAAGAGGAATAGACTGAAAGTCAACTGGAAAGGCGGGCATTTGGATGATGCCACTGATGCTTTAGCAATAGCTATTTGTCATGTTTTAAAAATGGTGGCTAAGTAAGAGGAGAGTAATGAATTTGAACTTATATATAAACAAAAGACATAAAATAATTATCAGCTCAGCCTTATTAACTATAGGGCTTCTTTCAACCCAATTAGTGAATTTTGATTTAAGATTCAGATTTCTGGCGGGGCTGGCGGTTCTTGCCTATGTTCTTTCTCTCTGGTCCCTTTGGGAAGGGTTAAATTTAACAAAAGCCTTTGTTTTGATGATTTTGCCTACCTTTTTCACAGTGGCAGTGGCCAGCTTTTATTTTCTTTTGCCGATAAGGTGGTTAACGAGGTTGCCGGTGGCGTTCTTATTTGGTTTAACCTTTTATTTATTGCTGCTGGCGCAAAATGTATTTAATGTGGCAAGTCTGCGTACTATTCCTTTATATAGGGCTGCTTCGACAGCCAGCTTCTTATTTACACTTCTTTCAGCTTTTTTTATCTATCATGTAATTTTTGCTTTTAATTTATTGTTTTTATGGAATGGGGTATTGGTGGCGGCAGTCAGTTTTCCACTAATCTTGCAGTTACTTTGGACAATCGGAATGGAGGATAAAATCGAAGTAGGAATTATTGTACAAAGCTTCGTATTGAGTTTGATTTTAGGGGAGTTGGCACTAAGTTTTTCCTCATGGCCTTCTCCTACGACCATTTGGTCATTGTCTTTATCATCTGCTATGTACGTACTGTTAGGTTTAACCACACTAAAACTCCGGGGCAGGCTGAGCAGCAGGGTGGTGTGGGAGTATATGGGTATAGGAATGGCGGTACTTTTGATTAGCTTCATTACTACTTCGTGGGCAGGATGAATTAATTTCAAAAATAAAAGTACAAAGTTCAAAATTATATTGTTGTAGCAATCCAAAGCGGGGCAGAGGAGCGTGAAAAATTATAAGTCTTTTCGTGAAAAGAATAGTTGATATAGATTGATATGGTTGATAGGCAGGCACACAAAAAACTATAAGACTTGCAGTACATGAGTTTGGCATCTGTTGTGGATAACTGCTAAGATAAAAACCCGAAGCCTCTGGAGAAGAGAGGCCTTTATCTTTTCTTACATAACGGATTAAACTCGTGTTTGCTTTAGGCTATAAGTGTTCAATGTATGTTCTGTTACCTTATCTCTCCTCTTTTCGAGGAAGGTAGCGGCTTCCCTATATATCAATGTCGTACAATGTATCTTATGCGACGTCATGGAGGGGGTTTTTGGGGAGGAGACCTAATCCGGCTAAATAGGCGCAATAATTTATGTAAACTTATGGTAACTTCAAGTTTATTTTATTGTGCGTATTTCTTTACCTTTCCCACCGGAATTTTTGTTAATTTAAATTACTAAATTTTAAAATATATCAATGTTAGCTTTGGGGCTTTGGGAGGCCCTAAACTTAAGATGATCAGTTGGCCATCCCTTCCCCCAATCAGCCGTTTTAGAGGGCTTGTAGGGGCTCGGTATTGGAATGCTCGTCACAGTAAAAAGCACCGCTCGACTAGAGTTTGTGAAACATGAAGGTTATCTCTAGTCTCGCTATGGGAAAGTTTTATGACTTAAGATCTGAACATAAAACTTTCTAATTGCTTTTGTACTTGTGACTTCGCATCCATTGAATTTCTTACTGTTATAATTGCTTTTCTTCGTTGTCGTACAACATGATTCTGTACTATTGACAAACTATTATTAAATAGTTAACTATAGATATGTAGTACTATATTTTTATGAAAGCATTAGGTGCGAAGCAAATGATCGCTATTGTTGTTGTTTTTGTGTTGCTTATAGGATTAGGCGTAGGTGTTTATCTGGTTCAAAGACAGCAAACAATAAAAAGCAAAGCTTCTGCAGGCAGTTTTGTGAATGCTTTTGAGATTAAGGATAAAGATGGGAACTTGATTCAATGCGATAGTAGCACCAATCCTCCGACCTGTACCACTCAAACTTTGGATGTGACCGTGAAAGTGAAAGATAAAGCATTGCTTTTGCCATAACCATGGGAGATTTTTTAGATTACTTCAAAAATAAAAAAAACCTGGCTAACCTGCTGGTGCTGGGTATATTAATTTTGGCCGTTCCTTTAGGGATAAATTTGATCCGCCAGCAACAGATTATCAAATCCCGGGCCGCGGCAGACCCGATTGTATTTGCAGGGAATGCGATCAAGAAAGATGGACAATGGTTTGTAGCAGATCGGACAAAATCAATTTCTTTGGAAATTACTTCTCCCCTAGGCCCCCCGGTTCCACCAGCATCCCCTCCACCTCCTGTGAGTCCTCCACCACCCCCAGTTACGCCGCCTCCTGTTACTCCGCCCCCAGTTACGCCGCCTCCCTCGCCTCCTCCACCGGTTACTCCCCCTCCCACTGCTAATAAGCCCTGTACCGGTCAAACTGGGACTTGTAACTTTAGTACCCACTTTATCTATGTCCGGGCTAATAGTACCCTCAGAAGGGAAACAGTGACAGCTAATGGTAAATTCTGGAATTGGGATGAAGATCCAACATTCGCAGGTGGTTGGAAACCCCTGGATAGCAATGGCGGGAATTTAGCTGATGTGCCTAGATATGCCAGTGGGCCATGCCAGGGTCAATCCCCTTGTAACTTTAGTACCCACTTTATCTATGTCCGGGCTAATAGTACCCTCAGAAG
>CAZAZW010000005.1:2832-3404 GCA_964489875.1 uncultured Gammaproteobacteria bacterium | reverse complement strand
GGTTGGAAACCCCTGGATAGCAATGGCGGGAATTTAGCTGATGTGCCTAGATATGGAGACAATACTCCTACTAGCTCTCCTTCTCCGGCGCCTGTAACTGTTGCTTCAGCTACTTTGAACGGACAATCTGTGGATTTAACGGGAGCAACAACTCTTTCTACCAGTTTAGCGCTGCCGGGCGGGGCAACCTCCGTAGATGTCCCGGTTATTGTCAATCTTTCCTCAGGATCTACGAGGAACCTTATTATCAGGTTCAATTACCAGCCGCCGGCTACTTCCCCTTCTCCTGTTGCCAATGCTCCCTGCAGCGGTCAAACCGGAACCCTTTGTACCTTTGATACCCAGACTATCTATGTCCGGGCTAACAGTACCCTCAGAAGGGAAACAGTGACAGCTTATGGTAAATACTGGAATTGGGATGAAGGTCCAGCAGGTAGTTGGAGCCCTGTGGGTACCATGGGGGGAGATTTAGCTGCTGAAGGTAGATATGCCAGTGGCCCTTGTAGTGCCAGACCAGCCGGAACCCTTTGTACCTTTGATACCCAGACTATCTATGTCCGGGCTAACAGTAC
>CAZAZW010000005.1:0-2732 GCA_964489875.1 uncultured Gammaproteobacteria bacterium | reverse complement strand
GGAGCCCTGTGGGTACCATGGGGGGAGATTTAGCTGCTGAAGGTAGATATGCCAGATAAAAGAAATTTATGAGTAATATTGTCAAATTGCTTATTATAGTAGTTTTAATTGCAGCTATTCCTGTAACTGTCAGATTAGTCCAACAGCAGCAGATCCTAAAATCCCGGGCAGCAGAACAAGTTTGCGAGCCTGGTTCGTATAGTAGAACTTGTACGGGAAGCTGTGGTGGTTGCGCTGCCGATGCCGGTGAACAAGAGGTTAAGCAATGTAATGCGGATGGAACTGGTTATGATGCCTCTGTTGGCGAGTGTAGCACCGCATGCGCTGGACCTTGTACTGGCGGCTCAACACCAAAACCCACCCCAACTCCGTCTTCAAGCCCGAAGCCATCGGAAAGTCCCGGCTGGCTGGTTTGTAATAAGCAGAGTTACACCCCAACTGAAGTGAGGGTTGGTAAGTGCGAGGTCTGTGACAGGCTGCATGAGTTTGTCTTGGTAAAGCCTATTAGTCAGGGAGGAGGTACAAGTGCCTGCTCCCAAAACGATACATGTACAAAAAAATCAGATTGTCCGGAAAATAGAGATCAACCCAATTTTATTGCTGCAGCGGACAGCAACTGGTGTTTTGGTTTTGCGGACGGCGCTAGATGTATACAGCTTCGCTATAAGGGAAAGGCAGATGGTTCAGATCCAAGCTGTGGTCCGACAGATACACCTGCTGGTTCGCTTTGTACTGGTGGAACTTGCAGCAGCATTGTCACCAGCAAAACTCAGCTAAGTCCGACTTGTTCCGCCTGTATAGATTCTAACAATGCCGGTCTGGCCAGTGCCATCAAGGGTTTGAATACCAATCTTTTTGCTGGTTGTAATAACCAACAGCTTCTCAGTTACTGGTGTGAGGGTGGTATTAGCCCACAGGCAACAGCGCAGTGTAGCGCCTTAAAAACTGGTGCTTGTGCTACATCTTGTGGTAGTGGTGGTGGCGGAGGTGGCGGAGGTGGTGGAGGTGGTGGTTCGAATACTAAGATCACTACCGCCCCTGCTTGTGTTTCACCTGCCAGCGGATCAACAGTTAGCCCCAATAATATGACTTTCAGCTGGGGTGCTGTGGCTGGAGCAGCAGTTTATGACTTCAGGGTATGGGACTATAATCTAGGCGGATGGAGTGATGCAAACTGGCTTAAGGAAAGCATTGTCGTTAATGACCTGACAGGTACCTCCTATAGCGGTTCCGGAGGAAGGTTTCTCAAGAATGATTATGGCAGCAACGGCGCTCCCATTAATTTACCTACCGGGCAAAACTACCGCTACCGGGTGTCTGCCCGCAATTCTGCCGGCATAGGGCCATGGGCTGATTGTAATTTTGCTGTCTCCGCTTCCGCATCGGTCAGCCCTTCCGCACCACCATCGGTCAGCCCTTCCGCACCACCATCGGTCAGCCCTTCCGCACCAGCTCCCGCTGCCTTTACAACACATTTCCGGATTGCTGAAGATCCATCTGATTTTGCTGATCCGAATAAAGGATGGCAGCCCTATACTGCTGAACCGATTAGGATTGATAATTTTGAATTCAAGACTAAGACTCCCGGACCAAAATTTATCTGGGTAGAATTTAAGGACACTACCGGTAAAATAGAAAGACGGAGCGCCCAGATCAAACTATTAGGTCCTGCTCCTGCAATCACCAACTGTTCTTTGGGTTTCGAAGGAAATAATACGGTTTTGAAGCTAACAGGCACAAATTTTGGATCAGCTCAAGGGAGTATTAAGAGTGATAAAACTGATTTGCAAATCAAGCAATGGAAGGATGGTGGTGTCCAAGCTGTTTGGCCAAATGCCCCAGTAGGGCAAGTATTGCCTGTATCCTTGACTAATTCTGATGGGCAGATTGCCGAAGGTCAGTGCGGCGCAATTTCGCAGCTGGCTTTGGGAGCCAAGGTTTTTTGTAGGGCGCCTTCGAACCACCAAACTGATAATGTGGATTTAACTTTAGTAGAAGCTTTTGAAGAGGGTAAAAAGATAAAACAAAAAGTTAGTATTGATAAGGAAGGTCTTATTCAAGGTCTAACACAAAGATTGGAAACAGGTAAAGATTATGTTCTTTCACTAAAAGCCCCCCGTTCGCTTCGAAGAGTTGCACCGTTTAGGGCAGGAGATGGTATTACCAATATTCCTAATTTCATCCTGCCGGTAGGTGACATTTTCCCGGCTGACGGAGGAGACGGTAAGATTAATAACCCTGACCGCTCTGAATTAGTCCGTCAGTGGTCCCTGACCGCAGACGCTACCGGCAGGTCCGGCGATTTCAACCGGGACGGCAGGGTTAACTCTGTTGATTGGACTTGCATGAAGTATGATTTTGGTCAAGAAGATAGTCCGGAACCAAATCCCGGTATTCAGTCGGCCCCTCAGCCGTGTGCGCCTGGGGTTGTAGCTGGAACAGCTGGTTGTGTGATTGCACCTAGCCCTAACCAAAGTGTCAGTCCAAGTCCTGAAGCAAGATTCTGTGGTGGAATTGCCGGTGTTAGCTGCCCTACTGGGTTTAGGTGTCAATTAGAAGGAAATTTTCCCGATGCAAGTGGAGAATGTGTTCGAATTTAGATGTTTTAGCGGGCTGGTAAAAAGTTAACAATTATAAGCGAAGCTTGCAACAACGAAGTTGTTATAGTACAAAGAAGTTATGGATAATTTAAATGTATATACAAATAATCAAATGAGCGGTCAATCTGCTAA
>CAZAZW010000004.1:51058-70266 GCA_964489875.1 uncultured Gammaproteobacteria bacterium | reverse complement strand
CAATTTAGGGTAAAAAAAGTGATCTTTTATAGTGGTTTGGAAAAAGATGATCTTTTGGAGATAAAAGAAAGATATGGGAAGTATTTGGCGGTAGATAAGACCTATTGGACTAATAAGTCTTACTGCAGTTATGCAACCCTGATTTTTATCGGTGATTCTTCGCGCTTTATAACTTCCCCGGTTAAAATCCCCAAAAAAGACCTCAGAGGTTGGGTAGTGCTGGAGTAGCTGGTCCGGCCTGTATATCCGGCTGGGCAGCAGGGGTGGCTTGGCCCTCCTTTTTTTGCATTCTAACCAGGGATTTTGGGATCGTTCCCGTGAGGCCTAAGTCTTTTCTCCCGTCCACAATTGTCTCAACTATTCCTGCTGGTCGATTAAAGCTTAGAGGTTTTGTTCCGTCCAAAAGCGTATGCATAATTTTATTCCAAATTGGGGCTGCCCCTGTGACACCGGATGTTAAACGTTGGTTTAGCGGCGAGCTATCAGGGTTACCTACCCAAACTCCTACTACATATTTCGGAGTATATCCAAAAGTCCAGTTGTCCTTTATTTTGTCAGAAGTGCCGGTTTTAACAGATACTTCATATCCGGGGATATTAAGTAAGGAAATGGGGCCAAAAGCCGGTGTACGGGCTTTATTATCTTTTAAAATATCGGTTATTAAATAGGCTACCCCTGAATCTAGAACCTGTTTTCCGGTGTCTTTGTATTCTTCCAAGGTATTGCCGTTTGAATCGGTTACCTTCAAAAACGGAGTTGGATACTTTTTCACTCCAAGGTTGGCCAAAGCGCCATACACAGACATCATATCAATCATCTTTACTTCTCCTCCTCCTAGTGTTAATGACAAACCATACCGGCCGCTATCTTCGAAAGTAGTAATGCCTAAATCCTTAGCTGTTTTTATCATTTTATCCATGCCTACCTCTGCTAGCATTTTTACTGCCGGGATGTTGTAGGATGAGCCTAAAGCCACTCTGATGGAAACAGGGCCATGGAACCTTCCGTCGTAGTTGACAGGAGAGTAAGTTTGGATACCATCATTAAACCTGATGGGGGTATCCAGAATAGTATTTCCCGGGCCAAAGCCTTTTTTAAAGGCTGCTGTGTATGTCACAACTTTGATGGAAGAACCTGGTTGACGGAGGGCTGTGGTTACATTAAAATTCCCAAACTTGGGTTCATGATAATCTTTACTGCCTACCATGGCTAAAATCTGACCGTTTGTATCAGTGACCATGGCTGCCCCGTTTTGTACATTTAAAGGTTGCAGTTTTTCTACCTCTTCTTTGACTATTTTCTCAACTGTCTCCTGTAGGATGAGATCCAAAGTAGTGTAAATTTTCAAGCCCCCTTGGGAAACCACTCGGGGGCCGTATTTTTCTGAAAGCAGGTCACGCACGAACATCACAAAGTGCGGTGCCAGGATATTATTAACCGGCGGTTGTAGTTTTAAGTTTTCTGCAAAAGCCCTGTCTGCCTCTGTCTGGGTGATATATTTTTCCTGAACCATCCTTTCTAAGACTTGTTTTTGTCTTAGTTTGGCCAGGTCCGGCCGGTTGCCATAAGGAGAAAATTGAGTGGGAGAGACAGGCAGGCCCGAGAGAAACGCGCTTTCTGCTAAATTCAGCTCCTTCGGGGGTTTACCAAAATAAGTTTGTGAGGCTGCCGCAATTCCCACCAGTGATCCGCCATAAGGAGCCTCATTAAAATACATTTGCAGGATTTGATCCTTGGGATAGACTCTTTCCACCCATAAGGCCAAGATAATCTCTCGAAATTTGCGGCCGTAGGTTTTTTCCGGATTCAGCAGTGAGTTTTTAATTAATTGTTGGGTAATAGTAGAGGCGCCTTCTTGGCCACCTGTCTTAAAATTGTGATATAGCGCGCGCGCAATTGCCGTGGGGTCAATACCGATGTGGTGGTAGAAATTGCGGTCCTCGGTAGCAATGGTCGCTTGGATCAGCACTTTAGGGATATCTGATAAGTTAACAAGGGTACGGTTTTTACCTTCGTAGAGCCTGTAGAGCAAAGTGTTGTTTCTGTCGTAAAACTCGGTGGTGACAGGTTGATTAGGCGCAATCAGCCTGGTGGGTGAAGGCAGCTGGTAGGCAGCCGTAAGCAGGAAGACGGTGTAGGAGAAAACAAAGACCAAAAATATAGCTATGCCGAGTGCGATTTTGTATTTTCCGGGAAGTCGGAATTTCTTTGGTCGGCCACGTCTCCGGCTTTGCCGCAAAGAGTGAAAAGTGAAAAGTGAAGAGTGAAGAGTTGGAAGACGCATTTTGGACAAATGTCCTCCGACCGTGGTACAAATATCCAAGGTAGTGCGTAGCACCCAAATTGGCGCGTTTCCAATCTTAATCAGGACAAATTTAATCAAAAAAAGGATAATGCTAAAAGGGGAGCGTTTAAAACTGGTTTTTTTCTGTGGTCCTTTGGGCATAGCTTTTAAGCGCTCGGGACAGAAAGTAATATTAGCCGCATTCTAAAAGATTTTTCTGCTCTTCACAAGAGGGAAGTTGGGGGTTGACAAATTAGGCCCTATAGTGTAGAATTACAGTTCATATGCGTAGTCCTGAAAAAATTGCTGTTGGTGTTATAACTACTCTTGGTACGGCCGTTCTGGTATACCAGGGGGTGATGGGTGAGCAGCAAAGACAACAAGTACAGCCGAATTTGCCCGGAATCTGGACAGAGGCAGGCGCTCTGGATAAAAGCGGTGCTTTGCCTGTAGAAAAACTAGCTCCCGGATTTACTAAACAGGTTCAAGAACACTTGGAGGCACATAATGCCCAATTCAAGGCGGAAGGGAAGCAATGGAGCTTACTGATAACTGAGCCTGTCCGGATTAAGATTACGGAACCCGAAGGAGTTTTTGTCCGTAGTTTACCAGACCAAAGGTTAGGTCAAATTCGGAAAGCTTTGGAGTATAATTCTGATCAGAAAGTTCACGATAAATTTGTTGTAATGAATGATGAAAAGACTAATGAGGTTAGTATTTGGGTCGTCCGGCCAAGCAGTCAAGGCCCTGAGTTTTTTGCTATCTATCATAAGATTGAAGGTAAGTATCAGGAGTTGGTTGAGTTGACCACTGAGAATAGCATTAATCCAGGTCAGCCCATTTTAGTTATAGACCTGCTTCAAAGATTTTTTCCGGAGCTTTCCCAAGAGACCCCGACTAGTAAAGGTTAATCTGTAGTTGCAGCTTACCTTTTTTCAATTACTGCTTAAAAGATAAAGCCCCAGGCCGATAAAGATTATCCCTACAAATTTAGGTACGAGAGTTAACAAAGTATATTTTTCCTTAAAGATTGCCGGATATTTTTTAGATAAAATCAGGGCGAAAAAAAGCAGGAATATATATTGAGTGCCTTGAAGGGAATTTACCAAGGCCGGATTGGCCAGTGAAATTGAAAAAAGGAGTAAAAATTCCGATACGGCGCCACTAATTTGTCCCCCTAAGAATATTAAACCCGCTTTGGAGAAAAAATTAATTTTTGTGCCATTTGAGGTAATGATTTTTCTACGAATGGTTGGAATAGCCACCAACAAAAGACAAAATGGCAGTAAAATTAATCTTGACCAAACAATAGTTGAAAAAAAGTCGAGGTTTAAATAGGCTTGCCTTAAGAGAATATAGGAAAGAGCAAAACTGCCGGCAGAAGCTAGCTCAAAGATAATCTCCCGTTTGCTGAAAGTGCCTTGCAAAAGATCCCGCAAAGACAAGAAAATCATTCCCAAAACCAAAATTAACACAGCCCAGGACTGCCGAGTGGTGATGGCATTTGTTTCCGATGCAAACAACAGAAGGAGGAATGGTATCAGAGTGCCGATAATGGGGATGACCCTTGAGACATGGCCTATTTTTAAGGCCTTAAACATAAAATAAGCTCCCAGAGTCCAAAGCAGAGTCGAAAGGGAAGCCAGGTTAAAAACTTCCAGGGAGGGAATTTTGGTAAAAGGCAGGGCTAAAATAGCCAAGATAGACAACAAACTGATATAAAAAATATAAACTAAGGGATCGGGAATAGTCTTGCTGAGCAGGAATTTGTTAGTTAAAACTGAGAGAGAGTTGAAAAGGTATGCAGTAATAGTAAAAGGTAGATGATTCATACCTTTTTCTCTACTTCCTTTTGTATTTCCTTTTCTCTTTTTTCCAACACCTCTTCTGCCTGAACAGTATGCCCGATAAATCTAAGCAGCGAGTGGGGAATGCCGTTGTGTTGGATGATATCGGTATATACCAGCGCTGACGGTCGAATGTGCCTGGTTTGGTTGGAATAGTCTACCTCCACCAGCCCAAACCTGGGTTCAAATCCCAAATGCCACTCAAAATTATCAAGTAAGGACCAATAAAAAAATCCCCTGACATTAACCCCAGCTTTGATGGCCCTGGCCACCTCTTGCAAATAAGAAATTAAGAAGCGGTTTCTCCGGTCATCATTGGTGGAGGCAATGCCGCACTCCGTAATATAAATAGGTATATCATCAGCCAGATCTGTCAGCACCTCAAAAATCCCTTCCGGATAAATCTCCCAGCCTAAATCAGAAACATCGTGAGTTTGTTGCATTAAACTGCTTGCTCCGGGTATGAGATTTCGGTCTTTGAGACGGATATGAAAATAGTAGTTGACCCCCAGGAAATCATGCGTGCCTCGGGTAAACATATAGAATAAGTGGTTAGCGAAGAGATCGTTTAACCAAACTGCAAACTGCTCTTTAATTGAGTGCTTATGGGAAACTTCAAAAGAGAGGATGTTGTTGGCAATGCCAACGGGTTTGCCGGCGGGGAAGTTTGAATGTAAGTATTTATAGACCTTTTTATGGGCACTGGTCAGGTTTAAAAAGGTTTTAATCTGTCCAAACCAACTTTTTTTGGAATGAGGCCAGACTCTGTCTATATATGTTTCATATATATATACCCCCGGTTCATTAAGAGTAATCCATAAATCAACATATTCGGCAATTTCCGGGACAATTTTTTTAACAAATCTTTCAAAATATTTAACAGTGGCTCCGTTTTCCCAGCCGCCTTTATCTGCCACCCACTTAGGCAGGGTAAAGTGCCAGAGGGTCAGCATAACTGTAAAACCCCGGTCTTTTAAAGTTTTCAGCACTTTTTTGTAGTGCTCGATTTCGGCCTCATCAAACTCACTCTCCCGGGGTTCAATCCTGGACCACTCAATAGATAATCGGTGGGAATTATGGTTTAAGGATTTGGCCAGATCAAAGTCCTGTTCAAAGAGGCGATATTGGTCACAGGCTTTCCCTGAATGCTTTTCCGGTGGTTGGTGAGTTTGTTCCCAGTCCCACCAGTCACTGTTAACATTATTTCCTTCTACCTGATGGGCACTGGTGGCAGCCCCCCAGAGGAAACCTTCCGGAAATTTTAGAGTTTGGTGATCATGGCGTTCCTGAGGGTGTTTTTGTGGCGCTGTTCCTTTTTGAGGCATAGTTTCATATTAGGATAGAGTATACACATTTGTAAAGCATTGTTGACAAGATATACAACGATCGTGGTATATTTTGTCTATGGGGAAAAAAGAAAGTATTGGGAAATTAGTCCTGTTGGCTTTGGAAAAAGCAGTTGATGGTTATGTCAGACTTGAGGATTTTGCCTATCATCATTACCGCTATTATCATGGAATTCCGGAACTTAAAAAAGCTTCATTGGCTCAAGCCCTTAAGAGGCTTCGAGAGAAAGGGTTTGTTGAGAGAGTTACAGAAAAAGATGCAGGCAAAATTATTTTAAGATTAACAGAAGCCGGCCGGGAATTTCTTTTGTTTTCAAAGCCTGAAGATGAAATTAAATGGGACAGAAAGTGGAGAATTGTAGTTTTTGATATTCCTGAGAGCAAAAGACAAGTGCGTGATGTCTTGCGGAGAAGATTAAAACTGTGGGATTTTAAACCCTGGCAAAAGAGTGTCTGGGCCTCCAAGAAAAATGTTACAGATAAACTCCGCAGCCTAATAAAAGAACTGGATATTGCCGATTGGGTATTGGTAATTGAATCTGATAATGTGGGTCGATGACAATTTTTGCAACGATCGTTGGGTATTTTGTATTAGGGAATCTAGTGATTTTTGAAATAGCTTTCTATAGTGCCTGTCATTTTAATTATCAGTTTAACTCTATCACGGATACTCTTACTTTATTATTCTGATATTCAAATTTAAAGGAGATCGGTTTTGATTTGTTATTGGTAATATAAAGGTTTTGCTCTGTATTTGAACCCTTAGCAAATGGATTTGAGTAAATAGATACTCCAAACTCTTTGGGAACACCCGGGATATCGGCAAAATCGTGATTAGTGGGAGCTTCTACTGAGAGTCCTGCTTCTTTGGCTACCCAATTAATTAGAGAAGCTAAATGACAAACTCCATCCCCAAATAAATAGCCATCTGTTTTAAAGCCTTCAGCGCCGTTAAAGTGGGCGTTGGTGGTTTTGACCAACAGGTTTTGATACTGCGCTTTCACATCAGAATGAAAAGCAAAGGTTTTATTAGGTTCCAGTTTAAAGTCATATTGGAAAGGTTTTTCGATCTCATCCCATTTAATGTCGGAGGCCTTAGTAACTTTGCCATCCAGGTATGCTAAATTTAATAAGATATTTTTTTTGAAAACATCATTGACGAACCTATCCGGTTGACGGTTATCCAAAGACATCTCTTTTTGGGCGACTAAATGTTCTCCCAGAGCAGGGGAGAGAAAGTTTTGTAGGTTATTAGGTCCCAAAAATGACCCAAGTGTCAGCGGGATAATAACCAAGGCATGAAGAGGCTTTTTAATCATAGCCGAGTATTTTATCACACTATAAGATTAAATGCAAGCTAAAAGGGTTGTGGTATGATTAATTTGTGATAAGACTTCTGCCCTTTATATTGGTGCCGATTTTATTAATTGCCGGATTAGGTTATTGGCGTTTTGTGGCAAGCACGAAGAGTGTAGCTACTCCGCAGATAGATTCACAAACACAAGATTCAGGTCCGGTAGAGGTACCTAAGACCTTACCTGGAGCTACTGCTGAGGATCGGATAAAGAGCCTGGAAGACACAGTCACCAAATTAGTGCCTCAAGTTAATAGCCTTAAACCTTCCAGTTCGCCGGATGCTTCCAATTTGGACTCCAGATTGGCTGCTGCAGAAGCTGCATTAACTGAGCTGAAGGCCCGTATTTCAGCTTTAGAAAAAACTACTCCTGCTCCGGCTTCCAGTGATTCGAAATCTCCTTTGTATATCCCTCTTGGGGCAAGTGGAGGGCCCTGGTCTGATTCAAACTGGTATACCTTAAATGAGTATCAGGCATCAATTAATCCTGACAACTATTCCGGTTATTCCAGTATGCAGCTTGAGGTGAATTTCCGAATGGGGGAGTCGGGCAATACCGGCTCTGCCAGACTATATAATGTTACTGATTCAGGCGCCGTTTCTTCTTCTGATGTCAGTACTACCAGTTCTAATTTTGGTTTGCAAACTTCCGTTATCTTTAAGCTGCCCGGTGGTCAAAAAACCTACACAATTCAAATAAAAAGCAATACTGGTAAAGAGTTGTTTGTCCAATCAGCCAGGATTAAGGTGAGTTTCTGATAGGTTGAAGTTTTTATCTCAGTATTGTAATATTTTATCCTTATGTCAGTAGAACAAGGTGAGCAGAATGGATCTATTGTAAGCAGAAGGGTTTTTGATGGTACACCAACTCCGAGTAAGTTATTGGGATTCCTCGATAAAATACGTCATCCTAATGGTGCTGTGGATCTTGAACATCCTGGTATTGAAGGTGTGATGCGTCAAGCTGAGAAAGATAGGCTGGATGTTCTGCTGGTTCCTAGGGGTGACGGGATAGATGCTGTAGCCGGTAGGTTTCTAGCTAATGATCACAAAAGATTAATTAGAATTGGCGCAGGGGTAGCAATTAGTACTGTTATAGCTGCAGGCGCCGTAGGCTTTGTTCTGAGAAGGCATAAAAGATAATTTCTCTATACTTGCAGGGGCGGAAGGAATCGAACCCTCGTCATGGCTTTTGGAGAGCCAGGTCCTACCACTGAACGACACCCCTTTGTGAGTTAATTGTAACCTGTAAACTATAACCTGTAAACTATAACCTGGAATTTAAAGTTTGATTTCTTTGTGTTCTGTGGTTTTTCTGCACTGTTTACAAAACTTACTCAAAGTTAGCTTTTCTTTAATATTTACCGTGTTTTTCGATTGCAAATAATTTTTGCTTTTGCAAACAGAACACTGCAGATTAAATAATTGTCGGTTGCCTTTCTTTGCCATAATCTAAGGATTATATATTAATAGGTAAATAATGCGCAAGCGTGTATTTGTTTACACTGCTATAATCAAGTGTTACAATTTTTAGACTAAAACGCCGACATGGCTCAGTGGTAGAGCACGTTCTTGGTAAGAACGGGGTCGCGGGTTCAATTCCCGCTGTCGGCTCCACCTTTTTCTTAATCTGTTCCTAATGTTATATTATGTAAAATACTTAAGATGAGGAGGATACTATTAGTAGTGTTTGTATTAAGCGTGTTCGGCGCTATATTGGGAATTCGACTCAGTGATTCAGGCCCAAAAGCAACTCTTCCGGCTAACTTACCCCAATTTACCCGGGAGCCCCCTAACAGAATCGAACTGTTGTCGACGGTTTACAAAACCGCTGCTCTGCCACTGAGCTAAGGGGGCCTTCGGCCTCCTTGCGATAGTTCCGCCTTCGGCGTAGTAACTATCTAAAGGAGGCAACAGGCTATATTCTACCAGTTTTCAGTTATATATAGAATATTAAAATTGTGAAGTTTAACAAATAGAAAGAGTGTTGGACTTTTTGTCCACTTAAGTTCAATGAAGCGTTAATTTTAGGTCGGTCAAATGTCCAAAACTAAAAATAATTCCTCCCTACTATAGTCGTCAGCCAAATTTTCTCCTCAGAAATTTGAGGTGGGTGTCCTGTGGTATACCGTTTCCGGTACGTCAACTTCCGGACTCCCGTAAAGAAACAAAACAGTGAAGAAAAATATTTTGGCTTTAAACGTGCTACGTAGGGCAGTCCCGTAGGCCATCTACTTAAATGTCCTTTAGGATAATTTAATACTAATACTAGTGATTTTATTTGTCAAGATATCCAGCCTTAAGATATACTGTTTGGATGGAAAAATTCCAAAAAAAGCCGCCACTCTTTTTTCTGTATCTGACAACTTTTATTACCATTATTGGTTTTGGGATGATTTTCCCACTTTTGCCTTTTTATGTAAGGCAATTCAATACTTCAGAATGGATGGTTGGCCTGTTGGCAGCCAGCTATGCTATTGCCCAATTTCTGCTGGCCCCAATTTGGGGTAGGCTGTCCGACAGGTTTGGCAGAAAACCGATTATCGTAATTTCGCTTTCAGGACTGGGCTTATCCTTTTTTCTTTTTGGCTTGTCAAATAATTTGTTCGAGCTTTTTGCTGTCCGGATCCTGCAAGGCATTTTTTCTGCTGCCGCCATTTCGGCTGCTTCAGCCTATGTTTCCGACGTGACTACTCCTCGCGAGCGGATTCGCGGCATGGGAAACTTAGGGGCATCTTTTGCGGCCGGTTTTATCTTTGGCCCGGGAATTGGCGGATCACTCTCTGCTATACATTCATCATTCCCGTTTTTTCTGGCCGCTGCTTTAGCCTTAATCAATCTTCTCCTGGTGCTTAAATTTTTGCCTGAATCTTTAAGTAAAAAAGCTGAAATTCTAATCTTAAAAGAAGGTCTTTTTAACATAAAACATATGTATTTAGCTTTAAAAGGAGAGATGGGGTCGTTTTTTATCCTGACATTCCTCTGGTCTTTTGCCTTGACCAATAATGAGGTGGCAGTGCCGCTTTTTGGTTTAGAGAAATTAGATTTGTCCGTTTCCGCAATTGGCTACTTTTTCTCTATTCAAGGAATTTTGGCAGTCTTTATACAATCTATTTTAATCTACAGAATTACTCGCTTTTTTGGTGAGCACAAAACTGTCATTTTAGGGTTGTCCATTATGGCCATAGGTTTATTCTTAGTGCCGTTTGCCAAATCCGGTGTATTTTTATTGAGTTTCATGGTTGTTATGACAATGGGATCTGCTATGACCAGGCCGACGCTAGCCACCTTGGTATCTAAAAAAACAAAAGAAGGCCAAGGTACTACCATGGGAATTTTTGCCTCATTTGACTCCCTGGGAAGGATACTTGGTCCGCTTTTGGGAGGGTGGCTCTTTTCCACCTTTGATTTCCATTCTCCATTTACTGTTTCAGCGGTACTGATCCTTCTGACTTTAATTTTTGTGGTGCAGATTAAAGGGTTTTTTAGAGATTAAAACCCCAATAGTACTTGGGTCAACATTCTGACAATTTGAAAAATTATTCCCAAGAGTCCGGAAAAAAGCAGGATCAGGAGTATCAGAAATCCGTAAGGCTCTATCCTTTGATAACTTTTTGCCAGGTTATAAGGTAACTGGGCGAGCAGGATTTTTGATCCGTCAAGCGGTGGAACTGGCAAAAGATTGAAGATTCCCAAAAGCAGGTTGATCATAACTGTAAATTGTAAAAGAGAACCTACAACAGCCGGGAAAGTTTGGGGCAAACTATTAAGTATATGAAAGGTTACAACAGCTAAAGCTGCCAGTCCGAAATTGGCCAAAATGCCGGCTGCAGAAACGAAAAGCTCTCCTCTTCGCAAATTAGAAAAATTTAAAGGATTTACAGGCACCGGTTTAGCCCAGCCAAAAAGAATAGGTGAGCCGGTAAAAATGAGTAAAGCTGGTAAAAGAATAGTCCCAAATAGGTCAATATGGGGAATGGGGTTTAAAGTCAGTCTGCCGGCATTTTCAGCCGTGTGGTCTCCGAACTTTTTTGCCACCCAGCCGTGCATGACTTCATGTAGGATGACTGAAAAGAGCAGAATTATGATCGATATAGCAAAAAATTCAGGCATGTGATATAGTTTACCACATGTTAATCTGCAGTAGGTGTGGAAAAGGTAAAAATATTGTTAGCTTCTCCAGGCACAAGAAAGGTTCATCCGGAGCCGGTGGAACCTGGGCTCTTCGCGCGCCAATTCACAAAAGAGTGCAAAAACCAAACCTTCATATATATAAAGGCCAAAAATATTGCACCAAGTGCTTAAGGATTATCAAAAAGAGCTTGCCTGTTCAAAGCAAAACCGAATCCCAACCTGCTCCAGCTGCTTCTGCTGTAGTTTAATTATTTCTTTATTAGAGAGCATTTTATGAGTAAATTAGAAATCCTTGATCAAGTAGCTGTTTTTGGCGGAGCAGGCAATATGGGAGGGTTAACTGTTGAATTGTTCCGGAATCTTGGCTATCCAACAGTGATTATTGATCCCAGAGATCCCACTTCGCCAACACCAGCGGAAGCAATTGAATCATCCAGAATTCTGTTTTTCTCAGTTCTTCCTGTTGAAAGAATTGGGGAAATCATATTAGCTAATGAGAATTTGTTTAACAAAGACCATATTGTTTTTGATAATGCTACTGTTAAAAGGCCTTTGAGAGAATCCTATCAAAGATTATTGAGTAAGGGTGTTACTATTCGTTCAATTCATCCACTTTGTAAACATGACCAGCCGCTATATGGACAGAAAGTACTTGGAATGCCTGTGGGTGATGGTGTCAATAGTGCAGAAGCGAAAACTATTGGAAACTCAATTCACGAAAATGCCGGGATGGAATTAATTGAGTTCGATTTTGATAAACACGATCAGTTGATGCTTGCAGTTCAGATACCGCATATAGCCCAGCGTGTAATGGGTAGGACTTTTGAGAAAATGGGGGTTGATGTGAAATTTTTGCAAAAGATTGCTACTGCAAACTTTCAGCTTTATGAGCTCAGTGTTTGGAGAACTTTGATACAAGATCCACAGATTTCGGCGATGATAGTAGCAAATTTTCATGAAAGCCCAGAAGGGCAGGAAATTATTGATAAAATGCGGACATCATTTGAAGAGATTGTTGGGGAAACTGATAGGAATAAATTGGCAGCATCTTTTCAGAGCACTTATGATAACTTGGGTGGAGCAGAAATTGGCCCGGTAATGAATGAGAGGACTATTACAGTGCTTGAGCGGTTAGCAAATTTAGCAAGAAGATCTTTTACGTTTGTTATAACTGACGACAAAGCAGGTAGTTTAGTTAGAAGGCTGATACCAATTGCCAAAAGGAGAGTTAGTATTACTGCAGTTGACTCACATAGGGGTAAAGAACTGACAAGGTTCGATATAGGTATTGATCCTGCAACAAGTGAAGAAAAATTACGTGAGATACTTCTGGTGCTTCAGAAAATGGATTGTACTATAATAGAAAAGAGGCTTTAAAATTGTTTGATGGGAAAATCGGGGTAGCCGTTTAGGAAGTCCCGCAGCGGTATAGCTTTTTTACCTTCCATCTGGATTACACCCCCGTTACCCGATTCGGGTACGGCCGGGCGTAGCTTGACAATTTTTCCATTTTTATCCCCCGAAGCTTTAGCGGAGGGGAACCACCTGGTCCAGACTCCTGGCCAAGGATAGTAGGCCCGGATCATTCTGTCCAAAATTTCCGGGGATGGAGGGTTGTTGATATCAAAATAGCCGCTGTCTCTGGTTAACCGGTTACAATGAGTCGCTATAGCGTGTCTTTGTAACCGAGGTTGGATCCTTCCTCGTACAAAATCCTCAATAACTTCCGGTAGAACTTCTGCTGAGCGTAGGAACATTTTTTTACTCAAAGTATCAAAAGTATCCTTATCAGATAGCTCCATTTCTTCCTGATAAAGTATTGGGCCGTGATCTACCTCCTCATCCATCTTGATAATGGTAATGCCGGAAACTTTGTCACCGTTTAAAATAGCTTCTTGAATGGGAGAAGGCCCTCTGTATTTTGGTAGAAGCGAAGGATGGATATTGATGGAGCCATATTTGGGGGCATTTAGTTCCTCTTTAGTGAGGATTTTCCCATATGCTGCCACAATAGCCAAATCTGCCTCACTTAGTGAATCTACTAAAGTAAAATATTTAGCCAAAGTATCTTTAATGGGTTGAACGAAATCCGGGGTACCCAAGAAAGCTATTTTCATATTGTTATTTCCTGAAATGTATCTGTGCCTATTTTGTCTTTGCCGGTGAATTTATAGAATTTCCCTTTTTGCTCCAGCACCCTGTCTGAGAATAAAATTCCATTTAGATGATCTATTTCATGTTGAAATATCCAAGCTGGGATTCCTTTTAAGGATACTGTAATAGATTTCCCCCCACTGTCTTGATATGAAACCTTGATATTGGTAGCCCTTCTAACTTCTCCCCACATATTTGGGACAGACAAACAGCCTTCAAAATATTGCTTGGTCCGCTTGCCCACCGAGATGATTCTAGGGTTAATGACAGAAATAAATTTCTTAGTGTCTTTAGCTACAAAAAAACTCTCTGTTAGCCCTACTTGAGTAGCAGCCAAACCCACTCCTTCGGGGTCTTTAAAGGTTTTGGTTAGTTTGACCATTTCCTTTAAGGTGTTTTTTAAGGCCGGGTTGATTTTTCTGACCGGTTTGGTTTTAACCCGAAGCCGGGCATCAGGCGCTTTAACAACTTGCATTAGCGTATTGTATCAAAGATTTCTTAATTCTTTAAGTTTCCACATGAACACCCGAGCTCTGGATTTGGCAGCAGTATAGCCTTTTGTGAAATTTAAGGCTTCTTCTAAGATTTTGCGGTTCACAACTTTTGCCAGTTTAATATAAAGTGAATAATGTTTGGTGTCATCTAAACTCTCTGCCAGGTACACCCCGTACATTTGGAATTCCCTGGAAATATTTTTCGGCCGGTCTTTAAATTTAACTTCGGCGATAGCTTTGGCAATGGACTTCATGGCTTTGCTTCTGCTGTTGCTTCTTTTAATAGAGTCAATGCTTCCAGATAATTTGGTTTCAATTCGATGGCTTTTTGAAGCGCCGTAGTTTCTTCTTGTTTCTGATTTGCTGCTTCCAAAATCAGGGCCTTATTGTAGTAAAGCTTTGGGTCAGTTGGAGCAAGCTTAATGCTTTGGTCTAAGACACGCAAGGTTTTATCAGTGAAGCTTTCATCAATAATGGAAAGCTCAAAATAAGTCCTGACAGCTGTGCGGTAGAATGAAACATTTTTGGAATTCTCTTTTAAGACTTTCTCGGTTTGATAAACAGCTTCATCTTTTAAAGCAGCTGATAAGGTGGCGTCTGAATCTTGTAAGCTGGCTGCAGCTTGGGCGCCGGCAAATGAAAGCTCAGATCGGTAAAATGGCTCACCGGGGTTTAAATCAGAAGCAGCTGTCAGTAAGTTATACGCTCTGCCGGGGTTGCCTGCATCAGAAGCCTTCTCGCCCTTAGCAAAAAGAGTATCAGCATACCAGAGCTGGATGATGGAATATAAAGAATAGACCATCAGGAAAATAATGATTCCTTTAGTGATTTTTGTATACAAAGGCCGGCGGTAAATGAAATGTAGAATGTAGAATGTAGAATGTAGAATGGAAGGCATTTTGAATGGTTTGGTTGATTCTGTGGCGACAAAGGCTAAGGCTGGGAAGAGGTAGAAGAAAACGGCAATGATGACTACAGAAAAGAGGAAGAAGTTGTAGATCAGGTAGGAGACGTAGGCGGCGAGCAAGCTGGTAGTTAGTAGTATGTAGTTAGTAGTATGGTTTTTTGCATAATACTTAATGCACCAAAAAATGAATGTTCCGATAAGTAACATGTAAGTCCCAAACCCCACAATTCCTGTAGTTGCTAAATAATTTAGATACTCATTATGTGCTTTGTTGTATAAGAAATCCCACTCAGAGGTGAGGTTGTGTTCTACCGGACGGTATTGATAATAAGAGTAGGCAAAAGTTTCCACCCCTGAGCCGAAGAGGGGATAATTTTTAAATATATCTAGGGCGCCGCGCCAGACAATAAACCTAATTTGGCCTGATTCTGTCCCGCCGTTTTCGAGCTGTGTTCCGACTGAAGTTGGCAGAGCTATACTAGGCCTGGTAGGAGCAGCAAATTTGGAAACTAGCCTGAGGCTGGTCAGGGCTGAGCCAAAGAGGAGATTGATGACAAGAAAGCTTACAATAACCAATGCGAATGGTTTTAAGTGCGTGAGATTATCAAATTTAATTTTTTTGAATAGTATTAGATGTCCGCCGGATAACATAGATACAGCTTGGACAAGCACTTTTCCTAAATTAAAAAAGAATACTGAGAAAATAAGGAAACCGGCAAGCAATCCTAGTGTTGGGCCTCGGGAATAGGTAAAAGTAAAAGCCAGGTAGTAGGTAGTTAGTAGTAGGTAGTAGGTAGTAAGGGTTGATTTTTTAGTGGCAGTTAAGAAGAAATAAAGCGCAGGGAAGATGAGCATAGCAAGGTAGGCCGCTAGCCAGTTTGGTTGGCCTAGGGTGGCAAAAACCCTCTCCTGCACGCGTTGAATCCAACAATCTACGTTAAATTCCCCCCTTAAAATCACACAAGACGGAGAAACTCCAAAATGTTCTAGGACCGCCCATAAAGAAATAATTAAACCTGAGGCCAAGCCGAATTTTAAAGCAGTTTTAACTTTTTCAGCATCCATATTAGAAACAAAAGCCCAATATAATAAGAGGTAGGAGATAATGGATAAGAGTCCGCCATTTAACCTGGAATAATAGCCCCAAATAGAGGTATGGGAATCAATGGAGAAAATGGTCGATAAAATGTTGGCTCCTAGGAATAAAAGAAGTGGGATATCAAGTGGTGTTCGTTTAAAGATTAATGATTTCTGTTCGATGCTTTTATATAGCCAGGTTCCAACAATAACTACTGTAAGGCCATAAACCAAAAACATTTTGTTAAATTCAAAAAGTTCGTGATTTAAAGATGTCCAAAACAAAGGGGTCAGGAAAAAGAGTAAATAAAATGAGTAGGAAATAATTTTATCTAGCATACATTTGTCATTCCGGACTTGATCAGTCGTGTCTTACGACAACGGAATCTATATAATATGGATCCTGAATCAAGTTCAGGATGACTGTACGTCACTATCCTAGCAGAGACCGGTGCAAGGGGCAAGTGGTTGACCCACAAAATTGAACTCCTGTGCTGTTTCGGCTAGAATACAAGTCAGTTATGCTTGGACTTGAGAGAGCTACATTTGAGGCCATAAGTCAATGGAGTAAGCCAAACAGTCTCCGCTACGCTGTCATGGAGGTAAACAGAGGATGTAACAGACGATGTTTCTGTTGTACCGTTCCATCCCGGTGGAATCCAGAAGAGGAGCTGACAGTGGCGCAAACGAATAGAAATATCGACTGGCTATTTTATCAAGGCGCTCGGGCATTAAGCATAGAGGGGGGGGAACCGCTTGAAGAATCGTTATATACTAAAGATGGAATTACCTTCTATGAACACACACTGGCAGCAGTGGAATATGCTTCCAAAAAGGAAATGCTGGTTGGTATAGCCACTAACGGAGATTTTCTTACCAGAGATAAAGCAAAAGACCTCAGAAAAAACGGGCTACTCAGTATGACACTCTCTCTTCATACTGAGACCAAAAAAGGTTTGGACCATTTAATTAAAGGAGGGAGAATGGCAGCCGAGGAAGGGATTGTTCCGACAATTCAGGTTGTGACGACCAGCAAAATAGCAGATAGTTTACCCGGAATTGCTGCCTATACTGTAGAGAATGGCATACTTATTAGCGCGACTGTTGTACAGGAAAAAGGAGTTAATTTTTCAGCCGTTCCAACAGGGGAAAGTTTAGTACCAAGCTTAGAACAATTAACGACTGCATATAGAGGCTTACGCGGCTTAAAAAAATTCGGGTTAGTCAGAAACAACCGGAATTTTCTATCCAAGAGCCTTGAATATTTTCCAAATCAATGGAAATGTGATCCAAAACAGAATTATTTTATCCATATGGGTGCTGGAGGGACAGTTGATCCATGTCAAGAAGTCAGAACCAATTTAACGTTTGATGATATCAGTGGCCTGAAAGACCCGGAATGGAGAAAACAAAAGGAGGCATTAGTTGAAGAGTGCAACTGTTTGTACCAATGCTATTTTGAAGCATCCAATCCTGATATTAAAGGAGATTTGACTACAATTGGTGTGGCCTTATTGATTAGAAATGGTGGAGCAGGTTTAGTCAGAAAATGGGGGCAGTTTGCTGCAGGTAGAGTTAAGAAATTAGAACCTGATATTGATTGGTCTTTAAATCTCAATTAGTTTAATACTGGCCCTTAGGGCATTGAGGATGACGGCTGATTATTCCTGATATACTTAAAATTATGGAAGGTAAATGGCAAATAGAGTTATATGAGAACTCTAGAGGTGAGAAGCTTGTTGAAGAATTTTTTGATTCATTAGATAAAAAAGCCAATTTAAAAATTACCCATGCTTTTGAGCTGCTGGGAACATTTGGATTGGAGGGTGGCTATCCTCATATTAAAAAACTGGCTGGAACCGATTTATGGGAGTACCGTATTCTTGGCTCAGACAGCATCCGTATTTTATATGTTTCCATGACTGGTAGAATTTTTCTTATTCTTCATGGATTTAAGAAGAAGAAACAAAAGACACCTGCTAAAGAAATAAAAATTGCGAAAGAGCGTTTGCAGGAGTATATCTTGCGGAAAAGTAAAAAATAATTGGCCATTGACAATATCGCAAATTTGCGATAATATAGTTTTATGACTAACTGGGATGTTTACAAACAAAAATTACTAAAAAACCCTGAGTTTAAAAAACTCTATGAAGAATCTCAACCTGAGTTTGAGATTGCCAAGGCAATTATCCGGGCCAGAATTGAGAATAACATTACGCAGAAAGAGCTGGCCAAGAGAATGCATACCACCCAATCTGTTATCCCCCGGGTTGAACAAGCCAGAACCAGTCCATCCCTTACCTTTTTAAAACGTTTAGCGTCAGCGCTAAATGCAACTTTGCAAATCCAATTTAAGTTTTAAGGCTTAAAAAATGAAAATTGCTTTGAATGAGGATTATTTTAGAAGTGTGATGTTTGGGCTCCAGGATGGGTTGGTTTCTACCACCGGGGTAGTAGTGGGGATTTCTGCCGGGGTTTCTGATCCGGCAATTATTATTTTGGCATCTTTTGTGGCAATATCAGTGGAGGCTTCTTCTATGGCTGCAGGCGAATACTCTTCAGAGAAAGCAGTCCACCAAATGGATAAAAAACGCAGGCATAAGGATGATTTGATTATGGGGGCAGGCCTCATGTTTTTTTCCTATTTCCTGGCTGGTTTAGTCCCGATTGTACCCTTTTTAATCTTTCCAGTTGGTGTTGCTAGAGTTGTTAGCATTGTTGCTGCGCTTCTCAGCCTTTTTGTAGTAGGTTACTTTAAGGGCAAAATTGTTAAAGAAACAGCTTTAAGAAGTGCGGTTGAGATGTTTGTTATTGGAGGTTTGGCAACAGCAATAGGTCTTCTGGTAGGTACTTTCTTAAAAGTTTAAAAATATGTTAAACTCCCATCATGTTTGGGAAAATTTGGCAGCTTCTCTCCTATGATATTGGTATAGATTTGGGTACTGTTAATACTCTGGTGTTGGTCAAGGGTAAAGGTATTGTCATTCGGGAACCCACTGTTGTTGCACTTCATAAAAAAACCAGACAAGTTTTAGCCATTGGCAAAGAAGCCAAAAGGATGCTAGGCAGGACTCCGGCGGCAATAGAGGCTGTCAGACCCTTGCGGGACGGGGTAATTTCCGATTTTGATACCACTGAGGCAATGCTTCGTTATTTTATCCATAAAGTCCACGATAACCCCGGAAAAGGAATGTTTTCCTTACCCCGGATTCCCAGGCCCCGGGTGGTAGTCGGCATACCTTCTGGGGTGACTCCGGTTGAGCGGCGGGCGGTGCAGGATGCCTGTTTATCGGCCGGAGCCAGAGAAGCATACCTGATTGAAGAGCCAATGGCAGCGGCAATTGGCGCGAAACTGCCGGTGGAAGATCCGGAAGGGATTTTGATTATCGATATTGGCGGAGGCACTACCGAAATAGCGGTTATTTCCTTAGGAGGAATGGTAATCAATCGGTCTCTTAGGATTGCAGGGGATGAACTGGATGAAGAGATCATAAATTACATGCGGACTAGATATGGAATGTTGATTGGAGAAAGAACGGCAGAAGACGTTAAGATAGAAATTGGCTCCGCTTACCCAAGCAAGGGTAAAGATGATTTGGCAACAGTTATTC
>CAZAZW010000004.1:40252-51048 GCA_964489875.1 uncultured Gammaproteobacteria bacterium | reverse complement strand
ATCTCTCTAATGGTTTACCAAAATCAATAAAAGTTTCTGCTGCCGAAATCAGAGAAGCTTTGACTCCGGTCATTTCACAAATGATTTCCGGAGTTCAGGAGATTTTGGAAGAAACGCCACCGGAACTTTTAACTGATATAGTGGAAAGAGGTATTTTTTTGGCAGGAGGCGGGGCGCTCCTTCGGGGTTTGGATAAGAAAATTGCAGAGGAAACAAAACTGCCTGTCTATATTTCCGATGACCCGCTGACTACAGTAGTTCGGGGTTGTGGGGAAGTGTTGGAGAATTTAGATTTACTTTCTAAGGTAAAAGTGACAGGTGGTTTAAGGTAAATTTGTGCTAATATATGCGTATGCTACAAACTCCTTTTTACGATCCGAATAGAAGTTACGAAGATAATTATAATAAAGGGCCGTTTGGGGTTTTTACAGATGGGGAAGTTTTTACTCAAACAGGGGAGCCAACTGAGGACTTTCTAGGCCAAAAAGTTTTTACTTCTTTCGGGATTCCGGCCGGACCGCTGGTAAATTCCAAGTTCTGTCAGGCTGCTTTTGAGAAAGGCTTTGATATTTGTGTTTATAAAACTGTCCGGAGCAGTACCTTTCCCTGCCACCCCTTTCCTAATATTCTGGCTATAAAAATCGAAGGTGATTTAACCCCTGAGAAAGCCCAGAGTAAGCTTATTGCAGACAATAATTACTCCGAACCTTTATCTATTACTAACTCCTTCGGAGTGCCTTCTAAGGAGCCAAATGTCTGGCAGGAAGATGTTAAAAAAGCTATTTCCTCTGTCGGAGCCGGTCAAGTCCTAGTTTTAAGTTTTATGGGAACTGTCAGGGAAGGTCAAACCCCGGAAGAATTTGTACAAGATTATGCTTTGGCTGCTAAATTATCAGTGGAAACCGGTGCTAAAGTCCTGGAAGCCAATCTTTCTTGTCCAAATATCGGCAATGAAGGTTTAGTTTGTTACAACCTGGAAATGACAGAAAAAGTGGCGGAGGCGATTCGGAAAGAAATCGGCGATACCCCTTTGATTCTAAAAGTTGGTTACTATACTTCTGATGAAGATTTGAAGAAATTAGTAGAAATTGCAGGAAAATACGCTCAAGGGATTGCGGCTATTAATACCATTTCAGCAGAAGTGGTAGACAAAGCCGGTAACCAGGCTTTGCCGGGAAAAAACAGGTTGCGGTCAGGAGTGTGTGGAGCGGGTATTAAGTGGGCAGGACTAGATATGGTTCGAAGACTAAGAAAGGCAACAGGCGATAGGCAACAGGCATTAAAGATAATAGGGGTAGGTGGAGTGACTAAGCCGGAAGATTATTTTGAATATAGGGAAGCCGGGGCAGATGCCGTCATGTCGGCCACCGGCGCCATGTGGAACCCCTATTTGGCAAGAGAAATTAAGCAGAAGATTTAGCTTAAATTTTTGATTTTGAAAGATATTCAATACTTTTTTCATATTGCTCTTTTGTAATCATCTGCTTTTCCATATAATAATTTAAAACATCAGTTAACTTCATTGCTGAGTAAACCCGGCAGCCTTCTTTTTCCACTTGCTCCACTCCACCTTGCTTTCTATCAATTAGAACCAGCATATTGACATAAAAGCCAACTGCTTTGGCAGCTTCCAGAGCCTCAAGTTTTGATTTGCCATGGGCTATAACATCATCGATTACTAATAATTTGGTATCTTCTTTTGGTTTGACTCCCTTCTTGATGACAATTTTCCTGTCAGTATTTTGACCGATTTTTTCGAACACATCCAGAAAAGGAATGCCTGAAACATCTGCAAATTTTTGGGCAATAATTACCGCGGCTTTAGGTACTCCAGTGCAGTAGTCCTGAGGAGTATCCAACTGGACTTCAGATAGAACCTGGGCAATTTTTGTTAAAACGCCGTCCGGTAAATTCCTTAAATTTACATAAATAGGAGATAAAGGAGCGTTAGGCTTAACTTCATGGATTTTTAAGGCAAATTCCCCTGGATCTTGGCTAAAATCAATTGGACTAGTTGGTCTAGAAGTTTCTTCAAGATAATATGAACCATCTGGTTTTTCCCGGCGCCTGATGACTTTTGCTTCAATTTTAGTATTTAGAAGAAGATCTGCAAGTTCCTCTTGCGATTTTGTGAGCTTAGACATGTGAGAGAACCTCCTGAATCTGTGAATGTAAATCTTGGGTAGCTTTCCTGGGGTCTGGAGCAAAAATTATCCCGCGGGATGAGGAAATTATTAAGCCCTGCTTTTGGCTGTTTAAGCCGTTTTTGAGGGTATTTTGCAAATCCCCGCCTTGAGCACCAATACCAGGCACTAAAATCGGCATATCACCCACAATTTCCCGGACTTTTTGTAACTCCTCAGGATATGTTGCTCCTACTACCACCGCACAGTTACCATTTTTATTCCACTGCTTTGCCACATGTTCAGCCACAACTTGATAAATTGGTTTACCGTCCACTGTTAAATCCTGGAATTCTCCGGCACCCGGATTTGATGTTTTAACCAGTACAATAATGCCTTTGTCTGTTTTATTTAAAAATGGTTCCAGGGATTCTTTACCCAAATACGGGTGGACTGTAACCGCGTCAGCTCCTAAATCATCAAAAATAGCTTCGACATACGCTTCATTAGTACTCTCGATATCACCTCTTTTGGCATCCAAAATGATTGGAATATTTGGATCTTTTTCCCGGATATACTGGACAGTTTTTTTCAGGGCTTCCAGGCCAGTAACTCCTTTGGCTTCATAAAAAGCAGAATTGGGTTTAAAAGCACAAACTAGATCTGCGGTAGTGTCGATGATGTTCTTGTTAAATTCAAAATCTGACTTATCCAAGCCCACACAGACAAACTTATTTTCCGCCCATTTAGCTTTAAGTTTATCTAAAAAAGTTTGGTTTGATGACATGGTATTGGCTTAATTATATAGAGGTTTGTTAGGACTGGCAAGCTGTGGTATATTGATCCGAAATGACTAAGGTTATCCCCAACATTAAATTTTTCCTAATCCTAATCTTTTTTAGCTTGATCATTTTCGTTTTGGATATTGTTCATTTTTTAGATTTACCCAAGAGATTTCTCTTTTATATCACCAATCCCATCTCTTTTGGGATCTATAATACTAATAGAAATATTGGCAAACAATTTCATTTTATTTTCCAGGCCCGTTTTGCTTCGCAGGAAAACAAAGCTTTAAAAGAACAAGTGGGAAAGTTGCTTTCAGAAAATGCGACCCTCCGGAAAAAACTGGCAGAGACAGAAACCCTAGTTTCTCAGGAAAAACACCTTGACCCCAGTACTTATAATCTCCTTCCGGCCAGGCCGATTGGGCTCTCGAGAAATTTAAAGATTGATAAAGGTTCTGCCTCTGGTATTAAAATAGGCCAAGCAGTGGTTTTTGAAGATAACTTCGTGGGTAAGGTGATTGCGGTTTCTCCCGCCTCTTCTGATATTCAACTATTAACTGATCCGGATTCAAAGGTTGCTGCATTTTCGCAAAATATTGAGGGCAAAGCCAAAGGAGTTCTAATCGGACAATTTGGCACGGAAATCCTAATGGATAAGGTCTTACATGAAGAAAAAATAGCTGTGGACGATCTAGTTTATTCGGAAGGATTGGAAGGATTTTTGCCCCGGGGATTAATTTTAGGTCGGGTTAGTCAAGTTCTGGAGCGGGAAAATGAAGTTTTTAAACAAGCAAAAGTGCAGCCGATATTTGATGTGAGAGACTTAGAGTTGGTGTTTGTGATAGAAGAGTAACAATGAAAACTTTAATAATTATTTTAATAATCGTAGCATTCTTACAGACAACTATTTTGCCGGTTGACCTGGTCCTGTTGCTTTTAATTTGCAGAACTTATGTTAAATCCGACAGAGCTAATTTCTATTTGGGATTTGCTTTTGGTTTGTTGGTTTCGCATTTAAATCTCACCCCTTTAGGTTTGCAGAGTTTAACTTATTTAGCCTTTATTGTAGCAACGGAAAGCTTATCAAAACTTCGATTAGCAGGTAATCCATTGCTGATTGTACCAATCAGTTTAGTGTTTTTATCTTTAAATCAAATCGTAAATTCACTCCTAAGCTATAATCTCTTGGATTTCCCCAAGCTGATTTTTGCTTCAATTTTCTCTTTGCCCATCCTTTATCTGATTAGATTTTGGGAAGAAAGATTCATTGTGCGGAAAGAATATAAACTTAAACTTTAATTGCTTTATGGTTAAAAGAAGAAAATCCTTAGGTCCTTCATTTTCTGATGAGGTGGCAAAGGTTACCACCAAAATTGGACATTTCAAGAGAGTAGAATCTGCCGATTGGACTGATGTTTTGCTTCCTAATTTTCGCCCCGAATCCTCTTTCGCGCCTTACAAGAGTACATGGAGAATTGCGTTCTTCTTAGGTTTTAGCTTAGTTGCTTGCTTTGTGATATTTTTACGACTTTTTCATTTGCAAATAGTCAGAGGTAGTGAAAATAGGTTGCTTGCTGATGGTAACCGTATTCAAGTAAAAATAATTCACGCTCCAAGAGGTGTAATTTTTGACAGGAACGCTAAGATTTTGGCAGCTAATGCGCCGGCTTTTCGTTTAAATGACCCGGCATCTGCCGGACATAAGGCAAGGTTAGTGAGCCGGGAAGAAGCTTTGGAGTGGGAAGTCAAAAACGATCCAAGGGCGCTAAATTTGGAAGTGGATAATGTCAGAACTTATCCCGAAGGCGTCAAGTTTGCCCATGTGATAGGGTTTATGGGGGAAATTTCTGAAGGTCAGCTAAAACAAAAAGAATTTAAGGATTACCGCCAAGGAGATCAAATCGGACAGATGGGAGTGGAGGCGCAGTACGAGAAGGTTCTGCGCGGGGTGGATGGTGGAGAGATTATTGAAGTAGACTCATTGGGTCGTAAAATCAGGACGCTGAGATTAAAACCACCTATTCCCGGACAAAATATTTATCTGTCTTTGGACGGCTCTTTGCAAGAGAAGCTTTTTGAATTGATGAAGGAAGCTTTAGTTAGAACCCACAGTTGTTGTGGCGCGGCAGTAGCCAGTGATCCGGCAAGCGGTAAGATTTTGGCGCTTTTGTCCATGCCTTCATTTGATCCAAATTTGTTTACGAAACTTGCTGATGAGAGCGCTATCAGTGAAATTTTTTCCCGGGCTGATTCCCCGATTTTAAATCGGGTAATCAGTGGCACTTTTAAGATTGTTTCATCCCTGGCAGCTTTGGCCTCCGGCAAAATAAAAAGAGAAACAACCTTTCAGGATAATGGGGTAATGTTTTTGGGGCCGTATAAATTTAGCAATTGGTATTTTAATCAGTATGGCAAGACAGAAGGCCCGGTGAACTTGTTAAAAGCGCTGCAGCGCTCAAATGACATTTATTTTTACGAAGTCTCGCGCGTAATCGGGGAAAAGGCGCTGATTGACTGGTCAAAGAAGCTATTTTTGGGTGGGAAACTTGCAATTGATTTGCCTGGTGAGGAAACAGGACTTGTTCCGGATGAGCAGTGGAAACAAAAAACTTTTGATACTCCTTGGTATCCGGGGGATACTTTGCATATGGCGATCGGCCAGGGGTTTGTTTTAACAACGCCTTTGCAGGTTTTAGGAATAACTTCTTATATCGGCGCAGACGGAGTCTTATATAAACCCGAGCTCCTTCTTTCCGAGAAACCAAAAATTTTAGCCTCAAATTTATTACCAAAAGAGAAAGTTGATTTAGTAAAGAATGGTCTTAACTTAGTACCTAAAGAAGGGGGTACTGCTTGGCCGTTTTTCACTTTTCCCATTGAGACTGCCGGTAAAACCGGGACAGCGGAGTTTGGTGATCCCAAAAATAGGACTCATGCTTGGTACACGTCTTTTGCGCCGGCAGATGATCCGAAAATTGCCTTGACAGTTTTAATAGAAGGCGGCGGGGAAGGATCTTCAGTAGCAGCCCCAATTGCCAAGGAAGCCTACCGTTACTATTTTTCTCCGGATAAAAGTAATTTAATAAAGGATATTTTAGGCGAAGCCGCAAGCTCTGCTTATGCTGCTACAGAGTCGGCAAAAACTTTGGGGGAGTAGTTGTTACAATATAAGATATGTCCAATACGACAAATATTCCATACCTTTTGGCTCTGCATTCGATTGATGGTTTGGGGCCGATTAGGCTGAGAGCGGTTTTAGAATATTTTAAAGACCCAAAGCTAGCTTGGGAGGCAAATGGAGAGGAGTTGTTAAAGATAGGGATCTACAGAAATACAATTAACCTTCTTTTGGAAACCCGGAAAAAATTAGAGCCGGAAACCTATGCTAAAGAAATTTCGGATAGCGGCATAAAGTGGGTCACAATTTTTGACGACAATTACCCAAAATTGCTTGCCCAAATTTATGATCCGCCAACAGTAATTTATTATAAGGGAGAACCGCAGTGGAACGAGAGATCAATTGGGGTAGTGGGGACCAGGAAAATCACCGGTTACGGAAAAGTGGCAACAGAGAAATTTACCAGAGGGTTGGTGGAAGCCGGTTTGACTATTGTTTCAGGTTTGGCCCGAGGGGTGGATGCGCAGGCTCATCTGACTGCTGTTTCTGAAGAAGGTAAAACAATTGCCGTATTAGGCGGAGGATTAAATAATATCTTCCCTCCGGAAAATCGCAGTCTAGCGGCAAAAATTGCAGAAGGTTTTGGGGCATTGATTACTGAGTTTCCGCCAAATTATCCATCACTTCCGGGAAACTTTCCGGCAAGAAACAGGATTATTTCCGGGTTATCACTGGGAGTTTTGGTCATTGAAGCGGCAGAAGATTCAGGGTCACTTATTACCGCCAGACTTGCACTGGAACAGGGCCGGGAGGTGTTTGCTGTGCCCGGCCCGATTACTTCTGATTTATCGAAAGGTCCAATAAATCTTATCCGGGAGGGAGCAAGGGTTGTATTTAGTCCGGAGGAGATTTTGGAAGAGTTGGGAATTAGCAGTAGGTCTTATAAGTCAAATATGACTGATAGGTCTGGTCTGAATCTTTCAGAAGAAGAAAAACAAGTTTTGGGAACCTTGGAAAATGAGAACCGGCACATTGATGAGATAGGACGGGAGCTTAAATTTTCCTCCCCAAAAATTTCTGCACTGCTTTTGAAAATGGAGATTTCAGGACTTGTTCAAAGTATGGGTGCTGGGATATACTGCAAGAAGAGATAGCCATGCCCAAGTTGACCCTTTTAATTATTGTCTTATCTGTCATAATTTTGACAGCTATTGCTACTATTGTTTTTAATAGTGGCGGGCCTGAAATTACCCCTAAAAGCGAAATAGATACTGCCATAAATCAAGCCAAGCATTTATACCGTCAGGAAAAAGAAAGAGGTAGGGATTTTGGGAGCGGCCCTTGTTTATCAAATGCGCTAATGCCTGGCTGGGTAGTGGATGTAGCTCACGCTCCTAGGTTACCAATAGATGATTTGCCGGAAAACCAGTGTTCTGCATACCGAGAAGGGGGAGCAGAGCATTTTGTGGAATTGGATCCGGAAGGGAATTTGATTAGAGCGAGATGAAATACCTAACACTGCCCATAAGTTTACTAAAATTTTGGTATCCTGATTCGCTGGCTTTTTTTCTCAGAACCTGGAAGAATTCAATGTTGTTTCTGGAAGAAGATTTGGCAGTAGGACTCATGTGGAAGTTACTTTTTACTCCACTTTTTCATGATTCATCAATTGTGGGTAAGGTTTTAAGTTTTGTCTTCCGGCTAGGCAGGATTTTAATGGGGCTTTTTGCTTTTGGGATGGCTACCCTGGCTCTGCTGCTTTTGGGGGTTTACTGGTTAGCGCTGCCGGTACTCTCAATTTTCGATACACCTTATGTTGTTAGCAAAGCCCTATTTTTAGGTGGCCTGGGTTTGTTTTTTCTACATATAGTCTCAAATCCCCATAAAAAGATTTGGCAAATTGGGAATGCTGAGGATTTTTGGAAGACAGCCTTAGTTAAAAAAGAAGATTTAAATTTCAAAAAACTTCTAGCAAGTCCTGAGGTTAGAAGTCTACTGTCAAACCTGGAAGTAGAGTCAAGTGCTTTTCCGGCATTAGAAATTTCCAATGTAGACACAGTAGCGAAGAACGCTTTGGATTTGGGTAAGCTATGTGGTAGTGAATATTTAAGGTCAAGTCATTTTTTTGTAGCTGCTCTTTCTGAGGTCCCCGGCATTGATACTATCTTAGCTAAATTGGAGTTAACCATAGATGATTTTAAAGATGCCCTAATGTATTTGGAAAAGAAAAACAATACTTGGAGAAGGGTATATATCTGGGACGGCGATTTTACAGTCCACCACCTCAAAGGCGTAAACAGAGGATGGCTCGGGGTGCCGACACCCACTTTGGATATTGTAGCAGAGGATTTAACAAAAACTGCCGCCATGGTTGGTTTTTCTGATTTTATTGGTGGTAATGTTTTGCAACAACAGGTTATTTCAGTTCTTTCCCAGTCAGGAAACAAAAATGTCATTTTGGTGGGCCCACCTGGCTCGGGTAAAACAGCTTTGCTTCGGTTTTTGGCAAAACAGATTGTCAACGGCGGCGCTCCGGAAGCTTTAGCGACCAAAAGGCTGGTTATTTTGGAGCCTACACGGCTCCTTTCCGGCATAGAGACAGAAGGGGAATTGGCGGATCGTATTAAAACAATTTTTGAAGAAGTCGAAGCTTCCGGCAATATTATTATAGCTGTTGAGGAAATTCAAACTTTGGGGGAGGGTGAAGCCGGGAGTAATTTGAATATTTATTCTTTAGTACTGCCATATTTGGAATCAGAAAGATTTCAATTTATTGCTACCACAGAAGCAGAAAATTACAACCGGACTGTGGAAAAAAACGGTGCTTTAGCGAGATTATTTATCAAAATAGAAGTCCCTCCGGCAACCTTGGACAACAGTTTAAAGATCTTAGAAGATAAGGCGATTGAAGCGGAAAGAAGGGACAAAATCAAGGTGACTTTTATAGCTTTAAAGACGGTGGTTGCTCTTTCTCAAAAACTTATACATGACCGCGTTTTGCCTGATTCCGCAATTAGTGTTTTAAACGAATCTTACACACAATCGGTAGACAGATGGGTGACAAAAGAGGTGATCAGAAAAATTATTTCACAAAGAGTCAAAGTTCCTTTAATGGAGGTTGGCAATACCGATAAAACTAAATTATTAAATTTAGAAGATGAAATACACCAGCGGTTGATTGATCAAGAACAGGCAGTTCGGGCAGTGGCAGATAGCCTGCGGCGTTCTGCTACGGGCCTCCGGGAAGAACAGAGGCCAATTGGGACTTTTTTGTTTGTGGGTCCCACCGGGGTTGGTAAAACAGAATTGGCTAAGACATTGTCAGAGGTATTTTTCAAAACAGAAGGAGCCTTCATTAGGTTTGATATGTCCGAATACCAAAACAGTGAGTCGGTGGGTCGGTTGATTGGTGGAACCGGACAAGAAGGACAGTTGACAGAAGCTGTCAGACAGCGGCCATATGCGCTGCTGCTTTTGGATGAGTTTGAGAAAGCAGACCCCAAGATTTTAACTTTATTCCTGCAGGTTTTGGAGGATGGAAGGTTGACAGATGCCGAGGGGAGAACAGTGGATTTTACCAATACTATTATTATTGCTACTTCAAATGCCGGCAGTTTAACTATTGCCCAGGGTTTGGAATCCGGAAAAAGCCTGGAGGAGTTGGATAAACAAGTGAATGACGAACTTCTGCAGATTTTTAAGCCGGAACTTATAAACAGGTTTGATGATATTGTGTTGTTTAAGCCGCTTTCGCCGGAAGACCTGCAAAAGATTGTTACCATTAAACTGGCCGGTTTGCAAAAACAGATGAAGGAAAAAGGATACCTGGTGGAATTTGATCCGGCCTTGTTGGCAGAGTTTGCCAAAAGGGGATTTGATCCGGTGCTGGGCGCCAGGCCTATGAGACGACTTTTGCAGGATACCCTGGAAGCCAAACTTTCCAAATTAATTTTGCAGAACCAGCTTACTAAAGGTCAGACGTTTCAGGTAGGCATAGAATTGTTATCTTGACATACGTAATACGTATGATATAATGAAGTTATGCAAAGAATAAGCGTGCATATTTCTGATGAAACCCGACAAAGAATTGATCTCGCCGCAAAAGCCAAAAGAAAGGTTGAATCTGAGCTAATTCGGGAAGCCATAGACGCGGGTTTAAATATTATTTATCCCAAATTCAGCTCCACTAAGGCTTTAGTTGATTTAGCTAAGATGGCTGACAAACTGCCATCCAAACCGAACGCCCCCAGAGATGTATCTGAAAATTTAGATTATTATGCTTGGGGAGGACAGAAGAAAAGATGAGTAAAATTGCTGTTGGTGATGCTGATTCTTTGGTCGCCCTAGTATATAAAAATGACGCAAATCATATCCGGGTACAGAAAATAAGTGAATGGTTACAGTCTAGGGGATATACAGTTATTTATCCCAATACGGCTATATTAGAAGCTGTAACAGCTCTTAAAAGATCTTTGAATTTGGTTGATGAAGCTCATCTTTTAAACAGACAATATCAGGCTGGAGTTTTTGCGGTTGAGTATATCAATGAGAGTATCCAATTGAAGGCCAGTCAAAGATTTGAGTCTGCAAACTCCAAGAAAAATACTATTTTTGATGCGGTTGTCATTGAAACAGCTGTCGAGTTTGAGGCTGACTATATTTTCTCATTCGATAATTGGTACTCAAAAGAAGGTTTTGATTTGGCTAAAATACCGGAAAAATAGATTCAGCGACATTTCTAAAAATGATATGCTATAAATTGTGAAGAAG
>CAZAZW010000004.1:0-40242 GCA_964489875.1 uncultured Gammaproteobacteria bacterium | reverse complement strand
AGCGGTCAATGAATTCGCTATTGATTGTACTGAGTCCCCGGATTCTTTAAACCAAATAAACCAGAAGGTTTGTGACAGGTTTGAGGGGGATATGTTAAAACTGGCAGCAATCATGGAAGAGCTACGGCGAAGGAAAGGGATAACGGAAACACGGGTGGCGTTTGGCGGGGTAGATACCCAGATAAAGAGTGCTGATTATCAGATTACCTATGCTGCAGAAGCATTGGCCTTTCAGCGGGCCAAAAATTATTCCTCGAAAGTCCAATTAAGAAGTAATTTAGAAGTCTTAAAAAATAAAATCCTGAAAGCTAAAAATGAAGTAAGGGAGGCTTTAGATGAAGAGTAACAAGAGTCTTTTAATCATAGTGCTGATAATCTTGGCTACGCTCGTAGTTTTTTTTGTCGTCAGCAGAAGTGACTCGCTTGTTAGTCCTATGCCAAAGCAGTTTGGAATTTCTGCCGGAGCCCAACAATCTTCACCGTTACCCGTTCAATCACCGAATATCCCAAAGGTAATCAAATATGACAGCAGTACTGATTTACAAAAAGAACTGGATTCTATAGATCCACAGGTTTTGGATAGTGATTTTTAAGTAACAGCTTGACATCTTCTGTACAATATCCGAGAGTTAATTAAGTAAGATATGCAAAATTTAGTCATTGTTGAGTCACCTACCAAAGCTCGCACCTTGCAGAAGTTTTTGGGTGATAAATATCAGATTGAAGCCTCAATGGGCCATGTGAGAGACTTACCCAAAAGCGAGCTCGGGGTAGATGTGGACAAAAATTTTGAGCCCAAATATATAATTCCGCGTGATAAGAAAAAACGGGTTAATGAACTTAAGAAAGTGGCAAAAGAAGCAGATACTTTGTGGCTGGCCACAGATCCTGACCGTGAAGGTGAGGCTATCGCTTGGCACTTGAGTGGGGTACTGGGTGATTCAAAATCCAGCAAGCGGGTAGTTTTCCATGAGATTACAGAGGAAGCTATCAAAGAAGCTTTTAAAAACCCCAGGCAACTGGATATCAAATTAGTTGATGCCCAACAGGCCAGAAGAGTTTTAGATAGATTGGTGGGTTATAAACTCTCCCCGTTGCTTTGGGAGAAAGTGAAAAGGGGACTTTCTGCTGGTAGGGTGCAGTCTGTTGCCTTGCGGTTGATTGTGGAGAGGGAGAAAGAGATAGCAGCTTTCAAGACTGAGGAGTATTGGATAATTGAAGCTGAACTGGAGTCAAAGAGTCAGGGAGTCAAAGAGTCAAAGTTTACAGCAATTTTAATAGAAAAAGACGGGAAAAAGCTGGAGATTAGAAATAAAGAAGAAGCAGATGGGCATGTTAAAAACCTGGAAAAATCAGCATATGCAGTTTCGAAAATAACTCAGAGAGAAGTAAGACGTTTCCCTTATCCTCCTTTTACCACCTCAACCCTGCAACAAGCAGCAGCTAATAGGCTGGGAATGTCAGCAAAAAAAACCATGATGATTGCCCAAGCCTTGTATGAACACGGGCTTATTACTTACATGAGAACAGATTCTGTAAATTTATCCGCCCAAGCAATTGGGTCAGTCAGAGGCTATATTGAAAATTTTATTGGAAAATCTTATTTACCAAATGTTGCCAGAATTTTTAAGTCTAAATCTAAAAATGCCCAGGAGGCACATGAGGCAATCAGGCCAACTGATGTAAGGGAAAAGGGGGAAGGGTTAAGGGGAAAGGGAAATTTCAACAAAGATCATGTTCGGCTTTATGAGCTGATTTGGAAAAGGTTTGTAGCTTGTCAGATGAATGAGGCAGTGATGGATCAAACAACAGTAGATGTGACGGCCGGTAATTATCTCCTTAGAGCTACGGGAAGTGTTATTAAGTTTGATGGTTGGTTGAAGCTTTTCGGAAAAGAGGAGGAGGAAGAAAAAGACGACAAGAAGCAAGTCTTACCTAAACTTTCCGAGGCAGAGCCTCTAAAATTGGTCCAGCTATTACCGGGCCAGCATTTTACAGAGCCTTCCCCCAGGTACAATGAAGCTTCCCTGATTAAAAAACTGGAAGAGTTAGGTATTGGCCGGCCTTCCACTTATGCACCTATTTTATCTACCATCCAGGAGCGGTTTTATGTTGAAAAGATTGAGAAAAAATTTATCCCTACTGCGTTGGGTACAACTGTAATTGATTTCTTAATGGAATATTTTGCCGATATTATTGATTATGATTTTACAGCCCAAATGGAGGACGAGTTGGATGAGATTGCCAGGGGGGAAAGGCAGTGGAAGCCGACAATTAAAACATTTTACGAGCCGTTTGAGAAAAAACTGATTGAGACGGAAAAGACTGCCAAAAAGGTAAAAATGGAAGTGCAATTTGCCGGTAAAAAGTGTCCGCAGTGCGGCAAAGAATTAATAATCAGAATAGGCAAATTTGGAAAATTTTTGGCTTGCTCAGGTTTCCCGGAGTGTAAACACACTGAAAGTTTGGAAGAGAAAATTAATGTTAAATGCCCGTTGGACGGAGGGGAAGTTGTGGTCAGACATACCAAAAGGGGTAAAACTTTTTATGGCTGCAAAAACTGGCCCATCTGCAAATTTGCTTCCTGGACTAAACCTAAGATAGGTAACAGTGGACAGGTAACAGGCGACAGTAAAACGGATAGCAAAAATGAGAACACATAAAGATCTGACAGTCTGGCAAAAGTCCATGGATCTTGTAGAGAAAATCTACAAAATAACGAACAATCCGCCTAAATCTGAATTATTCGGTCTTATATCACAAATGCAGCGTTCTGCTGTAGCCATTCCGTCTAATATTGCAGAGGGTGCTAAGCGGGAACATAAAGCAGAATATCTTCAGTTCCTTTCCATAGCTAATGGATCTGCTTCAGAATTAGAAACGCAGTTGATGCTTACGGGGAGGCTGTATCCAAAATTTGAAGCGGAGACTAAAGACGCTTTAAGCTTGCTGGATGAAATCTTAAGAATGTTTTATGCTCTAATGAAATCCTTGAGAAATTAACTGTTGCCTGTCACCTGTAGCCTGTAACCTGGAGTTGATACTTGCAAGTATCAACGAAATTTAGTATTATATTGAGGGCCTCAAAATACCTCACATTTAGACGGAACCCCCACAATATATGAAGTACATATTTGTTACTGGTGGTGTTATTAGTGGAATTGGAAAAGGTATTGCTACCTCTTCGATTGCGCTCCTTTTAAAATCCGCAGGCTATAAAGTTACCCCTATTAAAATGGATCCATATTTGAATGTTGATGCCGGAACCATGAATCCGATTGAACACGGCGAAGTGTTTGTATTGGATGACGGTACGGAAACAGATCAGGACTTGGGTCACTACGAGCGGTTTTTGGGAGAGTCCTTAAATAAAAACAGCATTGCCACTCAAGGTTCCATATATCTCTCAGTAATTCAGCGGGAGAGAAATTTGGAATATGATGGAGAGTGTGTAGACGTGGTTACTTATATAACAGAGGAGATTATCAAAAGAATTAAAGAAGCAGGTCGGGCCAGTAATGCCGATGTAGTGGTGATAGAAATTGGCGGAACTACGGGTGAGTATCAAAATATTATGTTTTTGGAAGCTAATCGGTTGATGAAGCTAAAAAATCCGGCAGACGTCCTCCATGCGCATATTACTTATTTACCGATTCCTGCCTCTATTGGTGAAATGAAAAGTAAACCGGCCCAGATGTCTGTCCGGGATTTAAATGCCATGGGGATCCAGCCGGATATACTTCTGGCAAGATCTGAAAGACCTCTAGACCTACAAAGAATTAGAAAATTATCTATTTCTACTGGTTTAGAACCGGAAGATATAATTTCTGCTCCTGATGTGGACAGTATTTATAAAGTGCCACTGGGGTTTGATAAACAAAATCTGGCCCAAAGATTGCTTGATAAATTGGGTTTAAAAAGAAAAAACGAGGATCTAAAAGAGTGGAAAGAGTTTGTTGAAAAAATTGATGCCGCAAAAGGTGTAGTGAAGATTGCGATAGTTGGTAAGTACTTTACTACGGGTGCTTTTACACTGGCTGATTCCTACATTTCCGTGATAGAAGCAGTTAAGCATGCCGCCTGGAGCCAAGGACTTTCGCCGGAAATAACCTGGCTAGATAGCGGGAAAGTCTTAGACAATGTGGAAGTGCTGAATAAGTTCCAAGGAATAATAGTTCCCGGAGGGTTTGGTTCCAGGGATATTGAAGGGAAAATTGAAGCAATTAAATATGCGAGAGAAAACAAGGTTCCATACTTTGGTTTATGTTATGGCATGCAGCTTGCAGTAGTTGAGTATGCTAGAGATGTTTTAGAGCTTCCCGGAGCCCACACCACAGAGATTGATCCGGCCACTAAATATCCGGTTATTCACATCATGCCGGATCAGGAAAAGAAGATGTTAAAGCGGGAATATGGGGCTACTATGCGGTTGGGAGCTTGGGATTGCAAACTGAAAGAAGGGACGCTGGTCCGCAGTTTATATGGAAAATCGGATATCTCTGAGCGTCACCGACACAGGTTTGAGTTTAATAATGACTTTTTGGGTCAGTTTATGAAAAAAGGGCTTACCATTTCCGGGACTTCACCTGATGGGAAATTGGTAGAAATAATTGAACTGAGAGATCATCCGTTTTTTGTGGGGACACAATTTCATCCGGAACTGCGATCCCGTCCGCTTGCCCCCCATCCTTTGTTTTTGGGTTTCATCAAAGCTGCCTCGAAGATTGCCGTAAGATGAAAAACGGACGCTTAATTGTTATAGAAGGTATTGATGGGTCCGGGAAAACGACCCAAATTGATCTATTGGCAAAAGCTCTGGCAGAGAAAAAAATCCCGTATGAAGTAATCAGTTTTCCCAGATACGGAGATAATATTTATGCAGACTTAGTGACAAGATATTTAGAAGGTGAATTTGGATCCATTAATGAAGTAAATCCATATCTTATATCTTTAGCATTTGCAGGGGATCGGTTTTTGGCAAAGCCGGAAATTGAAAGCTGGTTAAACGAAGGAAAAATAGTTTTGGCTAACAGGTACATTTCTGCCAATAAAGCTCACATGGGAGCCCATCTACTTGAAGAAAAAAGAGAAGAATTTTTTTCGTGGTTAGACTCCTTGGAATATCAAACTCACAAGATGCCAAGAGAGGATTTAACTATTCTTTTGTCAATTGACCCTGAGGTCGGACAGAAAAATGTTGCCAGTAGACTGCTTGATCTTCATGAGGAAAACTTAAAACATTTGGAAGAAGCTAATAAAATATATCTGGAATTATCGAAAAAAGAGAGCAATTGGCATGTAGTAGATTGCATGAAAGATGGGGAAATGAAGTCTCCCGAAGAAATTCAGCAAGAATTACTGTCTATATTGGAAGAGATAAAATAAAATCTCTATTCTAAGCCCATAAAAAACTCTTTGTGATATAATTGCTCTAAATTCTATGCAATCTTTGGAAATACAGAAATATGGTGGGACTTCAATGGCTGATGCCGCGGCATTGATGCAGTCAGCATCAGTGGTGGCAAACAGTCGCGAACCGGGAAAGGCAATTTTAGTTGTTACCTCGGCAATGAGTGGAGTTACTTCACAACTTCAGAAGGCTGTAGCTCAAAGTATATATGCTGGAGATTATGCGAATTTAATTAGAGAAATTGGGATTCGTCATAACGAATTTATAGATCAGGTAGTAGAAACAAAAAAAGCTGGACCATTACATCAAAGGGTTGAAAGCTATTTAGATAAGGCAACAGCATATATTCAGGCAATGGTCACTCTTCATTCCATATCAGCTCTTCATTCTGACTGGATTTCCTCTCTTGGGGAGAGGTTAGTAGCGCCAATTTTTGCAGCCCATTTACAGGACTGCGGTTTAGACGCTGCATATTATAGTGCAACTGGGGTAATTGTAACTGATGATAATTTTGGAAATGCTAAGCCCTTGCTAAATAAGACCAAAGGAAAAATCTATCGTGGTGATTTGATTAAGACTCTGGAAGCTGGTCAGACTGTAGTCATGGGGGGTTATTATGGTGCAAGGACAGATCGCGAAATCACAGTTTTTTCCAGAGGAGGTAGCGATCTTTCTGCCACTTTCATGGGGCATGCTTTGGTACCTTTTTTTGACCCAATTGCTGTTTATTTATATAAGGCAGATGTAGGGGGAGTGTTATCAGCTGATCCAAAAATTGTTCACAATGCTCATATTGTTCCGCACATGCTTTATGAAGAAGCAGCTGCTTTAGCGGCAATAGGCGGGAATGTTATTCATCCCAAGGCTGTTCAGGAAGCTGTCAGGTCAGGCAGTTCAAAAAGATCGCCTATTCCCATACATATCAAAAGTACCCTTGACCCGGATTTTTCAGGAACACTAATAGATAACAAAGAAAATCCGGAAGATAAGCCGGTAAAGGCAATCTCACTAATCAGGAACGCGGTAAGGTTAGATGTTGGGGGTTGGGGTATGAATCGGCCAGGGATTATGAGTAGAATTACCGGAACTTTAGCCAGCAGAGGAATAGATATTGATCTTATTAATCAAGCGTACTCAAAGTTGGGGCTTAATTTAGCGTTTCAATACGCCGGTGAAGAGATAGATCTGGAAAATGCAATTAAGGAAGGGTTAGCGGATGAGATCAAAGGGAATGATGTTGATATGGTAATGGCAATGAGGGTTGGAGTAATTGGAGTTATCGGCAAAGGACTTTCAGATCCACGCATATTAGGGAGGGTTGTTGCCGGTATGGATGGGGGGTTTCCCGAATTAAGAAGGCCGAACGCTTACGAACTTACAACCGGTGAATTTGAGGCATCAATTTTAGCGGATCTTCCGGAAGAGAGATTAAAACAATTGGCCCAATCCATCCATGATTCGGTTTTTGCCTAAAAGTTAGGTAAGTGATGCTGTGACTAAGGAACGATTGTTTAAGTTGGGTAATGAATCAGGAATGCCAAAGCGAACATGTTCTATGGCATGCGCTATATCCGCAATGACTGCTCCCGCAGTTGGATTTCTTGATGCTCCGTAGCCGGTTAAAGTTAAAGGACCGGACAAATCGCCATCAATGGTGATTGAGTTAAGTTTTCCGGGTACTGAAGCTAAAGGATCATCTCTATGAACAAGGGTAGGAGCCACCTGCACAACCCAAGTTCCATCTATCTTTTGAGCGGATGCCAGTAATTTTATTGCACAATTGTTGTCTCTGGCAGCTGCTATCTCTTCTGAAGTAATATTTGCAATGCCTGTGCATGGTATGCTTTCCGGTTCTATATGTTTTTTTGCAGCTATAGATCCAAGTATGGCAAGTTTTGACCGCGCATCGAAGCCTTCGATGTCGTCGGTTGGATCTGATTCGGCAATACCTAAATTTTGGGCTTCCTTAAGCGCAGAAGCAAAATCCACCCCGCCCTCCATTTGGGTAAGGATATGGTTTGTTGTTCCGTTGACAATGCCCCTTAAGCCCATTACAGTTTGATGCTTTAAATATTCCGTAAGAGTTCGGATAACAGGAACGGCTCCGCAGACAGAAGCCTCAAAGCTTAAGCTGACACCGTTTCTATTAGCAGCCTCAATTATATCCGGAAAATGCTTACCAAGTAATTTTTTATTGGCTGTTACCCAGTGTTTGTGCGCATAAAAACCCTCGAGAGTATAAGTATAAGCATCCGTATCTCCTCCCATAACTTCAACAATAATGTCAATTTTACGGTCGTCGATTAAGGAATAAGGATTATCCGTTAACCTTGTTGCTTTTGGAAAATGTACATCATCCCGGATTTTAGAAAGATCTTTGACGGCAACTGCTCTTAAAACTACATCACTAGGATTAAATCTGTGGTCGAAGAAGGCATTTACAACGCCTCCGCCCACATTGCTACATCCAATCACCCCAACTCCAACAGGTCTATTTTCTACTGAGTGGTTCATGAATTTTTGGGCTGGATTTAAAGATTCTACCAATAAAGAATTGGTAATGCAAGAGATTATTTTGTATAATTTGCTGAATTTAATATTTATATGATTGTTGCAAAATTTGGCGGGACATCTGTTAGTAGCAAAGAGAGGGTTTTAAACCTTTGTAATATTGTGGAGAGTGAGCTTGAAAGACAGCCGGTAGTAGTGGTGTCTGCGCTGTCCGGGGTGACGGATTTATTGTTATCTCTTCCTACTTTACCCAAAAACAGGATCGGTAAGACCATCCGCGAGATCAGAAACCAACATAATAATTTGGTGGGACAATTATGGTCTGGTAAAGAAGTTCAACAGGGTATTATGCAGTTTATTGATCTCCAGCTTGAAGAAGTAGCCGGATTAACTTTTGAAGATAATCCTACAAAGGAATCTTTGGATAAATTAGTTTCTTTTGGTGAGATTATGTCATCCCACATTATTGCAAAGGCATTCAGCAGCAAGGGGATTAAAGCCACCCAGGTTATTGGCACGGATTTAATTGTAACAAACAGTCATTTTGGGTCGGCAGAGTTTATGCCGGAGTTAACTAAAAAAAGGACCACAAGAATTTTAATACCCTTAATTAAAGCTGGGGTAGTGCCTGTTATAACAGGTTTTATCGGCTCAACTAGATACGGTCAAGTTACGACTTTGGGAAGGGGGGGTTCCGATTATACAGCCTCTATTATTGGTTTTTGTTTAGGGGTTTCTGAAATTCAAATCTGGACTGATGTGGATGGGATGCTTACCGCTGATCCCAGACTTTTTAAGAGCGCCAAGCCGCTGCCGATTGTCTCTTTCAAAGAAGCATCAGAATTAGCCACATTCGGAGCTAGGATTCTACATCCCAGGACTATTAAACCGGCTATTGAAGCTAATATTCCGGTCAAAGTATTAAACACCTTTAATCCTAATATTGCCGGTACCCTCATTAAAGAACAGATTAGAAATTTACCTTCCATTCGGGCAATAGCTTTCAAAAAGAGAATTACTTTAGTAAATATATATTCAACTGATATGTTGCTACAAAAAGGTTTTTTAGCACGAATCTTTAAAATTTTTGCCAAGTATAATATCTCAATAGATTTAGTCAGTGTATCCGAGGTAAGTGTTTCCGTGACTTTGGATGATGGTAAAATTCTGAAAAGTACGGTAGAAGAGATCAATAGATTTGCTAATGTTACAGTTATTAAAGACTTAGGGATGGTGTCTTTGATCGGCGAAGGAATAACGGATTCAACTCAGACTATCAAGAAAATTTTTGATATTTTGGATAATGATAAAATACTAACCAGGATGGTGTCTCTGGGAGCAACAGACATCAATATCAGTATTGTGGTTGACACGGATAAAGTTGAACAAGCTGTAAAAATACTGCACGATAGATTGCTTTTAAGACAGAATAATCAGTAGGTTTATTTGACTATTTTGGAAGTTGTGGTATTATTCCACATAATTATGGCAACACTATTAGAAACAAATACAAGAGCAAGGTGTGAAGTGTTAGTGTCTGCAAAAGTCCAAAGCGGTTTCCATCAGGAACTTGGTATGAGTGAAGCAACTTACAGAAACTCATTTCAAGATGCAGTTGAAAGTTTAGTAGGACAGGAAGATTCCGAACAAGGCGTACTGGCATTGGTAGAAGAAAGAATCTCATTCGTTAGGCAGGTGGAGCTTTTAGGGATTGACATTGATCCAGGAATTTTCTATGAAGTTGTACACCATCAAGACAAAAAGCCCTATGGTATGCGTCTGGCAGTTATTGCCCCCCGCGCAGCCTTTGTTCCCGGTATTGGTAACTATGTAAAAGCACTTGCTAATTTACCAGCTGATTTGAGACCGGCAACTCCTTTCGAAGGCATCAACGGGGAAGTTGAGGAAATTCTCGCCAGATCATTTGTTGCCTTACCAGGAGGGGATTATAAAGAGCTGGGGATTTTAACCGGTGGATCAAGAAGGTTCCTGTGTCTGGATAGATACCTTGGAAAACCCCGCATAAGTCATGTGAGGTTTAACGGACAGGATCCTCTTGTTGGAATCTTAGCTGCCCGTAAATAATGACTCAAGAATTTTTCCCCCCGGATGATTTAGAAAGATATAGCCACCTAGAAGCTTTAGAGCGTGCCGGTGTTAACCCATTTCCTGCGGAACCGCCAAAAAGATCACACAAAAGTGCTGAGTTAACAGCAAATTTTGAAGGTTTATCCGGATCTACCGTGAGTGTAGTTGGTAGAATGACTTCAAAAAGAATACACGGAGGTTTGACCTTCGCACATATTGAAGATGAATCAGGAGCTATCCAAGCGGTCATGCAACGTAATGTTTTGGGGGATGATTTGTATCAGTTAATAAGAAATTACTTCGGTATAGGGGATTTTATTGGCGCTACCGGAGTTTTACGGGCTACCAAAACAGGAGAAATTTCAGTTTGGGCAAATGAGGCAGTAATGCTGGCCAAGGCTTTGCGGGTGGCACCACACAGCCTTCTTGATCCGGAAGTACAGCAAAGACAAAGATATCTCGATACTTTAGTGAATAGAGAAGCCAGGGGACGATTCAGAACACGCTCGCGAATTGTTCAGGAAATGAGGAATTATTTTATTAATGAGTTGGGATGTTTGGAGGTTGAGACTCCGGTTTTAGATTCCACATATGGTGGAGCTTCAGCTAAACCTTTTACTACCCACCACAATGCTCTGGATAGTGAGTTTTTCTTAAGAATATCTGATGAATTATATTTGAAACGGATGACGGTCGGAGGATATTACGAAGGAGTATTTGAATTCTCAAGAGATTTCCGGAATGAAGGTATAGACCGTACTCATAATCCTGAATTTACACAGGTGGAGTTATACAAACCCTGGTGGGATTATAATAATATGATAGATATGACTGAATCTTTAATGAGTAATATTGTGCTAGGCATACATGGATCGCTAAAAGCCCCATTTGGTGATCATGTGATTGATTATTCAACGCCCTGGAAAAGATTAACCATTTATGACGGTATTCGGGAGAGAGCAGGAGTAAATCCGGAAACGGCCACCTTGGAACAATTACAAAATATCGCAGCAGGTTTAGGACTAGATACAGAGGGGGTGTTAAGAGGGGAGCTTTGTGTTGGAATTTTTGAAGAACTTTGGGAAAAAGATTTAATACAGCCAACCTTTGTAAAAGATTTTCCGGCAGATACCAGTGCTTTGACCAAACGCCACAGAAGCAATCCTAGCTTAGCCGAAAGATTTGAGCTTTTTGTTAGCGGCATGGAGGTTGCAAATTGTTATACTGAGCTTAATGACCCTAGAGATCAAAGAGCCAGATTTGAATTAGAGAGGCAAAAAAGAATGGCCGGAGACAATGAAGCCATGTTATCAGATGATGATTTTATTACGGCGCTGGAATACGGAATGCCGCCACAATCAGGGATTGGTATATCAATTGACAGATGGACTATGCTTTTGACAAACACTGCTCATATAAGACAAGCGATTTATTTTCCGACTTTAAGGGCGAAGAATACAAGAGTAGTCTAGCATATGATTACAGAAGTAACGCCGGAAATATCACAGGGACAATTAGCATATCTTACCGGATGCATGTCAGATATTCTTCGGATTGTGCCTCCAGGAATAAGTGTAGCAATAGAAGGTACTCCTGTTTATCTTGATAAACCATGGACTATAAATCATTCTTTAGGCTACAATTGCCTGGTCGCTGCAGGTAGAGAGGTTTTGCTGGGAAAAGCCCGCAAAGTTGAACATGTTGTTTTGTTGGATGATTATTCAGTTGAGAACACTTATTCTGTATCAGAATATCTTTCCAGAATCAAACCGCCTATTGATCGGATCGAACGTGAATCTTCCTTTGTTCCTACAGCAGAAAAGCTGAAGGTTGAGTTGTTGGATAAAGAATTAAGAAGATCTGATGGCAGGAGGATTCCTCTAACTACTCCTTCAGGAAAAAATACCTGTGCTCTTCTGGATGCTGTTTTTCAAGCAACAAAAAAGGTTGATTATAATATTATTGTTCATCCTATTGAATTTAGTCATGAACAAGAAGAAATGAGAGTAATATTACAAGAGGCTAGTGGTGGTTTATTGCCATTTACAATTGTAAATATCTTTTTAAAAAAAGTTTCAATTAGTAGAGTTTGTGTGACTTCACCGGAAGGCAGGACGGAACGTGTTGGATTATAGCCGCTATCAAGCTTGCCAAAATGAATTCTTAATATTTGAGTTAAAAGGAAATCTTGATTGGCAGAGTAACCGGACCTTCAGAAACACCCTTGCCCGCTTAGGTAAAAAAAATAAGGTAGATAGCATTCTAGTATTGAAAGGAAACCCGCGTAGATTTTACCAGCAAGGATATCATTATGAGATGTATGTTTTTGAGCCTAATGCCAAAGATGAAAATGATTTAGCCGGCAGAATTTCAACTATGTGCGGTAATGGTGTGAGGGCGGTTGCAGCCTTTATTCAAAAGCAATTCCCTGATATTACCGAAGCCAGAATTATGACATCGAGTGGCTTAAGAATTGTTGAAATTGATGGAAATTTATACACTGTAAATATGGGGAATATTACTGCGAAGAATGACGATTTGAAAAATTATGTTAACACCGATCTTGTACTTACAAATAGTCAAGGGGATTATATTGATTCACCAATTCCAAAAGAAATTCTGGATAAATTATCCGCCTTTATTGAAGTCCGGAAATGGAGTATAGGGTTAAATGGCAGCAGAAATAAGGATGGAAATATCAATGGTGAACCGCATGTTATAGTGGAAGTTCCCAGCAATCTGATTTCAGATATAAATAAATTGAGAAAATTAGCTGTTGCAGTCGGTTCGTTTGTGACCAAAAATATTAAGTTTTTTCCAAAAGAGATAAATATAAATTTCATAGTAGTGACTAAGGAAGGAAAAGATTTTGAGATGCTTAATTGTACGCATGAAAGAAATTTAGGTGATGATGCTGATCATAGTGTTACTCCCTCTTGCGGTACAGGATCAACTTTGGCAGGGGGTTTAATCTTGGAAAGATATCCAGAGGCAAGATCAGTTTTGGTTCATTGTCCCGGCGGAGATCTGACAATAACCAAATCTCTTTTGGGGCAGGAGTTATTAATGAAGGGCCCGGCAGGGGAAGTGGTGACAGAGTAGTCTTGTAGTGGTACAATAGGCTCGTAATAACAGATGAAAATTGCACTGATAGGTTATGGCAATATGGGGCATGAGGTGGAAAACCTGATTAATGAATCGGGTGTTCATCAAGTGATTTCAATTAGCTATAAAAATCCAAACGAAAGTTTGGATAAAGAGGGCATTGCCAAAGCTGATGTGGTAGTAGATTTTACCTCTCCGGAAGTGGTGGTAAGTACCATAAAAGAAGTAGCCGGCATGAGTAAGAATATGGTGGTGGGTACCACAGGTTGGTATGATTTTCTTCCGGAAGTCAAAGCAGTGGTGAAAAAGTCCAAAACCGGGTTAATTTATGCTCAAAACTTTTCCATTGGGGCAAATATTTTCTTTAAGATTGTTGGTTTTGCCAGCTCGCTTTTTGGTAAGTTTGGTAACTATGACGTGGCCGGATTAGAAATTCACCACAGCGGTAAAAAAGATAGCCCCAGTGGTACAGCTAAGAAATTAGCCAGCGTTATCATGGAAAACTTTCCCCAAAAGAAAGTACTCGAAACAGGCAGGTTAGATAGGCAGATAAGTAAAGAAGAACTTCACTTTGCCTCACTTCGGGCAGGACGGAATCCCGGCTACCATGAAGTCATTTTTGACAGTTTGTCAGACGAGATAAAGCTCTCCCATAGTGCCCATGGCAGAAGAGGTTTTGCAGAAGGAGCTCTAGTGGCTGCAGAATTTATTAAAGATAAGAAGGGATTTTACACTTTTGATGAGGTATTTAAAAATGAGTAAAAAATTTAGTGGAGCGATTACAGCTATAGTGACACCATTTCTCCCAACAGGCGAGGTAGATTTTGAGGCTCTAAAAAAGCTGGTGGAGTTTCAGATTAAAAGTAAGATAAACGCTATTGTGCCTTGTGGTTCAACAGGTGAAGCAGCTACCTTAAGTGACGAAGAAAAAGGGTTAGTGATAAAAACTGTGGTGGAACAGGTTAAAAAAAGAGTGCCGGTGATTGCCGGAGCCGGTAGCAATGATACGGCCAAGGCTGTGCAACTATCCCGAATTGCTAAAGAATCAGGAGCAGATGCACTGCTGCATGTTACCCCATACTACAATAAGCCCACTCCCAAAGGTTTGGTGGCTCATTTTAAGGCAATTGCCGATGTAGTTGATTTGCCCATAATTTTATATAACGTTCCTGGAAGAACCGGATCAAATGTGACTGCAGAGACCACTTTAAGAGTGGCCAAGCAAGTGCCGCAAGTCGTGGGGGTCAAAGAAGCATCAGGTAATATAAATCAAATAATGGATATTATTAAAGAGGCATCAAAAAGTTTTTCTGTGCTTTCTGGAGACGATGCTATGACCTATCCTTTGATGGCGCTTGGGGGCGATGGAATAATTTCCGTGGTTTCCAATGAGATTCCTAAACAAATGTCAGCCCTTTGCCAAGCTGCGCTGGAAGGCAACTGGGAAAAAGCCAGGAAGCTGCATTTTGAATGGCTTGATTTAATGAATATTAATTTTATTGAGACAAATCCCCAGCCGGTTAAAACCGCTCTGGCTATGATGGGTAAGATCAAAGAAGTCTTTAGGTTGCCTTTAGTTTCAATGGATGAAAATAATAGAGAAAAACTCCGGGCCGTCTTGATTTCCCATAAACTGATATGAAGAAAATCCCTGTTGGTATTTTAGGCGCCACCGGCATGGTGGGCCAGCGCTTTATTACCCTGTTAAATAATCATCCGTGGTTTGAAATAGTTTCCTTATCTGCTTCCCCAAAATCTGCCGGCAAAAAATACAAAGATGCAGTAGCCGGCCGCTGGATGATGAAAGAGTCTATACCACAAACTGCTCTGAATTTGGTTGTAAATGCGGTCGAAGATGATATGGATAAAGTTGCCGGAGGGGTCTCTTTGGTTTTTTCCGCCCTGGATATGGAAAAGGAAAAGATTAAAGAAGTGGAAAACGGATTTGCAAAAAGAGGAGTCGTGGTGGTTTCTAATAATTCAGTCCATCGCTTTACCCCGGATGTTCCAATGATTATGCCGGAAATTAATTATGACCATCTTAAGCTTATTAAAGTACAACAGAAGCGCCGGGGATGGAAAAAGGGGTTTATTGTTGTAAAACCGAATTGCAGCATCCAGTCGTACGTGCCGCTTTTAACTCCGCTTTTAAAATTCCAACCTAAAAAGGTAGTGGTGACAACTTTACAGGCAGTTTCCGGGGCAGGAAAAATTATGCAAACTTGGCCTGAAATGCAGGAGAATGTAATTCCTTTTATCCCCGGGGAAGAGGAGAAAAGCGAAAAAGAACCAATGAAAATTTGGGGTAAGCTAGAGGATGAAGCCATCGTGTTGGCAACTGATCCCAAGATTAGCGCAACTTGTATTAGGGTACCTGTGGAGGATGGCCATATGGCCTCAGTTTCCGTTTCTTTTGCCAAAAAACCTACTGTAAAAGAGATTATTGATGCCTGGAGGAAATTTGATCCGTTGAAGGGGTTAAATTTACCATTGGCTCCGCACCCTTTTATTACTGTTATGGAGGAAGAGAACAGGCCGCAGACGAGGTTGGACCGGGATTTAGGTCACGGTATGGGAATCAGTGTCGGAAGGCTGCGGGAAGATGAACTTTTGGACTACAAATTCGTGGGGCTTTCCCACAATACTATCCGCGGCGCAGCCGGTGGGGCAATTTTAACAGCAGAACTTTTGAAAGCGAAAGGGTATATTTGATGGCAACAATCAATACAAACTATAATAAATTGCAGTCAAGCTATTTATTTTCCGAAATTGCCAAGCGGACAAAAGTTTTTTTGGAGAAAAATCCCGGTGTGTCGATTATGAAGCTTGGTATTGGTAATACTACACAACCCCTGACTCCTGCTGTGATTAAAGGGTTGGAGTTGGGAGTAAAAAAACTGACTGACACTAAAACTTACACCGGTTATGGAGACGAACAAGGTGACAGCCGGCTTCGAATAGAAATGGCCAAGTACTACCAAAAAAGAGGCATTGAGTTAAAACCACAGGAAATTTTTATCAGTGATGGAGCCAAGCCGGATTCTGCAAATATTTCTTCCATTTTTGGTATTGAAAGTATTGTGGCAGTGGCCGATCCTGTGTATCCCGTGTATCTAGACAGTAATGTTATCTCCGGGAAGAAGTTAGTTTACATGGAATGTAATGAGAAGAATGGTTTTATACCTACTCCTCCAAGGCAGAAAGTAGATTTAATTTTTATCTGCAGCCCAAATAATCCTACAGGAGCCGTGGCCACAAAAGCGCAACTTAAACCTTTTGTTGACTACGCCTTAAAAAATAAAGCAGTAATTATTTTTGATGCAGCGTACTCCGAATATATTCAAGACCCTAAGTTTCCAAAAAGTATTTATGAGATTCCGGGTGCGAATCAGTGTGCAATAGAGATTAACAGTTTTTCCAAATGGGCCGGGTTTACAGGGGTGCGCTTGGGTTGGACTGTGGTGCCGGTGGATCTCTCGATAGAAGGCGGGGAAAAGGGGAAAGTAAACAGTCTTTGGAACAGGCGTCAAACTACCATGTTTAACGGTGCTTCCAATATTGCCCAAGAAGGTGGTTTAGCAGTGTTATCCGTAAAAGGACGGAAAGAATGTAATAAGTTAATTAATTATTATATGAATAATGCCAAAATCATCAAAAAGGGGCTTTTAAAGTTGGGCTTAAAAGTTTTCGGTGGAGAGAATGCGCCATATATCTGGCTGAAAACCCCCAGGAGGATGTCTTCATGGGACTTCTTTGATAAATTACTGCAAGAAGCTCATGTGGTGGGAACTCCGGGATCCGGTTTTGGTTCACAGGGTGAAGGATATTTTCGTTTAAGCGCTTTTGGGCACAAGCAAGATGTGGAAAAGGCAGTAAAAAGTATTCAGGAAAATTTAAAGATATGAGCAGCAAAAAATTACCGTTTACCAAAAATCAGGTTGAGGAGATTATTAAAAAATACCATACACCTTTCCATATTTACGATGAAGAAGGGATTAGAGAAAATGCAAGGAGACTTTATAAAGCATTTTCCTGGATTGATAGCTTTAAAAATTATTTTGCAGTTAAGGCAACTCCAAACCCTTACATTTTAAAAATATTAAAAGAGGAAGGAATGGGAGTTGACTGCAGTTCCTTGCCGGAGCTAATTTTGGCAGAAAAAGTTGGGACTGCGGGAGAGGATATTATGTTTACCTCTAATGACACTCCGGCAGCAGAATTTAAGAAAGCCAGGGAGCTGGGAGCAATTATTAATTTGGATGATATTACCCACATTGAATTTTTAGAAAAGGCTGCCGGAATTCCGGAAATTATTTGTTTTAGGTATAATCCGGGGCCACTTCGGAAAGGGAATAGATTTATTGGAAACCCGGCTGAGGCAAAGTATGGATTAACTAAAGACCAGCTTTTTGAGGGATACAAAATTATGCGGGATAAAGGGGTTAAGAGATTTGGTCTGCATACAATGGTAGTTTCAAATGAACTGGGTGTAAACGCTTTGGCTGAAACTGCGGGCATGCTTTTTGATCTGGTAGTGGAAATTTCAGAGACACTGGGGATCAGATTTGAATTTGTAAATTTGGGTGGTGGTATAGGTATTCCGATGAAACCCGACGAGAAAGCAGTTGATTTAGAGGATTTATCCGGGAAAATAAAAAAAATGTATCAGGAAAAAATTGCGAAAAATGGTTTAACACCTTTAAGGATTGTAATGGAATGCGGCCGGATAATCACTGGTCCTTACGGATATTTGGTAACTACTGTGATTCATGAAAAACATATTTATAAAGAATATATTGGGTTGGATGCTTGTATGGCAAATTTGATGAGACCGGCTCTGTACGGCGCTTATCACCACATCAGCGTATTAGGTAAAGAGGATAGACTAAAAACACATACTTATGATGTAACCGGGTCACTTTGTGAGAATAATGATAAGTTTGCTATCGACAGAAAACTGCCGAAAGTGGAAATCGGGGATATTATAGTGATTTCCGATACCGGAGCGCACGGTTATGCCATGGGTTTTAATTATAATGGGAAACTGCGTTCAGCAGAGTTATTATTGCAAGAAGATGGAAAGGTGAAGCAAATCAGGAGAGCAGAAACTGTAGATGATTATTTTGCTACTTTGGATTTTGCCTCCCTGTAGTTTTTGTGTAAAATATTTAAATGGATTTAAAAGAAAAAGCATTAAAATTTCATAAGGAACACGGTGGTAAATTGGCAACAGAAGTTACTACCCCAATAAAAAATATTTCTGATATGGTTTTGGCTTATACCCCTGGTGTAGCGGAAGTGTCCAAAGCCATTGCTGACATTAAAGAGTTAGTATTTGATTACACGATTAAAAGTCACACCATTGCGGTAGTGACTGATGGATCAGCAGTTTTAGGTTTGGGCAATATAGGTCCGGAAGCGGCCCTGCCGGTGATGGAAGGGAAGGCTGCCCTTTTTAAAACCTTTGCCGGACTGGACGCTTTTCCAATTTGTTTATCAACCCAAGATCCAAAAGAAATTATTTCGATTGTAAAAAACATTGCTCCAACCTTTGGCGGAATTAATTTAGAGGATATTTCAGCGCCCCGTTGTTTTGAGATAGAGGAAGCGCTGCAGGATTTGGGGATTCCGGTCATGCATGATGATCAACATGGTGCTGCGATTGTGGCGCTGGCTGGTTTGATAAATGCTGCCAAAGTCGTAGGCAAAAAGCTTTTCGATTTAAAAGTAGTAGTTTTAGGAGCCGGGGCGGCTGGTTCGGGAATAGCCACAATTCTAGCCCCGAGGGTGGCTGATGTTTTGGTTTTGGATACTAAAGGTATAATCAACCGAGATCGTTCGGATTTAGATAAGTATAAAGGTAGGTTGGCAGATATGACCAATAAAAATAATACCACCGGTTCGCTACAGAAAGCATTAAGAGGAGCAGACGTATTTATCGGTGTTTCGAAAGGTAATCTTCTAAAAGTCTCTGATATAAAATTAATGACTGAAAAACCAATTGTTTTCGCGCTGGCCAACCCTGTTCCGGAAATTATGCCGGATGAGGCAAAAAAAGGAGGTGCTTATATTGTGGCAACCGGCCGCTCGGATTTTTCCAACCAAATCAATAATTCTTTGGCCTTCCCGGGAGTTTTTAAGGGAGCCTTGAGTGTAAAAGCTAAGAGAATCACTGAAAAAATGAAAGTCAAAGCTGCAGAGACATTGGCTTCTTTGGTTGACAATCCAACTCCTGATAGAATTATAGTTTCTGTTTTTGAGAAGGGTGTGGTAGATGCCGTGGCACAAGCTGTTGCCGAAGCCGCTTGATTTAGGAAGGGTAATTTCCTACTTGAAAAAAGGGTAATATTTCATTAGGATCTTAGTCTATGCCGAAGAAAACTTCGAAAAAATCTGTAGATTCAAATATTTCAGGCACCCTGCCTGATTGGGTTTTAAAAGAATATATTAAAAAGGGAATCATTAAAATTGATCCGCTGCCAAAAGATTGGGCAGAGAATGTTGACGAAGTTACTATTGATTTTCACTTAGGAAATAAACTTCGGGTCTTTACTGATGAAGGTTTAAACACCATAGATACCAGGTATGCTTCAAAAGAGGATATGGAATCTATGATGAGGCTGGTAGAGTTAAAACCAGGCCAGCCATTTATCCTCACAGAGCATGATTTTGTGATTGCTACGACTTATGAAAGGTTAACTTTGCCGGATAATATTGTCGGGCATTTGCATGGAAAAAGTTCGCTGGCCCGGCTTGGGGTGGTAGTGCATTCAACCGCTGCCAGGTTTGACCCCGGTTGGGACGGACATCCGGTTTTGGAATTTGGCACTTTCTTAAAGGGTAAAAAGTTAGTTATTTATGAAGGTAGTCCGATTTGTGCATTTTCTTTTGAGAAACTGGCAGCTTCTGTTGAAAGATCATACAAAAAAAGTCCTAATAATAGGTATGGGGGAAGTGATTTGCCACAGGTGTCTAATTTGATGGGGAAAAAGAAAAGCTCGTCTGGCCGCAAAAAATCGTAAAAAAGTGGCTCGTTGGTGCACAAAGCACCGTTCGACCAGTATTACCTGTAACATGGAGTAATTCTCTGGTCTCACTATTTGAACATTTTGTGAAAAATATCTGCACACAAAATGTTCCGATTGCTTTGATTGCACTCAACTTCGCCGCTCTTAAGGAGAGATATGTCAGTACTTGGTTTAGATGAAATCCATAAAAGAATAAAGAAGCATTCCTTAATTAAGAATTTAGGGCAAAGGGATTTTAAAAATCCTGAAGGTGTTGGGATAGATTTGCGGCTAGGTTCTGTCCACAAAATAATTAAAGGCGGGGCTTTTATTGAAGCTGACGGGGCAATTAGTTTAGGAAAAAGAAAAGGCGTGGAAACAAAACTGGTGGCAGAATTTGTGGAAGATGGAAAAGTTCAGAAAAAGATTGTAATAAAGCCGGGAGATTATTACCTGGTTCAAACAGTTGAGGCAGTTAATACGCCGCTGGATCTGATGCCGATAGTGCACACCAGGACTTCACTTTTTCGGGCAGGACTGTTGCTGCTTAATTCGAAAACAGACCCCGGGTATAGTGGACAGCTGACAATGGGTCTAACCAACTTAAGCCCTTTTCCTGTAAAGTTACAACTGGGAGCCAGGATTTGTAATATAATTTTTCATAAAATAAAAGGCAAAACAGTTTCCTACAGGGGACAACATCAAGGTGGTAGGGTGAGTCCGAAAAAGGCAGAAAGGCAAGTGTAATGAGTAGCTCGTCTGGCCGCAAAAAATCGTTCGCACGCTAGTATCGTTGCTTGCTTGTGAGAATTTTGTGTCTGCCTAAAACCTCGTATCATTAAGAGAGATTACACAAAATCCTCAACATTTTTTGACTGGCTCAGACTTCGCTACTCTGGTAGAATAGGAAAATAATATGGCAAGGTTAAAACATCAGGAATATCAATACTTAGATCTTTTAAAGGAAGCGCTGGAGCATGGAATAAAAAAGGTAGACAGAGGTACCGGTATTGTCCTTTACAGTTTATTTGGCAAGCAAACCCGTTATGATTTATCTAAAGGGTTTCCGCTTCTTACCACAAAGAAAGTTTACTGGAAAGGCGTTATCCAGGAATTGTATTGGTTTATGTCAGGCCAAACCAATATCAAATATTTGGTAGATAATAACGTCCATATTTGGGATGATTATCCATATAAGATTTATTCAAAAAAAGCAGCAGAAGGAAAAGCTCCAAAGCTTACTAAAGAGGAGTTTATTCAAAAGATTGCCGAAAATACAAAATTTGCCAAAGAACACGGAAACTTACCAAGAATTTATGGTGAAATGTGGAGAAGGTGGCCAACCAGGACACCCGGCAGAACAATTGACCAGCTTAAGTGGGTACTACAGGAGTTAAAAGATGACCCTGATGCTAAAAATTTAATAGTTAATTCCTGGAATCCGGAATATCTTTATACTATGGCAACCCTGAAAGACGCTTCCCGTTTTCCCATCTGTCATAATATGTATCAGATCAGTAATAGAAACGGTAAATTATCCCTGCAACTATACCAAAGAAGCTCTGATTTATTTTTAGGTGTGCCGTTTAATATCGCAAGTTACGCCCTTTTGACAATTATCCTGGCCAGAATTTCCGGGTATGAACCCGGTGAGTTTATCCATACTTTTGGTGATGTCCATATTTATGAAGACCATATTGAGCAGGTAAAGGAACAGTTGAAAAGAAAACCTAAGCCTTTTCCGATAGTCAAACTGGATCCTTCGTTTAAAACTTTAGAAGATTTTAGGCCTGAACATGTTATCCTTGAAGGATATGATCCTTACCCTATGTTGAAAGCAGAATTAACTGTGGCAGGTGGACTATATGATCCTAAAACCGGAAAGATGGCGAACTGAATATGATTTCTATTATTGTAGCGGTGGCAGGAAAAAAAAGGGTAATTGGAAAAGCGGGCGGACTGCCCTGGCATATTCCTGAGGAGTTAAAAAGGTTTAAAGAAATTACTCTGGGGCACCCGATTATCATGGGAAGAAGGACGCATGAGTCTATTGGAAAAGTTCTTCCTGGACGAACAAATATTGTGATTAGCCGTGATTCATCTTACAAAGCAGAGGGTACAATAATTGTTCATTCGCTGGACGAAGCCCTTCGACTCGCTCAAGGTCAACCTGGGAATAATGAAGTATTCGTGATCGGTGGAGGAGAAATCTACAAGCAGGCAATAGCTTTGGTTGATAAATTATATTTGACTGTGATCGACCAGGAAATAGAAGGAGACACATTTTTCCCCGATTATTCGGAGTTTAAAAAAGTAGTTTGGGAATCAGATGAGCAGGAATCAGATGGGTTTAAATATAGGTTTTTGGAGTTAGAAAGATAGATTAAATACTTTTAATAACTAGAAGGAATTTTTATTGGTGTTGACATACCTGTTCTAGGATCAAATTCCATAGGTATATGTTCACCATCAACTACTTTGAAATGTTGTACAGTAGGTTCTACTGTGATGAATATCGACTCACCTTTTTGTCCTCTTAAATTACCTTCCGGATATGATTTTCCAATTCGGACTTCTATCTCTTTTATCTCTGCCGCCATACCGATTTATTATATCATGTTGCGTCAAACATCATTGGTATGGCAGTTTCACTTATTGACAAGTATGATTTTTTTGTTTAAGTTAATAAATAACCAGCCCAGGGGCTGATTTCTTAAAGAATTATGGGAAAGATAGAGTCGTCATTAGGAATAATTGGATCAATATTTGGTGGATCCCAACGTGATATTTTTCAGGGGGATTTAATGAGATCTGTGGGGACTGGTTTGGCTCCGGAAGATAAAGGTGGCAGGAATCGATGGAGGCCTAATGGGCACACTGTAGCATCTCAAATAAACCTCGCGTGTTTTTCAGGATCAGCTCCAAGCAAAGAATGGTTTGTAGTTGCAAGAGACCACCACAGCAGGTCAAGGTATGGTAACCAAAGGCCTTGATTTACCCACGTTACCCTGTTAAAATACACTTTATTACACACTCATGGCTTAAGTCTCTGGATACTACTTGCTGTGAGGAGGATAAGAGACTATGTACGAATTACCTAGTTTACAACAATTATTAGAAGCCGGGGTGCATTTTGGGCATCAGGTTAGACGCGGCCATCCCCGGATGCGGCCGTATATTTATGGCGCGCGTGAAGGTGTCCACGTTATTGACCTCACCCAATCGGAAAAATATCTTAAAGAGGCCTGTGAATTTGTTTATGAATTGGGAGAATCCGGGAAAGTGCTACTATTTGTGGGAACCAAAAAACAAGCACAGCCTATTATTGAAGAATTAGCCAAGAAACTTGAAGTTCCGTACCTGGTAGAGCGTTGGATGGGAGGGTTTTTAACCAATTTTGAACAGATGCAGAAAAACATCAAAAGGCTCAAAGAATATTTGGAACAAAAAGAAAAGGGTCAACTATCCAAATATACTAAAAAAGAACAATTACTGCTGGAGCGCAAAATGGCTAAACTACAAAAAGATTTTGCCGGAGTGATGGATTTAGATAAACTCCCTGACGCATTGTTTGTAGTAGATGCAGTATCAGATAATATTGCCATCAGAGAAGCTAAGAGGTTAAACATTAAGGTAGTGGCAATTGCGGATTCAAACTCTGATCCTACGGAAATAGATTATCCGATTCCGGGTAATGATGATGCTATAAAATCTATTAAGATATTAGTCAGTGCTGTAGCGGAGGCTTTCGGTGAAGGGAAGAAGGAAGTCGGTAAAGCGGCTGAGAAGCTTTTGAAAAAAGAGGAGAAAGAGGCAGCTAAAAAGGAAGAGGATGACATACCAGAAGAATTGAAAGAAGAAGTGGCAGAGGCAGAGGAGATGGTAGAGAAGAAAGCGGTGAAGGATTCGGAACGGATAGTAGAGTAGCTCGTCACAGTAAAAAGCACTGCTCGACTAGAGTTTTTGAAACATGAAGTCTATCTCTAGTCTCGCTATGGGAAAGTTTTATGACTTAAGATCTGCACATAAAACTTTCTAATTGCTTTTGTACTTGTGACTTCGCTACCTTATACAAAGAATATGAATATAGAAGATATTAAAAAACTAAGGCAAGATTCAGGAGCAGGAATTGCCGACTGTAAGGAGGCCCTGAGCTTGTCGAAGGGCGATATAGAGAAAGCCAAGCAGTGGTTAAAGAAAAAGGGTTTAGATAAGGCTTCTTCTAAGCTTAAAAGGGAAGTTAAGGCTGGCATTGTGGATGTTTATTCACACGCCGGAAAAGTAGGGGTGTTGGTCGAGGTGCTTTGTGAAACAGATTTTGTGGCCAGGACCGGCGATTTTAAAAATCTGGCCCATGAACTTTCTTTACAGATTGCCTCAATGAATCCAGAGTCTTTGGAAGAACTTTTGTCCCAGGAGTATATCAGGGATAATTCTATGACTGTAGAGCAGTTAATTAAATCAGTGATTGGAAAAGTGGGAGAAAATATACAAGTTGGAAGATTTGAAAGAATAGCTTTAGGGGAGTAAATGGATCCTGTTTTAAACGAAGTAAACGAAAAGATTGAAGCTGTATTACACCACTTTAAGGTGGAAATTGCAGGTATCAGAGCCGGCCGGGCAAATCCTGCTCTGATAGAAAACGTTTCCGTTGATGTTTATGGATCCCGCATGAAGCTAAATGAGGTAGGCAATATTTCTGCTCCGCAACCTTCTCTTTTAACAGTCCAGGTTTGGGATGCTACTATTTTAGATAAAGTAATCAAAGCCATTCAGGAAGCAAATTTAGGTTTAAATCCTTCAAATGAAGGCACTTTGATCCGTTTGCCAATTCCACCCCTGACTGCTGAAAGACGCGAAGAATTTATTAAGTTGCTACACCAAAAAAAAGAAGAAGCCCATGTTTCCATAAGACAAATCAGGCATGATTTTAGAAATGGTTGGAAGAAAGAGTCGGAAGAAGGAGCCTTCGGAGAAAATGAATTTTTTCGGAGAGAAAAAATTTTGCAGGAATTGGTAGATAAAAAAGTTGCTGAACTTGAGGAGTTGGGGAAAGCTAAGGAAGAAGAGCTAACTCAAATTTAATGTTTTTATCAATAATCATTTTTGTTATCACCCTATTGGTTTTGGTTTTAATCCATGAATTCGGGCATTTTTTAATGGCCAAGAGGTTTGGCATTAAGGTTTAAGAATTTGGATTTGGTATTCCTCCGAGAATTTGGGGTAGAAAGATTGGGGAAACTATTTATTCCATAAATTGGCTGCCGTTTGGGGGGTTTGTCAAGCTGTTGGGGGAAGATGAAACAGATAAGGCAGTATTAAAAAATCCCCGCTCTTTTGCCTCGCAAAATGTTTGGAAGAGAATATTGGTGGTGGTGGCAGGGGTGACCATGAATTTAGTTTTGGCCTGGATACTTTTTTTCACTGTGATAGCTTTTCAAAACTTCAAGATTATTTATCCGGCTGAGCCGGCAGTATATATCGGCGCAGTTGAAAAAGATTTTCCGGCAGAAAAAGCAGGCCTTATCGCAAACGAAAAACTGATAGCTGTAGAAGGTCAGACAACTTCAGATATTGAACAGGCGAGGAGTCTGATTAAGTCTAAAGGTAGTACACCAGTTACTTTATCTCTTACCGATGTAGACGGCAATAATTTAAGAAAAGTGACAGTTACTCCCAAAAAGCAAGATAACGGTGATGTTTTAATCGGTGTAGTATTCAGTCCTATTCCATTTCGGGAGTATAAAAGCTTCCCGGAAAAATTATTTTCCGGGATAACTTATTCCTACGATCTAACCAGACTGACTTTTGTGGGACTGGGAAGGTTAGGTCATGACGTGCTTTTAGGAAATTTTGGACAAGCCTCTCGCTCCGTCAGCGGACCAGTGGGGCTGGCGGCGATCACCAACGAAATCTTATCTGTGGGAGAAGCCGCGATACTGCCGTATATTTGGTTTGTAGGTGTGATTTCTTTGACACTAGCCATCTTTAATGTCCTGCCAATACCGGCTTTGGATGGAGGAAGGTTACTGTTTTTGGTTATTGAGGCGGTAACCAGAAAAAAGGTGAGGGAAGATGTGGAGGGGATGGTACACCAGGTTGGTTTTATTATCCTGATTGCCCTGGCTCTTCTGATTACTTTCTCAGATATCCGCAAGCTGCTCCCATAGGAAATTTTTATGCGTGAAAGATTAAATAAAAGACTAAATAATAAATGGGTTAAGACGGGATTACGGGTTGCAACAATACTTGGTATTGCTGCTTTTTCTTTTATAGCTAAAGATAAAGCTGGGGCCACTGTTAATTCTGAAGTGGGAAGTTTAGTAACAGAACCTATACTTTTAATTCTTGATCCCGACCAAATACATGATTTGTTGCAATATAAGCCTTTGAATTTAGGTAGTATTGGGCCGCGGGTCGAAGTCAGCCCTGGGTTTTTTATCCGGCTCGCTGATACGGAAGGTGCCCTACCGGAGGAATTAACTTTACGGACTAGAGTGAGTAAGGAGGGACCTGCAAAAGTTTGCGCTTATACTTATCAGAAACCTCAAACTTGCCAGGAAATTTTGGGCAGAGATATAAATGAATCCTGGTATCCAATTAAAACGGGGATTTTAAAGAAACTAGGAGATTATATTGAAGCAACTTCCGCTAGGATTAAGACAGAAGGAACGGGAAAAGTTAAAATTGAAATGGAGATAACGGATGATCAAACTAATGGACTTCTCTCTTCCGCAAGCACCATTCTTAGCCTGTTAGACCGTCAAGTTTATATCCCGTCCATGCGGAAAGGTATCTCCCTAGATAATCAACTTTATTTGCCACACATACAACAAGGCACTTTTCTTGAGTTATTAAACGCTAAAGCTGACCGCAGAGAAAACAGGGTTGATAGATGGAAGACGAGAGAAAGAAGCTGGCAAAAAAGAGCAGCCTGGTAACTTTTCCGCTTGTTTCAAATTTCCTCCGGCCGTGGCATAAATGAAAACAGTTTAACTATAAACAAAAGTAGACTATTGAGATTAGGTATGGTATTATTTAATGAGAAAGCTGTGAAGGGGTTTCCCGCCCCGGAGCTGGATGCGATAAGTATCACGGAAGCCAAACCGTAAAATATGGACGCTGATGATTGTCAGCTAGTAAGTCCTGGAAACGTAAGTTACAGGAAAAACAAGGTGGTAACGCGAGAAGCCTCGCCCTTGTCTATCTATTTATTTAGGTAGATATGGGCGAGGTTTTTTATGATTAGAAAAGCAGAGAAATCAGATTTGAATAAAATTCTTAAGCTTCTAAAATACGGGGCTACTAGTGGTAAGGTTTTAACCAGGTCTAAGCCCGATATTTTACAAAACATTAATAACTTCTTTGTCTGTGTAGAAAAAAATCAGGTGATTGGTTGTGTTAGCTTGGAAGTATACAGTCCCAAATTAGCAGAGGTTAGATCTTTGGTGGTAGATGAATCTCACCAGCGAAAAGGAATTGGGTCTTTGTTGGTGCGAGCTTGTCTGTTAGAAGCTAAAAAACAAGGAATTTTTGAAGTCCTGGCAATTACTGATAAAGACCAATTTTTTAAAGGATTGGGTTTTAAAAAGAGTATAGAGGAAAAACGTCCTATGTTTCTTAAGTTAGATGTCAGATATAATATAAAAAAGGTCAGTAAAACATAATATGAAATATTCACAACTATTTCCTAAAACTTTAAAACAAGTTCCAAGCGGGGCTGAGTCAGTGAATCACCAGCTTCTTGTTCGTGCAGGATTTATCCATCAAGAAATGGCCGGGGTTTATACATATCTGTCTTTAGGTTGGAGAGTAATTGAAAAAATTTCCAATATTGTGAGAGCCGAGATGGATAAAATCGGGGGGCAGGAAATGCTCATGCCGGCTCTACATCCTGGTGAAAATTGGAAAAAAACCGGGAGATTCAAAAGCTTTGAGGTTTTATATAAACTAAAAGGGGCGGGAGATAAAGACTTAGTATTAGGGCCTACCCATGAAGAAATTATTTATCCTTTGCTTGCTGAGTACGTAAATTCTTATAAGGATTTACCTCTTTACTTGTATCAAATTCAGACTAAATTTCGAAATGAGCCAAGGGCAAAAGCAGGTCTACTACGTACAAGAGAGTTTATGATGAAAGACCTTTACGCATTTCATGAAAGCGATGAAGATAGGGATGAATATTATAAAGCTGCAAGAGAAGCCTATTTGAAAATTTTTAAAAGGCTAAGACTTGATGTGTTGGTAACCAAGGCCTCGGGGGGAACTTTTTCTGACCTTTCAGAAGAGTTTCAAACATTGACCCCTTCGGGAGAAGACATAATATTTGTGTGCGAAAAATGTGGTGCTGCTTTTAACAAAGAAATTATTAATGGGAAAAAGTGTACTGATTGCGGTGGAAATCTGAAAGAGGAAAAAGCGATCGAGGTTGGAAATATTTTTCCCCTCAAACGGGCATACGCAGAAGTTTTCAATTTGAATTTTACCGATAAGGAGGGAGAAAAGAAAATTGTATCTGCTGGCTGTTATGGATTGGGAATTTCCAGAACAATGGGAGCAATTGTAGAAATTTTTCATGATGATAAAGGAATTATTTGGCCGGAGAGCGTGGCGCCATATCAGGTTCACTTGGTAGGTTTGGATCTGGAAGAAAAAAAAGTTTTAGATGGCGCTGAAAAGACTTACAAATTACTTCAAGCGGAAGATGTGGAAGTGTTATTTGATGATAGAGTTAACGTCTCTGCCGGAACTAAATTTGCCGATGCAGATCTAATCGGAATTCCATATCGGATAGTGGTTTCAAAAAAAACAGAAGATACACTTGAGGTCAAAAAGAGATCGGAAAAAGAGACAAAATTTGTCTCTTTAGAAGATTTTTTAAAGATTGTTAAATTTTCTAATTGATTTTCGGTCGGATTTCTGGTAAATTACCTTGCAACATGATAAGCAAAAATATTAATCAACAACCAAAATCAATAGTTGAAGTCACCATTACTGTCCCTTGGACAGATTTGCAAGGCACGTGGGATACAACTCTGCAGAAGATGGCCGTGGACGTGGAGCTTTCTGGTTTTAGAAAAGGGCAGGCACCGCTAACGATGGTAGAAGGCCAACTGGGAGTTAAACTTCAAGATGAGGTTTTGAAAGTAGCCATGCCCAATTTTCTAATTGAAGCATTGAAAGGCACAGATATTATCCCGATTGATTATCCGAAATACGATCTCGTTAGTTTTGTTAAGGGTCAACAGCTACAATTTAAGGCCACTATTACTAATAGGCCGGCAGTGACGGTTGGCAATTACAAAACTATTAAAGTAAGCAGGTCTGCCCCGAAACCCGTAACAGAAGAAGAAGTTCAAAAGGTGATTGATGATTTGTATAAAAGATGGAAGACGCGGGCAGGAGCGCAGCCAACAGAAAATACTGGCCAGCCAGCAACCGGACAAGCCGGATCAATCAGTTTCCAAGGCGGTAATCCTTCGACAAGCTCAGGACCCACGGCATCAACCAACGGCCAAGCAGATGTTCCCAATGATGAATTCGCCAAAGCAATGGGTGCTTTAAGTCTTTCAGATCTTAAATCCAAAATCAGAAAAGATCTGGAATCAAATGTTTCTTATAACAATGAATTGGATTTTGAAGAAGCAATTTTACAAGAAGTTGAGAAAATAACTACGGTTGAATTGCCTGAAATTTTAATCCAGGATGAATTAAATAGGATGTTGGTTTCCCTTCAAAGAAGAGTAGCAGATATGGGACTTTTGCTGGAAGATTATCTAAAAAGCCAGGGGAAAACTCTGGAACAAATCAAGAGTGAATGGAGAGCGCAGGCAGAGAAGAACGTCCGGATGGAATTGGGACTGGCGGAAGTTGCCAGAACGGAGAATGTAACAATTTCCGATGAGGAGTTAAAGGCGGAAATTGATAAAATCCAGGATAATAAAGTTAAACAGCAGTTTGAAGCACAAGAACCAAGGTTGCATTTAAGGCATGCTTTAAGGCAGACCAGAACTTTAGACCTTCTTAAAAAGATGGTGGGATAATGGATGATTGTCTCTTTTGTAAGATTATCAAAAAAGAAATACCAAAAGACTTTGAGTATGAGTCAGATAGCCTGGTAGCCTTTTTAGATATAAACCCATCAGCAGATATTCATATTCTAATCGTTCCGAAGGAACATATTGGTGGAATCGGTGATATTGACAGCAGCAAGCACAGCGGATTATTGGTAGAAGTTTATGAGGCGGTCAGAAAGTTGGTGGCGAAAAAAAGATTGCAGGATAATTTGTACCGGGTAGTGGTAAACGGAGGAAAGGCGCAGCATGTTCCTCATTTACATTTTCACCTTTTGGGTGGAAACTGGAAGAAGATGGTGTAGTAAAATAAAAGGAGGTGTTTTTTAATTGAGTATTATTGTAAAAGCTGGTCCGGGTGATAGCACGGATTCAGTTATCAGGAAATTTCAAAAAAAAGCTGTAGCTGAGGGAATAGTTCAAGAAATTAGGGATAGGTCTGTTTACAGGAAGCCTTCTCAACTTCGTCAGGAATATTTGGCAGAAAAGCGGAGAAAAATTATGCGGGCAAAAAGGTACAGCCGGTAAGTAATATGTTATTAGACCAACTGCAAACTGATTTAAAGAATGCACAACTTAGTCGTGATGAGATAAAGGTTTCGACTCTGAGGCTCCTTTTATCAGAGGTTAAAAATGCAGAGATCGCAAAAGGTGGTCCGGCGGTAGCCGGATTGTCTGATGAAGAAATAATTTCCATAGTTCAGAAGGAAGCAAAGAAGAGGAAAGAGGCAGCGGAAGCTTTTAGATCCGGTGGTAGGGAAGAAGCGGCTGGAAAAGAAGAAGCTGAACTGAAGATTTTGGAAAGTTATTTGCCTTCTCAGCTTTCAAATGAGGAGTTGACTAAGTTAGTTGAAGATACTATAACTGAATTGGGTGCTAGTTCTATTACTGATATGGGGAAAGTGATGGGAGCAGTTATGGGAAAAACCAAGGGACAGGCTGATGGCGGAGTGGTATCTGCTTTGGTTAAAGAGAAATTATCTAAATAGTATGGTAAATATAATTGTAAATTCCGATCCCAGGTACAATATCAATAGAGCAGCGATTAAGGCGGCAGCTTTAGATAAACTTTCAAAGCTTCGTATCTCCGGCCGTATTGAACTGGGGATTAATATCGTGGGCGATCGGAAAATGCATGAACTTAACCGCAAATTCAGAGGGTTAGATTCAACCACCAATATCTTATCATTCGCCCTGGAAGATCCAAATCATCCGGCCAGCCTGCAACATATTCCCAAAGTGGGTTTCGTGGCCTCACCTGATAAGTGGCTTAGGTTGGGGGATATTGTGATCTCCTATCCACAAGCTGTGGAGGATGCTTCACTTGATGGGATTTCTGTTGATGAAGAAATTAAAAATTTGGTAGAACATGGATTGAGTCACCTTTTGGGAGTACACCACGCTTAAATGGGAAACAGTGCTTTTTATTTAAAGTACCGCCCACAAACTTTAAATGAAATAATAGGTCAGGAATCGGTAAAAAAAACTCTTATTTCTTCTTTTGAAAATGAAAAATTGTCACACGCTTATCTTTTTGTCGGCCCCCGCGGGACAGGTAAAACATCAACAGCCAGGATTTTAGCAAAGATGGTGAATTGCTCTGCAAAGCAGAATGTTCCATGCAACAAGTGTGAAATATGCACATCGATCACCGATGGTTCAAATATGGACCTTATTGAAATAGATGCTGCCTCAAACAGGGGCATTGAAGACATTAGATCGCTGCGGGATAAAATTAAACTTGTTCCCTCAACTCTTAAGAAAAAAGTATACATAATTGATGAGGTTCATATGTTAACTACGGAAGCTTTTAATGCGTTGCTTAAAACCTTGGAAGAGCCACCTAAACATGCTTTATTTATTTTGGCAACAACCGAACTTGGAAAAATTCCCCATACAATTCTTTCAAGAGTACAAAGGTTAGACTTTAAATTGGCTAACACTAATGAAATCTCAGAAGTGCTTTCAAAGATTATTAAAGAAGAAAAAATTGATATAGATGAAGAAGCGCTGAAGATTTTAGTCAGGCGTGCCGATGGCAGCTTTCGGGATGGGGTGAAGTTTTTGGACCAAGTCAGCAGCTTAAAAGAAAAAATTACCGCTAAATCTTTGGAAGAATATTTGAAAGCAACACAATTTGATGATCTTTTGTTGCTTTTAAAAAGCTTTTCTGCAAAGAATGCTGCGGAGAGTTTACTAGCTATTTCAAAACAGCAGGAAAGCGGAGTGGATATTAAGGATCTGATCATATCTTTGATGGAAACCTTAAGGAGCTTGGTATTTATTAAAAATGGACTGGGGGAGCAGCTGGTTAAACACCATTTCGTAGAAGATAAATATGGTGAAGTTGTGGATTTAGCTGATAACTTTTCTAATCAGGAGTTAGTAAGAATATTGGAAATTTTGCAGGCAGCTTCAGAAAAACTAAAATTTACATCCATCCCTTCGCTCCCGCTGGAGTTGGCGATTGTAGAAATTTGTAGTCCTACCTCTGTCATTCCGAGCATTAGCGAGGAATCTCAAGACTTGAAATCTAGAGATCCTTCTCCGGTTACGCCGGATCAGGATGACAAGAGAGAAGCTCAGGATGACAAAATAGAGACGGCATATGACGGAAAATCAAAGATAGTAGTGGAAGATAATCCGTCGTCCAACAATGACATTTTAAAACTCAAGGAAAAATGGACTTTTGTTTTAGAGACTATCCGGGCTGTTAATTTTTCTCTAGAAGCCTTACTTCGTTCTATTAAAGTTGCGGAGTGCAGTGAAAATACGGTAATAATGGAGGTGCCTTATTCTTTTCATCAGCGAATTTTAGAGGCGCCTAAAAATAGAGAATTATTGGAGGGGGTTTTATCCGATATTTTAGGAAGAGCTATTAGAATATCGACAATTTTAGGTAAGCGTCCTGAGAAAAAAGAAGACATTGCCAATATAGAAGTTGCCTCAGATGATGAAATTATCAGGGCAGCCGCTGAGATTTTTAATTCAGATCCGGTAAATTAAGATTTTGCGGATTGTTAAAATTGCTACAACAAACCCATAAGTAACAAATAAAAACCTAGCAAAATTTGTCTGAGTATCAACTCCTAGATTTAAGCCGTGGAAAAAGATCAGCCAGAAAATTAAGTAGTTTAAGCGGTGAATATAAAGCCACTTTATCCCGATCCTGAATCGCGCCAGCGCAGCTCCTACTGTGACAATCAGCAAAACAAGCGCTAAGATGCCAAGAGAATAATAGATAATCCCTGAGCCTTCCTGGAATGGCAAAACATAGTTTAAGTTGCCCTCCAAAAAGTAAGTGCTGTATAAAAAAACCGGATGGAGAAGGGCCAGGGCAAAAGCTGATTTGCCTACTATTCTGTGAATACTAAAAACTTTATCCGCCGGGAAAAACCGGTCAATTATATTCATGGCAGAGCCCAGGATAATGGCAATAAAAATTAGTGAAAAAGCATATAAACCGGCAGCCCTTTGAAAAAGAAATAAAACGTCGTTTAAGTTTCGGATTTCTAACTGGGGCCAGAGTAAAACAATAGGCGCGGAGAGAATCAGAAAGAGTAGGATCAGTATAATAGTTTGGCCCAGCTTTCTCATTTGTTTTTAATATCAGTCATACCCGGGGAAGAAATCGTTTTTGATATGATTTTTTCTGACACCTAAACCTTCCAAAATTATATCGATACTTTCCACCATAGGCTGCGGTCCTGATACATAAAAAATCGGTCTTTTTAAATTTGCTACAGTTTTTTTAACAGTATTTCCAGCAATCCGCTTGGGGCCGGCAATAAAATGTATTTTAAGATTTGGGTTCTGTTTGGCAATGCTTTTAAGCTCCTCCTTATAAACAAAATCGGCTGTTTTATTTGCATACAAAAGGGTGACATGAACAGGTATGTTTTTACGAACGAAATCCAGCAGGATTGACCTAAAAGGCGTGATGCCAATGCCGCCGGCAATAAAGACTGATTTTTGGTTTGGGTCATCCAGCGTAAAATTCCCATCAGGAGCAACCCCTTCTATGTGATCCCCGATCTTGAAGGATTTTAAGGCTTTCTTAAAACTGCTGCCATCTTTGGCAAAGCGGGTGGTAATTATGACTACCTGCTCAAAAGGTGCTGAGGCAATAGTAAAGTAGCGGTCGGGCCCGCGGCTGTCGTAATTTTTGTGTTTTAGGGTGTAGTGCAAAAATTGCCCCGGTTTCCAGGAAAAAGGTATTTCCGGTTTAAAGACAAATGAAGTTACATCTTCTGCTTCTTTTTTCTTTTCAATAAGAGTAAGTTGCATTTATAAGCTAAATGATAGTTCAAATTGTTGTCTTTATCAAGAAAACTGTCTGTTGCAATTTTTATGAGAGATAATTTATAGTGAGTTTTTAATAGTTTAGTTCTACATGAAGACAGCGCTAAAAAAAACAGATCCTCAAATTTACAATCTAGTAAAAAAAGAAGAGAAACGCCAAAGGGATGTCTTAGAGATGATTCCTTCTGAAAACTATGCCTCGGAAGCAGTCATGGAAGCAATGGGTACTGTGTTGGGAAATAAATATTCGGAGGGGTACCCCAAAAAACGCTATTATCAAGGAAATGAAGTAATTGATGATGTTGAACAACTTGCACAAGAGCGAGCAAAAAGGATCTTTGATGTTCCCTATGTGAACGTCCAGCCGCACTCTGGTTCCCCGGCAAATCTTGCCGTATATATTGCGCTCCTTGAGCCGTTGAAAGGAAAAATCATGGGACTGTCTTTGGCATTCGGGGGTCATCTGACCCATGGACAGCCGGTATCAGCGACAGGAAAGTTTTTTAAATCAGTCCAATATACTTTAGGCAAAGACGGATATCTTGACTATGATGCGATAGAAAAACAAGCTGAAAAAGAAAAGCCTGATATTATTGTTTGTGGATTTACGGCATACCCTCGTATTATTAATTTTAAACGGTTTGCACAAATTGCCGATAAAATTGGCGCATATCTTATGGCAGATATTGCTCATATAACCGGTTTAATTATTGCCGGTACACATCCTTCCCCAGTGCCTTATGCGCATATTGTCACAACCACAACACACAAAACCTTAAGAGGGCCGAGAGGAGCAATGATTATGGTAACAGACAAGGGTTTGAAGAAGAATCCTGATCTACCGAAATTGATTGATAGCGCAATCATTCCGGGATTACAAGGTGGGCCTCACGACAATCAGACAGCAGCTATTGCCGTTTGTCTGAAGGAAGCATCTGGTGTAGACTTTAAAAAGTACGGGGCACAAATTGTTAAAAATAGTCAAGTATTAGCAAAAAAGCTTTTAGAATATGATTTTAATCTTGCTACAGGTGGGTCGGATAATCATTTAATTCTTATTGATCTTCGGACAAAAGGAGTAAATGGCGCTGTAGCAGCATTGGCCTTGGAGGTTGCAGGTATTGTGCTAAATAAGAATGCGGTGCCAAATGATCTAATGCCACCCTTTTATCCATCAGGTATTCGATTGGGTACCCCCGCCGTCACTACCCGCGGAATGAAAGAGAAAGATATGTTAAAAATTGCTAGATGGATAAATGCAGCAATAGAAGAAGTTCGGGGTGAAAAGCTGCCGGAAGATAAAGAAGAAAGAAGCGAGTTTTGGAAAGGATTTCGGGGAAGAGTTATAAAAAATAAAACGCTTCTAAAGATTTCAAAGGAGATAGAAACTTTTTGCTCAGAATTTCCAGTACCAGGGATCAAATAATGAAAGTATCTGGTAAAGCCGTTGCAGATGCGATTGCAAAAAAGCTCAAAACACAGGTAGAACAGTTAAAAGTCCAACCAACTTTTGCCATAATTTTGGCTGGTAGTGATCCGGCTTCCCGGATTTATGTTGATTTTAAGATCAAGAGAGCCAGCGAAATCGGGGTTAAGGTAATATTTTTTGAATTTTCCGAAAATCAGTTTAGTGAGTGCATAGAGACTATTGAAAAATTAAATGCAGAGAAACAAGTTCATGGGATGATTATTCAGTATCCAATATATAAAAGCTGGAATTTTGATGAAATAATCGGGAAAGTTGATCCTAAAAAAGATGTCGATGGATTTCTCGAAGAGTCTCCATACGAAAAGGCTACAGCTATGGCGATTTGGGAAATGTTGACAGCTTTTGCTTACCTTGAAGGTTTTTCAAAAGTCGAGGATTTTTTAAAGAACAAAAAGATTGTGGTGTTAGGTAGAGGTAAAACAGCCGGTGGGCCGACTATAGAACTTTTAAGAAATCACGGTTTTGAAGTGACGGTAATTGCACATGATACAGAAGATCCAAATACAAAGATTAAAAACTCTGATGTGGTGATTTCTGCTACCGGAGTAAAAAATATTGTAAACGGCTCAAATGTTAAAAAAGGGGCATATGTTGTGGGGGTAGGTGTTGGCAGGGAGCTAATTGATGGGAAACCGAAAATCTATGGAGATATTAATGAGGAGGAAGTTAGTAAAATCGCCAAATTATATTGCCCGACTGTGGGGGGAATCGGGCCTTTGACAATTATCAGTTTGCTCCGGAATGTAATTGAGGCAGCAGGTAGACAAGCAAGGTGAGTTCTCGACTTCACTCGAACAATATTATATAATTCATCCCATATGGGTTTCATGGACAATCTAAAACAATTAGGTGATCTTAAAAAAATGAGAGATCAGGCCATGGAAGTTCAAAAAAGATTGGCCGGGATTAAGATTACTGTGGAACACAGAGGTGTAGTAGTGGTGATGACAGCTGATCAGAAAATAGTTTCCATCTCCGGCGATAATGATTTAAATAAAGTGGCAGAGGCAGTTAATGAGGCTTTGAAACAATCCCAAAAAGTAGCAGCAGATGAAATGAAGGGTTTAATGGGCGGCATGGGCATCCCCGGAATGTAAATTTGTGATAAGAACCTGCTTCGCAGAACCTTGCCTTTTGCTTGCGCAAAACGTAAAATTAGCCAGTTATGGCTACAGTCCCCAAATCAGTGCAGAGTTTAATAGAGGCTTTTGAGAGGCTCCCCGGTATTGGGCCGAAAACTGCCCAGAGGTTAACTTATTACCTTCTGCATGCTCCCATAGAGGAAGCAAAAGCTCTGGCAGAGTCTGCTTTGGGGATGAAGGAGAAAACAAAGATTTGTTCCATTTGTTTTAATATCGGCGAAGTTGACCCCTGCCAAATTTGCTCCGATCCTGATCGCGAAAAAGAAGTGATTGCAGTGGTGGAAAACCCGCTGGATGTTTTGGCTTTAGAAAAAGCCAATTTTAAAGGACTTTACCATGTTTTACATGGAGTGATTTCTCCTTTAGAAAATATCGGTCCTTCAGAAATCCACATTAAAGAACTTTTACCAAGGTTAAAAGATGGTAAGGTCAAGGAAATTATTTTGGCCACTAATCCGACTATGGAAGGAGAAGCAACAGCCATGTATATCCAAAGGTTGATCTCCCCTTTAGGAGTGAAAGTAACTAGGATTGCTCGGGGACTCCCGGTAGGATCGGATTTGGAATATGCCGATGAAACAACTTTGTCTCGGGCTTTGGAAGGTAGAAAAGAATATTAATATGCTAGAATGTATCTGTGGCTAACTTAGGAAGCGGCATAAAACAAGTTGCAGAGGAAACAATTGAAGAGGTAGGTGAAGTTGTTAAGGAGGTTAAAGACGAAATAGGACAGGCTTTGGAACAGGGTGCCCAGTCGGCTACCGGATCACAACTTACCCCCCAACAGATTCAACAAAAACAGCAGGAAGACCAAAAAAAAGAATTAGACAGACAAAAACAGCTGGTTTACACTAGAAGATGGCTTAAGGATTTAGAAATAGCACAAACTAAAGTCAGGCAAGAAAACAAACAGAAAGAAATACAAAAACAACAAGTTGAGCAACAGGAGAAGCAGGAAGAGAAAATGGAAGAAATTCAAGAGCAGCAGGCACCAAAAAAGCCCGGCGCAGGAACACCGGAAGAAGTTCTAAGGTCACAGGTAGAACGTAAAGCCGGCAAAGGACTGGGAGGATAAGATGTTAAGATTTTTCAATACACTGACTCGTCGAGTTGAAGATTTTACTCCTTTAAATCCCCCTCATGTGGGCATGTATGCTTGTGGACCAACTGTTTATGACTATACCCACATTGGACATCTAAGAAAATATGTCGGGGATGATATTTTAAGGCGAGTTCTGGAAGAGAACGGATACGAAGTTAAACATGTCATGAATATTACTGATGTAGGGCATTTAGTTTCTGATGAAGACAGCGGTGAAGACAAAATGGAAAAAGGGGCACGGGAATCAGGGCGGTCGGTTTGGGAAGTGGCAAAATTTTTTGAAGATTATTTCTGGAAGTCGGTTGAAACGGTAAATATTAAACGGCCAAATGTGGTACCCAAAGCAACGGAACATGTCAACGAACAGATAAAACTAATTGAGAAGTTAGAAAAGAATGGTTTTACGTACCAAACTGATCAGGCAATTTATTTTGATATTAGCAAATTCCCGGATTACACAAAATTATCCGGACAAAAGTTAGAAGAAAAAGAAGTTGGGGCGAGAATTGATGTGGTGGTAGATAAGCAGAAGAAAAAGCCGCAGGATTTTGCTCTGTGGTTTTTTACAGTAGGTCATTTTAAGGATCACACCATGAAGTGGTCTTCGCCATGGGGCGAGGGATTTCCCGGCTGGCATATTGAGTGTTCGGCCATGAGTATGGAATATCTGGGAGATACTTTGGACATTCATACCGGTGGGACTGACCATATCCCTGTCCATCATACTAATGAAATTGCCCAATCTGAGGCAGCTACCGGAAAGCAGTTTGTGAGGTTTTGGGTTCATCATAATTTTTTGATAGTTGATGGGGAAAAAATGTCCAAATCAAAAAAGAATTTTTACCGGATTGAAGAAATTGTCGGAAAGAGCTTTGATCCGCTGGCTCTTCGGTATTTATTTTTAACTGCCCACTATCGGGATAAATTAAATTTCACTTGGGAATCATTAACCGGCGCTCAAAATGCTTTGAATAATTTAAGGGAAACAATTAGAGATTGGGATGAGCCTAAGATAGGTTGCGCTCAGTTTGAGCAGGATTTTATGGAGGCGTTAAATAACGACCTAAATACTCCTCAGGCTTTGGCTGTCATGTGGGAACTGGTTAAGTCTGATTATCCAACTTCCGCCAAAGCTGAGAGTTTGTTAAAAATGGATCAAGTTTTGGGGTTAAAACTGGAAGACTATTTAGGGAAAAGGATAGAGATTCCGGAAGAAGTTCAGAAATTGGTTAACCAAAGGGAGCAGGCCAGAAAATCAGAGGATTTTAAAAAGTCAGATAAGCTTAGAAAAGAAATCAAAAAGCTAGGTTTTGAAATTGAAGATACTTCATCTGGACCTAAAATTAGGAGGATGTCATAGGTCGTCAAATTGTGGTAAACTTACTCTTTAGTGGAAACGCAAGTTATAACTATTGACGGACCGACTTCTTCCGGCAAGAATAGTGTCGGATTTTTATTGGCACAAAAATTGGGTTACCAATATATTGACTCCGGTTCTATTTACCGGGCCGGCTGTATTTTCATTTTGAAGAATGATATCCCCCTTGAGAATAAAGAAAAACTGGCCGGAGTTTATAAAAATTTGCAGATAGAAATTAGAGCAGAAGATAGTAAACAAAGATTTTTTGCTAATGGTGAAGATATCACCGATCGTCTGCACGATCCGGAGGTAACGGAAATAGTGCCGGCTGTTTCTGCCATCAGAGAAGTAAGAGAGGCTACAAAAGTGATTCAATACAAATTAGTTAATTCCAAAAATACGGTTATGACAAGTCGGGATATTGGCTCGGAAATTTTCCCGCAGGCAAAATACAAATTCTATTTGACAGCATCCGTAGAAAAAAGAGCCGAAAGACGGTTTAAGCAACTTGTGGCAAAAGATCTTACTGTAAGATATAAAGATGTTCTAAAAAGTATGGAAGAGCGTGACAGGCAAGATGAGACACGTGAGGTCTCGCCCCTTAGGACCCCGGAAGGCGCCGTTGTAATTGATAACTCAAATCTTAATGTTGA
>CAZAZW010000003.1:0-82790 GCA_964489875.1 uncultured Gammaproteobacteria bacterium | reverse complement strand
TTATGGATAATTTAAATGTATATACAAATAATCAAATGAGCGGTCAATCTGCTAACCGGCGAGTATTAAGTCCTAAAATTATTTTTGTTATTTTAGGAATTGTAATTTTGGTAGAGGTTATATATGCCGTAAGGGTGTTGTCTACTCCCACTCCCCCTCCCCCATCTTCACCTAAAGCAGCTGCCCAATTATCATCAGAGGCAAAAATTTCTTTGACTGTTCCTAAATTAAGCTACGGCGTTGGTGAAGTAATACCGGTTGCGGTGACAGTTAATACAGGCGGCCGATCTATTGATGGTGTTGATTTGATAGTGCGTTTTGATCCTAAAGCCGTGGAAGTAGTGCCGGGGTCCCTAATCGCGGGTAAGATTTTTAGTGAATATCCACTTCTAGCTCAAGATGCCAAAGCAGGTCTGATTTCTATTTCGGGTGTGAGCAGCGTTAATAGTAGCTTTACAGGTCAAGGTGAATTTGCCCTTTTAAGTTTAAGAGCTAAGTTGCCCGGCAGGACTTCTTTAGTGATTGATTTTCAGAAAGGCATAACTACTGCTTCTAATTTAGTGGAAGCTAGTACCTCAAAGAATATTTTGGATACCGTAGGTAATCTGGAGCTTGCTATACAATGAGAAAATTTCTGCCTGTACTGCTTTTATTTTTAAGCTTCCTGGCTTTTCCTTCTGCAATCTTTGCCCAAGCCGCCACATTGATTTTAGGTCCGGCCAGCGGCACATTTAACCGGGGTTGTAGTTTTTCTCTTGCTGTTGAGCTTGATACCGGTGGGGCGCCCACTGATGGCACTGATGCTGTGTTGTTTTATGACCCATCAAGACTGACAGCTACCTCTATCACTAACGGAACCATTTATCCTGAATATGCAGGAAATAGTATTGATGCACAAAGAGGTACGGTTGCCATTTCCGGCTATGCTTCTATCGGTACAAACTTTTCTGGTAAAGGCACCCTGGCTACTGTGAATTTTGCAGTTCCCGGCAGCGCTCCGGCAGGAGCAACTCAAATCAGATTTGATTTTGATTCCAACAATAAAGCTAAGACTACTGATTCCAATGTGGTTATTATCCAGGAAGGTTCGGTGGTGGATGTATTGAATTCCGTAGTTAATGGTAACTATGTGATTGGAACAGGCGGTTGTAGCGCTCAGCCATCTCCAACACCGACTTCCGGCTCCGTGGTGGTACCCGGGGGGACTACTACAACACCCGGTGGATATGTAGTCTCGGGTCCCGGAGGGCAAGGGGCGGTTTATGCTACCCCTGCGGCGGAGCCTAAGGTTTTTGTTCCGGTTAAGGAATTGCCTGAAGGAGGGACCAAAGAGTTAACCTTTGCAATTGCCATTATTGGATCGGTTTTAACCGTCTTGGGAATCTTGGGACTGGCGCTGCTTTAATATGGCTCTTTCTGCCTTGATTACTGATTTTTTGGAATATCTTGAGTTGGAACGTAATGCCTCACAGCTCACTATCCGAAATTATGACCACTATTTAAAGCGTTTTCTTGAATTCGCCGGAGAGATAGACCCACAAGATATAGATTTAAACTTGGTTAGAAAATTTCGGCTTCACCTTTCACGATGGATAGATCCAAAAACCAAAAAAGGCCTTAAAAGAATTACCCAAAATTATTTTATGATAGCTCTTAGGGCCTTTCTCCGTTACCTGGCTCGCCAAGATGTGAAGAGTTTATCCCCTGAGAAAGTGGAGTTGGGTGAAACAGAGGCTCGGCCATTGAAGGTTTTAGATGATACGGCCTTAAAAAATTTGCTTGAGGCGCCGGATACAACTGACAAAAGCGGTCTTCGTGATAAAGCCATTTTAGAACTATTGTTTTCGACAGGACTGAGAGTTTCAGAGGCAGCTTCGCTCAACAGGGATAGTATTAATTTAGCCAGACGGGAATTTGCTGTAATAGGAAAAGGGTCAAAAGAGCGGATTGTTTTTCTTTCGGATTCCGCATGTGAGTGGTTAAACCACTATTTAGATATCCGGAAAGATACATTTAAACCTTTATTTATCCGGTTTCAGGGCCGGGTGGATCCGGCTGATAATGGTGAAGCTATGCGACTTACTCCCCGCTCGATCGAGAGGATTGTAGAAAAGTATGTCAAAGCGGTAGGACTGTCTGTTAAAGCTACTCCTCACACACTCCGCCACTCCTTTGCCACAGATTTGTTGATTAATGGTGCTGATATCCGTTCGGTTCAAGAGATGTTAGGGCATTCCAATATTGCCACTACCCAAATTTATACTCATGTCACCAATGCACACCTCAAAGACGTGCACAAATCATTTCATTCAGGAAACAAGTAATCCTTTTTGTTATTTCTTCAGCTTACCCAAATCCTTAAGCAGCGAATTTAGGACTGTTGAGACATTTGATAAAACAACAGCTCCTAATATTGCCGGAAGCCAACCGTTCACCGTAAATCCCGGCACCACTGCCGAAACTAAAAATAAGACCACTGCATTAACTACAAAAGCAAAGAGTCCCAAAGTAACAATTGTCAAAGGCGCTGTTATAAAACTCAGGATGGGTTTGATAAAAGTGTTAACCAGCCCTAAGACTATGGCAGCAAGCAAAGCTGTTGTGAAATTTACTACCTGGATTCCCGGAACAATATAGGCTGTGACAATAAGAGCAAGAGCATTTAAGATCAAGGCTAGAATAATTTGCAAGATTTCTCACCTCCTTCTTGGTACTATTTTCATAGTGGCGCATTTTTTTGAATATGTCAATGTTTCTGCTAAACTAAAATAATGGACCTGAAACTGAGGAAACTAATTTTAAAGACTTCCCTCTTTATTTTATCTTTAAGTTTTGCCTGGTGGCTGATAAAAAGCGGTTATCTTTCGGGTTTAATTGAAACTATCATGCCTCTTAGATTTGTTTCGGAAATTTTGGCGGGTGTTTTCTATACCTCTTTTCTGACTTCCCCAATATCCCTGGCTATGCTGATTGTTCTGGCGGAGGACAACAATCCAATCATTACAGCCTTACTTGCAGGAATGGGTGCTGTTTTGGGAGATCTTATTATATTAAGATTTTTTAGGAAGAATTTGTTTTCTGAATTAAATTTAGTTTCCAAGCAGTTGCAGCTTCAAAAAATAAACGGATTTTTGCAAAAATTTCACTTGGATTTTGTGGTACCTTTGATAGGCGCAATTATTGTAGCCTCTCCCCTTCCGGATGAATTAGGGCTGATGATGTTGGGGATTTCTAAACTGCGGTATCAAGAAATTGCGCTAATTTCCTATATACTAAATACTGCCGGGATACTACTAATAGTGTTACCAATTAACCTAATCTCATGAAGTATGGATTAACCACTGATCAAGCAAGGCAAGCGCAAATCAAATACGGTCTGAATCAGCTGCCGGAAAAACAGCAGACTTCTGCTTTAGAGGTTTTAATCAAGCAGTTTCAGAACCCTCTTTCATATCTCCTTTTAGGAGCCATCATTTTGTCCGCTGTGGTTGGTGACAAATTGGATACCTTTTTAATCGCCGCAATTTTGGTGTTAAATACGATTCTTGGTTTCTGGCAGGAATATAAAGCTTCTCGGGAACTGGAAGCCCTTCGAAAACTCGAGGTTGAATACTGCCGTGTTGAAAGAGACGGGCAACAAATTGAAATTGCTGCCACCCAGATCGTTCCGGGTGATTTAGTGATTTTAGAATCAGGAGACAGGATTCCGGCAGACGGAAGAGTTTTAGAAAGCTACTCCCTGGAAGTTAATGAGTCGATTTTAACCGGTGAATCGCTGCCTGTTAGAAAAACAACAAAAGAAGATGAAAATTTGGTATTTTTCGGAACTACTGTAACTTCAGGTCGCGCTAAAGTTGGGGTTTTGCAAACCGGGGTGAGGACCAAATTCGGATCTCTGGCAGAAAGTTTGGCTAGTGTGGAGCCTGAGCAAACCCCTTTTGAAAAAGCTCTGGCCAATTTGAGTAAGGCGCTGGGAGTGGGAGCACTGGTGGTGGCTGCCCTGATTTTTATTCTAAGGATACTACAAGGCTATGATATTTCATCGATGGCAATCTCCAGTATCGCCTTAATGGTAGCGGTGGTACCGGAAGGGTTGCCGGCCGTTGTGACCATAGTTTTGGCGCTGGGTATGCGTAAAATGTATCAGAAAAAGGCTTTGGTTAGGAAGATGATTGCAGTTGAATCCTTGGGGTCTGCCACCATAATTTGTACGGATAAAACCGGCACACTGACTAAAAATGAAATGCGGGTGCAGGAAGTTAAAATAGAAGATTCGAGAAAAGCCGACTTGCTAAAGTGCGCGGTAGTTTGCAATAGCGCCAGTTTAGTTTTGAAGGAAGATGAGGGTAGTTTCGATATCTTGGGTGACACTACCGAAGGTGCTCTGCTCCTACATGCCAAAGACGTGGGGGTTGATATTGATTTTCTTAAATCAGAAGGAAAATTAATTGAAGAGATCCCGTTTAATTTGGAAAAGAGAAAAATGACTGTGATTTGGCAAGACAGCGAAAGAAGTGAATTTAGCAAAGGAGCACCGGAAGTATTAATCAGAGAGTCTAAGTTATCGGAGAAGGCGCGGGGGCGGTGGGATTTAGAGTATCAAAAAATGGCCAAAAAAGGGCTTCGGGTTTTGGCTTTTTCCAAAGATAAAGAGTTTCTTGGGCTAATTGGGATTGCTGATGAGGTGCGTCCTGAGGTAAAAGATGCCCTAAATTTAACCAGAAAGGCCGGCATTAAAGTAGTGATGGTGACCGGTGATAATGAACTGACAGCTAAAGCAGTCGGAGAAAAAATCGGGTTACTTTTGGAGGGTGATGAGATATTAACCGGCAGCCAACTAAATGACTTAAATGAAGAAGAGCTTTTGCAGATGATTGGAAAGGTGCGGATTTTTGCCAGGATTACTCCGGAGGAAAAATTCAGAATTGTTAAAGCCTATCAAAGTTTAGGTGAGGTGGTGGCTGTGACAGGAGACGGAGTTAATGATGCGCTAGCCTTAAAACAGGCAGAGGTGGGAGTTTCTATGGGCAAAATTGGTACAGATGTCAGCAAAGAGGCTTCTGATATCATTTTACTGGATGACAACTTTGCCACACTCGTTTCAGCTGTTGAGCAAGGCAGATTAATCTACAGCAATATTTTAAAAGTGGTTAAGTTTCTGCTGACCGGAAATTTGTCAGAGGTGATTCTGATAGGTGGAAGTGCCATCTTAGGCTTACCTGTGCCGCTTTTGCCTATCCAAATCCTCTGGATCAATTTTGTGACAGACGGACCACCGGCTTTGGCTTTAGGTTTTGATAGCGCTTCTTCGCACCTGATGCAAACACAACCCCGAAAGCGTCTTAGTTTACTGAGCAGAGATTCGCTGCGGTTTATAATCTCCGGCGGAGTAATCATATCTTTGATATGTTTATTAATTTTTTATTTTGTGTTTACTAGCATGGGTCTTCAAACATCCCGCGCGGTTACTTTTACCGTCATGGTAGTTTTGCAGATGTTTTTGCCTTTTGTGATGAGAAGGCATCACGGGGTTTTATCTAATAAAAAGCTTTTTGCTTCCGTTGCAGTTATCCTGGCAATACAGCTGCTAATTATTACACTTCCTCCCTTGCGGTCTTTATTTAAAATCTAATTCAGATTGACAGAGAGACTGTGCTCTTGTAGTATTTAGGCGCTCTGCCCGTTTGTATGTCTGAAATAGTTTTTAATACTCCTACAGCTTCCAGTGACTTAAAGTCTCAAGTTGAAAATCTACAGACAACTCTTGCTTCGCTTAATCAGCAGGTAATTATCCTGCAGGAAACTTTGCAGGAAAGGGACCAAAAGATAAAAGACTTGGAAATGAAATTATCAGAATGTAATGGCCTGGAGAAAGAGGAAAAGCCGCGTACCGATAATACCTTGACAATAATTGGTGTTTTGATTAACTTGTACAAGTTCATTTTCCCGCCCGGAAAGGCCGTATGAGTTGGTTGGTGGTTTTGATTTTCACCACTTTGAATGAAGCTGTTATTGAATATTTGGTGGGAAATATTCAGGCTTTAAAGCCCTATATTCCCCTTTTATCTTTAGCTTCTGCAATTTTACTGACTTTTGCTTTTCAGGTCAGTTTGTTTAATATCCTTTTGGGTACGGAAATCAGAAGCCCGTTTTGGGAATTCCTTCTGTCTGCTCTTATTATTGCCAGGTTATCAAATTATCTTAATGACTTGGTTCAGAAGTTTCTGGGGAGTAAATAGGGTTAGTACTAACCATACTCTTAGCCAAGGGTATCAAGCTGCGTATCTTGTTGGATTAGTTCTTAAATTGTCTTTTGGTGTTTCCCATCCAGCGAATCTCGGATCATTATTTATTCTATCTTGAAACATTCCTCTTAATCTTCTATACCGTCTTTCTGTAATAATATTAATTCTAAGTTTTGGGTTTTGTGTTGCGAGCATTTCTAAAAGTTGTAATCTGCGAATATTTCTTCCTGTCACAATTTCATAAATTTTTTGTCTACCTTTTATATTTACTACAAAATCTAAAGTAAGAGCTGTTAGTTTCTCGCTTTTCTCCTCTGGTTGTAAAGCGAACGCCAATCCGCGCTGAAAATCAGCACCAACAAGTGTTAATATTCTTGCTATATTAGCCTCATATGTTGACTGTGCAAACCCGATATCAATCCTTTCTCCTTGTATTGAACACTTTGGTATTCGATTAGAATTTCTAATTCCGTGAGCCTGGCTCAATCGAAATCCAGGATCCTGTTTTAACGATGCTAATTTTATTCTTTCGGTTTCTTCGTGAGCATCTCTAAACTTCTGATCCTCCCAGTTGGCCGCAATTGCTCTTCCTCTTTTTGCAAGGTATGCAGGATCCTTGCTTTTTTCCCTCAAACCATCTAACCTTGCCTTCTCAAATTCCGGGTCTTGCATTTGTTTTTCTAAATGAGCTTTTCTTGTATCATGTTTATCATCTTTCGAATTCGGATCGTTCAGAACATTTGCTGCATGATTTTCATGCCAGCTTCTAAAGGTTGGATCTTGCTCCCATTTTCTAGTTAAAGCTTCTCTACCGGATAATTTTGGAATCCCAAAAAAATCAAAAAGAGCAGAAATTGTTTTTCTATTAACACTTAAATCTTTAGCAAGCTGGGTAAGACTAGTATTTGTATGGTGTCTTACTGCCAACTGATACACTAAACCACCATTCTCTGCCGGTATTTGAGCTTCAGTCGCTTTCAGAGTCGCAGCAGTGCTAGATTTTAGATGTAAGACTCGGTCCTTAAAGGTAATAGGAGTATCTAAACGCATATTTCTATATTGCTCTAAAGAGCTAATTTCGACAAGCTTCATAGAGGCTGTATTATAGAATATTCGAAGATCCGTGTCAAACTATAGGATTATATAGGTTTGCCGGCGAGGCCGTAAATTAGGAGGTCTCTTGCAAAGCCAATTGCCTGGAAGGGCCAGGTTAAAATTACGCTATAAAATCCCGGAGATAAAAAAGATAAAATTGGCCAGCGGTAATAGATGGCAAAAGCCACGGCAAAAACAAATCCTGCAATAAAGTAAATTATTCCTATAGTGGAGATAATAGAGGATTTCTTCATGCTTTAGGTTCTGATTGTTCAGTTTTTTCTTTAGACGCCACCACTGTGGCAGCTGCCACCTTCTCACCGGGTCTGACTCTCATCAAGATTACACCTTGAGTCTGCCGTTGCAAAATAGGTACCTGTTTAAGATCCATTTTAATGAGTTGTCCTTTGGTGGAAGTGAGAACCAAAGTATCCATTTTGCCATCCACTGCTTGTGCTGTCACAATCGGTCCGGTTTTGGCTGTTACCTGGGCAGCTTTTACCCCCTGTCCTCCCCTGCCCTGTCTGCTCCAGGCAGAAAAGGCCGTTTTTTTACCCAAACCATTTTCCATAATCACCAAAAGTTGGGCATCTTTTTGTACAAGATTGAGTGATACAACCCCGTCATCTTTGCCGAGCCTGATACCTCTTACCCCGGAAGTATCCCGGTGGGTGGGTTTAACTTGTGTCTCTGAAAAACGTATGGATTTGCCGGCTCTTGAAACGATGATTAAATCATCCTTGCCGGAGGTAGCCGATACCCACCCCAATTCATCACCTGTATCTAATTTGATAGCTACCAAACCATTCTTTCTGATATTAGCATATTCTGAAACGGCAGTTTTTTTGACAGTGCCTTTTTTGGTACACATAAAGAAATATCGGGCGCTCTCACCTTTTTGGCGAGTGGTTAAAACAGCGGTAATCTTTTCTCCTTGCTCCACATTGATTAAATTAACGATAGCCTGTCCTTTAGCTGCTCTTTGAGTTTCCGGAATTTCCCAAACTTTAATTTGAAAAACTCGACCTTTATCGGTAAAAAAGAGAATGCTGTCGTGGGTTTGAGTATAGAAAATATGAGAGACTGCATCGGTTTCTTTAGTGGCGATACCCATGACCCCTTTACCGCCCCGCTGTTGGGTCCGAAAAGACATTGGAGATTGGCGCTTGATGTAACCGCCTTCGGTAATAGTAACGATGGTGACCTCATTCGGCACTAAATCTTCTTCGTTAAACTCCCCTATTTTTTGTTTATAAACCCGGGTTCTCCTGTCGTCTCCGTATTTTTCTTTTATTCTTGTCAGTTCATCTTTGATGACTTTTAAGATTTTCTCAGGATGAGCTAATAAGTCTTCCAAATAGGCGATTGTTTCCCGGACCATCTTTAACTCATCTTCAATTTTTTGCCGCTCCAGTGCGGCTAACCTTCGAAGCTGCATATCCAAAATTGCCAGAGCCTGGAGTTCGGATAGTTTAAATTTGGTCATCAAATTGGTTTTGGCTGCATCTGCATCTTTTGACTTCTTGATTGTTTCGATGACAGCATCAATGTTATCAACTGCAATCTTTAAGCCTTCTAAGATGTGTTCTCTAGCTTTGGCTTCTGCCAGTTCAAATTCCGAGCGTTTCCTGACAACAACTTGCCGATGATGAATAAACTCCTCCAGGATATGTTTTAAGGTTAGGAGATGTGGTACGCCGTCAACTAGCGCCACTAAGTTAACGTTGAAAACCGACTGCATAGCTGTATGTTTGTAGAGGTTATTTAAAATTGCTTGCGGTTTGGCATCCCTTTTTAGGTCAAAAACGATTCGGACCATTTGTTTGCGATCTGATTCATCCCTGAGATCCGCGATACCCTCTAACTTTTTGTCCTTAACCAGCTCGGCAATTCTGGCAATTAGAGTAGCTTTATTTACTTGATATGGTAGCTCTGAAACAATGATTTGCATTTTTCCGGCCGGGGTTTCATCAATTTCGGCTTTGGCTCGCATGACGATCCGGCCTTTGCCGGTAGCATAAGCTGCCAGTATTTCGGTTTGGTCATAAATAGAGGCACCCGTGGGAAAATCCGGGCCTTTGACAAATTTGATAAGGTCTTCAACAGTAGCTTCGGATTGAAAAGAGTCGCTAGTCGCTAGAGTCGAGAGTCTAGTATCTTCTTTTTCGTCACTTGACTCTTGACTCTTGACTCTTGACTCTTTCATTGGGTGTTCTATCATGTAGACCAGCGCGTCACAGACCTCCCCTAAATTATGAGGCGGGATCTGGGTGGCCATGCCAACGGCAATACCGGAGGCGCCGTTTAGGAGTAGATTGGGAATGACAGAAGGCAGAAGTATTGGTTCTTGGGTGGTACCGGAATAATTATCAATAAAATTAACTGTGTTTTTGCTGATATCACGAAGGAGTTCCTCGGAAATTGCCGATAGCCTGGCTTCGGTATAACGCATCGCAGCCGGAGAGTCTCCGTCAATTGATCCAAAGTTTCCTTGTCCGTCCACCAACATATATCTCATGGAAAAATTCTGGGCCATTCTGACCATGGCCTCATATATAGGGGCATCACCGTGCGGGTGGAGGTTTTTCATAACTTCTCCGACTACGGCAGCTGATTTTTGAAAACGGGAACTGTGGTGCAAACCCTGTTGGTGCATGGCATAAATAATTCTTCGCTGGACAGGTTTCAGGCCGTCACGGACATCAGGTAATGCTCTTGAAACAATGACAGACATGGCATAGTCCAAATAGGACTTTTGCATCTCTTCAATAATTGGGGCTGGTTGTATTTTGCCGATGTTTGACATGTAGATTTAAAAGAAAAACGAGCTTTCGCTCTGGCTTAATTATACCTTTTTTGGCCTTCTCTAAGCAAGGGGTAAAGGGTATTTTTTGGGCCAATTTCTCCAGGCTTGTTTGTTTCTGTAAAGCGGAAATTCATTTTCTTCTACCCAATGTAGATGGTCCGGATTTTTAATATGGTCCATGAATAACTTCCCATCAAGATGGTCAATTTCATGCTGAAAAATCCTGGCTGTATAATCTGACCGCTTTTCTTCTACAAATTTGAGGCTCCACCCTTGGGGTGTCAATACAAATGCTTGGATTTTGATGGAGATTGGACGGGAGACTATGCCGCAAACTCTGCCGGTGGAGTAACAACCCTCATACCACTCCCCTTCTCTTTTAGATTTCCAGATTATTTTTGGGTTGATGTATATTCGCAAATTTCCTACTTTGCCCGCCTCGCTTCGCTGGCGAAGCGGGCCTTTTCCGTCTGCTCTTATATCTACCAAGATGATCCTTTTAGGAATGCCAATCTGTAGTGCAGCCAGTCCTACCATAAATGGTTGGACCACTTTTAGCATGGTCTTAATTATTTTTTTAGTACTCTCTGAATTAATTTGGTCTTGAGGAATTTCCTCAGCAACTTTTCTTAAGCGCGGATCATTTGGTCTTAAGAAAAGATTTTTCATTTTGTTGCCCCCCAGAGTATAATACGAATAATGAACAAATTGAAAGTTGGGTTGTTTTTTGGGGGAAGGTCGGTTGAACATGAGGTTTCTGTATTAACAGCCCTTCAGGTCTATGAGAATATTGATAAAGAGCGCTACGAAATAATCCCTATTTATGTAAGTAAAAAGGGTGAGTTTTATACTAACCGGAAGTTTTTGGACTTAAAAAATTATAAAGATATAGATTCTTTGCTTTTATCCTCCACTAAAATCAATCTAGCTAGAAAAGAAAATCAAGGTGGATTTTTTACTCAAGGTTTGTTTTCCAGATTCATTCCCTTAGATGTCGCATTTCTTTCTTTCCATGGGTCTTTTGGCGAAGATGGCTGTATACAGGGACTCTTGGAGATGTATCAAATTCCTTATACCGGATTTAATGTTTTATCTTCTGGTATTGCGATGGATAAGGCCATTTCAAAATCTATCTTTAAGGAATTGGGTTTGCCGGTTTGCCGTTACCTTGCTGTCAGCAGAATTGATTTTCTAAAAGATCCTAAAAAAGTTTTAACAGAAGCCAAAAAGGTTTTACAATTCCCCATGTTTGTTAAGCCGGCTACCATTGGTTCTTCTATTGGAGTAAATAAGGCTCAAGACGGCGATTCTTTGAACTTTGCCCTGGAGGTGGCATTTACTTATTCCGAAAAAGCTTTAATTGAAGAGGCTTTTGAAGATACTATTGAAGTAAATTGTTCTGCTTTAGGTTATGAGGAAGTTATGGTTTCTGTTTGTGAGATGCCGGTGGGATCAAGTGAAGTTTTGTCTTTTGCTGATAAATATCAAAAAGGCGGCGGCAAGAGCAGCAAAGAAGTGGGTATGGCTTCCCTTTCCCGGATTATTCCGGCCCCAATCCCGGAAAAATTAGCCAAGGAGATACAGAAAACAACTGTAAAAGTTTTTAAAGCTTTAGATGGATGTGGTGTAGCTAGAATAGACTACTTCGTAGATAAAGAAAAGAACAAATTTTGGATTAATGAAATAAATACTCCTCCTGGTTCTTTTGCTTTTTATCTATGGGAAAAATCAGAGATAAAATTTTCTAAACTTCTGGGATTGTTGATAGAGTTTGCCCTAAAGCGGGCAGAAAATCAAAGTAAGACTCAATATACCTTTGAATCCGGTTTACTCTCCTCCATGGCTGAAAAAGGTGGAATAAAAAATTAACTATATTGGTCTGGCAGGTCGTTTTCCAGGAGTACTACTGTTTCCATGCCCTGGGTTAATTCCTGGGCAAGAACTAATGCTTCTTGGGTGCTTTTAGCAAAATGGACGAATTCTTCTGGGTTTGGATAAATATCTTTCATGCCTTCTAGTAAATCCTTTTTGGCATTTTCTCCAACAATTATGACTTCGTCTGCTAAGCAGAGAATTTCGTGGCCAAATTCTTGATTTGCTTCAGCAGCTTCTTTCCCTAATTCCACAAACCCAGGGGTTATAACAATTTTCCTGTTTTCTTTAAAACTTGCTAGCAAACTTAAAGATGCTTCGGCTGATTTTGGATTAGTATTAAATGAGTTATCAATTAAAATAATATTACCCATTTTTTTAATCTCCATCCTATGTGGGGTTGGCAACAACAATTTTGCCCTTCCTTTAATTTCAAAAAGAGTTAAACCTAACGCTAGAGCAGCTGCAGTAGCTGCTAAGAAATTTTGAACATGGTGTTCTCCTATCAAGGGTATCTTAATCTCTGTTTGGCCTTTAGGGGTGTGGATTTGAAAAGTAGTTCCTACGATTCCCGTTCTGATATTAGATGCATAAAATGGATTATTCTCATCTCCATAAAAAATTACGTTCCCACTTGACGAGTGGGAAGCCAGTTTTTGTAACCAATTGCTTTTGTTATTTAGGATGGTAACTCCGTTTTTGGGTAGGTTTTCTACCAGTTCAAATTTAGCCTTGGCAATATTTTCCAAAGACCCAAACCGTTCAAGGTGCTGCGGGGCGATTGCAGTGATAATGCCTATTCTTGGATTAAGAAATTTAGTCAGATTTTTAATCTCTCCTCTTTTGTAGGCGCCGATTTCACAGATGAAAACTTCCGTATTTTCTTTGAGGTTCTCCAGAATGGTTTGGGCAATTCCCAAAGGAGTATTAAAGCTTTTGGGAGTTTTGACCACAAAATATTTTTTCCAAAGCAGTGTATAGAGGATATCTTTGGTGGAAGTTTTGCCAAAGGAACCGGTGATGGCGACAATTTTTAAATTAGGTAATTTCGATAGTTTCTTTTTTGCTGCTCTAAGTGTTCTTTGTTTTTGATAATATTCCAGAGGTGAAATTAAAATTTGGGAAACTACTATAAATAGCGGTGAATACAAAGATTTTACTGGTAACAAAATCAAGCTTAGCCAGAATTTGCCGGTTAATAGATAAGAGGTTATCACTGAATCTAAAATCAGTAATGTGATACCAAAGAAAGCCAGCAGCTTGGCTTTTTGAGTCCATTCAAGTTTGTGTTTCTTTTGTAAATTTCTTTTGAAAGGGTTTTTCAAAAACCAGATTAAAAATTCCCCGGATTTGTACTCCAAAATTTGGTAAATATAAAGATGGTCGATAATAGGAAAAATTTTAGACAAAATCTTTGACATAGTAACTAAACCTTTCCGGGTCATTGGCATGTAAAAAATGACCCTTTCCTTCTAAAACGGTGAGCTTAGAATTTCTAATCAGTTGGTACATTCTTTTTCCGTATTTTAAGGGAATTGCTCTATCCTTATCTCCCCAAATCAGCAGTGTTTCAACTTTAATCTTTTTCAAATCACCAGTTAAATCTTCTGTTAAAGTCTTGATTAGGGTGTCTTTCATGGCTCCGGCATCTGCATAATCTGATTCTATTTTTCTATAAAATTTAATTCTGATTATTTTCTTTATATTGAAGATATCAGGGAACAAAAAGTGAAAAAATTTAGCCCAGGGATAAATGATTAACTCTTGAAAAGAAAGATCCGGCTTCAGGCCGGAAGCTCCCACTAGGATTAATTTACTGATTAAATCTGGGTTTTCTGCTGCTAATTTGATAGCAACTTTGCCGCCAAAAGAATGGCCCAAAATAGCTGGCTTTCTAATTTTATTTTTCTTAATAAACTCTGCAACAACTTTTGCAAAATCGCTGCTACCCAAAGCTTTTAATGGTAAATCAGATCTGCCAAATCCCGGCAAGTCGATCAACCATAAAGTAAACATGTCTTTTAGCAGCTCCACTGCCGGCCAGAAAGTAGAAACATTTTCTCCCCAACCATGCAGCAGAATTAAATCTTTGCCTGCACCGGTTTTTTGGTAATAAATATTTTGTCCGTTTATATTGGAATACATAATTTAAACTACTACTCTTTTGGTTGTTTCAGCTAAATTTACCAAAAGGTCATAGGGAATGGTTTTGCAGATTTTGGCACCGCTGTTGATTGAATTTTTGTCCCTGGGGTTGCTGGAATAGACAACTACTTCTTGGTCTACTTTCGGATTTGGAACTGCTTCTAAGTTTATTATGTTCACATTCATACTGACTCTTCCCAGTAGCTGGCAGGGATGATTATCTACCAAGAATACTCCTTTATTAGACAATCTTCGGTCTACTCCATCATAATATCCGATTGGTAAAACTCCGATTAGCATATCTTTTTTGGCAGTATATGTACCATCGTAACCTAATTTTTCACCTTTTGGAACTTTTTTTATTTGGACAATTTTAGTTGTGAGTTTCAAGGTTGGTTTTAAGTTCTTGTCAAAGGTACTTGAGGAAAAACCATATAAAGCTAAACCAGCCCGGGCCAGATTAGAAACTTTAGCTATAATTGGTCGGGTCTCGGGATTGATGATGCTGCCGGTTGCGCCGATGTGAAACCACTTAGGGTTGACTTTATGCTTTTTGAGAATTTCTTTTGCTTTTTTGAACTGTTTAATCTGGGTCAGAAACAGTAGATCCTTGCGGCCTGCTGATGAGGCTAGGTGTGACATCAGGCCTTCAATTTTGATGTTAGATAGTTTCTTAGCCTGGTCTAAAAACTCCGGCAGCTCTTCGATTGCTACCCCTTCACGGTGCATACCAGTATCTACGAAAATATGGATCTTGCAGCCAGGTTGGAATTCATTCAAAATTTTAGCTGTTTCTAAATCAAAAATTACAAAAGAAAATGGTAATTTTTTGATTTTAAAGTTTTCGGGGTTTGTGTAACCCATTATTAAGATTTCATTTTTGATATTGGCTTTTTGTAACTGATAAGCCTCAAACAGGCTGTCAACACAAAGAAATGGTAGTTCACTTGACACATCGTTGGGCGATGAGCCCACGTCTGATGTGTAAAGTGACTCCAGGATTTTGGTCACATTGATAATGCCATGCCCGTAGCCGTTACTTTTTACCACCGGAGCAATTCTGACTCTTCTATCAAGTGAAGAAAGGTACCGGTAATTGTGCAATAAATTATCACGCGAAATCTCTATTTTATTTAGAGTTTGATATTTTTTTCGAAAAAAACTAAAAATGCGATCAATCATTTTATGAAGCTAAATTATACCTTAAAATGTTAATTTAAGGCGAATTTGATATAATTTGTTGGTATTTTTATGGAAAAACCAAGATTATCACAAGCGGATATCATTAGGACCCAAATTATTCGGGGTTTCCAATTAGTGCAAGTTGGTGAAAAATGTGAAGTTTCATTAGGGTCGGCCGCAGAGGAGATAGACGATTTATTTGCCGCCAAAGGGATAAAAATGATAGGTAGGGCTTTATCAGAAGCTGATCAGCTAGGAGTGGCTTTGTCTCAGAAAATGAGGGAGTCGGCTACAAAGCTGATTGAAGAAAAAGGCAGCTGGGCAGAACAAGTTATTGCTGAAGAAACTGCCAAAATACGAGGATTTGGAGTAGGAGAGAAATCGACAGATTTAGTTCTTTTTAGGGACCACATTTATCCCCCATTTCAGAATTAGATTCAGGGTTTTTTAAAAACTTTTCTGAAGCTAAATTATATCGCAAAAGAAGTTTAATAGCATCTGAATCTTTAAAAAGATATAATTAGGCATAAATGAATTTTAATGAATTGAGGAAAAAACATAGCCGGTTTATCTATAAAGGCTATGAAACTGAGCTTGGGCAGGGAAATTTAAAGATAATTTTTGATTTTCTTCTTGCTCCTGATATTAAATTCAACCCGGAAGTTATACTGCCTAATGTTTCAATGGAGAGGCTTGATGAAATTGGCCCGGAAGTCCTGCAAAATCTGGTATTTAATTTGGGCATGATTGAGTTATTGAGTTATTGGAAAGTAGCTTGCCCTCCGCAAATTGTTATTAAAGCAGGCTCCCTAGGTGATAATCAAATTGCCTTTTGGAAGAATCTGTTAATAAAAGGTTTGGGAGAATTTTTCTACAACAACAAAATAGATTTTACTGAAGAAAATATTGTTGAGTTTGTGCGGCAACCTGAAAGGTTGCAAGCTAAATATGATGGCAGCTTGAAAGACCGGGATTTGGTTTTAATTGGAGGTGGTAAAGATTCGGTTGTAACACTGGAATCTATCAGTCAAAAAGGGAAAGAGTTCAACTGTCTAATCTTAAATCCGACTGAAGCGGCAATCAAAATTGCAGAAGTTGGAGGTTGTAAAAATCCGATCATAATAAAAAGGATAATAGACCCCAAGTTGCTGGAGCTTAATAAGCAAGGTTATTTGAACGGCCACACCCCTTTTTCTGCATACCTTGCTTTCCTATCCACCTTTGCCGGAGTCTTATATGATTACAAAAATCTAGTGGTTTCCAATGAAGTCTCCTCTAATGAAGGAAATGTGGACTGGCTTGGCCAGGAAATTAATCACCAATATTCCAAGACCTCAGAATTTGAGCAGGATTTTAGGGATTACTCTAAGAATTATCTGTCTTCCTCTGCCAATTACTTTAGCTTCTTAAGAAATTTTGGTGAATTGCAAATAAGTGAAAAGTTCTCAAAGATGGAGAAATATCATAAGTTATTTAGAAGCTGTAACAAAGGCTCAAAACAAGGAATATGGTGTGGTAAGTGCCCGAAGTGTGTTTCCACTTATCTTTTGCTCTATCCCTTTTTGGGAAGCAAACTTAAGAAAATATTTGGTAAGAATCTACTGGAAGACGAGAGCTTGATATCACTGGTTCGTGGATTGCTTCGTGAAAATAATGAAGTTAAACCATTTGAGTGTGTAGCTACTGCTCTGGAAATAAAAACTGCCATTTCTTTAGGGATTGAAAGAGCTAAAAAAGATAAACAGAAAATCCCCACAGTTTTACAATATTTCCAAAAAATTTTGATTTTAGGTTTTGGCAGAGAAGGTAAAGCAACTCTAAAGTTTTTTGAAAAGCATTTTCCGGGCAAGAAAATTGATATCTCTGATAAAAATGATGGAGAGAATTATTTAGAAAAGTTAAAAGATTATGATGTCATCATAAAATCCCCCGGTATTCCCTATCTGCCGGAGATAGAACAAGCAAAAAGGCAAGGCAAAATTATTACCTCTGCTACACAGATTTTCTTTGATAATTTTAAAGGGAAAATTATCGGGGTAACCGGTACTAAGGGTAAAAGCACGACTGCCTCTTTGATATATGAAGTATTGAAAAATGGTGGAATAGATGTTCATTTAATTGGTAATATTGGCAAGCCGGCTTTGGATTTATTGGATCAGTTAAATGAAAAATCAGTGGTGGTTTATGAACTATCCTCTTTTCAATTAGAAGATTTAGAAAGAAGTCCCCATATCGGCGTAATGACTAATATTTATCCTGAGCATCTAGATCATCACAAAGATTTTCCTTTTTATATCAGGGCAAAAAATAATATCACCAAGTTTCAAACGAAGGAAGATTATTTAATTTATAATCAAGAAATTCCTGAGCTGAGAGTGATTGCTGAGGAAAGTAAAGCCAACAAAATCTCCTTTTCCAAAAAGAACAGGCAAATGGTTTTGGATTTAATTCACAAAGATACAATTCCTCTTTTGGGAGATTTTAATTTATTAAATGTGGTACCTGCCATAGTTGTGGGCAGATTATTTAAAGTGGCAGACAATAGAATTGAAGAAGCAATTATCAATTTTAAGCCTTTGCCGCATAGATTAGAATTTGTAACAGAAGCTCAAGGTATCAGGTTCTATAATGATTCGCTTTCTACTATCCCTCAAGCCACTGCAGCGGCACTGACTGCTTTGGGTGAAAATGTGGAAACTTTAATTGCCGGTGGATTTGATCGAGGTTTGAATTATTCCTTTCTGGGAGAGGCTATTGCAAAATCTAATATTAAAACTTTAATACTCTTCCCGGATACGGGAATAAAAATCTGGAATTCCGTTTGTAAATATTCCAAGAAACTGCCCAAGAAGTTTGATGTTTCGGATATGGGAAAAGCTGTAAAAATTGCTTTTGCGCAAACTAAGTCAGGAAAAATTTGCCTCCTTTCCCCTGCTTCAACCAGTTTTAATTTATTTAAGGATTATGAAGATCGGGGAAACCAGTTTAAGGATTGGGTTAAAAAGTTAGGAATCCACTAGTTCTTTAGCTAATTTATCAGTATCTCCGGCGCTCATAAAAAAGACAATATCCCCTGATTTAATTTCCGGCTTAATTTTTTCCAGGGAACCTGGGACAGCTCCCAGGTATGATACGGATGGTTTGTTAATGGTTTCTACAAGCTGTTTGCTGGTTACTAAGCCAGTATCCACTTCCCTTGATGCGTAAATATCCAGGATAAAAGTTTTAAAATTCGAGCGTTGCGAGAATTTCAAGCTTTGCTTATCAGCCGCAATATCTTGGAATACTTTTACAAAATCATTAAATAGAGCCTTGGTTCTGGAAAACATATGTGGTTGGTAAACCAGTAAAATTCGTTCCTTAGGAAACTTTTCTCTAACTGCTTCCATAGTTTTTTCGATTTCCGTCGGATGGTGGCCAAAATCAGAATAAACTTTTGCACCATTAAATTCTCCGATATATTCAAACCTTCTGCTTGCTCCTGTAAAGTTTGCCAGACTTTTTTTAATAGTGTCTGGTTTTATTCCCAGCAAGAGCCCTACCGCCATGGCAGCTTTGGCATTTAACCGATTAAATTCCCCGGGGACCTGTAAGTTTATGCCCAGTTCATTCCTGGAATAATCTAAATATGTTTCAAATATCCCACGGCCGGAGGAAATTTGATGTGGCGTTTTCATCACTACTTTCATAACTTCAGCTACTCCTGGGTCAGTCATGTTAGCTACCACAGCTTGTTTGGTTTGTAGTAAAAACCTTTTAAAGCTATCTTTAACCGTCTCAAAGTCTTTAAAATATTCCGGGTGGTCCATTTCGATATTAGTGACTACTGCAATATCAGGTTTGGTAGGTAGAAAGTTATCATTAAACTCGTCTGCCTCTATGACAAAATATTCACGATCGTGAACTTTTTGTCGAGGTATGCGATAGTTTGTGCCCCATTTGGGGACGATGGCTCCAAGAAGTACTGTCGGGTCCATCCCGGCATCTTCTAATAACTGGCCAATAATGGCTGTGGTAGTGGTTTTGCCGTGGGTGCCGCAAATGGCAATGACAAATTTGTCTTTGGTCAGATACTGACCAACAAATTGTTGCCAGGTAATTACTGGTATGCCTTTTTCTTTGGCTGCCAAAAGTTCAGGGTTACTGGGGTCTAAAGAAAAAATGGCCGGAGTGACTGCCAGAATATCTATTGTTCTATCGTTATGGTTATTCTCATCGTCATTGCGAGGAGCCGTAGGCGACGAAGCAATCTTGGTAGGGTTATCTTCCAAACTAGATTGCTTCTCCGGCTTCGCCGGATCGCAATGACGGAATATGTGATCTGGGGAATGTCCAACGAGGAGTTGGTCTGGTTTGAAAATAGTGGTAAATTCATTGTTGGGTTCCAGGTCACAGCCGGTGATCTCAAAGCCTTGAGCCTCCGTAATAGCCGCTGCCCCTGAAGCGCCTGAGCCTCCAATACCCAAAAAATGTACTTTTGTAGCCATATTAAGCTACATTATATGATTTCTAATCTGTTAATGCGAGAAAAGAACAGGTGCCAAGCTAGTCCACCCTCCAGGTGGGCTAATTACTTTAAGGGTATAGTTAGAAATTACCATTTAAAGATCGTAAACTGGGCGGGCTGATAGTTACTGCAAAACCTCTTGGATTTATATTCCGATTTCCTTCTGAGTATTCGCGGGCAGCAGCCTCGTCTCTAATAAAAAAATTAGTTAATGACCTTCTGTCTTCCGGACCACCAAGAAAAGATGCTTTTATCATCCAGTGTTTTTGTTGGTTGTAATGAACATCTATTTTTACAGTGCCGTAGTTGGAGAGTGCTTCATAAATTTGAACATCCGGGGTAAATTTGACAGATCTGACGGGCGTACCCGGTCTTCCATTAGGCCTGACTACCCGAATAAATTTCTCCGGCCTAAGCAAATCATCTGCCCGATGGTATTCATTGGTAAGTAAAGCCACTAATTTCTGAAGTTGTTTTTCTGATAAAGGTGCCTGGGAGTTTAGGGATCCTAGATAATCAAGGAAACCTGTTGGGTTATCCAGTAAGCTTAATTCTGATTCTTGAGCACCCATAGGTGAAAATTAACATTAGTAATTTTAGATGTCAAGGGTAGCCATCTTGGCATGAGTTTGGATGAAGCGTTTGCGGGGTGGAACCTCATCTCCCATGAGCATGGTGAAAACTTCATCAGCTGCTACTGCATCTTCCACAGTAACCTGTTTTAAAACCCTATTTTCCGGATTCATGGTGGTTTCCCAAAGCTGGTCAGGATTCATTTCTCCCAAACCTTTATAACGTTGGATAATTATTCCCGGAGATTTTGTCATTCTGTTCACGTCTTGCGTGATGCGGTCTTGTCCAGAATCCTCTCCGTCAGATTCTGGAGTCGCTTCGCTCCCCAGAATGACATCATCTTTAGCTGTCTTACCGGTTTTCATTTCTTTTAAAATTCCATCCCGCTCCTCATCGGAGTAGGCATAGTGCACTTCTTTCCCCTTTTGGACTTTGAAAAGCGGTGGTTGTGCAATATACATATAACCTTTATTGATAATTTCCGGCAAATACCGGAAGAAGAATGTTAAAAGCAGCGTCCTGATATGTTCGCCGTCCACGTCCGCATCTGTCATGATGATAATCCGGTGATATCTGGTTTTGTTGTAGTCAACAGTGTCGCCAATCCCAGTACCCAGAGCAATTACCAAGCACTTAATTTCTTCAAATTCTAAGATCTTATCCAGCCTGGCTCTTTCCACATTTAAAATTTTTCCCCTAAGCGGCAAAATAGCCTGGAATTTTCTGTCCCTGCCCTGTTTGGCGCTGCCGCCTGCCGAATCTCCCTCCACAATATAAAGTTCTGACTCGGAAGCATCCCTATTTTGGCAATCAGCCAGCTTTCCCGGTAAAGCCATGCCTTCCAGAGCGCCTTTTCTAATGACGGCATCCTTGGCAGCCCTAGCGGCAGCCCTGGCTCTGGCAGCCAGAAGCACTTTTTCCATAATCCGTCGTGCATCAGTCGGGTTTTCTTCAAAAAACATATCCAGTCCGTCTTTGACTACCTGGGAAACAAGGGGCTGCAGCTCTGCATTACCCAATTTTTCCTTTGTTTGTGACTCAAATTGGATTTTATCCGAATCCATCTTTATTGATATGACGGCTGTTAAGCCTTCTTTGATATCCTCTCCGGTTAGGTTTTCATCTTTTTCCTTTAATGCTTCAATTTTTCTGGCATAATCATTGATGGCGCGGGTCAAGGCAATCCTAAATCCTGTTAAGTGGCTTCCACCTTCTGTGGTAGGGACTACATTGGCAAAACTTTCAACGTTTTCCGCAAAGCCGTCGTTATACTGGATAGCTGCTTCAATATCTACCCCTTCCGCGACCCTGTGGATCAAAATAGGCTCCGGGTGTATTAAGGCTTTATTCCTATTTAAGTGTTTTATCAAAGTGGCCAGGCCTGACTGGAAATAAAAATGCCTTGCTTGGTTGGATCGTTCGTCAAAGAGGTGGAAAAAAATCCCTGCTACCAAATAGGCTACCTGTTTAACTTGTTTTTCCAGCCTGTCAAATTCAGGGGTGATGGTTGAAAAAATTGTATCATCTGCCAAAAACGTCACCTTAGTGCCACTTTTTACATCCCATTTAAAACTAGTTTTAAAAGGAAGGGTGGGACTCTCTGGAACAGGCGCTACTTTACTTTTTGCCTTACCTTGTGAGTATTCCTGGAAATGAGTCTTTCCTTCTCTTCTTACCTCTGCCCGGAGGTATTTAGACAGCGCATTAACGGCCGAAACTCCCACACCATGCAAGCCGGTGGAAACCTTATATCCCCCATCCCCGAATTTGCCTCCGGCATGAAGGGTAGTCATAATCACTTCCAGCGCCGAGACCCCGACTTTGGGGTGGATTTCCACCGGAATGCCTCGGCCGTCATCGGCAACAGTCATGTAGTTATCTTCGTGTAAGACTACCCAAATATTTTTAGCATGGCCTGCTAGCGCTTCATCAATAGAATTATCAACAACTTCTTTAATAAGGTGATGAAGCCCGCGTAAATCTGTGGAGCCAATATACATGCCCGGACGTTTGCGAACCGGTTCCAAACCCTCTAAAACCTGGATCTGTTCTGCTGAGTACTTAGTAGACTTTGCCATTAAAAAACCTCCCTGAGGTATGTATAGTTTAACATAATTAGTGACTAGTCGCTAGAGTCTAGAGTCAAGTAATTATTTTGCTAGACTCTAGTCACTAGACTCTTGATTCTTCTTTGGCATTTCCAGCATTAAATATTCCAAAATTGCCCGAATATTGACATTATGTTTGGCCCACTCTTCTGCTTGTAAAAGTTTTGCTAAAAAGTCCTTGTTTTTATATACATCCTGATGGAAATAAAATAACAATGCCTTTAAAAATCCTTCTTTATTTTTCAATCCTTCAATATACCCAAACCTTTCTTCCATATCAGCTGAAAGGAGTTTTGTGATGTCCTGAGTGAAGTCTGTCTTTGAACTAGGATGAGAAACTGCGCTTTCCAGATGGATAACCCGGCAGCGCGATAGGATTGTAGGCAAAAAATTGGCATCTGAAGTAGCTCCTAAGATTAAAGTTGCCTCCTCAGGTAATTCTTCTAAAGTTTTTAACAGGGCATTTTGAGCCTCAATGGTTAACGGCGATGCATCTTCTAAAACTACCACCCTGCCTTTGGCGCAGTAAGGTTTTAAGGAAAAATGTTCTTTTATCTTTCTGGCCTCTGCAATCCCAAGTTTTTCTCCATCTTTGATGTATAGCAAATCCGGGTGATTCGTATTCCCACTCGTCAAGTGGGAAGCTAAAATATTTTTGATCTCCTCTACCCTTTTTTCCAAATCAGGTGAAATTAAAAGCCTTGCAATCATAGGGAGATTTTAACATAATGAATGTATGCCCAATATTCCTGCCCCAAACTTACAGGATCTATCTTTGGAAGATATCCTTTTTAGGGAAAAATATCTGACCGCTGATCAACTTTCTGCTATTAAACTGGAAAGCATCAATTCCGGACAACCAGTTGAGAAGATTCTTCTTCAGCGCAGTCTAGTACCTATTGAAAAGATAACCCAAGCAAAAGCACAAACTTTAAACATTCCCTATATTAAGCTCGAGGGTAAAGCTATTGCGACTGATGTTTTAAACTTGGTTCCGGAAGCAGCAGCACGCCGCTACAAGATAATTCCATTTGAGAAAAAGGGAGAAGAACTCTGGGTGGCCATGGCAGATCCTCTGGATATTCAAATCAGTCAATTTGTGGAAAAGCGGGCAGGTCTTCGGGTTAAGCCGTTTCTGGCCCAGGCAGATGATATTCTAAAGGCCATCTCGGATCAGTACTCGCAAAACCTAACTTCAGAAGTAACTTCAGCATTAAAAGAGGTAGCAGCAGTTAAACCGGAAGAAGATATGCAGGCAGGGCCGGAAATTTTACGCGAGGCGCCTGTTTCCAATATCATAGATCAGCTTTTGGAATACGCTATAAAAACCAGGGCGTCTGATATTCACATCGAGCCTCAGGAAGAACGGACCAGGGTAAGATACCGAATCGACGGGATTCTGCAGGAAAAAATTCTTTTACCAAAAGGAGTACACGATGCGCTGGTCTCCAGGATTAAAATTCTCTCGGTTCTAAAAATCGATGAAAAAAGGCTGCCGCAAGACGGCAGGTTTACTTTTACCTATGGGCAAAATATTGTGGATCTCCGTATCTCTACTGTGCCGACTATTTTTGGAGAGAAAGTGGTCATGAGGTTGCTACCTAAATCCACGGGGGCGCCTTCACTTCTTGAGCTTGGGCTTAGAGGCAATTCCTTGAAGAATCTGGAGAGTCAACTTACGCGGCCTCATGGAATTATTCTGATATGTGGCCCGACAGGCAGTGGAAAAACCACCACCCTCTATTCCATCTTGACGAAGATTTCTACCACAAAGGTTAATATAGTTACGATTGAAGATCCGGTTGAGTATCAGATCCCCGGAGTCAATCAGGTGCAGGTTAATACCGGTGTTGGCTTAACTTTTGCATCGGCCCTTCGAAGTTTCCTTCGGCAAGACCCTAATATCATTATGGTTGGCGAGGTCCGAGACACCGAGACTGCGGATTTGGCTATCCAGGCAGCTTTGACCGGACATCAGGTTTTTTCCACTGTTCATACAAATTCTTCTGCCGGCGCGCCGCCCCGTCTTTTGGATATGGGTGTTGAACCGTTTTTGCTGACTTCTGCCTTAAATGCGGTTGTCGGGCAAAGGGTGGTTCGGAAGATTTGCCCTCATTGCAGGATAGAATTTAATGCCTCGCCGGAAGTAGTTGAAAATATCAAATCCGTTTTGGGAAAGTTTTTGCCTTCTTCTGCCTATACTTCATTAAAACTTTTTAAGGGTAAGGGGTGTTCAAACTGCGCAAATACCGGTTATTTGGGAAGAGTTGGTATTTATGAGGTGCTTTCTATTTCAGAACCAATTGCTAAGCTGATATTAGAACATGCTTCCTCCGGGACTATTGAGCAGACAGCTGTTGCCTCCGGTATGGTTACTATGAAGCAGGATGGGTATTTAAAGGTACTGGAGGGAGTAACTACTATGGAGGAGGTGCTAAGGGTAGCCCAAGACTGATATGAATGTACAACAATTATTAGATCTAACTATTACCAGAAATGCATCAGATTTACACTTATCAGTTGGATTTCCGCCAACCCTTAGAATTCATGGTGAACTTATTCCGGTACCAGGAGAGCAGCCTACTTCCCCGGAGCAGATTGAGAGCTTGATTAAACCGCTTCTTTCCGATATGCAGTCAAATATTTACAGACAAACTTTTGAGCTTGATTTTTCTTTTGAATTTGAAGGCAGAGCCAGATTTAGAATTAATTTATTTAGACAAAAGGGACATCCCGCGGCTGCACTGCGACTTATTCCCTATAGAATCCCATTTATTGAGGAATTGGGTTTCTCACCTGTGGTAAATAAACTAATTGAGCTAAAGCAAGGTTTTATTTTAGTGACTGGGCCAACCGGCCATGGAAAATCCACTACTTTGGCATCGTTTATCAATCAAATCAACAAGACCCGGGCCGCGCATATTATTACTGTGGAAGATCCGATTGAATATGTTTATCCTCCGGGTAAATCATTAATTGAACAGCGAGAAATGTATTCTGATACTAAATCTTGGGAAAATGCCCTGCGCTCGGCGCTGCGAGAAGATCCGGATGTAGTTTTAATCGGAGAAATGAGAGATTTAGAGACTATCTCATCTGCCATGACTATTGCAGAAACCGGCCACTTGGTATTTGCCACCCTGCATACAAATTCTGCCGCCCAATCCGTAGACAGAATTATTGATGTTTTTCCGGAAATACAGCAGCCTCAAATCAGGCTTCAGATGGCATCAACTTTGGAGGCAATTTTATCGCTGCGGTTGGTACCGACAATAGATCCCGGCAGGACATTGGCAAGTGAGGTATTATTTGCCACTCCCGCTGTCCGCAACATTATCAGAGAGGGCAAATCATATTTAATAGATAATACAATTGAAACATCAGCAGAGCTGGGAATGCAGTCTCTGGAGCGTTCGCTGGCTAACTTAGTTAAAGGAGGAAAAATTTCTCAAGATGTAGCACTAAGGTTTGCCTTGCGTCCTGAACTGCTTAGTAGATTACTGAAGTAGTCATGAGTTCGAATTAACTAACTATGGAATTTCTGTACAAAGCAAAAGATTTGCAAGGTGAGGATCATACCGGTAGCGTTCAGTCGCCTGATGCTCATTCGGCTGTAGTAATTATACGTAAGAAAGGTTTAATTGTTGTCTCTCTTAATCCGAAAAATCCCCCTGTGGGTGGAATATTAGGCAATTTTCTAAACAGGGTAAGTTTTTCAGAGCTGGTTGTTACTACCAGACAGTTGGCAACAATGATCAGCAGCGGTCTAGTCTTATCGGAAGCGATAGATATCTTAGAAGAGCAACAAACTAATAAGACCTTAAAACGGGCATTGGTGGAAGTTTCCCAGAATATAAAGGGAGGTTTAACGCTGGCTCAAGCTTTAGGTAGGTTTCCCAATATTTTCCCCCACCTATATACTAATCTAGTTAAAGCCGGTGAGACTTCCGGTAAACTTGATTCGGTGCTTTTGCAGATGGCTGACGGATTGGAAAAAGACCGGGAATTTAGGGCAAGAATTAGAGGGGCATTGATCTACCCGGTGTTGGTGGTGACTATGATGATTGCAGTCATTATTATCATGATGGTTTTTGTGATCCCTAAGCTTGTCACTTTGTATACTCAATCTACGATGCAACTGCCGCTACCTACCAGGATTTTGATCGTGACATCAAATCTGTTTATAAACTTTTGGTGGCTTGGAATAATTATTATAGTGGGTATCATCATAGGTATTAATAGGTGGAAGAAGACACCTGAGGGGAATCTTTTATTCGGCAAATTTCTTTTAAAACTTCCGATTGTAGGGAAAATCATAGTCAACGTAACTTTAACTAATTTTAACCGTACTTTTGGGCTTTTAACTTCTGCGGGTATCCCCTTGCTTGATTCAATTGGAATCGTTTCTGATTTAACGGATAATCCGGTATTTAAAAATGCCCTTAAAGATGCTTACAAAGGTGTTGAAAAAGGTCTGCCGTTTTCCTCTCTTCTAACCGCTAATATTTTTCCTAAGATTGTTAGTCAAATGGTTAGAGTTGGCGAAGAGACAGGTAAGGTGGATGAGATATTTTTTAAACTTGCCGAATATTTTGAATCGGAATCGGATCATATGGTAAAAAACCTGACAGTAGCGATTGAGCCGATAATTTTAATTATTCTAGGGGTAGGAGTGGCATTTTTGGTATTTTCAATCATTATGCCGATATATCAACTGACAACCAGTTTTTAACTGACCTCTTGACTAATAGTTTAAGGTTATGTCTACAATGGAAAAAAGGGGGTGAGGAATTTTGAAAAAATCTGCTCAAGTTCGAATGGGTTTTACCCTGGTTGAACTTTTAGTAGTTATCGCTATTATTGCCATTTTGGCAGCGGTTGTTGTTTTAATCATTAATCCATTGGAGCTTACTCGAAGAGGTAGGGATGCGGCGAGACTCTCTGATCTAGCTAACTTGCAACAAGCAATTAATGTAGCAGTCCAAGAAGCAACCGGTTCTGCGTCTGACATTCTTTGTGTGGGTGGTACAGTACCATGTCCTGGGAATAGTAATGCTGGTGGTACGGGTGTCAGAGCTTCGGATGGGACAGGTTGGGTGAAAGTCAATATGTCTGCTCAGAAAAGTGTGTCGGTTCCAACTTTGCCTGTTGACCAACTCAATACTACAGCGAACCATTACACTTATTGTTCTGATGGTATTGGTTGGGAGATTAATACGGCTTTGGAATCTCAACAACAGTCTGATAAAGCAGGAAAAGATGGTGGTGATGATCCGGCCCTATATGAGGTCGGTTCTGATCTAACTTTGATTTCTCCTGATGGCATAAGTTGTGCTTATTAATATGATTTGGGGGTCAGCGGGGTTTTTAATTGGTATGGTTTTGGGAAGCTTGGTTAAGGCGCTCGCTGACCGAAGTTTAGGTAAGAAATCTTTTTGGGGAAGGTCGTACTGTCCAAAATGCCGGCACAAGCTGGCATGGTACGACCTTTTCCCTATTTTCTCTTTTTTGATACTTCGGGGAAAGTGCAGATATTGCCACAAGAAGATCGGTATCGGATATCTATTAGTGGAAGTGGGAATGGGAGTGTTAATAGGGTTTTTATTTTGGCAGACCTCGGCTGTCATTGCGAGGAGCGAAGCGACGTGGCAATCTGTTTTTCAGTTATCAATTCTTTTATCGGATCTTGTTTATAAACTTTTCTTCATAACAGTTTTGGCTATACTTTTTTTGACAGACCTAAAAAAGATGTTTATTCCGGATAGAGTGGTGATTCCGGCTATTTGGATTGGGGCCTCTTTCCTATTGGCAATTACTTTATATAAGATAGGATATCTTTACTACTCCTTATCTCAAACTCTTGTAGGTCAAAAACTTCTTCCTCCACAAAGTGATTATTTTCAAAGGCATGCTTTGGCAGCTGCCCAGCCCCTTTTTGGTTCAATATTAACAGCCTTAATAATAGGTGGGTTTTTTATGGGTTTAATAATTATAACCCGTGGAAAAGGGATGGGCGGAGGGGATGTTAAGCTGGGGGCATTTATAGGGATAATGCTGGGATTTCCGCAAGCGCTATTTGCTTTAGTCTTATCATTTTTAACAGGTGCTATATTTTCAGTAGGACTTATTGCTGTTGGTAAAAAGCATTTTGGTCAAACTATCCCTTTTGGACCCTTTTTAGTGTTGGGAAGTTTAATCATGCTTTTTTGGGGTCGGGAAATTATTGATTGGTATTTGAGACTAGGTAGATAAATCTTTTAAAAAACTGACAAAACCGAGGCTGAATTGGGGTATTGACAACTATTTTTGGTTATGCAAATAATAGAAACAGTCAACAAAATTCAATGAAAAAATCACTGCCCATTTTTAAAAATACCTCCGGCTTTACCCTGATTGAGTTAATGGTAGTGATTGCCATTATTGGAATTTTGGCAGTTGTGGCCTTAGGTATTTTCTCCGGAGCCCAGGGTTCTGCCAGGGATTCCAGGAGAGTAGCAGAAATTGACTCATTAGCCAAGAATATTGAATCAACCAGGGATCCAGGAACAGGAAATTATCAATATACAAGTGCTATCATGCTTAGAGATTACCCTAATGGTTTAGCTGACCCGGGTGGTACAACCCCGGCAATTTCATATTGTCAGGCAGCAGCAACCACTAATGCTAATCTTCCAGCTGTCCCGACCCCTTGGAATACTGGTACTGGCGCATGTCCTACTAATTATCCCGCTATTGGCGGTGTCGCTGGGACTCCAAACTCTACTGTAGGAACAACTGCGGGCAACAATAATGATGTAGCTGATGGGAACACTGGTGGTACTGCTACAAGAGCTTGGAGAGTTTGTGCTACTCTTGAGAGAAGCAACACGGTATTCTGCAGGACAAATGTTATTCAGTAATCGCTGAATTCAGTAACTCTCAAATCTTTTATTTTACTCTCATACATTGACAGGCTTTTTTAGTTATGTAACTATTAAATAGTTAGCACTTATGAAAAAATTCCTGCCCATTTTTAAAGATACTTCAGGATTCACTTTAGTTGAGTTAATGGTAGTGATTGCCATTATCGGTATCCTAGCAGTTGTGGCTTTAGGCATTTTCTCCGGTGCCCAGGGTTCTGCCAGGGATTCCAGGAGAGTAGCAGAAATTGACTCATTAGCCAAGAATATTGAATCAACCAGGGATCCTTTGACAGGGTCTTATCGCTACACCGGTGGGGCTAATAGTCTTATGGCCAGGGATTATCCTGCTGGTTTAGCTGATCCGGGAGATCGCAGGTATTGTTATGCGGTTAGTACAACTTCTACCCCGCCGAACGGAGCTTCCAGCTCGGATCCTCCAATCTGGGCTGCCGGTGCCGTTTGTCCTAGTGTTCCGGTTCAATGGAGCATAATTGGCGCTGTCGGTGGTAGTGCTCCAAATAATACTGTACTAACAAGGACAGGTCCTGGGAATGATTTAACAGATATTGACATTATGGGTTGGAAAGTCTGTGCAGTACTTGAAAGAAGCAATACAGTATATTGTAAGTCAAACACAATCCGTTAAAATGAAAAAGAATAGAGGCTTCACACTAATTGAGTTAATGGTAGTGGTTGCCATTATCGGGATTTTATCCCTGGTGGCTTTTAGTACGTATAACAGTGTTCAAGCCAGGACCCGTGACGGCAGAAGAAGGGGTGATATTGATGCCATTTTAAAGGCGCTGGAGGTTAATAAAGGGCCGACTACTTACCAGCCGCTGGCAAATAGTCAATTCGCCCAAGGATCGGTCCCTACGGATCCTTCTAACAGAATCGCTGAATACTGTATCATTTCCAGAACGGACTTTATTTTTCCTAGTAAACCAAGCGAATGGGCGGTAACTTCACAATGCCCGACAACTACAGAACCATTAAATAATCCAATTACAGGTACAGGGGTACAGCCGCCTCCTGCCGACACCACAAATTTTCAAGTTTGCGCACTGCTGGAAATTGGTGAAAATCCCAGTAATATCTATTGTGTCTCTAACCAACAATGAAGAATCGCGGTTTCACTCTAATTGAACTTTTAGTAACAGTTAGCATTATTGCCGTGCTTTCGGCGATTGGACTGGTAATTTACCATGTTGTTTTGGAACAGGGACGGGATAGCAAGAGGCAATCCGATTTGCGTACAATCCAGTCGGCGCTCGAACAATACTTTGCAGATCAGTTTTTTTATCCTACAGGTAGTGGTTTAGATAGCGCTTTAAGAGCAGATTCACCTACCGCATTTAGCAGTTCAACCGGAAATCCGTCTCCTCCCTCCTCTGTCAAAACTTATATAAACTCTCTGCCAAAAGATCCACTTAATAGCGATACATGGAAGTACTATTATTGGGCAAGCCCTGAAGGATGTGATAATTCAACTGCACCAACAGCAAAGTGTACTGGTTATTGTATTTATACAAATCTGGAAAATTCTAATCTTAGCAAGCCGGCAACTTGTACCAACACTACCTATAATTTTGCAGTTACTCCCCCATAAAACAGTTTACAGGTTACAGTTTACAGGTTACAATCAAATTAGATGAAGATTTCTGCCCGTGGATTTACCTTGGTTGAACTCCTGGTGGTGCTGGCCATTATGGCTATAGTAGGGGTTTTTACCCTGGCTAACTATAAATCCTTTGGTGAAGACCAAAAATTAAAAAGTGCTGTTTTGGATATCCAAAGTTTGCTCCGTCAGGCCCAAACAAATGCTACCACTAATGTAAAGTGTGATACGGGATATGGTGCCAGATGGATGGTTACATTTGTTGATGCCACAACTTTTAATCTCCAATGTACGGAAAATTCGTCTGACATCTGGCTCAAAAAATCCTCAAAATTAGGCTCCAATATTACAATGCAGGTTGATCCTTCGCTTAATTGCCCCGACAGCGGTCAAATATTTTCAATAGCTTTTGCTCCGCTTAGTGGCAAAATAGAATTTCTTAATTATATGTATCGTGAGATGCCAAATTGTACTAGTATAATAATTACTTTACGAAACCGCATAATACCAAATCCAAGATCTTTAAAGATTGAACAAGGAGGTAGAATTTATGGGCGATGAGAGGGGTCAAAGTTTGGCAGAGGTGATAATAGCTGCCACTGTGGGGATTCTGGTAGTTTCGGCTTTAACTTTTGCCACTATTTATTCTCTTAGAAATGCCAATTATGCCAAAACAGCAGCTCAAGCCACAAAGCTGGCTCAAGAAGGGATAGAAACAGTCAGGTCAGGAAGAGACAGAAGTTCTGCGATAACAGACAATTTACAGATAGGCGGAAATTGTATTGGTTCATGGAATGGAGATGCCAGTCCCTGTCCCGGAGCTCTGTGGGATTATCAAATAAGCGGTAACTGTGGTAATTCCGATCCCTCCCCAACCTATTGTTATTTTAACATTGATAGCTCTGACGATAACTATGGCAGTCTGCAGTATCTTGGTGTCGCTTCTTCTATTCCATCGCGGGCCAAACCGATTGGTCAATTCAAAAGAGTGGTAATTTTGTCGGATAATTCTTCCACTGTCAGACTTGCTGATGGAACTACAGTTCCCTCCTATCAGGTTCAAAAAACAGTTACAGTGATTGTGAGGTGGACTGATTTTGCAGGAACGCGTGAATCAAAGCTGGTAACAATCCTTAGAAAGTTATGAAAGCAGAAAGCGGTTTTACAATAGCTGAGCTGTTAGTAGTGATAGCCATAACTGCCATTATCGGGACAATAATGGTGGCGATTTTCACCAATACCCTGCGGGGCAGTAATAAATCGCAAATTTTGGCTAATATCAAGCAAAACGGCCAAGCGGTTTTAGAAAATATGGATAAAACTGTCAGAGAGGCGGATAATGTTGTTTGTACCGGTAGATCTGCAAGCGAAGATGATACTTTAGTGGTTGTGAAGAATGGTAACTATACGCGTTATAGAATAATTGCTTGGGGAATTAATAACGGATTGATTCAACAAGATTCTCCGCTTCAATCTGAAGAAAGTGATATTACAATATTCCTTGAAGGTATCTGTACGGATCCGATGGGAAGATATGCTGCTCCTAATTCCATACAGAATCTTACTGATGATAATCTTCAAACCGGTGTTTCGGTTCAAAACGTTCCTGGGTCAAATTTTTTCACCAGGAATCCCCTACCCGGTTCAAAAGATAGCGTCACTATTAAATTTCAACTGGGACCGCCCATCGGGGCGCCGGATATCATTAGAGGCCAAATTGATCCGGTAGTGTTTCAAACAACTGTGCAACTGAGATAATGATTATAACGGTTATAATGATTATAATAATTATATGAGAAGCCAAAAAGGCCAAGTGATTTTAATATTAATTTTAGTAATGACTGTGGCTTTGGCGATTGGTTTATCAGTTATTCAACGTTCACTGTCTGATATATCAACCTCTTCAAAAGTCGAGCAATCTTCCAGAGCTTTCTCAGCAGCTGAGGCGGGAATAGAGAAAGCATTAAGCGAACCAAGAAATAACAATTTAATAACCGTCTCTTTTCCGGATAACAATTCCAGCGCGGAGGTAAATAAAAATGAGGCAATACCGGCAATTCCTGCTTCGTTTGAGACCCCTCGGCGCCAGGACCCTATCAAATGCTCTCTCGGCGGATCCGAGTTTGCTAAAGAAGATATAGCCCAAATTTGGCTGGCAGATCCAAAGCTAAATCTGCCAACGTGTAGCGCTACTGATTATTGCTATAAACAGACCAGTCTTGATGTTTATTGGGGAGATTCTTCTGACAACAATGACAAGGCTGCTTTAGAAGTAACCATAGTTTATTATGGAACAGATCCTACGGATTTAGTTGATGGATCAACACCAAAGTACCGAAGCCGCAAATGGTATCTTGACCATCTATCGGCTACCAGGGCTACAAATAATGGCTTTGAAAAAGTGCTTTGCAATGGCGGCATCCCTGAGTTACCGGAATATCAATGTCAGTATACGCTTGGAAGCTCAAGTGATCCGGGAGGATCCTTGCCTTCTTCGCCTTCAACTTTAATACTGCTTCGTGCCAGGCTTTTGTATAGCTCAAAAAGTCAACCATTTGCAGTACGAGCTGCCGCCGGAAGCGTCTGCAGAGAAAATGATAATACAAGTGGTTGTATACCGACTCAAGCTAAGATATTAGTATCCACAGGTACTTCCGGCCAGACACAAAGAAAGATCCAAGTCTGCCAGTTTGAGAACGTAGTCCCCCCCTATTTTGACTATGCCATTTTTTCTGCCGGCGACATAAATAAGTAAAATGTCAAAAGTAAAATGTCAAAAGTCAAAATTAAGGAGCCAAAGTGGTTTTTCATTGATCGAAGCCCTGCTAGTTGTAGCCATTATCGGATCAGTGGTGTTTCTTGTTGCAAACATTCCTAATGCCTTGATGCTGATTGGCAAAAGCAGACATGAGAGTTTGGCAAGAGAGATTGCTGTTAAACAGATTGAGGACAAAAGGGCAATAAATTATAGCAACTTGGTAAATGATAATTCTCCTATTTCTGACACGCGTTTAAATTTGATTCCCCAAGGTAGCGGAACAGTGGAAGTTACGGATTGTGACCCTGCAATCTGTACTCAGGGGGAAAATATTAAGGTGGTTACGGTAACAGTTCTTTGGCAAGATAATGCAAAGCTGCAAACAGTTTCTTTTACAACTATGATTGGTGAAGGAGGGATTAATCAATGAAATGGAAAATTGACAATGGAAAATGGAAAATTATTAAAAAAATTGTCAATCGCAGAAAGGGCTTAACTCTTATTGAAGTCCTAGTAGCGATGGGGATAGCGACGGTGGCTGGAGTGCTCCTGGTTGTGATCATGGTAAACAGCGCCGGCCTATTTACGGAACAATCTTCAAAGGTGCAGCAGGGTTTAAATATCAATGATGTTTTATTACAAGTTAGAAGCAGTATTAAGGAGGCAAACGCAGTAGCCGAGAATTACACCGGCGGTGGATCTACATATGTTAGCGGTCTCAGTCAGCTTGTTTTAAAGGTTTTATCGGAAGATTCTTCAGGCAATATTATTGATAATACTTTCGATTACTTTGTTTTCTTTCTGGATCAAAATCTACTTCACTTTAAGATTTTTCCGGATCCTGCAAGCTCAAGAAAGCTGGCGGATCGAATTCTTTCGAATATGGCTGAAAGCGTGAATTTTCAATACTTTAATTCTGCTAATCCGCCGGTTGAAGTTACTCCTCTGAATGCTGCTAAAGTAAGGATTACCCTAACTCTAAAGCAGAAAAATGGCTTAAATTTTGAGGTACAAACCGGCACATCGGAAGCAAATTTACGGAATGATTAAGTTAAATCAATCGGGTCAAATGCTGATTTTAGTCTTCATTGCTTTAGGAGTAGTGCTTTTTACTGTTCTGTTTGTGATTAGTGGAGCGCAAGTCTATTTCCAAAATGCCTCATATTCTACAAATGGCGAAAAAGCCTTAGGTTTAGCTGAGGCAGGAGTAGATAAGGCGTTAGCATCGTTAAACAAAACCGCCGGAAGCTATAATGGTGAAACAGAAACTGTTTTTGGAGACGGATCATACTCTGTTAATATTACCTCTACAAATGCGGCTACCAAGGTAATTCAAGCAACAGGGTATATACCAAGCAAGGCTAACGCTAGGGCCAAAAGGACAGTTAAGGTTACTGCTTCAAGAGGTGTTGGTATAGCTTTTAATTATGGTATACAAGTGGGAGAAGGAGGACTTGAGTTAGGTAACACTAATTTGGTCAAAGGGTCAATATATTCGAACGGAAATATTACAGCCGGGAACAGCAACATCGTAACCGGGGATGTTTGGGTAGCTGGTGGCCCGCAACTTGTAGCCGATCAACAGACTGACTGTATAGATAGCAATTGCCAAGACTTTTTCTTTGGTAGAACTGTTGATGGTCAGGCTCGCTTAGATGTTGCTCAAAGTTTTAAATCAGACAACAGCGGAGTGTTAAATAAAATTTCCATAAAGGTAAAAAAGGTCGGTAGTCCGTCTGACATTACAGTCAGGATTATGCAAGAAGAAAGCGGGAAACCCGATAAAAACGAAGTTTTAACAACGGGCACTCTTTATAGTAGTTTGGTAACTTCGGCTTATGGGTGGACTGATATCACATTTAACTCCTCTCCTGTCTTAACCCAGGATACTACCTACTGGATAGTAGTTGATACCTCACAAGATGCAAGTAATTATTGGTCATGGCAAAATGATCTGGCCCAAGGTTATCTCGGAGGGTTACCTAAATGGTCTCCAAATTGGTCAACCGGAAATCCCACTTGGAACTCATTTCACCCAGACGGAGATTTAAGTTTTAAGACGTATTTGGGTGGAGCACCTACGTCAGTCAGGGCAGGATCCAATAAAATGACTGTTGAGGGTGAAGTTCATGCTAATACAATTGAGAATTTAGCTGTTGCCAAAGATGCCTACTATCAAACTCTAATTACCTCGACAGTATCAGGTAATTCTTACCCGGGTTCTGCTGATCCGCCGCCTAAAGTATTTCCCATATCTAGTGCTAATATAGCAGATTGGAAGAGCCAGGTTGATAAACCAGAAACAACATTAGTTGGTGATATTACTGAGTGTGTTAATATCTTGGGTCCGATAAAAATAGTGGGTAATGTCACTTTTAACAGCGGATGCAGGGTTACCGTAAAGACCCCGATCTGGATTACCGGTTCATTGTTTTTAAACAGTAACAATATTTTGACCCTTGACTCGAGCTATGGGCAAGCTTCTGGTGTAATTATAGTTGATGGAAAAATTGAAATGAACAGCTATAATCGCCTAAATGGGACTGGAGTTGGTAGCAGTTTACTAATGGCTCTTACAACTTATGATTCTCGGGTAGATCTTGAGTCAGCAATCTTGGTTAACAGCAATGGTAATACCGGCGTGTACTATGCTAACACCGGTATTATCCAACCAGGCACGGGTAACTCTTTTAAGGAATTAACAGCTTGGGGAATAAGGTTAATCAATAGTTCGGTGATTGATTATGAAACTGGTTTATCCAGCACTTTGTTTTCTTCCGGTCCCTCAGGGTCTTATTCTTTAGTTAAAGGAACGTACCAAGTTAAATAAGCGGAGCTTGCGGCTTCGCCTAAGGGTTTAGGGTATAAGCAGAGCTTGTGATCCTTCGGATCTAAAGCAGAGCTTGCCCCGATGAGATCGGGGTAGCATTTAGGGTATAGTTTGTTTTACAATATTTATGACTAGCCTTAGTGGTTAGACTGCCTATGGCAAAGATTACTGTTGGTTTAGATATAGGTTTTTCCGGAGTTAAAGTGGTCGCACTACTAAAAGATAAGGATCAATTTAAGCTTGTCTCATTAGGTTCCATTCCTGCTCCGCAGCCGGGAATATTATCTGATAATGATTCAGATCTTGAGGCGCTATCAAATACCATCAAACAACTCTTTGCAGCGGTTAAGATTGAAACAAAGGATGTAGTGGTAGCACTCCCTGAATCAAGAGTTTTTACCAGAATTATCGATGATTTACCGTATTTAAACGATAACGAGCTTGCTTCAACTATCCGTTACGCCGCAGAAGAGTTTATCCCCATGCCCTTAAGCGAGGTCAATTTAAATTGGCAGGTTTTGGTGAGATCTGATAGCAAAGGAAAAAATACGAAGACGGTAGTCTTGGTGATTGCTTCTCCCAAAAATGTGGTGGCTAAGTATCTTAAGGTGTTGGATCTTGCGGGACTTCATCCTAAGGTTTTAGAAACAGAGATAATTGCGGTAACACGATCTTTAGTCGGAAACAATCCTTTCTCCCCTAGTTCCTTAATTATACAATTCGGTGCTACCACGACTGATTTTGCGACAGTTTCTAAAGGATTAATATGGTTGACCCGTTCAATCTCAACCGGTGGTATGGCTCTCACGAGATCATTAGCACAACATTTTAATTTCGAGGTCGCTCAAGCAGAGCAATACAAAAGGATTTATGGACTTTCAGAAGATCAATTGGAAGGAAAGGTATTTGAGGCTTTGAAGCCGGTTGTGGATATTATAACAGGTGAGGCTAGACGGGTTATTCAGGCTTTTCAGACAAAATATTCTGACCCTATCAAAAGAATAGTTGTTTCAGGTGGCGGAGCAAAAATGCCGGGACTTGTAATTTATTTAGCAAATATTTTGGGACTGGAAGTTCAGGAGGCTGATCCTTGGTATTCTATTATCAAAGAAAAAGAATCCATTGCACGTCTTGCCCAAGATGCCCCTTCTTACTCTGTTGCAGTGGGACTGGCTTTAAGGGAGGATTAAATTATGGCTAAAATCTCGATCAATTTACTTCCAACCGAGATCATAACCAAGGAATTAAAAAAGGCGAATTTCTATAGAATTCAACTCGCCGGCATTATAGTTATTCTGATTATGGTTTTTCTAGCCTCTTTAACTGTGGCTCTTCGGATTTTACAAAGTCGCAGTATTACAGAGGTACAGGCCAAGATTTCGGAGACAGAGCAGCAGGTTTCTGACTTAAAAGATACTCAAGCTGCCCTCATCCTTCTTAAAGATAGAATAACTGTAATTGATAAGTATTTGGGGGTATCGTCAAATCAATCTCTGATGTATAAATTGATTGATAAATTGATTCCTCCGGATGTCATTATAAACGGCATATCTATAAATAAAACTGGTGAAGTGACGTTGGTAGTTTTGGTACCGGACGCTTCTAGTCTGGATAACCTGATAGAAAGTTTTACTAACAGGGATAGTAATGAGGAAAAGATTAGTTTAATTGGAATAGAAAGTCTCAATAGAGGTAGAGATGGGTTCTATAGGGGAAGTTTAACAATCAAACCTAAATGAAGAAAGAAGACTTAATTAAATTTTATTCAACCCATAGGGCACAAATTTTTCCGGTAATAGTTGCGCTAGCGAGCCTTTTTTTAATCATATTTGTAATTTATCCGCAGATTATTAAATTGGTTGATAATCAGAATGCGTTAAGCGATCTTAATAAAAGGTCGCAATTTTTGGAAACTAAAGTTATGGCACTGGAAGGTTACGACGGTGAAGATTTATCCAGCAAGGTTGGGATAATCCTAACTACTTTGCCTACAGATAAAGATTTTGGAAATGTCTTAGGATTATTGCAGCAGCTGACTATACAGTCGGGATTTAGCGCCGATGCAATCTCATTTAGTAATGCTGCTAGTAAAGTAGCCAATTTAAGTAACTTCGAGGTTAAACTGGATATTAGGGGGTCCAAAACTAGTTTTCAGACTCTGTTAGATAATCTAGAAAGTTCGCCCCGATTAGTGAGGGTAAATAGCATTGATGCTTCATCTAAAGGAAATTCTCAACTTTTCGAATCAACTTTAGGTGTAGAAGCCTTATATGCGCAGTTGCCTAAGGATTTCGGTGGAGTAGATTCTCCCCTGCCTGAACTTAGTCAAAAAGATAAGGAGTTAATTTTGAGACTTGAAGAGTTGGGACAAATGATTTATGCTCCTTCAAGCTCTTCAGCAATTGAGTCTTCCAGAGGCAAATCTAATCCATTCGAGTAGATTTTAGTAAATCGGGCCTAACCTTTTTAGTCTTTCCCAGAGATTTTTCCAGGCGCCATTTGTTTATTTCGGCGTGATTTCCTGACAATAAAACTTCCGGGACCTTTTTCCCTTCAAATTCTTCCGGTCTGGTGTATTGGGGATACTCCAGCAGTCCTTCGGAAAAAGATTCATTAACGGTGGCCTCAGGTTTTTCTAAAACCCCTGGAATTAACCTGGTAATGGAATCAACAATCACCATGGCCGGGATTTCACCACCTGTTAATACATAATCCCCAATGGAGATTTCGCCGTCAATATATTTGTCAATAAATCTTTGATCTACTCCCTCATAGTGGCCACATACAATGATTAGATGATCTAGTTTAGAAAATTCTTTTGTCTTTGTTTGTTTGTAGGGTTGTCCTGAAGCGGACATTAAGATAGTAAGTAGTTGGTAGCTGGTAGTTGGTAGTTTGGGGGCAATGCTTTTGAGTGCTTTAGTTAGTATATCAGCTTTCAGCACCATTCCTGCTCCGCCGCCATACGGCCTGTCATCAACTATCTTGTGTTTTCCTTTGCCAAAATCACGCAGGTTAATTAATTCAAACTCAACCAAACCCTTTTTTTGGGCTCGTTTCAGTATGGAAGAGTTGAATATGGGTTCAAAGACTTCTGGAAATAAAGTGATGATAGAAAATTTCATAGAGTCTGGGCGCTGGGAGTCTAGCAGTTAAGAAGCAGGTTCTGCACTTGGTTCTTGACTTTCGACTCTAAGCTCTCCAGGGGGTTCGGTCAGTTGAACGCTGACTCTGATATTTTCAGCAATTGCCCTAACTGTTAAAAGTTTTCTAATAGCCCTGATTGTTTGCCCGCTTTTACCAATAATTAGTCCCATATCGCTAGGATCAACTGTAAGATTCAGATTGACTACTCCCTCTTCCTTTTGCTCATCAATTACTACAGCTTCCGGTTTGGTGACTAAATTGGTGACTATAAAGTTTAAGAGGTCTTTCATTTGGATTCGCTTTCGTTTTCAGAAGACTCGGAAGGACTCGGAGTATCGGATTGATCAGATCCTCCGACATTCTGGCTATCTGAGTTTTCTGAGTCTTTCTGAATAGTTTCTTCAGCCTTATTCACCTCGGAGGAGTCGCCTTCGGCGCCACCATCCGAGGTGTTTGCCAGAGTTGCTTCAGTTTTTACTGGTTCTTCTGTTTTCTTTTCTTTCTTAGGCTTTCTGGGTGGCCTTTGGGGGGCTTTGCCGATTATTCTAAGATATCCTGTACTAAGCTTTGCTCCTTGTTTGATCCAGTAATCAATTCTATCCTGCTTTAGTTTAATATCTTTTGGTTCTGTTAAGGGATTGTAAGTACCCAAGAGTTCAATGTAGGCTCCGGTTCTTTTTGCCCTCTCATCAACTACTACCACCCGGTAGAATGGTTTCTTCTTGGCACCGATTCGCATTAATCGTATTTTTAGCATGGGTGTAAGTATATATAGCTCACGAGCTTAAGTCAACTGCTGTAAAGCATGTTTGGCTGCTTTTTCTTCAGCGACTTGTTTGCTGTTACCTGTGCCCAGTCCCATTTCTTTTCCTCCAATGTATACGGCTACAGTAAATTGTTTAGCATGATCAGGACCGGCGGTTTTCAAAATTTTGTAATGTGGTGACTCCTTTAAGTTTTGTTGGACTATTTCCTGCAAAGAAGATTTGGCATCTTTGGGTGGCCCTATTTTTAGTTCTTGCTCAAAAAATGGCAGCAATGTTTTATCAACAACTTTTTTGGTGGCTTCTAAACCCTGGTCTAAAAATATGCTTCCCAGCAGTGCTTCATAAGTATTTGCCAGAAGCTGGGGGTTGTTTCTGCCTCCCGAAATCTCTTCCCCTTTGGAAAGTTTCAAATACTCTCCCAGTTGAAGTCTTTTTGCAGCTTCTGCGAGAGATTTGGTTTTAACTATATGAGCCCGGAGGTTGGTTAATTCTCCTTCGGAGTCCGCACCTCTTTGAATATAGAGATAATAAGAGATAACCAGGGACAAAACCGAATCACCTAGGAATTCTAAGCGCTCATTAGATTGCATATCTACTTTTACTTCATTTAGATAGGATCTGTGTAAGAAAGCTTGCTGCAGAAGTTTTGGATCTTTGAAGTTTATATCAAGCAGGCGGAGAAGTTGTGTAAAATCATTGTTTGGCATTAGTCTAATAAATTATCTTCAATAAGAACAATTATATCGTCTATCCTTTTCAAATCTTCTACCTCTTCAGGATTAAGAGTGACATCAAACTTTTGGGACAAATCGGAAAGCAGATCATGCAGTTCAATTGGGCCTAAATTCAATTCCTCTCTAAGAAGCGCATGTCTGTCTAGGTCTTCTATAGAAAGACCCAAATGTTCTGCTATTGCTTGAATGATTTTTGTTTCAGTGTTCATTTAAGTTTTGATTTTCTTTATTTCAAGCAGTTTCCCCAAGGCTCCATTGATAAAACTGGCTGATGAGTCGGAACCGTACTCTTTTCCTAACTCCACCGCCTCATCAATGACTACCTTTGGAGGTGCCCCTTTATCTAATATAATCTCAAAAACTGCCAGACGCAATATAGCTAAATCAACTTTATTGATTTGGTCAATTGGCCGATCAGGTGCAGATTTGGTAATTAACTGATCGATTTTGGACAACTTAGAAATTATTTCCTGGATCTCTAGAGCTGGTTTTTGATCGGGTTTAAATTGCCAGGAGAATAGCTCTTGCATGAGCTTGGCTCTTTTTAAGTGCCGGGGGTCAGATTTTTTCTTCATGCGCGAGTGACTTGGACTTTTTCTTTGGTGACAGCCTTGCCGCCGTAAAATCCACACTCTTTGCAAACAGTGTGAGGCACGGTTAATTTACCGCAGTTTTTACAGGTTACTAAATTAACTGCCAATTTAATTGCAGCTCTTCTGGTTCGCTTTTGCGCTTTAGAATGTCTCCTCTTCGGTTCTCCTGCCATAGGTTAATCAGGCATCACTTCTGATGCGATATCCTGTAATTTTGCCTTGAGCAGCGGGTGTTTGTCAAGGGTGGGATCTATGACCAATAATTCTTTGGCTGCTTGCCTGGTTTTTTCAAGCAGTGTGATATTGCTGAAACTGGCAATTTTAAATTCAAACCTACCTGACTGCATAGTTCCAAAGATCTCCCCGCTGCCGCGGATTTTTAAATCTAACTCAGCGAGCTTCAAGCCGTCAAAAGTAGTTTCCAGATATTTCAGGCGCCTGCTTTCGTCACTTGAGAAATTTGATGTGTAAAGCAGGCAATAAGACTGCTTTTCTCCTCTGCCAACTCTTCCTCGAAGTTGATGAAGCTGGGCCAGGCCGAATCTCTCCGCCCCTTCAATTACAATAATGGTGGCATTGGGGTTATCCATGCCCACCTCAACTACGGAAGTGGAAACCAGGATGTCCGTTTGTCCGGAGCGGAAATTTTTGATAACAGCATCTTTATCAGCTCCTTTCATCCTGCCGTGGAGTAAATCCAGGCTAAAAGTGGGGAATACTTTTTTAAGTTTCTCAAATTCCACTTTGGCGGCCTTCACCGTGATTAAAGTTTCCGAAGCTTCGATTAAGGGCGTAATGATATAGACTTGATCCCCCGCTGCTACTTTTTTGGCGATAAATTTATAAGAATCCTGCCTCTTTTTTTCCGGGACAAGATATGTTTTCACTTTTTGTCGTCCCACCGGCATTTCATCAATAACCGACATATCCAAATCTCCATATAAAGTTAGCGCTACGGTTCTGGGTATCGGGGTGGCGGTCATAGTCAGAAAATGCGGGATTTTGGCTTTGGAACGAAGCAGAGTTCTTTGTTCCACTCCAAAGCGTTGCTGTTCGTCGATAATGACTAGCCCGACATTGTTAGTGGCAAGCTTTTGGGACAGCAGGGCATGGGTGCCGATGATGATGTCAGAATAGTGGCTAGTCGCTAGAGTCGAGAGTCTAGATTTCTTTTTTCCTTGACTCTTGACTCTTGACTCTTGACTCTTCTTGCTCCCAGTATATATTCCCACTGTTACCCCAAAAGGTTTGAGAAGTTTGGAAAGTGTCTCAAAATGCTGGAAGGCCAGAATTTCCGTCGGAGCCATAAATAAGGTACGCAAGCCATTTTTGTGGACTAAATAGGCAATAATGGTGGCTACTACAGTTTTCCCTGAGCCTACCTCTCCTTGTACTAACCTATTCATGGGCTGATCTTTTTTAAGATCATCTAAGATTTCTTTTAAGACCTTTTCTTGGGCGCCGGTTAATTTAAAAGGTAGATGATCAGTAAAATCCTTGACGTCTTTTGGGTTAATTTTTAACGGTTCCAATATGGGTTTTTTCTTCCATTCCATGCGGGCTTTTTGGGTAGCAAGCGAAACAAAAAACAGCTCGTCAAAACCCAATCTTTCCCTAGCCTTTTCTGCTTGCTGTATATCTTCCGGAAAATGGACTTGCTGAATGGCCTGTGTCAGTGTTAGCATCCCATTTCTGATTTGGTTTGGCAAGGGATCGCTGATTTCATCTATAACCAGGGGCAGTAGTTTATCTATTTTTGTCCGCAGCCATTTAGAGCTTAAGCCTTCTGTTTCAGGGTATATTGGCACAAGCCTTCCAGTATGGATGGTTGGTATATCAGTGGGTCGGCGGGTCAATGTCTCGGTGAGTTTTTCCCAGCGTGGGGCAATGATTGAAAGCTTATTTTTATACTTGCTGACTTTTCCGGAAACCTGTAGTCTGTCACCTGTCTGGATTTGTTTAGTCAGCCAAGAGGAGTGGAACCAAGTTAACTCTATTGGTGAGGTGCCGTCATTAAATACGGCTTTGGTGATGATTTTTCTGGACCTGGTAAAAATATTCTGGATAGACCAAATCTCCCCTTGCAGCGTTACATTCTCCCCTATCTTGGCATCCAGGGCTGAAGTGGTATTAGAAAAGTCATCATACCTAAAAGGAAAGTGGTAAATTAAGTCCTCAATAGTATTTAAATTGAGCCTTTTGAGCCTGTATGAAAGCCCGGGTCCAATTCCGGTAAGACCTGAGAGTGAAGTTTTCAAATCCATGTGCTAATTATACAACTGTGGTACTTAAGAGGTTGGATTTTCTGAATTTGTAGGGATCTCTATTTGAATCTCTTCCTCTTCAGGTGGTTCACCGGCATTTCCTTTAATAAAGTTGTCGACGAAATTTCGGGATTTAGCCCAATAATCTTTTCTGGGGTTGTTAGTATTGGGATTGCCACCGCTAATTTTGGTGTTGTAGCTTTCTGTGCCGTCTTTTCTTATAATACCGGCTCCCACCACAAAGTTTCTATTGGTTAAGCCGGTTGTAAAAATGGTCGGAATTTCGGCCATTTTGGCTTGCCCAGAAAGCTTGGCCCAAGCCATCTGCGGAATTTTTTGTGCTAAACGCCCTAAGTCGTTGAAAAATAGATCATCTAAATCAAAATCCGGTTTGATGGTGCTTTTGCCCTTGACATCTTCATACCAGATATCCCTTAAAGTAGATAAATGACTGAACTGGTTGAAAAAATTATCAGATAGTATCTTCTTTATTAAAGCTTCAATGATCATCTGTTGCCTTTTAGACCTTTCGTAGTCATTGTCGATATGTCTGGTTCTGACTACTTCCAAAGCCTGCTCTCCGGTTAGTTTATTGGGACCTTTTCGGTATTCAATTCGCTTGTACCAATTATCTTCGGTTGGGTAGGCATTATCGACAATGTCCTTATCCAGTTCAACGTCAACCGTTTTTACTGTCTTGTTTATAGTATCTTCAAAGGCGCTAAAACCTACATGCATGTACATGTCAACTGATAAGGCGGTGGCATTTTCCACAGCTAGTTTTAACAGATCAGTGTTGGCGGTGAAATGGGTGGCCTGATTTATTTTAGAATCAATTTGGCTTTTTGTCTTCTGCAAAACTTCAGGGGATTGCAGATCCCTGGGGATAGAGATGACATAGAGAGAATTAGTGGCAGGATCCCAGGAAAACAGTTGAATAGAATCCGTTAAATCATCATCTTCTCTGCCGCCGGTAATTAAGATGTTGATTTTCCCATTGTTTAATTCTTTATTGATTCTTTGGTAATATTCGGGGTCATTGGCTTCCCGCTCAGCTCTGATTCTCTCTATTTTTTTATAAATAATCGGGGCGATTTGTTCCCTGAAGATATCTTTTTTAAAGGTTTTGATTTCAGGTGTAGGTGTTGGTTCCGGTGTTTTGGTGGGAGTCGGTGTCGGGCTGGCAGTTGGAGAAGGAGATGGTGATGAGGTTGGAGTGGCGGCTGGAGGAGCAGGTTCTGGTTTACCTACTGTTGGTTGTTGGGGTTTGCCGAGTCGGCTGCTTATCAAATCCCTGACAGATTTCCAATAATCGCGCACCAGATTTGATGAGTAGGGATTGGCATTGAAAGGAATCTCCATAGCCAAGTCTTGGCCATATACACCATTTTCAATATCTTTTTGGGTGATAGGATTTTCAGCAGCATTGGCAGTGATCCACTGAACTCCCCCGTCGCCGATGGCCGGGTCTACTACAAAGATGGTTTTTTCTATAGAAAGATCCAATTTTCCCAGCTTTCCCAAATTTCCCAGCACTGGAAAGATAAACTGCTTTTCATCAAAATCAAATCCGATATTGCCCTTCAGGTTTTCAGTGGCCAGAAGAGAAAACATGTTAATACCAAACATCCGATCTCCCTCTTTTGTTTTTTGTTTGACCTGATCAAATATGGCTTTCATCGCCAGATGTTTTCGGATATTGCGCTCTTTGGCAGGATCAACCGGGTCTGACCAGGCTTTAATAAATTGGAGAGCCGTAATACCATCCATTTTCTGAGATCCTTTAGAGAACTGGTGCGGAGGATACATCTTTCCGTCGTCACGGAACTGCTTTGTATTTACATTAAAAGGGATATCAACATTGATACCGCCGAGATTATCAACGAGATATTTGATAAGAGTATCTTCAGCCCTGATTTGATAATCAACTGAAAGACCGGTTGCATCTTCCAACACCTGCCGCATCAGATCATACCCGCCGATATCATATGCCCGGTCTATTCTGGTCGGACGCGCTTCTTTTCCGTTTTTCTTCAGGAACTGTTCGATTTCCGGAGCCCGGGTGTCGTGAGTTGGAGAAACAAGATCGATTTTGCCGGATTTTAAGTTGATTGAGAAGATGGAGTGAGATCCAAAAGTCGGTTGATCCATATCTTCCCCACCTTTCCATTCCTCACCATATCCGTAGAGAAGAATGTTAACCCGGTCCTGGTTGAGCTCTTTATCTACTCGGTTGTAGTATTCGGGGTCATTGGCTGCCCGTTCAGCCCGTCTTTTCATGGCTTCATCTACAAAAGGTTTGATCAGCTGCTGAAAATCCGGACTGGTAGATACTTCTTTTGTTTCAGACGTAGTCCCTGTTTCTGCTGCGGTTTCTTCTCTGGAGCTTGCTTGGGTAGTGTTTTGTTTATGTAATAGATCGTCTAGGGCTTTAGTGATTGGGGCACCTGAACCTGTAAGTGAGGTAAAAGCAACTAAGCCAGTAGCGGCAGCCAGGGCAAGCTTTCTTTTTAAATGGCGCTGTTTTGGTTTTTTTACTGCAGCTTTTTTGGGTGCCGGTTCTCGGAATTTGTTTTGGAGGTTAGTTTGGATGTAAGAAAGATAGGGTGCAACTTCCGGCATTTCGCTCATGCCGATAGCTTCGGCAATGGATAAATCCTGCAAAACTCCTTTTGTATCTTTTCGTTGGTAGCCTTCACGGATTCTATAAAGTAAGGTTGTCCGAACGTTTTTTTGAAGGCCAAAGTTTTTTAAATATTTGGAGGTTTCGGGAAGCTTTGTCACTCCCATCTGGACAAACAGGCCAACGTCCGAAAGTACACCCGGAACATCCATGTTCTCTCCCAGTTTTTGGTTGACTTTAATCCGGTCTAAAACAACTAACGGACTTTCAGAAACTTGTTCTGCCATAAATCCATTATAAACAAAGTTTGAAAGCTCTGCTTGAAATACTTTGTTTTCAAGCTTCGCTTATAGATGATTTTACTTTAACAATTCTTCAGTTAGTTTTCTTGTTTGAATAGTCAAGCCTAATATGGCCAGAGCCGTACGGGTGGATTAGGGAAGCCCTTTTTAAAATACATGATATTTCTTCTCGGCATACGAAAAAATTTACCCCAATATATTGCTGCTCGCTTTGAGTATCCACGGTGATTCTGGATACTATGTTTCATGGCTGCTTCATCAAAATTTCTGAATAGCCATTTATTAGCATATTGATCCCCATGGTTCAAAATTCTTTTGATGATGTAGTAAGGATATTTCTCCGGATTTAATTTTTCAAAATCCACATCCCAGAAGTATTTTTTTAAAAAAACCGGTAATTTTTTCATAACTATATTTTAGCACAAATTGAGTTTAAAAACAGGCTATTTTTGTTAGAATTTCGTGCTTTAACCTTTGCCTCAACCTTTCAGGTTGCAGGCTAAATCAAGCCTTGGTTGACTATCTCCTGGTAGACTGCCACAAAGTTAGGTATTTGGCCGGCGGCCATCCTTTCAAACAGGCTTCTGATTTCCGGAGTAGCTTCTTCCATTCGGGATAATCTTTCAGCCATAAGGCCCATACTTTTAACTCCGCCTCTCTCAGAGTCATGGCGCATAATACCCTCCAGTGTCCTTATTTCCAATTGTTTCCTTCTTTCCTCGGCCCTTGTGTATTCCTCAGATTGATAAGGAAGAGATGAGGAAGCATGTTTTAGTAAGTAATCATAATCTTTTGTGTAATAGGCGGAAGTGGAAAAATCAATGATGCCGGTCAGCTCGCCGGTTTTAGGGTCTAAAAAGATTGTATCCGGACGACGGTCCCTTTCCAGGGAAACTTCCAACTGCACGGCTTCATCTCGTAATGTCAATTGAAATGCCTTTCCCGCCAAAAGATTTCCTAATTCACTAATGCGGAATATATTTTTTAAGATAACCTCCGGAGGGTACTTGCTCCCATTTTGTATTAAATCGGATGCTGCCTCCCCCGGCATTAAACTTTCACTAAAAGCAGCATTGGAATAGGAGGTGGTGTCAAAAGCTATCGGAATAGATACAAGAGGTGCCATATAGTGTTCTGCAAGAAGTTTACTGGTATGCTCCAAAACAGCGTATTCGATTTGATTAGTTTCTTGGAGAGTAAGATAGTAAGGTTTACTAGCGGATTCCTTTGCGACTTTTATTATTGCCGGTTCTCCCGCCGGTGTTTGTGCATAATAGATATACCCATGAGCTCCACCCCGAAAAGCTCTGGAGATTTTATACCCTTTGAAAGACCCTGTTTCCAGTACAAATCCATCCTCTTCTTCCCGGAAATCGCTGGTTAAGTTTTTAGTAAGGCTTTCTTTTAATTCTTGGCGTTTTTCAGCCTCCTTTGCTGATCTTGATTCCTCAGAAACTTGTGGAAGAGGATGAAGGATTGTTTCCCATTCCTTTTGTACGGCCGGATCGGCAAATTTGCCGTCTTCGCCTATAAAGACAAACACTGATCCTGGGTTATAACAGGCCTTTTGTAAAGCCTCGATATTCTCTCTAGAATCTACTCCTTTCCAATATCTACCATCCGGACCAACGAAACTGACAGTACCTACATATTGAGTGAAGGATCCCATTTGATTAAGTCGTGGTTCTACTTCCTGGGGATTAGTATTAAGAGGGATGATAACACCATCTGGGTGGAGGTCGTCAATAACTTTTTTGCCATCCATAAGCATAAAATTTCCATGAGGCATATCAATTTGAAGTTTTTTTGCCTGAACTCGGTATCTTTCTGTAATTAACCAAGTGTTAAATTGCTGAAGTTCGGCATCAGACATGCCTTTAACCGTTTGTTGGAGGTCAAATGGTTGTTTTTCCGGCATAAATCATCCCTGTTTTCCCTCTTGTGATTGTCTAAATTTTTGTAAGTCTTCTTCGGTAAGAGGAGCGCCGGTTTCTCCGGCAAGAGCCTGACCTTGTTGTAACGCTCCATTTTCCAAGGTCTGGCGTTCAGGTGTCAGGGTTCTTTCTTCAGCTCGTTGCTCAAGGAATTCCATATTCTCAGGTCTTGCAGTACGTAGGGTGTTGTTATCCAGTTGGATTACATACTGTGGTTCGCCAAAACGTGTTTCTATTCCTTTAATAGTGCCTTGATAAACTGCTGTTTCCCCTGGCTTGCCGGAAGGAAGGGTGGCCTTTACTGTTTTACCAAAATTAGATTCTGAAACAATCTCCGGCACTTTTGTTTTGTCAACAATAGTTGCACTCTCTGTTGTTGCACCGGCTGGTTGGGGATTTGTTTCTCCACCTTGTTGACCCTGAAGCCGGGCTTGGCTTTCTGCAATAATAGCATTTGTTTGCGCAACTGCTGCTTGAACCTTACCTACCATTTCGACCTTTTGGGCATCTGTAAGGTTAGAACTGTCTAAAATTCCTCTTAATGTCCGGAAGTATAATTGACTTACGTTAGTAGAATCTTCCGCTTGAGCAGCTTCTTCTTGCCTAATTTTTTCTTCAATCTCAGCCAGTGGTATTCTTTTTGCTTCATCTGAAATAGAAAGATTTTCTATAGATTTCCTCTCTTCCAATAGCTGTGCCAGTCTTGAGTTGGCAGGGGTAGCTTCACCAGCAACTTCTGATTCTTCAGAAGATGGCTTAGGAGCTTCTGTTTGAATAACGGTTCCATCCTCGAAAACTTCCGAGTATTGCACCTGAAAGGTTTTTTTGGTGTCAGGGCTCCACACAGTGATCAAATTAGCATGCACCTGTATAATTCGGGCCCGTTTGCGGTGGTAATCAGTACGGTCTCCCGTGTGCTCCTCCAGAGCTACTCCAGGAGGTATACTAAGAACGACCCACTTCTCCTGACCTTGTGCTGGTGTTTTAAGTTCGGCCCGCCACATGGTTAGCTTAGCCAGACTGGCAATCTGAGCTTCGTCGCTTAGATTAAGGCCGGTTTTTAGATCTTCTATGACTGAGTTTTTAACTACATCAACGTTTTGGCCTTTTCCAATTTGATCATGGGCTTTGGCAGTGATATCAGCTAACTTTTGATGAATTTGAGCATCAGTCAGAGTTCCAGAGACTGCTTCTATTTGTATGTTTCCCGCTTCCGTTTGAGCAGCTGCTGTAGGTGTTTCTGCTGCTCCTAGTGCTGTTGTGGTAGTTGGTCCTTCGGCGAATTTAAATCTTAACTTCCTGGCTATTTGCACTAAAGCTTTCCGTGCATCCGGATTTAGGTAGCTAAGATTGGCGGGAGTAAATTTGAGGATATCTTTTGGATGTTGGGCTAAATGAGTTTCGACTTGTTCCCGGCTTATAGCCTGCATCGCCTTGAGAAGCTCTTTGGTGGTTTCGGTGGAAAGTTGACCAGCGTAGGGACCGCCAGTTTTCAACATTTTTTCTCCAGTTTCTAAAGCCAGAAACGGATTTACCCCTAATTCTTGTTGCACGAGTAATGTGTCTAACTTTGCGGCAGTATTCCTCAGAACGTCTCTAGCGCCACCGCTTGTTTGATGCATAAGTTCATAATCGACTCTTAAAATAGCTAACGGGTCGTCTATCAGGGATGGTTCTATTTCCTCTTGGGTCAGATCTTGTCTGGTTTTGCGGACCAGCTTGGAGATTTCTCCTTTAGACTGTTTCAGGATGGTGTTTTGTAAAACCAGCGGATGATTGTTTTGGATGTAACCGGTGATTTGGTCGGGATGTTCCTGCTGGAGCTTGTTCCAGGCGCTTTGCAAGTCCCTTAATGCCGCCGGACTAAGCAGATTATTTTTATTGGCATACAAGTTGGCATCTGCCTTAAGTAAATCCTCCATCCCGATTTCTACTTCTGTTTCAGTTTCTTTTATAGTCCCCCGTTCTGGTGCGGGTTGAGCTGGGGTTGTATTTACTTCACGGTCTGGTTGGCCGGTAGGGGTTTTGTGTCCTCCCCCGAAAGGATGGAATAAGGACCTTCTTTTTTTAACAGGTTGAGCCGGAAGATCGGTTGCTGTTGCTGCAGCTGTGGCTGGCTGTGTTCCTTCGGTTGCTTGGTTTTCCTCTATCTGCAAATCCAGCAGTTCGAATGGATCTATGCCTAGGACTTTTAGCAAACGCTGACAATCTTCTTGTGCCGCTTGTGACACCGGGTCATCACTGTTGTATGCATTCTCAAACTGCTGTCTTAGAGTTTCTCTAACAGCACGGGTGGGAGCAACTGCAGTTTTGAGATAGCTTTCCACTTGCGGAGTTTCAGTAAGCGGGATTCGCCGGCGAGGATCTTCCGGGGTGGGAGCTGGGAAAAGAGTTTGGTCAAGGGTGCGAACTCCTTGAAGGACCCCGGGGATATTTCCCGATGCTTGATCCTGTTTTAATTGATTCCAGACTTCCCCCGGATTTCTAGGTGCTGCTTCAACGCCTTGAGCTTCCGGCCCCTGGCTTGCTGATGGTTGAATCGAATTTTCTGGTGTTGGCATATTTCTTAATTATCCTACTGCTTGGGGCTGATTGCAAATAGTTTTTTAAGGTTTTAGTTTGACAAGGGCAGGTGTTTCTGCGGTATTATGGGAGTAGGAGGATTTTGTGATGAGTGGAGAAACACCGTCAGGTGCCCCGGTTCCCGAACAAAGGAGTGTGACTCAAGACGCTGATGCTTTCTTTGCAAACAACTTTGGCAACCCCGGTTCAACAAGCGGAAGAGCGGAACAAATAGATAATCGTTTGACTGATCAAGACAGAGTTGTTCAAGATGCCGATTCCTTTTTTGCCAGCAACTTTTCTGAGGCTGGTCCGGCAAGCAGATCTCCAGAACAGCAAGCCGACGATTTGTTTCAAAGGGCTGCCGGAGCTGATGTGGATGTTCCAAGCGATCAAGGGCAGGCAGCAGCAGTAGAAGCAGAGCTGGCCAGGTATTCATCTCAGCCGGCCGAACAACAGGTAATAAATCAGGCAAGAGAAACTATTTTTGCTCATACAGCACATTCAACGATTAGGACTTTAAAGATCTTTGGTCGAAGGTTATCTGATATTGGGTTGGATCGACAGATTCTAAATGCTATTCGTTATACTCTAACCCACAAGAGAGAAATTTGGGATTATGCCCGCAGCCATAAAGCGGAAATGCTGGCTGGTGCGGGATTTGGAAGTGTGACCAGGTGGGCAACCCGCCTGGCTGTAACCAGTTTGCTTGCCGGTTCTGGTGTCACTATCGGTCCAGGTATAGCTATAGCAGCAGTTTCCGGGGCTGTGGGAGGTGCCGCCGCCGCAGCAGCTAAGGAAGTGTTTTTTAGGCAGGCAGATCAGCTTGCTCCGGGAGAAAAAGCTTTTATTGTTGCCGGGATAAAGAATGGCTTCCGGAAATTAAAGGCTGCCGATAAGGAAAAAATTAGGCAGGCTGCAAAAAAAGGAGCGGTTTTTGGATTTGTAGGCGGAGCAATAGGCAGTGAGATTGCAAAACATATAGCTGAAGCTTTTAGTGCTGGTCCTTCCGGTACTTCAGCTCCTGTTGCTTCCGAACAGACTCCCCAACCGGCGAAAGCGCAGGCAGTTGTCCCTGCTATGCCAGGAGGTGTGGCTTCCCCTACTACTGAGCCGTCAGCCAGTGTTGCCCCTAAAGTTGAACCCACTACTGCTCCGGCAACAGCAACTACCCCTGCTGCTGCAGAAGGAGCAGAAACTTCTGGTGCCGAGTCGACAGGTGCTACTGAACCTGCTTCTGCTGATCAACAGCCGCCAACGCTTCCGGATACTGAGCCCACCGTTTCCGCTGATACACAACCAGCTACTCCCCCGGCAGCACAACCAGCAGCTTCTGCTCCCGTACTTACAGAAACAGCTCCTGCTGTAGTTTCCCATGTTAGCGAGACAATTACTTTGCCCAAGGGATCAAACGTATGGACTGAAGTTAAAAATTACCTGGAACAAAACCTAGGTGACAGGCCATTAAATGATTCGGAACTCGCAGACTTAAATAAAGTAGTTCATCAGGTGATGACTGATAACGATATTACTGATCCAACTAAAGTTGCCGCCGGAAAAAGTCTAGATATTCACTCAGTTAATGAGTATTTAAACCAGGCGAAAGGCGCGCAAGCGGTTGCGGCAGCTCCTGCAGAGGCAACTCCCTCGCCTGCTGCAGAGCCAGCTGTTGATATCAGAGCGGCTGAAGTTGGCCAGAATGCTATTACAGAACAACCGGAGGTGGAACATGCTCTGGCTGAGAAAGTCAGCGAAGCTTTGGATCATAACCCTGATTTGTTCCGTGAAGTAACTATTGAGAAAGGCGCGACAGCCGGAGAGCTTTTGCATTTAGGTTGGAATGCTCAGGATGCTCCGGTAATGGGAGCCAATATTGCCGCCAATTATGAAACATTGACGGAGATGTGGGCTGAGATGGCTAAAACGAATCCTGATCTGTTGCCTAATACCCATTTCCCGGTCAGTATGTCAGAAATTGACGATTTAGTCAGGAGAGCAGTAGAAGATGGGGATGAATCGGCCCTCAGAAGGCTTCGCCAGGCTCTGCATTGGATTCCGGCCGGTTCTAAACTTAGATTAATAGCTGAGCAACAAGCAAGAGTTGTATTAGATAAGGTAGCTTAAGAAATTATGGATCAAAAATTACAAGCTTATATAAACAGTTTAGTTTTAGAAGTTCTACAAGCCCCCGGTTTAAGTGTTTTAAATGAGGAAAAAAGGAAAGAATATGCTTTTAAAGTGCAGGACCATCTTAATAATGTTATTTTTGATGTTACTGTAGATATGATGACAGATGAACAGCTGAGTTCTATTAAAGGTATTCCAATGGATAGTCCGGAAATGCCTCAAAAAATAGCAGAAATTTCTGTAGACATTCCCTCGTTGGCAGAGGAGTTGGAAAAAAGGTTAAGGCAAGAAGTCGAAACGCTAAAGAATAATCCTCAGGTGATTAATTAAAGGGATGTTAAAAGGGGCAAAAGGGAAAAAAGGACAATAGCTATTCCTGCCACCACCGATAAAATTATCCAGAAAATCCTGAACTTTTTTGAGTACATATCTAATTATTGTATCGCTTGCAAAGAAAAAAGAAAAGTGTATAATTTTATGAGTATCTGCCTATGAAACCAGGGGTCGAAACAAAGGGTGCTGTCCTATCTACTGAAGATGAGAAGTGGGGGCCATTTATTGGTTTAGGAAAAGGCCGTAAAAAGTTTTTGACCAAATTGGTTTGGACGCTGGCTGGGTTATCTCTAGTGATTGGTGCAGGTCTTTGGGCAGGAGGTCAGATCGGAGCTGGTGCTAAAGGCTTAACTTCTCTGAGTTAGTTTTTCAATTTCTTCTAAGGCTACTTTTCTTTTTGGTTCCTCAAAATATTTTCGGGCAGGTTCTAATTTTTGAATAAGCCATTCTGCTACGGCTATTTTCAGATCCATCGGATGCAACTTTTTCTCGGCATAATCTTTTTCCAGATCTTCATAATTTGTATAACTCAAATCCCCTCCCCACTTCGGATCACGTTTAATATTTAAGTTTGAGCCTTGTTCATAAAAAATCAAATGCTTAACCCAATCCAAAATGGGGTTAAATTCTATTACTCCTTCCGGGGCATAGGCATTATTAACTTTTCTTTTAATTTCATCTGGGTCATCATGAATAAATACTGCACTGTCAGGCTTAGATTTACTCATTTTCGCCGCTTCTAAGTCCAGAACCTGTTTTCCATTTTCATCAGTGGTGAAAACCGGTTGCATCAGGCCTTGTAGCAAGCGATGGTGAATTGCGACTGGTTTGGGTTGGTTTAACTCTTTTGCAGCTTCTCTTGCTACCACATGGACATTTCTCTGATCCGTTCCGGCGTGGGCAATATTAATTCCCATCGCGAAAATATCAGCAGACTGCAGCGCAGGATAAATCAACATGGCGGCATCGGAAATTTCGCTTTCCTTGCGTCCCATGATGGTAGTAGAGCGAAGCATCCTGGCCAGCGTAGTGGCTTTGGAAACCTTAATAACCGTAGCCCAAAAGTTGGAGCCTAACTTTTCATATAGTTCACTACCTAAAACAAATTCAATTTTGTCCGGGTCAGCCCCTATACAAATTGCCGCAGCTTTCATTCCTTCTTCAAAATATTCTCGTGCCATTTTGGTAGCTGTTTCCAGTGTTCCATCGAGCTTCCTATTTAACCAAGTATGCCAATCTGCTAAAAGGATTGTGGTTTTAACTCCGGCTTTCTGTAGGTCTTTGATTTTTAACATGACAGCAAAACCAGTGCCGAGGTGCACTTTCCCGGAGATTTCAAGGCCAATATAGTGGCGAAGAGGTTGGCCTGATTCTATAAGAGTTTTTAGTTCTTCTTCAGTCAGAGTTTCCTCTAAATTTCTGGTGATTAAATTAAATTTTTCCTCAGTTGTCATAGAGTGATCTTAATATGATACTATAATACTATAAATGGCGACATTAAATAAATTATCGTTAGGTTTAGTAGCAGCATATGATAGAACTTTTGCCCCAAATCATGACCGGACTATTTCCGTAAATCCTTTGGTTGCAGAAATAGCCACCTGGTATGAAAAATTCCGTACAGCCATGGATTATAGGGAAGATGAGGTAATTCTCCGTTCAACAATTGAGCGAATCTTAAAGAGAAGGTTAATTTTAGGAGGAAATGGTAGAACAATAGCCCCGCCTTTGATTAGGGAACTGGTTTGGGCCCGCTATTTTCCCGACTCATCAATCACGGAGTCTCAAGTGGTCAAGGTTGAAGAAACTATAGATTTATATTTGAAGCTGGAGGATAAAATTAACCGGGATCACCGTATCAATAAAGGAGTGGTTAATGAGTGGATTCTGCACCTTCTGTCTTCCGAGATAGAGCATGTTTTGAAACCTCATGATCCGAAAGATGTGATGAGTAATTTCATGTTCAGGATCTTTAGGGATGCCGTAACTATTACTGATGACAGCGAAGAGGTAAAGGATCTCCAGGTTTTTATCGCTGTAAGGCGCGCCTATGCCAATGAGGATTTGGCGTTTCTGCGCTACCATTTATTTATCCAATATTTTGGAAGTTTAGATGCAGAGAATCTGGAAAAAATTGCCAACCATTTTCCACAGGCTCTCAAACAGATAGAAGAGCAGTTTAAGTATCCGGCCAAAGATAAGATTCATTCATATGTAAAAAATCAAACAATCCCCTTTCTAATACTAGATGATGTTTTACGCAAGCACAGAGGAAAGGCTCTGGCTACAGTTTCAAATGAGGAATACTTAAGTTCAGAGGTGCTGGCCGCATGCAACGCCCGCTATAAATCTATTGCCGGAAAAGTCAGAAGGGCGATTGTGAGATCCGTGATCTTTATTTTTGTGACAAAAGCTGTCTTTGCTCTGTTTATCGAAGGAACATTTGAAAGGCTGCTTTATGGAAAGACATACTGGTCCTCTATTGCTATAAATGTTCTAACTCCGCCTATCCTGATGATTATAGTGGGGTTTTTGATTGAATCCCCTAATAGAGAAAACTCATACCGGATTTTACGCAAAATAAATACTATTTTGTATGATGATCCACCTGTGCTTAGTACCCCTCTTTTGGTTAAGAAAAAACCCAATAAGATTGATCCGTTGCTTTGGGTTGTATTTGCCATACTTTGGATAGCAACTGCTGCTTTAAGCTTTGGAGCAGTGGTATTTATTCTGACTAAGCTGAATGTAAATCCGTTTTCCCAGGGTGTGTTTATCTTTTTCTTGGCAATTGTTTCATTCGTTAGTTACAGGATTAACCGGACTGCCCATATGTTTATTTTTAGGGAGAAAAAAGAGAATATAGGATATCTTCTGTTTGACTTTTTCTTTATGCCACTGATTCAAATCGGCAGAAGGCTAACTTTGACAATCAGCCAATTAAACATTTTCCTGCTGATATTTGATAATTGAAACTCCATTTAAAGGAATTTTTGCCTTTTTTGAACAATGGTTTTCTTTTCTTCGGTCCCAGCGGGAAAAGCTGGATTAGATCAGGAATGGGCGTTGACCATATTATTAGCTTCTTGTAAAATACTTGGCATTCAAGCACAATATTTATATGGAACATGGAATAGTGCTGCCGCCGGAAATTTTGGGATATTTTCAAAATTTCCCCATTACCAATACTCTGCTGGTTTCTTGGATTGTAATCATTTTCTTGACGATCGTTAGTTTTTTGTCAACAAGGAAGGTTCAACTTGTTCCCTCCGGACTGCAGGGTTTGTTTGAGATGGTAATTGATTTTGGCTACAGTACAGTTTCAGAACTTGCTGGGGACAAAAAAGCCAAAGTCTTTTTCCCGATTGTGATGACATTTTTCTTGTTTATCCTTTTTTCCAACTGGATCGGTTTACTCCCGGGCTTTGCCACCATCACTTATCATAAGGAACCACTGCTTCGTTCCATGAACTCTGATTTAAACATGACTTTGGCTCTGGCTTTGACCTCGGCAGCCTTAACTCATATTTTTGCCCTTCGTTACTTAGGTATTATCGAATATTTAAAAAAGTGGTTTACGCTAAACCCGATATTTTTATTTGTGGGTCTTTTGGAGATTGTGGGAGAATTTACTAAAATAGTCTCACTTTCCTTTCGGCTTTTTGGTAATATATTTGCCGGGGAGGTGGTGCTGGTAACGATCTCATCAATTTTTGCCTTTATAGTACCGCTCCCTTTTTATTTTCTGGAAATTATTGTAGGATTTGTACAGGCTGCTGTTTTTATGATGTTAACACTGGTGTTTATGGTGTTACTGTCAGAAAAGCATGCAGTAGAACACTAAATTAAGGACACAAGGTCCTTGCGACCTTCGGTCTAAAGAAAGAAAGGAGTAAAAATATGGAAGGTCTTCCATCGGCACTGGCAATTGGTTTGGGTGCTCTTGGGCCAGGGCTTGGCATTGGTTTTATCGGCATGAAGGCTGTTGAAGCCATTGGTAGAAATCCGGATGCCCAGGGCAAAATTTTACCGGCAATGCTTTTAGGTATGGCTTTTGCTGAAGCTATTGCTATTTATGCTTTGGTGATTGCATTTACAAAATAAGGTTACAGGTTTTAGGTTACAGGTGACAGTTTTCTAGCGATTACTGTAACCTGTTCACTGTACCCTGTTCCCTTTCACTTATGGAAATTTTAAATCAATTTGGAATAAATCCATTACTTTTGGCTGCGCAGGTAGTTAATTTTTTCTTACTCCTTTTTATCCTAAAAAGGTTTCTGTATAAGCCAATCTTGAAGGTTTTAGAAGAACGGAAGAAAAAGATTGAAGAGAGTTTAAAAAATGCTGAGGAAATTGAAAAAAGACTTTTAGAAACAGAGGAAGAAAAAGAAAAAGTTTTGGCGAAAGCAGCAAATGAGGCACAAAAATTGTTGGATGAGACTAAAAAAGAGCTGGAAGAAATGCGGGAAGAGATGAAGCAGAATGCCAAGCTTCAGGTAGAGGAGATAATCAGAAAGGGTGAAGAGGCTGCCAGGGCCGAGGCAGGAAGGATGGAGCAACAAATAATGAGTAAAATGGCTGATATTGTGGCAGCAGGAATGGAGAAAGTGGCCGGCAAAGTGTTGAAAAAAGACCAAAAAGAAATTATTGAAAAGGAGATCAAGAACCTATCATGAAAATCAGAAAACAATTACAAAAAACAGTTAATAAATTGATAGATTTAAGTTTTAAAGACGGTAAGATAGCGGAAGCGCAAGTGGCCCGATCAATTAAAGTATTAAAATCTCTGTCAAGGTCTGAAGCAATACCAGCTTTATCAGAATATTTAAAAAACTTAAAAAGAAAAGAGCGAGAGCATACTATGTATATTGAAACGGTGGTCCCGCTATCCCCTGCCCAGGTTAAAAGAATGAAAAAAATTGTGGAGAAAAAGGTTAAAATTGCCAGAGTTTTAGTTAATATTAACCCGGAGATTTTAGGTGGATTTAAACTCCGGATTGGAGACGAGATTTGGGATGAATCAGTTTCAGGTAAGATTAATCAGGTAAAGGAGGCTATCAGTGGCTGATTTAAAGAGCGGTAGCTCGCAAGCTTCGCTTATAGCTGATATAGAAAACCAGATTAAAGGTTTAAAATTAAAAGCCCAAAAACAAAATATGGGTATAGTTACTGAAATCGGTGACGGGGTAGCCAGGATCGAAGGGTTATCAGATGTTAAATATTCGGAATTGTTGGATTTTGGAAAAGAAGTTTACGGGTTAGCACTAAATTTGGAGCAATACAATGTGGGAGCTGTCATCTTTGGAGATTTTACCAAGGTTAAAGAAGGCGACGAAGTTAAAACTACCGGTCAAATTTTACAGGTGCCTGTTGGCGAGGCTTTGGTTGGCCGGGTGGTTGATGCGCTGGGAAGTCCGATTGACGGCAAGGGCCCTATTAAAGCCAAAGATCACTACCCGGTGGAAAAGATTGCTCCCGGAGTTATCACCAGGCAAGGGGTTAATACTCCCCTGCAGACCGGTATTAAAGCCATTGATGCCATGATTCCAGTTGGTCGTGGCCAGCGGGAGTTGATTATTGGTGACAGAAGTACAGGTAAAACCACCATCGCTATAGATACTATTATTAACCAAAAAGATGTCATCTGTATTTATGTGGCAATCGGACAAAAAACATCTAAAGTTGCGCAAATTGTGGCCAGACTGGAAGAGCTGGGAGCCATGGATCATACCATCGTAGTTTCCGCTTCTGCTTCTGACTCAGCTACGATGCAATATTTAGCTCCATACGCCGGTTGCGCCATGGGTGAATATTTTATGGATCAAGGGAAAGACGCTTTGATTATTTATGATGATTTATCCAAGCATGCCTGGGCATATAGGCAAGTCTCTTTACTTCTTCGCCGACCCTCCGGCCGTGAAGCTTATCCAGGTGATGTTTTTTACCTTCATTCAAGACTCCTGGAGCGGGCGGCAAAGCTCTCTAAAGATTTTGGCGGTGGTTCACTGACGGCCCTGCCGATTATTGAAACACAAGCCGGTGATGTTTCCGCTTATATTCCCACAAATGTTATCTCCATTACTGACGGACAAATATATTTGGAGGGGGATCTCTTTTTTGCCGGAATCAGGCCGGCTATTAATGTTGGTTTATCCGTTTCCCGGGTGGGCGGTGCCGCGCAAACTAAAGCCATGAAGTCAGTGGCAGGAAAATTGCGCTTGGATTTAGCACAATTTAGGGCTTTGCAGGCTTTTGCCCAGTTTTCTTCGGATTTAGATCCGGCCACAAAGGCGCAGATTGAAAGAGGTAAAAGAGTCACCGAAGTTTTGAAACAACCTCCCTTCTCCCCTGTTGCACTCTCGGAACAAGTAGTGGTGCTTTGGGCTGTCACAAATGGATATTTGGATAATGTGGAAGTAGAGAGAGTAAAAGAATTTGAGGAAAAATATGTGGCCCACTTAAAGCTTCGGGAAAAGAAGCTGATGTCTGAGGTGGCAGATAAAAAAGAACTGGATGATGGTATGGCTAAGCAGTTGGAAAAAGTGACTAAAGAATTTGTAGGGATGTTTAGTAAGAGCGGAAAAGGAGGCAAGAAGTAATGGCTAATACCAAAGAACTGCGAAGACGAATTAGATCTGTCAAAAATACGGCTCAAATTACTAAAGCCATGCAAATGGTAGCGGCTACCAAAATGAGAAGGGCGCAAAACCAGGCCTTAAATGGGCGGCCATACAGCTTTAATTTAAGCTCAGCACTGGAGCGGTTGTTGTCTCTTGTTAATGTGGAATCTCATCCGTTGCTGGGAGGCAATGGTGTGAGCACTCAGGGTGTAATTCTGTTATCTACAGACAAAAGTTTGTGTGGAGCGCTAAATACTAACCTTTTCAGAATGCTTACATCTTCCGGTTTAACCAGCGGCAATACTATTTTTTATACAGTTGGCAAAAAAGGCAGAAATTTTGTGGCCAGATCAGGTAAGAATTTGCAGGCTGATTTTCCGAATTTGGATGTAGTGACGTTTAGGGAAGCTGTTCAACTTGCAAAACTCACAATGGATGCCTTTAGGGCCAAAGAGGTGGGAGAAGTTTATTTAGTTTATCCCCGTTTTGTTTCTACCTTAAGACAAGAGCCAACAAAAGTAAAACTGCTGCCGATTGATTTGACAAGTGTCATCCCGACGGATGTCGGGATCCAATTAGAAAAGTCTAGTTCGGAATTGGATTCCCGCCTGCGCGGGAATGACAAAGGAAAAGAATTCCTTTTTGAGCCTTCCCCTGACAAATTACTCGATTTTCTGTTGGTTCATCATATTCAGATTAAAATTTACCAATCCCTCCTGGAAACCAAAGCCTCAGAACACTCAAGCCGGATGATTGCCATGCAAAATGCCACAGATAATGCCCTGGAGCTTGTAGATGACCTAAATCTTGCCTATAATCAGACTCGCCAAGAGACAATTACCAAAGAGTTGTTGGAAATAACAACCGCAGCATTGGCAATGTCATAATTATTATGAGCAAAGGTAAAGTCGTTCAAATTATTGGTGCAGTAGTAGATGTAGAGTTTGATTCTAAAAAGATCCCTACTATCTACAGCGCCCTTGAAATTATTCGTGGTAAAGAAAAGCTGGTTTTGGAAACCCAACAGCATTTGGGTGAAGGAGTAGTTCGGGCAGTTGCCATGGGTGCAACAGATGGGTTAAAGAGAGGTACTGAGGTTGTTGATACAGGAGCCCCCATTTCCGTACCTGTGGGTGAAGAGGTTTTGGGCAGGCTGTTTAATGTTTTGGGTGAGCCAATTGACCAAAAGGGCGCTGTCAAAGCTAAAAAGAGCCTACCTATCCACCGCCCGGCTCCAACTTTTGCCGAGCAATCCACAGAGTCTCAGGTTTTCGAAACAGGAATTAAGGTTATAGATCTGATTGCTCCTTTCGTTAAAGGTGGAAAAGTTGGTCTTTTTGGTGGTGCTGGAGTGGGAAAAACAGTCTTAATTCAGGAATTAATCAGAAATATTGCGGCTGAGCACGGTGGCTTCTCTGTCTTTGCCGGAGTTGGTGAGCGGACCAGAGAAGGAAATGATTTATACCACGAAATGATTGACTCCGGCGTTATTGATAAAACAGCCATGGTTTTCGGTCAGATGAATGAGCCTCCCGGAGCGCGCCAGAGAGTGGGTCTGTCGGCTTTGACCATGGCAGAGTATTTCCGGGACGAAGCCGGTAAAGATGTCTTACTTTTTATTGATAATATTTTTAGGTTTTCTCAAGCGGGGTCAGAAGTATCAGCTCTACTCGGCCGGATTCCCTCAGCCGTAGGTTACCAGCCAACTTTAGCTACTGAAATGGGAGCTTTGCAGGAGCGGATTACTTCCACTAAAAAAGGTTCCATCACTTCTGTCCAGGCAGTGTATGTCCCGGCAGATGACTATACCGATCCGGCACCTGCCACCACTTTTGCTCATTTGGATTCCACCATTGCCCTGGAGCGGTCTTTAACAGAACAGGGCCTTTATCCTGCAGTTGATCCCCTGGCCTCTTCATCCAGGGTTTTGGATCCGGCAGTGGTAGGACAGGAACACTACGATGTGGCAGTAGGGGTACAAAGAGTGCTGCAAAGATATAAGGAGCTGCAGGATATTATTGCCATTTTGGGAATTGAAGAGTTATCAGATGAAGATAAGTTAACAGTAGCCAGAGCCAGAAAAATTCAGCGGGCGCTAACCCAGCCATTCTTCGTAGGAGAAGCATTCACCGGTAGAAAAGGCAGATACGTTTCAACTAAAGATACAGTCAGGTTGTTTAAGGAAATCTTAGAAGGAAAACATGATTCAAAACCGGAACAAGCTTTCTATATGATCGGCGGCCCGGAAGATTTAAAATAAATTCGTTTTTACGTAACAAAAACTCCGCCTTCTAATACGTCTTGTTTTACAGATTCTATTTCGCAAATGGCAGCGATAGGACTTTTTAATAATCCTTCTCTAATACAGTATTCCAAAATTTGTGCGGCAACCTGAAAGGTTGTAGGCTAAAGTTGTTTCAAATATCCCACGGCCGTGGCATAAATGAAATTAGGACTCACTGGCTTTAATTTGAACCAGTTGGAAGTAGTTGCCGTCAATATCTTCAAAGGTTGCAATAAACCCGTAATTTTGCATATGGTAGGTGTCTTTAATCTTTTTGACTCCTGCCTCGTCCAGTCTTTTGACATTTTCTTCAATGTTATCTACCTCCAGGTTAAAAATAATCCTTTCCGGCTGTGTACTGGTTCCCTTGACTTCTGAATGATCCATGATGTATAGTCCCGGTCCTCCTTCAAATTCAAAGCCAAATAAATTTTCCCCCTCCTCCCCTACTTCTGCTTCCATGGTCATCTTAAGCCCCACTTTATCTTTATAAAAATCTGCCACTCTTTTGGCATCTTCAGAAAATAAAGTTATACTCTCAATACCTTTTATCAAAATTCTCACCCCCTCTTTTTGAAGCATAATCCTAGCTACTGATTTTTTCTGTGATAATAATTACTATTATTCAAATCGTCATCGCGAAGGGTTAGTGGCGATCTCTCCAATCCATAGAAGATTGCTTCGCCACTTTGTGGTCTCGCAATGACAAGCTTAATTGAGAACAGTTTTAAGAGATCTGTTCAAAGGTGCCATCGAGATGAAGATAATAGGTTTCCATTGTTAAATCAGGATATTGTTGTTTGATCTTTTCCGAAGCATTTTTTAAGTCTTCCGCATGTTTTTCCGGCGTTCCCGCTTCCCCGTATGCCCCGCAGTCTTCATGATTTATCAGGACAACTTTTTTAATATGGTGCAGCCTTTTTGATATTTCAACCTGTTTTGAAACATAGTCAAAATCAAATACGCCCCCGGCAATAGCAATCCGGTCAAAAGACTTGAGAGAAAAATTGCTGGCTATCCAGTTATTGATATATTCCTGAAACCTAAAATCAATACATGTAACTATTACTGCCTCACAACTGTGATCCATAAGAGAAAATTTTACACCATTTTCAATCTCTTGAACAGATCTGTGGTATACTTAAAACTTCAAGATTCGACCCCAAGCGGGTCGGATTTTTTTAGATCAAATGAGATACGAAGTATATACAGGCTTTAATCCGGATAAAATAGCTAATTATTTTACAGACCGAAAATGGTCAGTAATTACAATTCCAGTTAGTGAGGTTAAATTAGTAAAAATAACTAAAGGTGCTGCTTTAGAGTGTGGAGATGGTCGTTTTGATCAATTAGAAGATAGAGATTTAGTAGCCGAGGATCAGCGCGAAGAAGGAGCAAGTCATCATGTCCGAGGTATTCGAGTCTTAGGTGGAATCAATGCTATTATGGCTATGCTGACAGGTGGTGATGAAGTGGGATTACAAAGAGCAACGGAAATATTAAAAAGATTTGGTATAGCTCCGGGTACGCATAGCGCTGATCATGGTGGTTGTGGGTATGCTGATTTATGGATTCAAGGGATGCTTGAATCTGCTGTATATCCGTACGAATTACACGAGACCATGAACAGAGGAGGCTTGAGGATTGGACACGCCTTAACACAATTAATGGGAAGTTTGGGTGGCAAACACTACAGACTGAATGGTAATCATAAAGAAGAAGGTGTAAGAGTAAACTCTTTTAGAAAAACTACAGAGGCTGCTTATGATGGATCCAGATTTAGGATAGATGATTGGTTTATGGCAGATCTCGGTATTCCTGATTTGGTAAGGTTCTTTAAGATTGCTGAGACTGTTGAGAAACTTAAACCAAGTGCGACGAAATTAGAGATCATTGTTCCTTAACTTATATTTCTATATAATATCCCTATGTCTCAGTTGCATTTAAAAATTGTTACTCCGGAGAAGTTGATACTGGACGAAGAGGTTTCACAAGTGAATGTCTCGACTGAACAGGGCGAGATTGGCATACTTCCCCATCATGCTAATTTAATGGCCAAGCTAGAACCCGGAGAGCTGGTTATTAAAAGAAACGGCAAAGCAGAATCTATGGCTATCGGGGACGGGTTTTTGCAGGTTTCTGATAATACTTTAACTGTTATGACGGATTTGGCAACTTTAGCTACTGATATTGATGAAAGAGCTGTTGAGGAAGCCAAAAAAAGAGCAGAGCAAGCTTTAACTCAAACTTTGTCTGATGAAGAATATGCTGAAACTATGGCAAATTTAGAAAAATCTTTGGCTCAACTCCGGGTCAAACGCCGCCACAGAGTCCGCTAAGGTTTTCAAAAAATCTCACCGAATAAAACGCTTGAATACAAGCACATGATTTATTCCGCCGAAGCCGAAGGAATTATTTTCCGCTATATTAACATCAAATTTCCGTGCTTTATTAGGTACTAAATCCAACAGAGTATGAATGGGATTTCTTAAATTAATAGTAGGGGGAATAATGCCTTTATTGATTGCCATAATACACATAAGTGACTCAAGTCCCCCCGCAGCTCCCAGTAAATGTCCTGTCATAGACTTTGTTGAACTCACCAGAGGATATCTGTCAAAGTTTCTGAAGACGTATTCAATAGCTGCCGCCTCTGCGGGATCTCCGAGAGTCGTGGCAGTACCATGAGCGTTAATATAGTCCACCCTATCGTTTCCATCTGGAGTTATACCGGCTCTTCTTAGTGCCTGCTCCATAGCCCTAACAGAACCTGGTTTATTTGCCACTAAAAGTTCATTTCTAAGGTAGGGTTTTTCCGGATCGTCATAGCCCTCAATGGCTTTAGGAGCTGTTTCGTGATAAGCGTCACTCTTATCTCCATATCCCACAAGTTCAGCATAAATGGAAACACCTCTATCTAAAGCATGGTCTAATCTCTCTAAAATTAAGGTGGCTGCTCCTTCAGCGAAAACGAACCCTTGTCTGCTTTTATCGAAAGCAGTGCTGGACTGTTTTGGAGTGTCGTTTCTTGTATCTAGCGCACCCCGTGTTGCTGCAAACATCCCTATTCCAATAGGACCAATGGCCGCTTCAGTTCCACCTGTGATCATAATGTCTGCATCTCCTGCCGAAATTTGTAGAGCTGCAGCAGCAATTGCTTTAGAAGCAGATGCACAAGCTGCTGTTATATCTGCCGCAGGACCTTTTATATTCCAAGCCATACCCATGTCTGTAGCATGTCTTTCAGCTAGTACATATAGAATGGAACGAGGATTGATTGCCAGAGCTTTTCGGGAGTTTTCCATAATAGTTTTCTGCACCTCTGCTATAAATGGTGCTCCTCCGACACCACTCCCATAAATTATTCCTATTTCATCGGGATCAAAGTCAAACTTAGGTTTTTCTAAATCACTAATATCTGCTAATTTAGCCTGGCTTAAAGCCTCTAATGTAGCCGCATGGGCCAATAGTACATTTCTGTGCCTGCCTTTTAGTTCTTGCGGAGACTTAAAGTAGATTAAAGGATCAAAATCCTTGACTTCACCAGCAATCCTGACTCTGGGATCCCAAAGTGATTCATCTGAGATTACATCTATTCCGGATTCACCATGAATGGCCTTATTCCAAGTAGAAGGCAAATCATTTCCCAGTGGGTTGACTGTTCCCATTCCGGTAACTACTATTCTTATGGAAGGATCTAAGTCAACATACATCACGGCCGATCCTATAATATCTGGACTTGGTTGTCAATATTTGATAAACTCACTTTTCATGCAAGAGAGAGGTCCGGGTATTATTGCTATTGGTAAATATTTGCCAAAAGAGATTCGCCCCAACAGTTATTTTAGTGAAGATTTGGGTTTAGATACCTCTAATAAATGGATGATCCAGATGACCGGTATCAAAAATAGACATGTGGCTGGACCTTGTGAATATACTTCCGACTTAGCCACGCATGCTGCTCAGAGAACATTGAGAATGGTTGGTATGAAACCTTCCGAACTGGAACAAATAATTGTTGCTACCGCTACTCCTGATTATTTGTTTCCCTCCGTGTCTAATTTAGTGCAGGCTAGATTAAATCCAACAAAACATATTCCCTCTTTTGATATTAACAATGCTTGTAATGGTGGTTTGGCTGGTTTAGAACTTGGTTATGCGATGGTTCAATCGGGATTTAGAAAAAATATTCTTGTCATTGGTGCGGAAAATTTAACAGATTTTGTAGATTATACCGATAGAGGTTCATGTGTTTTATTCGGAGATGGAGCCGGAGCAGCTTTAATAGGGATAGTCCCCAATCCTGGCCCGTATGGTTTTGTAATGGGATCCGACGGTACAAAAGCTATGAATATCAGCTTTGAAGGAGGAGGGGGTGTTTTCCCGGCCACTCCAGAAAATATCGAAGCCGGGCATTTTAAAGTCAAAATGAATGGCCCGGCGGTTTACGGAGATGCTGTCAAAGCCATGACTAAAATGACATTGTTAGCAATGGAGAGAGCCGGAGTTACTAAGAAAGATGTGACTTGGTGGATCCCCCACCAAGCGAATATCCGTATCATGGAGAGTGCAGCAAAGAAATTAGGCTTTCAGGATAAGATGATTTCTTATATAGAAAATATGGGTAATATTTCAGCTGCTTCTATTTTTGTTGCAATGTGTGAAGCTTTTAATGATGGATTATTGCAAAAGGGCGATATTATAGCCATGGCGGCAATTGGATCAGGGTATAACTTTGGCGGCGGGGTGATTCAATGGAATATTAATAACCCGACTCCCCGCCCGTAAAGTTTTTGAGGTTGGCTTCTAATTGTTATACAATTACTCTACATGGCAGAAAGTGTAAATCCGGAGCTCTCTATTATTATCCTGAACTTCAATGTTAAGGATTTATTGCTAAATTGTCTTGATTCTGTTTTTGTCAGCAAAGGTAAGCTGGATCTCTGGCAGGTGATTGTAGTTGATAATGCCTCTTCTGACGGGTCTGTTGAGGCGGTTAAGAGTAAATTTCCACAGGTAGAGTTGATTGAGAATAAAGAGAATCTAGGTTTTGCTGCCGGCAATAATGTGGGGGTAAAAAAAGCTAAAGGCCCTGTGATTTTATTTTTAAATCCCGATACGGTTATCAAAGATCATGCCATCCAAAAATCTTTGGAAGTATTACTGTCTGACCCGGACATTGGGGCATTAAGTTGTAGGGTAGAATTACCTGATGGACGTTTAGATTATTCTTGCCACCGTGGTTTCCCTACCCCCTGGAATTCACTAGCTTATTTTAGCGGTCTTAGTAAGCTATTTCCAAAATCAGCCCTTTTTTCCGGTTACAGTGCTTCTTTTCTGGATATTACTCAACCTCATGAAGTTGATTGTATTAGTGGCACATTTCTGATGGTCAGAAGAGTTGCCGGAGAGCAGATCGGGTTTTGGCATGAAGGATATTTTTTTAATGGTGAGGATATTGAATTTTGTTATTCTTTGCGGGAGCGAGGTTGGAAAATTTATTTTTATCCGGATGTTAGTATTATCCATTTTAAGGGTTCTTCATCAGGTTTGTGGAGAACTTCTGCCACAAAAGTGGAAAAGGCAACAAGACTTACGGCAGCTACCCATGCCGCCTCTGCCATGAGAATTTTCTACAAAAGGCACTACTATAAAAAATACCCGCCGATCTTTCGAGATTTTGTGCTGTGGGGAATAAAACTGCTGGAACATTACAGAAAATTTAAGATAATGACAGGGCTTCGCTATGAGTAATCTAGACCTTTCCATTATTATTTTAAGTTACAATACCAAAGACATTACCGGTCGGTGTTTGGATAAAGTGAAAGTGGCTAAGGAGTATTGCGAGAAGAAGCTGAAAAATAAGATTGAGGTGATTGTAGTGGATAATGCCTCAGGTGATGGATCAGCAGAATTTATTAAATCTGACTATGCTTGGGTCAAACTTATTGTTTCAAAGGAGAATTTAGGTTTTTCTAAGGGCAATAACTTGGCCATGAGGCAAACAAAAACCCCATTTATTTTGCTCCTTAATTCTGATGTTTATGTTGAGGAAGAGAGTTTATATAAAGCGCTGGCATATTTTAGAGTCAATTTAAATTGTGACTGCTTGGGAGCAAAGTTAACTTATTCTACCGGTAAGTTGCAACCAAGTTCCGGTAACCTGCCAAGTCCTTTGAATTTAATTTTTTGGATTTTAGGTTTAAGCAATCTGCCTATCTTAAACAAACTGGTTTCTCCCTTTCATCCCAAAGATAAAAAATATTTTGCTAAGGCTCACCCTGTTGGTTGGGTAATGGGAGCTTTTTTTATGTTAAAAAGGGAGGTATATGAGCGGACCGGCGGATTTGATGAGAATTTGTTTATGCATATGGAAGAGGTGGAATGGTGCAAAAGGATTATCAAGCGAGGATATAAAATCTGGTACGTGCCTTCTGCGGAAGCAGTTCACCTGCACGGCGCATCTACCAATTTTGATCTAAGTGCAAGTTTTCTAAACGAGCTAAAAGGTGTGAAGTATTTTTCTCTAAAGCATTATAAATCTTCTTATCAATTAGTGAAGATATTTTTAATTCTGGGATTAATTTTAAGGGTCATTGCTTTTTCCCTTTTTGGCAAAACTAAAAGAGCCAGGGTATATTTGGAAGGGTTGAAGTTTATATGAAAGTTGCGATAATCACACTTAATTATAATGGCAAAAAGGATACGCTGGAGTTTTTGGAGTCATTAAAAAGGTTACAGGTTACAGGTTACAGTGTGCAGATAATTGTAGTGGATAATGCTTCGTCTGACGGAAGTATTTCTGCTATACATAAGCAATTTCCTGAAGTGGATATTTTACAAACCGGAGGAAATTTGGGATTTTCCGGCGGTTACAACAAGGGTTTGGATTATGCGAAAATTTGGGGCGCAGATTACTTTTTACTCATCAATAATGACACTTTAATTAAAGATCCAGATTTAGTCTTAGAATTAATAAAGACCATTAAGTCTGATCCCAAAATTGGTCTGGTTTCCCCCAAGATTTATTTTGCCCCTGGTTTTGAATATCACAAGGATAGATATAAAAGAAAAGACTTAGGGAAAGTGATTTGGTTTGCGGGAGGTAAATTTGATTGGGATAATATTGGCTCAGTCCACCGTGGGATTGACGAGATAGATATTGGCCAATATGATGGCGTGGAAGAAACTGAGATTTTCTCCGGCGCCTGTGTGTTAATTAAAAAAGATGTGTTAGAGGAATTAGAAGGATTAGACGAGAGGTATTTTCTGTATTTTGAGGATAGTGATTTGGCAAAAAGAGCTAAAGAAGCCGGATTTAAGATTTATTACAATGGTAAGATTGTAATCTACCATAAAGTTTCGAGGTCAACCGGAATTGGTTCGAAGATCACAGATTATTACCATACCAGAAATAGGCTAATTTTCGGCATGAAATATGGCAGAGGTCGGACTAAGTTTGCCTTGCTTAGGGAAGCTTTAAAGTTATTTGTGATTGGCAGGCCCGCCCAAAGAAGAGGGGTACTGGATTTTTATCTGGGGGTAGTTGGGGGTATTAGGGATTTTGGAGAAGTTGGAGAAATTGAATACCCGCTTAAGCTATCCATAGGGATAGTTAATTACAATACTGCGGATCTAACTAAGAAACTACTTGACAGCATTTTTAATATAGATTCCGGCTTTCGCCGGAATGACATGGAGGTAATAGTTCTGGATAATGGCCGGATTGACCCCTGTAAAGAGCAAATTAAAGAATTCTTACCCCGGGTTAAGTATCTGGCAAACGAAGATAATGAAGGTTTTTCTAAAGGTTATAACAAGACTATTAGATACTCGCTCGGTGAATACTATTTAATGCTTAATTCCGACACAGAAGTCTTGGAGCAGGGATTGTCGGAGCTGGTAAAAATTGAAGATGGGTTTCACGGAGAAGCTGTTTTAGGCGGAAGGCTGGTATTCCCTGATGGTTCTGATCAAGATAGTGTATTTCACCTTCCTACTTTAACAGGCGCTTTTAAAGAATACTTTTTGGCTAAGAAAGGATCATATTTTATGTTTATGCCTTCAGGTGAAAAGCCAGTAAAAGCAGAAGGGGTGGTAATGGCTTGTTTCTTGATTCCAAAAAAAGTCATAAGCAAAGTAGGCCTCTTGGATGAAGGTACGTTTATCTTTTTTGAGGATATTGAGTATTGCAGGAGACTGAGACAATTTGGGGTACCGATTTACTTTGTTCCTGCTGCCAAATTTATTCATCACCATGGAGCTTCTACCAAAGGAATTGGTCAGGAGAAGGCTTTCAAACATTTAGAAAAAGCCGCCGAGCATTATCATGGGACAATTTACTACAGACTACTTACTTTGGTGCTTAAAATAGGCCAAAAATTAGGCAGAGTTAAAACTCCGGAGGCTCGTTGGACAAAGACCTCTTGACAACCAGTATTATTTGATCTACGTTAAAATTATGAGGCCACTTTTAATAATACTTTTATCTGTTGGTCTGCTTTGGCTTCGCAGTAGTTTTGGTAAATTCACCGGCGGCACTTTTGTAAATTCCTTGGGAGCAACTTTGACTAAAACAGCTGAGAAAAACCCTTACTCTTGGTTTAAACAATTTTTAACCTCGGTGGCTATCCCCAATTCACAAGTTTTTGGACAAATGGTTTTATGGGGAGAGTTCTTAAGTGCTGTTGCCATAACTATCGGAGTAATTATGCTGTTAATAAATCCCCATCCTAATAAATTCATAAGTTTGGTGTTACTGGCAGGACTTGCGGGTGGAGCGCTGTTGAATATAGTTTTTTGGTTGGGATTTGGCTATACCAGCCCATCTACAGAAAGCCTAAATTTACTGATGGCTGTGGTGCAAATTATCGGTATAGTCTTCGTAATGCAGCAGTTTGCCAAAAGTTAGATTTAATTTTCTCCGGCTTTTTCCATGAAGTAATCTTATAGTTTGATTTTCTACGCAAAACAAGCTAGAATTTGCATCTATGAGAACTGAAAGTCCAATTTGTGACTATGATTATTTTACAATCAGATCGGAACTAATTCCGGGAACACTCATAAAGATAGGTCCACTACCTTGCGTGGACGATTTCGTTCGGCATATGGCGAGGGTAATAAGCGGAGAAAAATCTGAAATTACACTGGTTAATCCCCAGCCAAGATCATTCCACAATCTTGCAATATGGGAAATAATTGAAGAAAGTAGGTTTAAGTTAAAAAAGAAATTTATCGGTAGGTTGGGTGAGTCTACTGCATTAGTTTTACCCCCTGATGTCTCTTGGGCATCAAAATTAGTTCTTAAACGTGTGGATCCAAAACAACCAAAAGTGGCTAATTTTCTAGTAGGTACTGAAATGTTTACTTCAGCTCAACAAGAGAGTATTGGGAATGTTGTCAATGAAATTTTACTTTGCGGCAATCGAGAATCTGCAACCCAGTTTTTTGTAAAGATAAGGATGGCGAGTAAACTTCATACCTTCGCGGGAGTTGAAGCTCATATTAAAGCTTCCACTCCAGCTTATGCTGTAGAGCTAAGAGAAGGACTAGAATATATCTTCTGTTGAAGAAAAGCCACTTCTTGCTTTTTGAAATAGTTTCCGGATATGATGGTTACTCTTATGGATGATCAAGAAGTACAGGTAATATCAGAGGAAACTTCCGGGAATGATGCGGTTTTATTAACCCGGATTGAGGAAATGATCAAGACTCACCTTTCTCAGATTGGGGGGCTGCAGGAAGAGATTACCAAGCATCTGGATATGGTCAATGATATCCTGGCCAATGATGAAACTTATCAGGAGCATGATAAATTAGCCAAGGAAGCTGCCAGGATAAAATCCAACACCAAAAAGGAGATTATGAAAAGGGTTGATGTGGCGGATTTTGCCAATAAATTAAAATCCTTAAAGTCAGAACAAAAGGAACTCCGCGAAGGTTTATCTGATTATCTTCGGGAATACCAGAGATTATCCGGATCAAATGAAATTGAAGGAGAAGATGGAGAACTGCGGGAGATTGTCTTTGTAGCCAAATTAGTCAAAAGATCCGGCAAATTCGGTGGCCGCTAGCTGATCTGTTAATTTTCCGTGGTATTTGGCATTCTTGTAGTTATCATCATTGACTCTCCATCCCCTGGCACAAGTACCAAATTTGATAAAGTCCGGAGGGGAGGGTTCGAACCTCCGTAGGGTTACCCCGCCAGATTTACAGTCTGGAGCAATTGACCACTCTGCCACCTCCGGATAAAGCCTATTATAGAACTATAACAAGCTAGGCTTATTATATCTAATTTCTGCTATAATCTCTATACATATGACCCCGGGATCGTGGAAGATCAGAAAAGATAGTAAAAAAGTTTGGAAATTTAAGGCCCTAGCACATCTTTCTACCAGTTTACTTTTTATTGTGATAGGTTTTCTGCTGCTTACTTTTACAGCCGTAATCTTTTTTGCAACTCAAATACCCAACCCTTCCAATTTATCAAATCGTGAAATAGCCCAGGCTACCAAAATTTATGATAAAAACGGAGAGCTTCTTTATGACATCTACCAAGATCAAAACAGGACTCCGATCAAACTTTCCGAGATCCCGGATCACGTCAAACAGGCTACCATTGCTATTGAGGATAAAGATTTTTATAAGCATAGCGGTTTTTCCGTTATCGGTATATCCAGAGCTGTTTTTGATTTAATTATTCACCGCCGGGTTGAGGGAGGTTCAACGCTGACTCAACAACTGGTAAAAAACGCCCTGCTTTCCGGAGAGCGGACACTGACCAGAAAACTTAAAGAATTTATCCTGGCCATTCAAGTCGAACGGGCTTATACCAAAGACCAGATTCTCGAGATGTATTTGAATGAAATTCCATACGGCGGCACGGCCTATGGAATTGAAGCAGCAGCCAACCTTTATTTTGGAAAAGCAGCCAAGGATTTGAATTTAGCTGAGGCTTCCCTTTTGGCAGGGTTACCTCAGCGGCCTTCTGTTTATTCACCTTACGGCACCCGTCCTGAGCTCTCAAAAGCCAGGCAAAAAGAAGTGTTGAACAGAATGGTTGAGGATAAATACATTACTTCTGATCAAGCAAAAACTGCAGCTTTGGAGCAGCTAACTTACCGGACCAGTCGGAGTGAACAAGGATTTAAAGCCCCTCATTTTGTGCTTTATGTTAAGGAGAAATTAATTGAGCAATTCGGCGATAAGATGGTGGAAAGCGGAGGTTTACGGGTGACAACAACCTTAGATTACCAGTTGCAAAAACAGGTGGAAGAAATAGTCAAAAAAGAAATAGAAAATTTATCTACGGCTAAAGTTGGTAACGGCGCGGCCATAGTTTTGGATCCTAAAACAGGCCAGATTTTATCTATGGTTGGTAGCAAAGATTACTTTGGTGATTCACTGCCGGAAGGCTGCTCTGAAGGAGTAAGTTGTACTTTTGAACCAAATGTAAACGTGGCCATCCGTCCCAGGCAGCCGGGCTCTGCCACCAAACCAATCGCATACTCTAAGGCTTTAGAGAAGGGTTATACAGCAAGTCAGGTGTATATGGATGTTAAAACCGAATTCCCTGGTGGCGACCAGCCGACTTATATTCCGGTAAATTACGACGGTCAATTCCGTGGCCCTGTGCAGATGAGGTATGCTCTGGGTAATTCTTATAATATTCCGGCTGTTAAAAATCTGGCTTTGGTAGGGGTAAAGGATGTGTTGGAATTAGGTTACAGAATGGGTCTTACCACTTGGGAGCCGTCTGACGAGAATGTTAATTCGGTGGGTCTCTCTTTAGTTCTGGGAGGAAGAGAGGTAAGACTCCTGGATCTGGTATCTGCTTACGGCGTTTTAGCTAACAAAGGAAGCCAGCTTGACCCGGTTTCTATTCTTAAGGTAACGGATAGTAAGGGAAAAACTTTGTTTGAGTTTCGTCAAACTGAGGGGCGGAAAGTAATGGAATCGGGAATTGCCTTTATTATTTCTGATATTTTATCTGATAACGGGGCCAGGACAGCTGCTTTCGGGTCAAATTCTATTTTAAATATACCAGGTAAAACTGTGGCAGTTAAAACAGGAACCACTGATCAAAAAAAGGATAACTGGGCTGTAGGTTACACACCTAGTGTGGCAGCAGGTGTTTGGGTGGGTAACAACGATAATAGTGATATGAGTCCGACTATTGCATCCGGGGTCACAGGTGCGTCCTCCATTTGGAATAAGATTATGCAGGCTGCGCTAAAAGATAAACAAAATGACCCATTTTCCAAGCCGGATAATGTGGTTCAATCGGAAGTGGATGGCTTGATGACCGGCAGGCCTCATGGCGGCTCCCCTACTAGGAGAGAATATTTTATAGCCGGAACAGAACCGAAAGGAGAATCCAGCGCTTATCAGCGGCAAAAAGTTTGTAAGAGCAATCCTCATAGATTAGCTAATGATGGTGAGGACAATGAAGAAAAAGATGTGGTGGTTTTGCAGGAAAATGATCCGACTGGTGCCAATAAATGGCAAGTCGGGATAGATGCTTGGGTATTAACAGCTCCTAATCCTCTTTTGGTTGGAGCCACGAAAGGCTGTTCAGGTATTCCCGGATTTGCTGCTGGTACAGGCGGAATAATTGAAATTGTTAATGTTGGTAATGGGGCCAATGTACCAAGGGTATTTGATGTTTTGGCCAGGGCTAATTCCCCGGCCGGAGTTAAAAGGATTAGCTGGTTGATAGATGGGGCGCAAAAGTCCACTCAAACCTCGGAACCTTTTGCACTTCATGTGGAATTCCCGCAAGGTGACAAGGGCTCGCACACGATTACAGTAACATTGGAAGACAATAACGGTGGCACATTTTCCAGTTCAATTGGGGTGACAGTTAGTTTATAATACTTCTATGAAAGGTAAAGAAAGAAATCCTGGAGGTTTTTGTGCAGAAGGTATAAAAAAAGTTCGTGAATTCTTTCAAGAAGTCAGGAAAGCTGGAGATAGAGAAACTGCCTTACAGCAGATGGGGTGGGTAGGACCCGGAACTGAGGTTGAGCAGAAAAAATTGCAAGCGCTTAGCCAAAGAGTTATTAACCGATTATATCCGGAGGAACCTAAAGCCTAACTTCTAAAACAGCTACTCTTTTTTCTATCCCAAATTTATTGGTAATCCGGGGGTGGATTTCGGCTATCCAGCCAATTTGTTTCCCCTCTTTTTCTAAAGTAGCAAACCTAGTGGGATGGAAATAATCATTTTCACTCCCAGATTCTTTAGTTTTGACGTCCGGCATGACTGCCTGTAAAATCTGGTACAGTTCTTGTATAGGATTATCTGTTTCATTTACCAGTGTAATTGACAGATAATAATTTTCTTCAGGTAAATCCCCTTTTCGCGACAGATAAGTTTTTCCCAGCTCAAAAATTGCAATCTCTTTGTGGCCTGTTTTTAGATTTTTATTTACTACTTCTAAAAGATTTGGCCAAAGGTTATTCCTTAAGTACTCTGTCTCTGATGAGATAGGATTTGCGATTTTGACCAAATTGTTTTTATTTAAACTTAAATTTCTTATGGTGCTGCTGGAATAAAAAGAATAAGTTTGGACTTCTGTTAAGCCTGCCCCAGATAACGCATTTTTCAGATCATAGATCTCAGTTGGTAGGTTTTGATCTAACTGCTGTGGTGGTTTTCCCTTAAGAGGTGTGGGAGGGATTTTTTCATAGCCATACATCCTGGCTACTTCTTCAATCAAGTCTTCTTCACCATTGATATCATTTCTCCAATACGGCACTGTTACTTGCCAGTTCTGGTTTTTGGAAGCCAAGGTGAAGCCAAGCTTTTCTAAAGATGATTCTGTTTCTTCTGCTGGAATGTTTATGCCAATTAGAGAATTTATTTTTTCCTGGGTGAGTTCTAGAGTCTTTATTTCGTCTTTTAAGTTGCCGGTTAAAGTTATGGCGGTTAATTTTCCACCCAAGCTTTCGTATAGTTTTACCGCAGCAAATAAAGCCTCAAGTAAATTAGTTTTGCTTAAGCCGTGCTGGAATCTTTTGGAAGCTTCAGAATAAAGTCCAAGCCTGGTAGATGTTTTTCTGTTTAAGATCGGATCAAAAATAGCAGCCTCAAGTAGTATGGATGTGGTTTCTTCCGAGACCTCGGAATCTTTGCCACCCATAATCCCGGCAATACCAATTGGCCCACTGTTATCTGTGATTAGTAGATCTTCCTCAGTTAGATTCCTGATTTTCCCATCCAGCGTAGTAATCTGCTCATCTTTTTCGGCAACTCTGACTTCTATACTCCCCATGACTTTGCCGCCGTCAAATGCATGCATTGGTTGGCCATACTCGAGCATTAATAGGTTGGTGACATCAGCCACATTATTAACACTTCTTATTCCGGAATCTTTAAGCTTCTTGACCCATTCCTCAGAAGAGCTTTCCACTTTAAGTCCTTCAATTTTGGCCACACAATAGACAGGACATAAATCTGTATTATCAATCTGTACCGGTACCTCAGATAAGCTATTTTCCCAAGGGTAGTCAGAAGGATTTTGAGCCGAAAAAGCTAGCTTAGAGCCTGTTACAGCGCTTATTTCCCGGGCAACTCCCCGCAGGGAAAGTAGATCTCCTCTGTTGTACGTCAAGTCCAGTTCTAAGCAGTCTTTAGTTTGTTCTTTAACCCCGATAGAAGTTAGGGATAATTTATCGGCTAACTCTTTTGGAGACAGGCTGTAATCAACTAATTCTTTTAACCAAGATAAGGAAACTTTCATAATCTTAAAACTTCTGCAAGAAATTCAAATCTCCTTCCGAAAATAATCTAATATCTTCAATGCCGTGTTTAATCATTAACATCCTATCTGGTCCAAAACCCCAAGCTAAACCACTATACTTTTTCGGATCCAAGCCGGTAAACTTAAAAACATTGGGGTGAATCATACCGGCTCCGGCTATTTCAAACCAGCCGGTACCTGAACAAATCTTGCAGCCTTTACCGTGGCAAAAAATACAAAGGCAATCAATGCCAACTCCCGGTTCCACAAAGGGATAATATTTTGGCCTAAATCTTGACTTAGCTTCTTTGCCTAAGATTCCCTGAAGCAGATAGTCAGATAAAAACTTAAAGTTAGCCATGGAGATTTTTTCTCCTACCACAGCCACTTCAAATTGATTAAAAGTATGGGCATGTCTGGCGTCCACTGCTTCATACCTAAAACAGCGGTCAAAGCTCATGGCCCGAAACGGGGATTTATTTTTTTCCATTAGCCTGGGCCAAAAGTTAGAAGTGTGAGTCCGAAGCAGCATTTGGCCGGGTTGGACTTCTAATTTTGAGGTATCAACATACAAGGTGTCCCACATGTCCCGGGAGGGATGATCTTTGGGGATATTTAAATATTCAAAATTGTATTTGTCCCACTCCACGTGAGGTGCATCAAATTCTGAAAATCCTAATTTTTTAAATAAGTCAACGGTCTCTTTTTTTAACTGGGTAGCCAGATGTAAGTGTCCTTGTCTCTTTTTAGCTTCCCACTTGAGATGTGGGAATGTAAAGTTTTCGGTTTCTAGTTTTTTGTAGGACTGCTCGCGGACTTCATTTCTTCGCGACTCTACTTCTTTTTCGAGTTCAGTTTTAGTTTGGTTAAATAAAGGCCCGATGGTTTTTTTCTCATCCGGGGAAAGCTTGGAAAATTCTTTGGGTAATAAAGTTATCTGCCCATTTTTCCCAAAAAGCTCCAAAAAAATCTTATCTAGTTCTTTTAAAGTTCGAGCCTGTTGAATCTTTTCTTGATATTGTTTTTGTATTTCGGAAATTTTCTCTTGCACAGCTTTGATTCTAGCATAATGTAGACTGTGGAACCATACTTCTGAGTTTTATTGTTCTATTATCTTTAGTTCACTAATAGGGTGATAATAAGGATCTCGAGAAACATCTTTTGATAAGGTTCCAATAACTTCCCTTTTAAGTTCTACCCCGCTAGTGTAACCTTGATAAGCACGGTGGTTCCCATCTACCACAGCATGATGGCCCGCCGTATCTTCATATACGGAAATAGGCTTAGAGAGGTCAACCTTATTTAGGCTCGATTGAAAAATTACAACCTCCGGAGTATAGAGTTCAGGATTTCTACCCATTCAATTATTCTACTATAGGGTTGTAGAAAAGGCAAATTAGGTTGGTTTGCGGAGGGTGATTTTGATAAAGCCTTCGGCATATTTAACTTTTGGCTTGGCTTTTTGGCCGACCATTTTATTCATCTGTTTTATCATCTCAGTGAATTTTTTAATATCGCTAAATTGGCTTTTGTGGCAAGCCAGAGCTGCCAGTTTTTCCTCTATTGAGCCGGAGATATCCACAAAATAGTTGGCTTTACTAAAATTTATAAATAGTAACTCCTCTACCACATGGGGTTCTAATCCTTCATCCAAAAGCTCAGGAAAACTCCTGGCATTTCTGGCAAAAGGATAGACAGAGTCAAGGGTAGCTTCTCCTGCTTTTCTGTGGTCAGGATGGTTTACAAACATGCGGCTTTCATCATAGTAAAGAGTAGGATCCCAACAAATCACGGTTGTTGGTTTAATCTGGCGGATGATTTTAACTATTTGTTTTCTAAGGGACGGTGTATTTTCTAATTCCCCGTCTACAAAATCCAAAAAGAAAACCTGCTTTACTCCTAAAAGGTCGGCTGCTTTTTGTTGTTCTTTTTGCCTTATTCTAATCAGCTCCGGTGTGGAGATTTTAAGATCCTCAGAACCTTTACTGCCATCTGTGAGTACCAGATAGAAAACTTGTGCGCCTTCGGTAATCCATTTAGCTATCGTTCCGGAACAGCCGATATCAATATCATCAGGGTGTGCACCAACTGCAAGAATGGTTTTTTTGGAAGATAGATTAGCCACGGACTTCTGCAATGATTTGTTTAAAGTCATCAAGGTGATTAACTGCCAACTCAGCCAGAATTTTTCTATCCAGGTTGATTTTTTTAGCTTTTAACCCAGCCATAAATTTAGAGTAACTTAGGCCTTCATTCCTGACAGCATTTCCCAGCTGGACAATCCACAGTCTTCTCATGTCGCGCTTGCGCAGTTTCCTACCGGCAAAAGCGTACTGCCCGGCATGGAGCAAAGAGGATTTTGCCTCTTTGATATTCTTGCTTCTGCCGCCTCTGTGGCCTTTGGTTAGTTCTAAAACCTTTTTGTGTTTTCTGTGGGAGACAACCCCCCGTTTTATCCTGGCCATATTAAAGCCCTATGACCTTTCTTAAATTTTTTGCTTCACCCTTAAAGAAAATACTGGTTTTCTTTTGGCGGTTCAGTGCCCCTTTGCTCTTGTTTCTTTTTAGGTGGCCTGAGCCAAACTGATGTTTTCGCAAAATCTTACCCTTTGAGGTAATTTTGACTCTTTTAAGTACTGATTTGTTCGTTTTTTGTTTCGGCATGATGTCCTCCTTTTCCTTTTCCAACTATCATAGATAATTTTCTTCCTTCCATTTTCGGGTCCCTTTCCACTGCTACTTTGTCTCCCAATAAGTTTAAAGCTTCCTGTAGTACCTGATGGCCTAACTCTTGGTGGGCCATTTCCCTACCCTTAAATTTCACCGTCAGTTTAACCTTGTGCCCGTCTTTCAAAAACTCTTCCGTCCGAGCTAACCTTACTTTAAGATCATGTTCGGCAATCCTGGGAGACAGCCATAATTCTTTTAGCTCTCCCCCTGATGCTCCTTTCTTCGATGCCCTTTCCTTTTTATTCTCGTCGTAGCGAAACTTTTGAAAGTCGGCTATTTTAGCAACCGGAGGATCAATGTTAGGGGCGATTTCTATCAGGTCTAACCCTAACTCCTTGGCTTTTTCCAATGCTTCCTGCTTGGTTAAAACTCCAATTTGTTCTCCCTTGGAGTCTATAATCCGAAGCTTCGGTGCTTGGATATGCTCATTAAGTCGGTAAAATTTGGCCAGTTAACGAGCCTCCTTCATATTGCTTGTTGAAAATTCTAACATAAATTAAGCTTTAGATTCAACCTCTAGTTTAATCTTTCTTAAAAGCTCTTCACTTGGTAATGCGCCTAAGTCCTGTCCTGTCCTGGTTCTGACAGCAATTTTATTGTCTTTCTCTTCTCGGTCACCGACTATAATCATGTAAGGGATTTTTTGGGTTTGGGCATCCCGGATTTTTGCCTGCATGGTTTCTTGTCTGTTATCAATCTCAACTCTGATGTTTGCAGACTTTAGTTGTTCGAGTACATTTTGTGCATATTTTTGGTGCCGATCAGCAATGGGTATAATTTGTACCTGGACAGGAGAGAGCCAAGTTGGAAAAGCGCCTTGAAAATGTTCTGTCAGGATGGCAATAAATCTTTCAAAGGAACCAAAGATAGCTCTGTGTATCATAACGGGGCGTAGTTTATCGCCTTTCTCATTAATGTATTCCAGCTTAAATGCTTCAGGTTGATGGAAGTCCAATTGCACTGTGGCCAGTTGCCATTCTCTGTCTTGGGAATCTTTAATATGAACATCGATTTTCGGGCCATAAAAAGCGCCATCTCCTTTTTTATCCCCGGCTTGAATCCCTTTTTCCTTCAGAACTCTCTCAAGGGCTTGCTCTGCTTTATCCCAGTTTTCATCAGAGCCGGCCCGAGTTTCCGGCCTGGTTGCTAATCTAAACTCATATTCAAACCCAAAGCTTTTATAAAAAGCGATCATCATATCCAGGATATTAGATACTTCACCGGAAATCTGGTCTTCTGTAGCATAAATATGAGCATCATCCATAGTAAGCTGTCTGACTCTAAGTAAGCCGTTAACTTCACCTGATTTTTCTCTCCGGTGCAGCCTGCCGATTTCAGATAGTCTTAATGGTAATTCTCGATAACTTCTAGGACGAAACCTATATAGGACGGTCGATTCAGGGCAATTCATTGGTTTGAGAGTATAGCTTACCGGTTTGGAACCATCTGCTTCATCAGAAAGCTGGAGGTTGTACATATTGTGTTCGCCAAATTTCTCCCAATGGCCGGATTGTTTAAATATTTCGCTTTTAACCATTATTGGAGTTGAAGTTTCTATATATCCAGCTTTAGAGGTTAGCTCACGGATATATTTTTCCAGCTCTTTAAAAATAACCATCCCTTTTGGTAGCCAAAAAGGAGCACCGGGAGCAATGTCATGGGTAAAAAAGAGTTCAAGTTCTTGACCGATTTGTTTATGGTCTTTTAATTGTTTATTCGTAGAAAAGCTTTGCTTATCCATTAAGAAACCGCCTATCTTTTAGAAAACTGATTGGTTATTTGGTCGAGGCCGGGGATAAAATTGAAATAGTTAAGAAGTGAGATTATCACTGCTGTTACAATTGTGGCTCCAATTACAGTCCCCAGTCCCCAAGCCAGACCGCCTAAGAAATTGGCAAACATAATATTTTTCTTACTCATGTTCATATTAGCTTTTAAGTGTCTTTCTATCTGCGGAGTCATATTTATCTTATCACATAGAATAGATGTTGGTGGGCAGTACAGGGATCGAACCTGTGAACCTCCTCAACGTCAATGAGGCGCTCTACCAGCTGAGCTAACTGCCCTCGCTTCGCTCGGTCAGTTGCGATAGTTCCACCGATAAAATCGGTGTAGTAACTATCTAAACTGCCCAAACGTTAGTATTGTAAATTAAGGGAAATGTTTAATCAAGAATTAGCCTACAGCTTGATTAGAAAGATTGGCTGTACCGCCACCCTGGCTGCCGCTTCTGCCTTCAAAAGCGCCTTCCATAGCGCTGGGTTGTTTAGCCGGGCTGGGAATTGAGGCTGCCTTTTCTTGTTTTTCTGTTTTCTCGCTTTGCTCAATCAGTTTTTTCCGAAGTTCTGCCCGTTGATATATGCTTCTGTCTCTATAACTGGCCTG
>CAZAZW010000002.1:192733-199000 GCA_964489875.1 uncultured Gammaproteobacteria bacterium | reverse complement strand
CTCAATCAGTTTTTTTCCGAAGTTCTGCCCGTTGATATATGCTTCTGTCTCTATAACTGGCCTGGTAGTGGAGTAATTGATTCTTTTGCTCTGTTGGTAAATTAGTGATGATGTCGTTTATTTCTTCTTCAAAAACTCTGTCTTTTTCTCTTTGAACTTTGTCCAGATCTGCTTTTAAACTTTGGAAAAAAGCTTTCCTTCGATCTACTTCCTTTTGTTCTTTTTGGGATTGCCCGAGGTTTTTCTGAGACTCCTCAAGCTTTTGAGTTTGGTTTTTAAAGTTAATGGAGCCGTCTATGGAAAATTTTCCAGATCCATTCGATTCATTTTTGGATTCAGCACCTTTAAAATTCCGGCCTAAGTCGACAGCTGCCTCAGCAACCTCGGAAAGAAATGAGGATTCTTTCTCAAAATTATCCTCAAGTGAGCCAAGAATGCCGCCTAAGATATTTTTGCTGTTCATAGGTGTATATTTTACACCATTTAAGCTATTTTTGCAGAGGTTTACCTGTAGCCTGAGAAAATTGTTCGTCCATGCTTGGGGTACCTTGAGTACAGTTTTGATCATTTGCTCTTTTTAAAGTTTCCCGAGGCCCACTGAGTGGATCTGTACTGGTTCCAGGTGATAGACGAGGAGTACTGAAAAATAAGGTTCCCCTATTTACAACAGAGCTATGTCTTTGTTCTGTTGAATTTCTGCCTGCAAATGGCCGACTGGAGTCAGGAACGGCTTCCTTTTGCATAGTTATTGGGTCTTGCGGACTGCTCATATTTGGGCGAGCATATTCTACTACTTTATAGCTATATGTCAAATTTACTGGTAAAATAAACTCATTTAACTCGAGTTTATAACTCTCGTTAAATAATTTTGAACCCAAAAAGTATTTGGGTATAGTTTCATGCCCAGGTGGTGAAATGGCATACACGCAGGATTTAGGATCCTGTGCCGCAAGGCATGGAGGTTCGACTCCTCTCCTGGGCACTAGCCAAATTTTTTAATAGCTTTTTGGTGGGCTTGGAGTTCTAAGGCATCATTTAAACGTTTTAGTTCAATTTCTTTGCTGTATTTCACCTCTAAAGCTTTCTTAAGTAACCAATCTGCCAGTTTAGGGTTTTTGGGCAGAAGTGAGCCGTGCATGTAGCAGCCAATGGCATTTTTATAGATGCAACCTTCGGTTTTGTCCTTTCCATTATTCCCCCAGCCTTTAGTTACCATGCCCAATGGAATGGCACCCTTTTTAAGATGAGTTTTTCCTGAGTGGTTTTCAAAGCCCACCAATTTGCCAAACATCGACTCTATTACAATATTGCCGATCATCCTGTCGAAACTTGCCAAAGTAAATGCCTGGAATAGTCCAATGCCGGGTAGTTTTGGCCCTTTATGGGGTCGGTAATAGTCACCCAAAAGTTGGTAACCTCCACAGACAGAAAGCAGTGGCACTCCGCTTTCAATCTCTTGTTTTATAATTTTTCCTTTACCGGATTTAAGTAAATCTGCTGATACCAACTCCTGAGCTTGGTCCTGTCCTCCTCCAAAAAAGAAAATATCTACATCACCCTTTTTTAGCTTATCTCCGATAGAGATATTTTTAATTTCAACTTCAATTCCACGCCACTCAGCACGTTTTTTAAGACTAATAATATTACCCGTATCTCCGTAGATATTCATCAAGTTTCCATATAAATAGCCAATAGTTATTCTCATTTTCTAAACGACTCTTTCTTTCAATGGTCTTGTATCTAAGTCTTGTTTGTTAACTGAGACTAACTCTGACAATTTGCGAGAGAGTTCAGATAACTGACCGCCCCCCACAAATCCTCCTGTGAGGTATGTTAACCACTCTCTGATTAGAAAATTTTTATATTTTGAAGGGTATTTTCTTCTTATTTCTTTTGCCAGGTCAATAAATACATTCGGAATTTGGCCACCGGTAAGTTTTAACATTTTAGCAACTTTATCTCTATCTTTAAATTTTATCGCCCCGCCTCTTGTAAGTGCGAATCCAGCGATTACTCCTGGTTCTAAAGTTTTAAATCTAACTCCTTGGTACCATAGATCGACAGGTTCAAGAAGTTCCCGCGGTACAGGTATGTATATACCTTCATAGATCATATAATAATTGCCCATTACATCCATGCCCATTTTTGAAACTCGCCCTTTTCTATTTTTAGATTCCTCAATTTGTAATGATATACTGAGAGATGGTATAGGAGATTCTTTGTATTTATTTTTAATCTTTGTTAAGATCTTTTCTAACTCGATTAAATCTATTGATTGAGGATTTAGTAGAATAATGTCAACATCACGTCGAGTCCTATTCCTCCTTCTTGGACTTAGATGGAAGTCCTCACCAGATTGTTGAATAGTTGCTGCGATGGCGAAAGAACCTAGTACTCTATAATCTGCACCAAAATTTTCTAAGATTTTAATTATTTCGGCAAAGCCTTCTGCAAACTGTGGATCATTTTCAGTACTTGGATTCTCACCGAATAATCTATCTCTGATATGGTGTACAGCAAGCATTGTTGTAGCTAAGGGTATGGATGAACCTAAGACGACGGCTCTTAAAAGTAAGCCTGCTTTCTGTAAGGGTTTAGCTTCAGAAAGCATATGTATTCTTGGTTTAATATCGCAATCTATGAATTGCAGTTTATCTATTCCCTCTTCAAGCATTAAATTGCTGGAATTGAAAGGGGTAAGGCCTAAATAGATCTGTCTTAAAGGGGATTCACTGATATGCCCTGAGGTGTCGATTAATGTACCCGTATCTCTAAATTCTTTTAAAACTCGTCGGGAAAAATCAATATACTGCCGCAGGAATGCTGGGTTTCCCAGTAAGTAAAGTGCTGACAAATCCTTGAGTGTTCCTCCTCTTACTTCAGGAGAAAGTTTGATAGTCATTGGATTATGTTCAATACCGTCAGTTATTACTATTTGTTGTGGTATTGTGTACGGTTTAAATTTTATATTTATGTCTTTTTCCATTTGCCATAATCTTGCTAAATCATTTACCCCACCGGTAGGCAAATCCCTCAGGACAGCAACATAGTTTCTTCCGGTATCTTCAAGACGTACGGCAACAGAGAAACCTCCCCATCCTACATTTTTTTCTGGTGTAGCTCTAAAAGGAAGATTTATTTCCGCTAATTTAGCTGAAATTTCCTCTTCTGTTATTAATTGATAAGGATTTCTAAAAGCACCAAAAGAACGAGTTGTTGCTCCTATAAATGTTTGCGTTCCGTCTGGATGATCAATTCGATAAGTTAAACGCTCAGGCATAATTCTCCTCCCAATAACGCTTCTTTAGACCAGACTTAGCCAAAATAGATTGCAGCTCAAGCATGGCAGTATAAGTGGGTAAGATGAATAAATTACCTCTTAGGCCCTTTCTGGCCGCTCTGAAGGCTTTTTGTAGGTCAGGTTCGATTGTGATTTTCTTAGGGTCGAATCCGGCATATTTTAGTCTAACTGCCAGATCTTCTGCTCTCTTGCCGGAACAAATAACTTTTAACTTTGCACTTTGGACTTTTAACTTCTCAAATTCCCCATCCCAGATCCAGGAAACATCTGTCCCGTCTGCCAAGTTGTCATTTAAAGCAAGTAACAGAGTATCGGTAGGCTTCAAGTTTGGGGCAATTGTTTCAAAAACCTGGGTAGCTCCGGCAGGGTTTTTTATAAGGAATATATACCCGAATGGTAGCTTTTCTACCCTACCGAAGGCAGGAGAATAGTGCTTCAGTGTGTCAGTGAGTCGGTGGATCGGTAAATTAAGACTGTGAGCTGAGGCAAAGGCAGCTAAAGTATCATAAATGTGGTAGATGCCCGGTAGGGGGAGATTTATGATCAATGATCTATGATTTATGATCAATGAAAAGACAGAGCCGTTTAAGCCGTTTAGTTTTACATTTTTAGCTTCGAAATCGAGGTTTTCTTGCTCTTTTTTGTGTACGATGCCCTCCCCTACAATTTTAAAGTCTTTAACCCCGAATTTTTGGACTTTGCCTTTAAAACTGGAGGTGAGCTTTGCTGTATTAATATCATCGCCATTTACTAAAACTTTGGTATCAGAAGGGATCTTTTTTAATGTTTCCTGCCAGTTTTTGAGTACGGTGTTGATCTCGCCATAACGGTCCAGTTGATCCCGAAAAATATTCAGGAAAACTACAACATCCGGCTTCAATTTAGGCGCCACAGTATTAAAAGCTGCTTCATCTAACTCCCAAATTCCCAGGTCATAGTTTAGCTTGACACCCCAAGGGTGGAAACCTGAATTTTGGATAATGGTGGAGGCTATGCCGCGTTCCAGGTTGGAACCGGTGTGGTTTCTGATAACTCTTAATCCACTTTCTTTGGCAAAATGGGCTAACATTTTGGCTGTGGTGGTTTTACCATTAGTGCCTGTTATGACTACATTTCTGGGAATATGTTTGCTTAGCTGTTTAACCAGAGAGGGACATATTTTTAAAGCATATAAACCGGGCGCGGCTGAACCACCGCCGATTTTGAAAAGTCTGGTAAAAAAAGCAACTGCTTTGCCTAGTATGATTGCAGCAAGTAGTCTCATTTGGCCATTATACCTTTAGTTTATTTTAAAGGCTAATTGGCCTGAAATGGCAGCTATATTAGGAGTGACTCCAACCGCGGCAGTCTTTTGTTCTCCTGCTTCAAATTTATCGGCAAAGTTTTCCAGATCCTGCATGAAATAGCTCACTTTCCCTCCCCAGAAAGGAGAAGCAGCATAAACCCTGTTTATGGAATACGGTTCAGTCAACCCTTTATTTAAGTAACCTTCCCTAAGGCCCTTGGCAATAGTAAAAATCCCCTCTCTCCAGGAACTAAAATAGATAGCTTGGGTTCCATAAACTCCCCATCCCCAGGCATTGTATCCACCGGGAATAAACTTTCCAAAAGTAGATTCTACACCGGCAATGGCCGGTACCATTTTCCAATCCAGTTGATAAGCTTCAGCAGCATCAATAAAATCCTGGGCATGATATTGCAGGGGTGAATCAAACTTAGCCAAATATTTAGCCAGGATAGTAGCTTTTTTATCCAACTTTTTCCCCTCAATAATTTCAAGCTGGGGGATAGTATTTTCCGCTTTCTTCTCCGCTCTAACATTGATGTTTGGGAAAAGAAGTGGAAGAATTAATAAAAGAAGCACAAAGAGTCTTCTATTCATAGGTTTCAAAAAAACCCGTACCGGACGGTACAGGTTTTCAAGACCGATAGTATACCAGATCTGTTTTTGAAAGTCAAATCAAAAGGGTTAGCGAAGTTTTTCCATGAAGCTACTTACACCTTTGGCCCAGATTCCTTCTTTCTCTAGTGACGGAGGGGTATATTTGGCCATAATTTGGTGAGGAGTTTTTAAACCCTGGTTAAGATAATCCTCGCGCAGCGCCTTGCCGACTCTTTCAATAGCTTCATCCCAGGAAGGAAATTTCAAAGCCATTTTGCCATAGATTCCATACCCAAAAGGATTATAGGAGTTGGCAATTACTTTCTTTCCCCCATTGGATTCTTGCATGGAAATTGCCGGAAGTAGTTTGTAATCTAATTTATATTTATCCGCAACCTCAATAAAAGTGTTGCTGTGAGCAGATAGTGGAGATTTGTAAGCCTTGAAAAAATCCTCAATAATCTTGGCCCGGGCGTCTGCTGGGTTTATTTCTTCAGTGATAGCTAATTCGGATTTAGGTAAAGCTGCATACAATTTAAAATTTTGAACCTTTGGTTTGACTAATTTGGCGTTGGATAAATAAAAGGTAAATACGAAGGAGAATATTAAGGCGGTTGTTGCTGTAGCGAACCAGGCAGCAACAAACCATATACTGGTTTGTTTATTGACAGTGTCCATCTGCTTTTTTCTGCAATGACAGTAACACTAAAAATTAGATTTTGTCAACCCTTAAGCTTTTGGGGTTTTGAAGCCAAAATAGGCATAAAAAACAGTAGAAAATAAGGTGATACCCATCAAGGGAGTGACGTCAACATCCTTTATGAAAAGAACAATAAAGCTGGTGGCAAACCACTGGGCCAAGATTATAATGGCTACCCAAGGATATTTGGTATAAAAATTTAAAAGTTTATCCATTTACTGGTCAAATATATTATACTGACTTAAGTACTTCTTAACAATATTATAAACAGGTTGGTCTACTTCATAAATATAGGTCAGCCAATTGCCCAAAGTTTCAATTGCCACTTCCCGATTAATTCTTTTGTTAAGCGGCGGTTGGTCATTTTTGGTTATTTCCTCCTCC
>CAZAZW010000002.1:134791-192702 GCA_964489875.1 uncultured Gammaproteobacteria bacterium | reverse complement strand
TATACTTGAAAAAAGTTTTTCATTTCTTCAGTTAAACGAAAGTCCGGGTCCAAGTGTTTGGCCAGCAAACCAAAAATAGCTAAAGATCTACCAAAAACTACAAATTCTTTAGGTAATTTAACTCTGTACTGTTTGGCCGTTTTGGTAATTTGCATCAGTAAAGTGACGTAATCTTTTTTTAAAGTTGTTAAACTACCTAGGTTTTCAGTGACAATCTCCCGGGCAATGTCTGAAAAGTGATCTGCCAACAAACCAATTAGTCCATCGACGGCTTTTTCACCGGCGGTGGCCGGAAGCGCGCTTCTGGCCATGATTTTCAGTTCATCTCCGGCAAAATGAGCAGCCCAATAAGAAGCTTTCTTGAAATCAAAATCTCCGGTGGCTTTGGCCCATTTGACGAAGTATTTTTTATTTGGCAGCGGTTCTCCTCCGACAATTCCGAAGTCAATTAGCGCAATTTTACCGTTTCTGAGAAGAATGATGTTTCCCGGGTGAGGGTCGGCATGATAAAACTCATGAAAGAAGAATTGTTTTTGCAGTTCCCAAATCAAAATATGGGCGACTCTCTTTAAATCTATATTCATCTGTTTTAACTTTGTTTCATCTAACCTTCCATCCTTCAATCCGGTCAGGAGGCTATTTAATTGTATGCCGTCGACGTATTCTTCAACCAAGATTTTCTTGGTGGTCAGTTCATGAAAAATTTTGGGGATAAAAATATTCGGATTATCAATGTGATTTCTATAGAGTCTTTCCCCATTTTCCGCTTCAATCCGATAATCAAACTCTTTTGCAGTCCATTCCTTAAATTCAGCCGCAAATTCCTTCCAAGATAGTGCTTCAATCTTAAAAAACAAGTCAGCAGTAAAAGCTAAAAGGTCAATAATTAAAAAATCAATCTGAGCTTTTCCTTCTATACCCGGTCGGAGGATTTTGACTATGACTGTTTTGCCGTTTTGTAACTTTGCCCCATGAACCTGTCCGAATGAAGCAGAGGCAAAAGGTTCCTGGGAAAATGTTTTAAAAATCTTATCCGGAGTTGCTCCTAGCTCATCCAGAAATGTTCCTTCTACTTCCTTATAAGGAAAGGGTTTAACATTGTCAAAAAGGCCCAGCAGTTCAATTGAATATTCCCTGGAAACGATATCTACCCGGAGGGCTAACATTTGGCCGAATTTAATAAAAGTACCGCTGGCTTCTTCAAAAAATTGGCGCATCAGCTTTGGTTTGCGGGTTTTTCTAATTCCGTATTTTGATAAAAGCAGAATCAGGCTATATTTGCTGAGAAGATAAAAGATATAAAACAGGCGAAGCATTTTATTTGGCCTAACTTCTAGTAAAGCCTAGGACAAAAAGCGTAAGAACAGTTATTGAGGCATAGATATACATCGGGATTATCTCCACTATCCGAAAAGACATCAGGAAGATTGTAGCAATCCAAATTCCACAAACTGTCATGCAAACCCAAGGGTATTTCATAAGGATAGTATATGCACATTTAGCTTGGGATTGCAACTTTATATTAATTCAAGAAGTGCCTGGGCTAACTGTTTGGGGTCGTGGCGGAAAAGGTGTTCCCGCATATGGTAAATAGCCAGCGGTTTTTCAATGATTTTAATGCCGGGAACAACTTTTTTGCATTCCACAGCATCAACTTTTACCGGCTGTTGTTTATCCTTTTTATAGACCTTTAAGACTTCAGAGTCTAGTCCGTTGGAATTGGCAATCATCACATCGATTTTAATTTTATCCCCCAGGTAGTACCTAAAGTTTTTTAAGTAATCAGAAGCCTTAAAATTGTCAGTCTCCCCTACTTTGGTCATCAAATTTAAAATCAAAACTACTTTGGCTTTTGATTGCTCGATGGCTTCTTTAACTCCTGCTACCAAAAGATGTGGCAGTAGGCTGGTGTATAAGTCTCCTGCGGAGAAAACTATCAGTTCGGCATCCAGAATGGTCTGGATAACTTCCGGATTGGGATCAGCATTGGTCTCAAAATAAATCCGGGTAATTTTCTTCTTTTTATCATAATCTGCTTTTTCCCCTCGCAGGTCAATATTGGTTTCACCGTCCAATTCCTCCCCGCCTTCCAACCTAGCCATCAGGTTGAGTTCCGAGATGCTAACCGGTAGCACCCTGGCCCTGATTCTAAAAAGTAAGCGTTCTGCGTCTACACTTCTGTCTGCTCCTTTGTAAATATGCTCTAACCTGGCCGAGATTAAATTACCTAGACTGTGTCCTTTTAAGGGGCCGTCCATATCAGCTAATCTGTCATCAAAAAGTTTTTGGGCAACCTGGCGCTGTTTTGAGTCTTCCATTAAAGCCAAAAGGCATTGCCTGATATCTCCGGGGGGCAGTACTCCGAGTTCAGTCCGTAGTCTCCCGGAAGATCCGCCGGAATCCCAAGTGCCAACTACAGCGCTAATTAGTTCCGGTTGGTTGAGCTCGACTAGGCCTCGGAGGAGCGAGAAATGGCCGGTTCCGCCGCCAAAAGTAACTATCTTTTTCTGATATGGATATTTTTTGCCACCTGCCATTTAGTGGATATTATAACACTGTGGATGGTAAAATGAACACGTAAAAAGCCGAAGTGGTGGAATGGTAGACACGCAGCGTTCAGAGCGCTGTCCCAGCAATGGGGTGGAGGTTCAACTCCTCTCTTCGGCACATTTTGTGTATAATTTAGCAGGCAAGCGCAGCTTGCGAGCTAATCGCTCTTAAGCCGGGATGGTGAAATGGTATACACGCTACCTTGAGGTGGTAGTGCCCGCAAGGGCGTGGAGGTTCAACTCCTCTTCCCGGCACATATTGGATTTCGGGTTAAGTTTAGTTATTGGGGTAGTTGTATTCCGCTGTTGGCAGCAAATAAAGAGACCTTGTTGGCTAAATTTCTTATCCGGATTAATAGGTTTGGTCGGAAGCTGTCACAGGTGAACGAACCATTGGAGTCAATCTCTCTTTTTGGTTGAAGCGGATAACCAAGTGGTGCCCATGCTGCTTTACAAGGATAACCTGATTCAAAAGGACCGTTCTGAAGCTGATTTGTGCAATCACCACATTTTTTATTAAGTCCCGGTAATGGACTGCTCCGCTCCACATTCATAAGTATAGAATTTAAAGTATTTTAAATCAGAAGTCAAGCAAGCAGGTTGTTTAGGAATTTAGATCAATGTATAATCCGCTGCATGGTAGAACGACTGAAAGGACCAACGCCTGATGGAAAGCAAATGCCTACTTTGTATTTACTGTCTAAACACGAAGCGGTTGTGTTTACAGAAAGAGCAGGTATCCCGCTTACGGGAGAACAAAATTTGGAAAAGCTTGTAGCAGCTGAAATGACGGTGAATCCTGAAGTAGAATCTGGCCTGGAAGAGCTTTTAAGGTCGTATGGGTTAAAAATACACTTCGTAGGCAAAGGCTAACCAAATGTTGCTAGATTACCCCAGGTGGAAAATGGGATTATGATCTCTTATGTACCAACGGCTCTTTGAAGGTAGATTCCATTGCATAAAGCCTGTCGTATAATCCTACTCTCAGTATAAGCTCTAAGTGCATTTTCTAGGGTTCCTTGTTCCTTTTTTGTTGGTGTAGCTAGTTTACACAGATTAGCGAAATTGGCTTCCCAGAAATTCATAAGGCGGGTAGCTGGCAAATTATAATCACTATAGCTGGGTTGCTCAGCACCAATTAAGGGTTTAATATCTTTGTTAGGATCCTTCAGGCGGCCTGTTAGTTTTAGGAATTTCTCTACCCAAACTTCACTTCTACTCCATTTTCCTATCCGGGTTCCCGAAAAAAGACCTAATGTTAAATTGTAACGTACAACTACTGGTGAAAGATTCTGACCAAATACTGTAGCCAATTCTTCTGTCTTCTGAGAACACGTATCGCAAATTTGCAGACTACGTGCAACCAACTCTTGCGTAGCATCCTTTACTTGGCCGGTGTGGTATTTTTCGTTTAGATAAACTATTTGTTCTGACATAGTAAGAAATTATAAGATAGGAAAATGAATAGTGCAATAATTAGTTTGAATTTTCTATTATAATTGCAGGTTCCACAATTGTAATTTCTTCCCCAGGTTGGACTGGGGTTACGACAATTTAATCATTTATTTTAATTTCTTCCTGTCTTGCGGAAGATAATTTGACCCGCTGACAACTTTTTTACTGGTTTTCTGTTCCAGCTCCAATCTTGCATTTTTGGCAACTCTCCCGCCTTTTCTAGCCGGAATTTTGTTTTCTTCCAATCCTTTAGATTCCATCGTTTCCGCAATTTGTCGGGTGGAAAGTTCTGCTAAAGCCGTAAAAACCAATTCCGCGTCCGTCATATGGTCACGAAGGTTTTCTGTTTTCACTCCTTTTAGGTTTTTGTGTTCTTTAACTGACAGATCGCTCCATTCTTGATGAATTATATTTGTGAGTATCGCATATTCATCTTGTAGTTTAACTTCATTATTTTTCCAGTAATCCGTAAGTTTATTTCTGATTTCCTGGCCCATCATCCGTTGCTGAATCCATTTTTGGCTTCGTTCCATTCTTTGCCAATTCAATCTTGCTCTATCTAAGGATTGTTCCGGATCATTAATCTCCTGAATCCTTTCATGTCCCACTTTGGCCAACCATAACTTGATTGGCTCTGCCTTAGGTGACGGCACAGACTGAATAATTCTAAAAAGAGTTTCAATATCCGCGACATCTGTAAGATATTTTTTTCCATCGGCAGCTTCTAATTTCAGTTGGTGACATTTTGTCACCGACTCACTCCCCTCTTTCCGTAGTCGTTCAGCGAGTTTATTCCAATATTTTCTGGATTTTTGATAATCAGACTGATTAATTAAGAGTTGAATAATATCAACCACTGAAAAATACCATTTTTCTTCACTTTTATCCCACTGCCTACGGATTTTTTTACCTTCAAAAGTAGTCAATTTCGTTGTCATTAATTTACATTAAGCCAAATCTAACCCGAAGTCAAGATATGCAGGACTATTTTGAATTTTCTTCCACAAATTTATTTTCCACAATTGCAATTTCTTCAGGGTGGAAAATGGGATTATCCGCGGTAATGGCTGTCTATATCCTCCAGAATTTCCCAGGCCAAATATCTTTGTCCCATTCCTTCCATATCTCTATATTGGATTCTGGCAATCTTATATACTCCAGAGACCAAATGATCTATTTCAAAAGTTGTTCCCTTAAACTCATAGACCCGGAAGCCGGATATATTCTTCAGGCCTTCCATTACACGAGCAAAAGAGTAACTGCGGCGTAGGGCATTAGCCGCTCTGCATACTTCCGGTGCATAACCTGTTATTTTTTCCATAAATTAGGATGTATACTTTAATCCGAAATGGGTTCCGGGTCAAGTGGCCTCCTAATTCACTCATTCCCCTCTTCAAGAGAAACCCCAGGTAGGATCGGAATTACATGTAATTAGGCAAATAGAACCCATAGTTTACATATACCTTTTCTTTCTATATAATAGCCTTATGCTTGAAGTACGAAAAGGGCCTGAGGCCACTATACACAAGGGATCTGGTTATCCGCATAGTAGTCCTGCGCAATTATCCTGCCAAGTAGATTATCTTAACAGAGCGCGCCTTTGGGAAAGCGGTGTACTGGCAGTCCCGTTTCAGGTAAAACCGGATTGCTTATATCCAAAGGAGGATAAAGTCTTCTTCGATCTGGAAACTTACTATCTCCCGTGGGATCTAGGGTATTCGAGAAGATATGCAGACATAAACAGATCTGAAGTTATGCCTAAACAAAGATTAGGCCTGGCTGTAACAATTAATGCTGGGGGGCAGGTTGAATGTTGGGACGAGTGCCAGGCGAAACAATTAGTCAATTTTCTTCTGCAATATAATCAAATCGTTTCTTATAATGGTTTAAGGTTTGATAATCTCGTACTTTCCGCCTATTCATCCCCCGAGCAAGCACAGCAGCTTGAGACAAAAACACTCGATTTGTATATGCACTTACAGGATATACGAGGATCAAGTAAAAGACTGACACAATGGTCAGAACAATACTTAGGTTTGGCAAATCATGCAAAACTTCTGATTAGTGAAGGTTTTGGCTATGAGGAGGGAAAACTCATAAAAGGTTTTGATAAGAAAAATTCTATTCCCTTCATCTTAAGGGAAGGAGCGGCGGCTCAAAAAAGGTTAGTATGGGTTGCCTGCTTTGAAGATGCTATGCAGACGAGGTCGTTACTTAGGGAAGTAAATCTTGAACAAAAACTAGGTTTGACGCCGAAACCAGATTATTTAGTTTGAATTTTATTCTAAAATTGCAGGTTCCACAATTGCAATTTCTCTTTATGTCCTTTTGTAACCAAAAGTACCAAAAGTTTCTTTGACGGGAAGTCGCGCTGAATTCTTTCGTTCGCTTTACGGGGGAAGGCACCCCTTCTGTCTTACGCTTCGCTTCAGCAGGCTCCCCCTGTTGTGTTCACTGCAGAATTTTTGACGCGCGCAGTTCCTAAGTCAAAGATTGGAAACAAAAAAGAAGTACGATTTTGGTGTCAATGCCAACAAGAATGACAAGAAGAAGCAAAAAGGAATTGCAAAATGCAGGTTCCACAATTGCAATTTCTTCCGGCGTCAGGCCATAGAGTTTATAAACTAATCAGATTTTGGAAAAACCAAGATCCGAACCTATCGGTTTAAGATTATCTTCTCCTACCATTGCAACCCCGATTTTTAGACTATTAATAAAAGCAACATACCGTTCATCTTTAGGAGTTTGGGAAGGAATAATTAATTTATGCTTCTGATCAAAAATTAAATTATTATCCTGAGCGAATTTCTGTACATCAAAATACTCATATTCAAAAAGTTGGGCTATACCCTTTCTAGCCTGCGATCTAAAATTTCTGTTTTCATTGCTTTTTACCTCAAATATGAAAGCTTGATTTTTATTATGGGCGAACAAATCTATAGATTTGCGTCCTTGTAGGGTGTCATACCCATGTTTTCTAAATAAAACTATTAGTTGTTCAAGAATAGATCTGTGGGTTGAATTCGCTAATTCGAGCAATTCATTATCTCTAACATACTGAGAAGTACGCTCACGGATAACTCTCTTTTCAACTTTATCGATATACTCTAATGTGTCTGCGTATCGCAATGCTTCGGTTGCACTATTAATTTTTTCAAACCGCCTTTTATCGGTAGTTTGTGTGATATTTAAGGCCGGATTAATTTGCAGTTCCTCTGATTCTTCGTAAACAGTATATGGATATAATGGTCTTTTGTCGAAAAGTATTTTTTCTGCTACCTCTGGTGTTACTCTAGAAAAACTACCCATCCAAGGGAATCCAGGTATCTGTTTTAGGGGTATAGAGTTAACGAGCAACGAGTTAATCAAATTTGTAGTTGTGTCAATATTTTGGGGGCTCGGATTTTCCCATGTATTTACTGAGGGTAACTTACTGAAAAGGTAAACCTCAGATAGTGGAACAAGAAATGGCCATTTGTTCTCATGAGATTTCACTTCTTCATACCACAATAAAGACTTCTTAATTGAAAAATCAGGACCTATTACACCTAAACCAATTATTCCAGGTTTTGCATTCCTAAATGCAGAATGTTGAGCTCCGGTGCTATGTATAAAAAATATATCTCCCGATCTTAGTTTTGCCCAATCATTCTCCCGATCCTTATTTAAACCCCAAGTCATATACTTAACAGCTGTAAGCCAATGTTCAGGAGGACCAGTAAATCTGAGAAGGTTTTTGGTTTTTAGTACAGAATTAAAGTCCATATTATAATTTCGTATACTTTGTATGTTTACCTTTTGACTTTTTTATACTGTACTTCTTGTTGTTCTCAGCCATCTTTTTTTTAAATACTTCTACAATATCTATATTTAAATCATAACCAATTAGCAATACCCAATACAAAACATCTGCTAATTCCTTACCTATTTCGTTTCTATTTGACTTAATATAATCCTTAATTTCTTTTTCATCTTTCCACTGAAAATGTTCCATTACTTCAGTAGCTTCTAAAACCAACGACAATGATGCATCTTTTGGGTTATGGAACTTCTTCCAGTTCCTCTCATCCCGAAACTTTATAACAATATCTTGAAGCTTCTTTATATCCATTATTTATAAGATTGATCGATATCCATTACCAATAATTAAGTGATCCATGACCTCGATATCCATAATTTTCCCTGCTTCTACTAACTGCTTTGTAATTTCAATATCTTCCTTCGAAGGTATTGTATCGCCTGAAGGATGATTGTGAACAATAACTATTTTAGCAGCGTGGCGGCGGATTGCTGCTTCAAACGTCTCCCTAGGGTGAACTAAATTAGAATTCAAGGTTCCAATTGAAACTGTATCCATGCCAAGAAGCTTATTTCGACTATCGAAGGATAAGATAATAAAGTGCTCCTTTGCATAATTCTTAATCCTTGATTTAACTAGCTTGTACACGTCTTTAGAAGACAAAATATGTTTCTTTCTATCATTTTGCTTTTGATCATGAACATAACCATTAATTCGTCTAGCAATCTCAATACAAGCTTGGAGTTGCGCTGCTTTTGCTAAACCAACCCCCCTAATTTCTTTTAGATCCTCTATTGAGGCTTCTTTTAGAATTTCTAGGGATCCAAACTTAGAAAGAATTTTTTGCGATATCACTGCGACTGATTCACCTTTAACACCCCTACCTAAAATTAAAGCTAATAATTCTTGTGCTGAAAGTGTTTCGGGACCAAATTTTACCAATCTCTCTCGAGGTCTTTCTTGCGGGGGCAAATCGTTGATTGTAAACGATTTTTTCATTTTCTTGCCTCATTGTAACTCGGAGATTCAGAAAAAGCCAGGTAGATAGGTTACAGGGTACAGGTTTCAGATGACAGTTAAAGTCAGAAAATCATTTAATCCTGGAAAAATGGGTAGTATAGTTTTGGAAAATTATACTATAAGTGAGGGCATCTTCTGCTAATTTTTGTTTATCTTTTTGATTTAGCATTTTTGGTAAAGAGTTAATAAACTTTTTTAGATATGGTTTAACTTCTGATATTTTAATCTCCCCTTTCCTTTTTATGGCTTCCTGTGCAAATCTTCTGGCCATGTTTTCTGAACCACGGTGATACCCTAAAGCTACTCTTTTTAAATCCATTGACAACGATCCGATTGCAATTGCATTTAATCTCCTTATTTCTTCTTTTGTAAATGATGTTGATTTGGTAATAATCATGCAAGTTAATATTAAACCATAAAGGTGAGTTGGGGTCTATCATGAAACATGGAGGATGGTTGTTGCTTAATATTGCTTAATCAAGACTCGGGAGGCTCCGGGGGTAGGAATTCTTCTCCGGCGGAAGATACCGGCACTTCTCCGGGTTTTAGCCACCTGATATAAGCACACCCTGTGGCCAGTTTGTTTGCAGCATCCCAACCAGCAGTTGAACACTTCTCCATCTTTTTGCCGGTATTGGTGGTAAAGAGAACCAATTTTTCCCCGCAAGTCGGGCAATCCGCCTCCAAAGGTTCTTTTGTGCCTGTTAACCACTCAATATAGTCACAACCGGTGGCTTTTTTGGCTTCCTTATCCCAGCCACCTTTAGAACATTTCTTCATCTTTTTGCCAAAACGGGTTACCTGCATGATTAAAATGCTGTTACACTTCGGGCATTTTTCATCCAGCTCTAAGGGAGGCACTGTTAACCACTTAACATACTCACATCCTTCGGTTTTGCGCAGTTCCTTATTCCAGGAACCCGTGCTGCACCGCTGCAGCTTTTTACCTGTTTGGGTCTCTGTTATCTCCCCCAAAGGGGAACTGCACTTGGGGCAAACATCCTGATTATCCATTTTTTTAGATTAGCATATAAATGGATTAGATAAAAGAGATAAATTTCCTTTCAGTGGCCATACGCGATATAATATGAAACATTGGAGTTGTAGCTCAGCTGGCTAGAGCGTCTCATTTACACTGAGAAGGTCACAGGTTCAAGTCCTGTCAACTCCACTACGTGATATAATCCTAAAATATATGTGTGGGATATTTGGTTACTCCGGTTCAAAAAATGCTCCTGAAATTATTTTAGAAGGCTTAAAAAGGTTGGAATACCGTGGCTATGATTCCTGGGGTATTGCTGTGGTGGCAGACCAAATTAAACTGGAGAAAAAAACCGGAGCTATTGGGGATCTAAATTCTCTGAACTCGCAGCTCTTAGCTCTGAACTCCCGAACAGGTATCGGCCATACCCGTTGGGCCACTCACGGTGGTATTTCCGAGCTTAATGCCCATCCCCACTTTTCTTCTGATAAAAGTTTTGCCCTGGCCCAAAACGGCATAGTGGAAAATTACCAGGAATTAAAGGCGAATCTGAAGAAAAAAGGGTTTAAATTTGAGACAGAAACAGATACAGAGGTGATAGTCAGATTAATAGAAGATAAATTAAAGGTTAAAAAAGACCTCAAAGAGGCTGTCAGAAGCGCATTTCTGGAACTGGAAGGTCGCAACACCATTATTGTTTTGACTAAAGACGGCCAAATTATAGCTGCCAGGAATGGTTCCCCTTTGGTGGTTGGCTTAAATGACGGTGAAATTTTTCTTTCTTCAGATACTCTCTCATTTGCCCCATATGTAGCAAAGGTAGTTGTTTTGGATAACGGGCAGATGGCCAGCTACAATGGCAAGCTGGATCTCGTGGATGTTAAATCCAACAAGCCATTACTTACCCGTCCGGAAAGAATAGATTTTGAAAGCAGCAAAGTTGATAAAGAAGGCTATGATCACTTTATGCTGAAAGAAATCTTTGAGAGTCCGTATGTGATTAATCAGCTGGTCAGCCATGGCCATAAGGCTTATGAAAGTTTTGTTAGTGAAATAAAAAAGGCTAAAAATGTTTACACTATTGGTTCCGGTACAGCCGGGATTGCCGCCTCCCAGATTGCTTTTTATCTTAGAGTGTTTGGTAAAATCAGGGCTGAGAGCGTGATTGGAGCTGATATTTATGAATATTTTGACCTTTTAACCAAAAATGATTTAATGATTGCCCCCTCCCAATCAGGAGAAACGGCTGATGTTTTGGAAGTTTTGGAAATTGCCAAGAAAAAGGCTGTCAAAATCGCTTCCTACGTCAATATGCCGGGTTCTACCATGACCAGGATTTCTGATTTTAGTTTTCCGGCGCACGCCGGGCCGGAGATTTGTGTGATGTCTACCAAAGTCTTTACATCTCAAATTGCCTGGGGGTATTTACTTTCTAAAATTGTACAGGGCAAAGCCAAGGAGGGTGAAGAAAACCTAAAGGAATTGGCCGGAGCCATGGATAAATATTTAAATTCCGCTCTAAACCATGAGTTACTTAAAAAACTGGCAAAGGATTTGGCTAAACAAAAAGATATCTTCTTACTGGGTAAATATCAGAATTTTAATATTGTTAAAGAAGGTATGGTTAAAATTATAGAAGGTTCTTACATTCATGCCCATGGTATTCCGGCCGGAGATTTAAAACATTATGCCATTACTTTAATGGAAAAAGGGGTACCGGTGATTGTAGTAATTTCAGAAGATATAGCCAAAGATGATGTGATAAATGCTGTTAACCAGGTCAAGGCCAGAGGTGCTACGGTAATCGGTATCTCCCCCACTAACTTTGCCGGTTTTGACTCCCATATTCCGGTACCTGATACGGGAGAAACATCTGCCATTATGAATATAATACCTCTCCAGCTTTTGGCCTATTATATGGCAGTAGAGTTAAAAAATAATGTAGATAAGCCCCGCAATATTGCCAAAAGTGTGACGGTAAAATAACTTCTAGCTTATAGCTAATTGATTTTTTAAACTTCCCCATTTATAATTACCATAGTTTTAACTTAATATGAAAGAAAAACTTACAGCCTTACGTTTAGCCCTCGCCCTAACAGCGGGACTTTCTTTTACATCGTGCGTTAAACCACTAAGTAATGCAGATGCACCGGCAGTTGCGACGCCAACTTTTACATCGGGATCAACTTTTACACCGACACCGGCAGTTGAGCCTCAACCGACAAGGACGCCCGTAACAGAGATATCTACAGTGTACATAGAAGAGATCCCTTAATCAGGCTTCGTTTTACCCTGGTGTTTGAAGTTTAAAAAAATATATAATTAAATCATGCAGGAGATCGGTAAAATATTTTCGTTTTTAGGTGTGATATTTTTAGTCTTGGGACTCTTGTTTAACCTCATGCCTCACTGGCCCAGGATTCCGGGAGACATCTCTATAGACAGGCCAGGCCTGAAAATTTATATTCCTTTTACTTCTGCTATTGCGCTTTCAGTAATTCTTACCCTAATTTTGAATTTCTTTAAGAAGTGACATAAACTATCATCTCGTGGTAAAATCTTCTTTGGTTTGCCGCAGTTGCCAACGTGGTCAAGGCGCCTGTCTGAAGAACAGGTTATCTCAGTCCGATTCTGGGCTGCGGCACCCGAAGTAGTTTAGCTTGCGGGAGTAACTCAGTGGTAGAGTGCCTCGTTGCCAACGAGGATGTCGCGGGTTCAAATCCCGTCTCCCGCTCCAGACGGGATGGCCTGTTTATCAAAGTATAGAATAACTTGATATAACGGGCTAATCCTATGGTTCCATGTGCCTTTATTGTTCCAAGCGATTCCATTAGGGAAGATGAAACCAAGAAGCACTTTTATCTGGCTAATTGTTGATCTTCCGTAGGTCTCCCCTAAATCTGCAAGCAAAGTCTTCATAAATGAAATAACTTCATCTATGTTGTATCTCTCCATATTTGCATCATTTTTTGCAATCTGTGACTTGACCATCTGATCTTCAATCATGCCGTTTTGCTCCTTAAATATTTCATCGGAATAAATGCCTCTCAGATTCTTTTCAACTAACTGCTTTCTTAATTCCTGTAGACGCTCTATTTCATCATCAGCATTGTTTTTAATCTCCATTAACCTGGAATTTCTATCATGGTAAGCTTTCTGCATAAAATTAAAGAACAAATCAAGACATTTTTTACTGGGTGTAATTTCTTTTAGTAGTTTAATTAAAGCAGCCTCAAGAATTTCCTTTTTAGTTGATGAGTTATTACAGTGACCACCGCATCGGTAATAGGAGTATCTAAGCTGTCTGCCTTTGCTTCTTGATCCTGTCAGTCCGTAACCGCAAACTGCACATTTAATAATTCTTCTTAAAGGAAACTCCGGATTTATGGCATTTCTTCTTGATAAAGCGAGTTTATTTGGATTTCTGCCGTCTAAAATTGCCTGGACTTTGTAGAACTGCTCCTCTGTTATCATGGGAACGTGTTGACCTCTAACTTCTTCAGGATAAGTTGCTGATTTAAGTTTTCCTGCATAGAATTTAAGCCTAAAAATTCTATTTGCAGTTTGGGCTCTTATTATATGTATCCTTTTTCCATGAACTTCTCTTAAACCACACTCAGTCATTATTTTGCCCATTTCATCTAAACTCTTTGTTCCTGTTGCCATTAAATCCCAGGACTTTACCATTTTGTCCCAAGTTTCCGGATCTTTTACTGCATAACCTGTCTGAAATTTATAGCCCAATGGAGGCTTACCGCTAATAAGACCCTTTAAAAACCTTGCTTTTAGCCCATTTTTTGCTCTTTCACTTCTTATATCGTTATCAAGCTGGGCAAAGCCTGCTAGGATTGTTTCAACCAACTTTTCTGTAGGAGAGTCGCCTGTTGGTTCTGTGGAAGATATGATATTAACCCCATTTTCGGCTAACTTTTTTCTTATAGCCAAATAATCTGCTGTTTGTCTGGAAATTCTATCCAGTCTGTAAACAAAAGCTGCCTGTATTTTGTTTTTATTCTTTCTGCAGTACTCAAGCAAGCTAATCAATACAGGCCTCCCTAAAATAGTCTTAGCTGATCTGCCTTCTTCCCTAAATACTTCCACTATTTCATAACCCCTCTTTTCAGCTTCCCTTCTGCAAATTTCCTCTTGTGTACCTAATGAGAAATTATCGACTTGTTCTTCTGTAGAAACCCTAAGGTAAATAATAGCTTTCTTTCCTGCCTCATGAATGACATTTCGGCCGGTTATCATAAGCCTCCCTTCTCATGTAAAAGTTCTTTTAGGGTAAGCCCTTCAAATATCTCTCTCTCAAAATCATCAAGCCAGCTTTCAACCAAATACTGAACCTCGGAAACAATATCTTTTAACTGTGCGTTTGTGAATTGAGTTGCTTCTTCTCCTAATATTTCTTTTGCTTTTTGAAGATTTTTCTCATCATGCTGTTGTTCGGGAAATAACTCATCAAAAGATTGGGTAACGGTTTTTGGGATATTTTTTATAGTAAGAGGCTCATTGTTAACAGGTTTAATATTCTCTAGGATCTCTATTGTAGGAGTAACTACTTGTTCTTCAGTTATAAAGGATTGTTGGACAGTTTCCATAGTCTAAGTTAGCTTCATGATCTATCCTGATTGAGATAATTATATATCCCGTTCGAGATAGTTGTCAAGAGTATCAAACTATATCAACTTTACTTCCGAAAGTGTTTCTGCTATAAAGTTCATACTGTCCAGAAGAGAGTAAAATGGACTTTCAAAAACTTCGGGCTGATTATTTACTAGACAACTTTCTTAGTTCACTTCATTTAGAAAAAGATTTAATTGTTTCTCAATATTCGTCATTTATTCCATTGGTTCTTTTCCTACTTGGATTGACCGCGATTGTTTTCATTCTCCGTAAGTTCTTAACTATAAGAAAATCATTAAATGAAACATCGATTCTTTTAGAGCTTACACCGCCTGCTTTTATGCAGAAAACTGCCTATACTACCCAACAGCTTTTTTCAGTTATCCATAACTTAGGAGACAGAAGGACTTTTTGGGAGAAATTACTCGGTAAAAAGATTGTATTTTCATTTGAGATAGCCTCAACCTTAAACCAGGGAATCAGGTACTTGATAAGGACTACACCCGATGAAGTAAACAACGTAAAAAGAAGTCTGATTTCATATCTTCCCCAGGTTAATGTCAAAATAGCCAATGAATATCTGCCTCCGCAGTCCAAAGTATTAAAAAGTTACTATTCAAAGGTTGTTGAGTTTAAGCTGAAAAAACATTTTGCATATCCTCTGCAAAAGCAGGAGATCTTAAAAGAACACGACCCGGTAGCATATATTACAGGAATGATGACCAAGTTATCCCCTGGTGAGTTAATCTCCTTTCAGATAGTTTTATCCCCCATACAAACCGGTAAAACTGACCATATCCAAAGGAAAATCTTAAATAATGAAGATGCTTTAGGTCACCTAAACGGAACTCCTTTCCCCTGGCCAATTAAATTTATTTCTTCCCTTCTAATGCTTTTAATGAAAATTATTACTTCTCTGATGGGTTTTGTGGCCTGGGGAATAACCGATTTGGTCAATAGCGGCAGGACTTCCTCTTATCAAACCCAAGTCCCAAGAGTAAAACCTGTCAGAATATTGAGCAGTTTCGAGCAGGAAACTGTTAAATCCGTCCAGGAAAAGATTGACCAGCCGTTATTTGAAACATCAATCAGGCTGCTGGTGCTGGTAAAAGATAAATATGAACAAAGAGAGCGGATTAAGGGTTTTATTTCCTCCCTGGCTGTTTTTTCCGTGCCTAAATACCAGTCATTTAAACTTAAATTCAACTTTTTGCCTTACATAATAGACAGAATCCGTTTGTTGGCCTTCAGGAAAAGGCTGCTGTCCTTACTTTTTGATAATAGCTCCTCCTGGCTGTCGGTTTCCGAAGTCTCAGACTTATACCATTTCCCATTCCAGAATGTCACCCAGACTGAAAATATAGTCAAGATTCATTCCAAAGAGCTCCCTGCCCCGTTGTCTTTAAAAAATAACAGCAAACTGGATATGATTTTTGCCAAAAATACCTATGGCGGAACAACTACAGATATAGGATTAACCAAAGAAGAACGAGAAAAACATGTCTACATGATAGGGGCAACAGGTGCAGGTAAAACTACTATGATTTTATCTATGGCAGATAAAGATATTAATGACGGAAAGGGTGTATGTGTTATTGATCCTCATGGAGACTTAGCAAAAACACTTATTGCAACGGTTCCCGAAAAAAGAAAAAAGGATTTTATCTATATAAACCCTGATGATATCAAGTACCCAATCGGGATAAACCTTCTGGAGTTAACCCCAAACCTTGATGAAGATGATTTGTTAAGGGAAAAGGAACTTATTACAGAATCTGTAGTATCTCTTTTTAGAAAAATCTTCTCTGAAGTCTGGTCAGCTCATGCACACAGACTGGAATATATATTAAGAAATACCATCCAGACTGCACTGACAATGAAAAACCCCACCATATTTACTGTATATGAACTTTTAACCGATCCAACAGTTCAGGAAAATATTATTATAACTTTAGAGGATGAGAACTTAAAAAATTTCTGGAAATATGAATTTGGTTTAGCCGGTGATTACCAGAAAGTAAAAATGATCGGTTCTGTTACATCAAGAATTGGAAGGTTTCTTTTCTCACCCTTTGCCAAAAGAATGCTCGAGCAAACCAAATCTACAATTAATTTTGATGATATTTTAGACAGTGGAAAAATCCTAATCTGTAATTTAGCTAAAGGGAGTATCGGAGAGGATAATACTGAAGTAATGGGGATTATGATATTGGCAAAGTTGCAGCTTGCTGCCTTAAAACGTGCCAGGATTTCCCAACAAAAAAGAACTCCTTTCTATTTATATGTTGATGAGTTTCAGACTTTCGCTACCCCGTCTTTTGTCCAGATGTTATCAGAGGCTAGGAAATATAGAATTTTCCTGACAATTGCCGAACAGTCAACCTCTCAACAAAAAGACAGAAATTTAGTTAATGTTATTTTGGCAAACGTAGGGACTGTTATATCATTTAAAAGTGCCAATCCTGATGATGAAAAACTAATGCTTCTTCAATTTGAACCATATGTTGATAAAGGAGAGATAGCAAACTTACCAAAGTATAGATTTTACATGAAAGTGTCTGCTGATAAACCGGAAGAACCTTTTTCAGGCGAAACAATTCTGACGGATATTAAAGAGGGTAAGAAAAATATAGAAAGCTTATTACAATCATCAAGGGATAACTGGGCGATAAAGTATATCAAACCAAATACTGTAAAAAAAGCTGAAGGGAATAAATCAGATGGTAAAGATAACGGGCAAAAAGAGGAGTTTAGCAAGCCCTCAGACTACCTGACAATAGGATAACTCCAGTAGCAGCCGCTTGCTACTAAAAATGATAAAAATTGAATCTAAAATATAAAAAACCGCTACTTATATATTCCTTATATAAATATAAGGAGGGTAATAAACATGACACCGAAAAGCAGGAAGACTAAAATAACTCCGGACAAAAACCAACCTCTTAAAAAACTGAAACCACACTTTGAAAAATTAACCATCCTCTCATATAGATTCCGATTCATAAATACAGAACAAGTCCAATTCCTACTCCATCACAAACATCATGAAAGAATACGAATCTGGTTAAACGAACTGACAAAAAATAAATACCTGAAACGCTACTATAAGAAAAAGCTCGACGAAGAACCTGCAGCTTTTTCACTGGGAGTTATGGGCAGGAAATATTTTTTGACCCACCCTGAAATAAAAGATATTAACCACTCTGATTTGGATCGGGTATGGCGGGAATATAAATACACCAGGACATTTAAAAACCATTGTTTGTTCTTAGCACACATGTATATCTCGCTTCTTAAGTTTGTTAAACAGGTTGGTCTTAAAGAGGATAATTTGCACTTTTTTACGAATACTGACTTAAAAGGTGTCAAACATCTAATATACCCTAATCCCGATGCCTATTTTATTATAAAACAAAAAGATGGTTCACAAAAAAAGTATTTTGTAGATGTATTTGACTGGTATAACAAAAAGAAGGAAATGGAAAAGAGAGTCTGGCAATATATAAAATATTTTAGTAAAAAAACCTGGCAGCATAATATGGAAACCTCATTCCCAGAGATAATACTGGTTTTTCCAAACACAGTTAAAAAATATGAAATGAATGGATTTATTAAGAGTCAGCTTAAGGGAAAAAAACCTACGATGCCATTTTATCTATCCACTTGGGATGAGATAAAACATCAGGGAATAAACAGAGCTACCTTGCAAAAGGTAAGGTCGACAAACCAGTTGAATTCTCCTTGAATTTCTCACAGCTGAAAATTGTTTATTATTTTGTCTCCGAGATTATTGTAAGAGCTTTTTCAATTCGCCGTTTGCCTCATCAGGATTAATACCTGCACTCGCATCTGGTGAATTACGAATGTGTTCACCTCTTATAATATATAAAGCTTCTGATTCGTCCAGGAATCTAAGGCTGGCTCTCTCAAACTGACCTAATCCTAAATATTTGGCGATATCGCCTTCTCGCGGCATTGGAACGAATTCACCTTTCTCCAGATCATAATAGCTACCTCTGAGTACTCTTACACAAGCTCCAACTTCAGGCTCAATACTTTTAGCTATAATAAGAGATTGACTCATTCTTCTTACCGGAATATAAGGAATCCAAATCTCGCCTGGTTGCATTTTTTCGGCAATTATCGCTCTATATCTTGGGCCAACTTTAGGATAGGGTTCTAACCTGGTAAGCTGAACCTGTTTATTAGCAGTTTGGTCTATTAAGATCCTATTTCGCAGAGCTTCTTCTAAATCTGCTACATTTTGATTAAAAAACTCAGTTGTTCTGTTTTCTACCATTCTTTACCACCCCCTTAATCTTTTACCTCTCTTCGCAAAATTCTCTGAACCTCTCCACTTACAAGCCTTACTAAAATATCAGCATTCCACTCTCTTTGATTATCCAAACCTCTACGCCTTAGTATACCAACCAAAATCTCTTCAGCATCTTCGTAGTTTCTGTCAAGCCTTTGTTCTATATCTCTTCTGGCCGCACTCCAGACTTGCCATTGCTCAGCTGAAAGGCCGGATTTGACTTTTTCGACCAAATCACGGGCAGAAATAAATAAATCAGTCCTGGCAGTCGGACTGTTAGCAAGCGATATCTCACCTGTCAAAGGATTTCTTACTTCAAATTCTTTTGAAGAGAATATAGGGTATTCTACATTAACTACAACAGGTTCACCACCATTTTTACCGGCTCTATATTTACTAACCCTTTTTGTTTCATCGCTCAAGAAGGCCAAATTACCTGGTTGAAGACCCGAGAGTTGGGGTTCTCCAATTTTTTGTAGGGTTATTACCCAACCAATTCTTTTGGAAGGCTTTAGGTCCGTTGCATATGAAGTACCGGATGGCTCAAGTATAGAAAATCCAAAATGCGAAGCAACAGTTTTTGTAAACCTTTCAAAGGTTGTTGTATCGAATGAGCTTTCCGGGAAAGTCAAGACAGTTGTGCCGCCGAATTTAAGGACTCTGTTCATTTCAAGCATAATTTTTACTCTTTCGTTCTGGGTAACCCCCTCAGCTTTACCATTTTCCCCATAAATTCGGGTCCAGGGCAGCATGAACGAACAGTCGATGGCGTCGTATCGCGCTGATTCGCTGCTGATATTCGATGCACCCTCAATCTTAATTTGACCTATGCTGGGAAACCTCTCTTTTGCGATCCGTAGTGCCGCACCATTGATATCTAAATTTTCAATTTCAGCCGTATAGCCGGATCCTGTTACCTTTCTGGCAAAAAGACAGGTACCTGCTCCTATAGACAGAATTCTTCGGGGATTAGTCCTAAACAGAATATTTTTGGCAAGCTCCGCATTGTTTCCTACAATTCTGAATTCATCTTTACCCTCATCAAAATAGAATTCAGCGAAAAGTTGTTCATAGGTCTTACCATCTTTATCTTTAGAAAGCTCTCCAGCAGCTTCCCGCTCACCCAAACCAGCCATTCTTTTAACAACATCCCGCAAGAACGCCTGACCAACATTCGGTTGTGCAAGCAAAATTCTTTTAGCGGAGGTCGAGGATTTGAAAAATTCCTGGTCTTCCGGGCTTAAATTTACTCCTGCTAAAGCCATCTGAGTTAAAAGGTGTTTGACTCTAACTAAATTAAAGAATCCCTGATCTATTGAATTTTCACCTTCATAGACATAAATATCAACCGGTTTTGATTGGCCTGGCCTTAAAAATCTTCCGGTCATCTGCTTAAATTCATCAAAACCAAATGGCCACCCCAGGAACACCACACTCAGTCTTTCTATATTTCTGTTTGACTCAGTATCTCTGATTGCCCAGTCCATACTTTCGTTAACTGAGTCCATTGAAGCAATTACTAAAGCATTTTTATTGCCGTATTCCCGAAAAAAGCCAGCAGCCCGATCACGGGCAGTAAAAGATCTGGTTCCGTCAATATTAATCGCCATATCTGCTGGTAGGTCTGGAAGCCAGTCCATATGCATGTACTCATAAAGACTCCAGGCGTTATCTTCCAAATCCTCATCTTTAGTGTTGGGATCATCAAGCCATCTCGTAATACCTCTTTTATGGTATGGTGAAACTACGAAGACTTTCTCCCGGGCATGATAACTTCCATCCCCATTTCTGACAATTCTTTCCTGCAAGAAGCGTTTTAAGGCTGAATATTTCCCTGAAACAGTATCTTGAGTTTGCCAGTCACTATAAATCTCTGGATATCTTCTGGATAAACTTTCAACTCCGTCTATTAATTTATCATCAAAGAAGCACTGCAGAAGCAAATCTCTATCTCCGTATTTGGCAATCCAGTCAGTGCTAAATTTTTCGTAGGGGATTCTCCCATCCTTATCAATTGTCCACTTCATCCATGCTTCATGTAATTCATGAAATTTCTCAACTAATCCTTCCTTGCTGTATACCGGTTCGGGTATCAGATTTCTCTCCTGGCAGGCTCTTTTGATCAGTTCAGGATTGAGTAATACAGCCCGCAAAAGCCTTATTTTAGCCAGTGTTCCTATTTGTAAACCAGCCGCCCATTCATAAATAATTTCCTGTGTAGGGGAGGTGGCAATACTGATTCTATTTTCAGGACCAAACTTAAGTTTTGGCGCCTTTTCCCCAAAGAGATCCTCTAGGCTCCACTGAATCATTAAACCTTCACCCTGAAGCAGGAAATAAGCGAGTTTAGGGTCTCTTAATGCTTGGATACTAAAGGGATAAACACCATCACCCTTTTGTCTCGGAAGTGAGAATTTGTCAGGATATAAAAGCGCCATGGTAATATCCATATCTTCAAGACTGGAGCTTATTGGAGTAGCTGTTAAAGCAATTGACGGCATTTCGAAGACATTTCTTTGTCTATAACCTTCATGCATTTTTTTAACAAGGTCAACAAGCATTTTTGTGCAGTTTGCACCCGAGTGGCAAAATTCATCTGATTCATCAAAAATTAAACCGTCTGTTTGACGTTTCTCAAGTAAGGCTTTCTGGATTCGTCCATATAACTGCGGGTTATTCCAAGCCCCGCCTAAAAGCTCGCTGCCAACATAGACATATTTGGCGGTCTCCACCCTTGGGTCTTCTAAATCTTTAAACCTTCTGACAGCAAAAACATCAGGCCTGTGTTCATCTAAGAAGATCTTTTCAGCTTCTCTTGGCCAGGTATTACGGGCCTTGGCAGGGCCAAAAATCGTTACTCTCTGTGCTCCTATTGTTTCCATTCCCAGATATGCACAAGCTGTTTTGGTAGCTCCGGTATCACCGTTTAAAAAAGATCTTCTACTCCTCAAAAATTCATAGACAAAATATTTTTGTCTGAAAAGAGGGAAAGGTGATTTATCAGCAAACCAACCTTCAACTTCAGAGTAAAAAACAGGCGGAATTTGAACCTCCGCAATCTCATGAAATTCACGCTCAACTTTTTCTAAAAACTCTCTTTTCACAGGAGAGGTTTCAGTTAAAGTGCTGACAGAAAGACTTCGGAAACCCTCTTCTTCGTTATTGATAAATAGTCTCATAGCCTCTGAAACTAAATGATTTCTAACAATCCCCAAGGTAGCTGTATCTGCGTTTTTGAATACCTTCTCAGGTACCATCACTACTAAGTCTCTAAAATCAATTTCTCCAAGTGGTCTTTGTACCAAAAGATCGCCTAGATAAGGCCTAATTAGAGCTCTTGTGGTGAAAGATCTGAGTTTTTCTTTCTTCTTTTCATCCGTAACGTCTTCAAAAAGTAGGGCATTGGTAATTGCTCCCATCACATGAATAGGAAGAACCTGCCTAAGCTTCTTTAGCAATTCGCTTCTGTCAACATAACCCAAAACTTCATCTTCGGCTTCTTTAGCTTCACCGGAGTTTATATCTACCCGGCCTTCTTTGACTAAATGAAATTGTAAATTACCCTTGAGTTGTTTGATCTCCGGTGCAACCTCTTGCCCTGGGGCAAGAAATTTGCGTACTAACCAAGGTGTATTCGAATATCTGCCGTCTGCGATTAAAGCTCTGGCAATTGCATATTTCATCTCTGAATTATTAGAAGCTTGATAGTTATCCTCAAAAGAACTAGAAAGGGGATAATCAGGATCGGTAGGCTGGAGAGTGATGATTTTCTCTAAAGCCTGTTTAGATATAGAATATTTCCCGATAATTCTTTCAGTGAAATCAGGTACTATTGTTTGTTCTGTTGTTTCTATACGTTCTGTTACCATTTAAATATTATTATACTACATTGTGACCTATAGTTCAAATCTAAACTTCTTCTATCAGCTTTGCCAGTTCAAAATTTGCTTCATCAGGAGATAGCGTTGCTTCAGGTAATTCACTTACTCCTAGTTTCTCCTTTAAGGCAGCTATGCCACCCGGGTAAAGTCTGCCTATCATTACGTGCAAGCTAAATTTCCTTTCCCTTCTTAATGATTCAAAACTAATTGTGGTATGTTGCTTTACAAACTCGGCAGCTTCTTCTTCAATTTTCTCAACCGTCCAGTAACCATTAGGTTGTTTAGTAGTTTTGATATCTAGATCCTTCTGAAGTCCTCTCAATCCGCCGGGGTAATCCCTAAAAGCATTTGTTAGATCACCCCTGCCTTCTGCGATTAAACAGGGACCTGTTAGTTTCCCATGTTGATTATAAAAGGCGAGAGCCTCTTCTTTGATGCGCTCTACTGTCCAGTAGCCGGTTTCTTTTCTTCGGGATGCAATCCCTTGGTCGTTTTGAAGTTTTTTAATGCCTCCTGGGTATCTATCGAAAATAGCATGAAGTAAATCACCTCTGCCGTTTTTCACTAAGGTATCCGGAGATAAACTTCCGAATTCGGCATAAAATTGGGCCGCTTCCACTTGAATTGAATTTAGGTTCCAATATCCGTGTGGTTTCATTCGTGTGTTAACCTGTAATTCTGTCTTTAGAGCCTCGAGGCCTCCGGGATACTTACCGGTAATCGCTGTAGCCAGATCGCATCTTCCATCCTGATATAAAGAAGACTTTGATAATACTCCGTTTTTGCTTAAAAAAGCATCAGCTTCTTTTTTGATTGTTTCTTTTGTCCAATATCCCCGCGGTTTTTGTTGTGATGAAATCTCTAAATCAGCTGTTAGTTGTTGCCAGCCGCCGGGATAGTGTTTTCTGATTGCCTGAATCAAATCAGTTCTTTTGACCCGGCGCAACAGCGGTTCACTGATTCTGCCTTCTTGCTGACGAATTGCTTCCACATCCTGCTTCATTATCTCAATTGCTTCAGGTCTTGCCCAATAGTTTCTGGGTTTGCACTTAGTTGATAATCCTAAAGCCTGATGCAAACCGCTGTAGCCATCAGGATAATAGGTTACAATCGCCCTCGATAGGTATGATACCCCGGCTTTCATTAATTCCTTATGCTTAAGCTGAATTCCTCGCGATATAAGCAAGCGCGACTCCGATTCAATAAAGGCAGTGAGTTGAACCGGTTCCTGCTTTAAAACCTGCCATCTTATTCTACCCCTGTTGTCCCGAGGAGGCTCAAACCCTCGTTGAACAGCTTCCCGCATTGGTAATTTTCGAGTTTCTGGATTCATATTATTTTTGACCACCTTATCCTGCCTCTTGAATCTCTGGGTATCTCGAATGTAGGCTGCTGATTATAAAGTAATCCTCGTTCTCCGGTTAATTCTCTTTCCATAATTTATTCCTCTATTAATTTTCTTAGTTCTTGATCGGCTTCCTCGGGTAGAACTTTCTTTTTATTACGTGGATCTGGAATAGAAAGTTTTTCTCTTAAACTGTGCATCCCCCCAGGGTATTTCTTAAGAATTGCTCGTGCTAAAGAACCCCTTTTGCGTAACAATGCATAAAAGGATAGTGTGCCCTCTTCTTCAAAAAAATTAAGAGCTTCTGATTCTATTGTTTCCTGATTATTCCAAAATCCAAGAGGTTTTGTTTCTGGTCTTGGTTCAAGATTTAAATCCTTTCTTAACTGTTTCATGCCGCCTTGATAGTGTCTTCTAATTGCAATTGAAAGGTCATTTCTGCCCTTGTTAGAAAGTAAATTGAAAGAAAAGCCTCCTTCGTCTTCCATAAAGCGGACAGTTTCTTGTTTCACCGCTTCCGGATCTTGCCAATAACTACGGGGTTTAGGATTGGTTTCGTCTCCTAAAGTTTTTCTTAATGCGCTTAATCCTCCAGGGTAATATCTTATTATTGCATGTTCTAATCCCGACAATTTATTTGTGCGTAAGAGCTTGATTGTTAATTTGCATTCACCTGGCAATAATTTTCTTACTTCCGTTTCTACAGTATCTTTTAAAGTTTTTTCATCATTTTTTAATTCAGACCACCTAATCCCTCTCCCGTCACGCAAAACTGTCTGAGTAGTAACCTCTTTCAAAGGCATTAATCCAGCAGGATCAGACAGACCTAAATCTTTGGGATTTATGAATCTAGGATCACGATCAATCATAGGGAATAAATTATACCAAAAAAGTCCTATAGTTTCAAGTAGGAAAAGTGGAGAAATAATCAAAAAGTTTGGCTCAACAAGTATTGTATATAAATTGCAGAAGACGAAATGCATCGGTTACGCTTCTTGACTCTTACAAAACCTGTTTTTGCCTCTTGATTTATGGGATTATTTTTTATAAGATGGCACTTAATCAAAGCTGCCTGCTGATGGCAGCCTTTTTTTGTATATTTTCTGCCCACTTTAACAGAGATTGGAGGTGAGGTATGAAAAAAGTAATATTAACATCTTGCGTTTTATTAACAGCTTTAGTAGTTGCCTCTCCGGTATTTGCCCAGTCTGCTGATATTTCCAAAGTCCAAAGTTTTATCCAGAATATTATCCAGATTTTTGTTACCCTGGCAGGTTTGGTTGCTACGGCATTTTTAGTTTGGGGAGGATTCCGCTACATTACCAGTTCCGGCAACCCGGAAGCCTTGGACGGAGCCAAGAAAACCGTCATGTATTCCGCAATCGGTTTGGCAATAGTTTTGGGAGCATTTGTTCTATCTAATATAGTCACCCAGATTGCAACTTCCGCTTTCGGCGGCGCCCAATAATACCTGCCTATATAAATAGGATATGAAGTTTTTAACAGCTTCTGCAGGTATATTATTTTTGCTTTTCAACCCCGCTTTAGTTTTTGCGGCTGAAACAAATTCTGAAATATCAACATTCACAAACCAAACCTTAAGTACCCTGCTGATATTTGCCACGGCTGCTGCCACATTTTTTCTGGTCAGGGGAGGATATATGTATATCACCTCAACCGGCAAGCCGGATGCCCTCGAGCATGCCAAGCTGACAGTCAGAAATGCCCTCATCGGACTGGTGGTTGTCATCTCCGCTGCTGTTTTATCTTCCCTGCTTCAGGGTGCTTTTAACACACCAAATCAGGGCACATCATCTGCCCAGCTTAATCTTTCTCCCATCCAGCCTGTCCAGCCCTCGGACGGTTTAACTCAGGTGCTGCTGGATGCCATAGCCGGGTTTTTGCAAAACATTGTCCAGTCTGCCACCAAGCCGTTAACTGACGGAATTATTACTTTTTTAACCAATACGCCTTCCATCCTGACCAACTCCGTGATCTTTAATTTCTGGCTGGTGATGGTGGGAATCACCGATTCTTTGTTTGTCCTGGTTATAGCTTTGCTGGGGTTTCATTTCATGTCCGCTTCCACATTCGGGTTTGAAGAGATTGAATTTAAACATCTGCTCCCCCGGATCGGCCTGGCTTTTTTGGGAGCCAACATGTCCATATTTTTAGCCGACTGGATAGTTTTAAGCTGCAATACCTTAATTAAGGCAGTTCTTAATGCAACAGGCGGACTAAACTCTGCCTGGATACAAAATGCCTTTACACCGGCCTCAATTGTGACAGACAGTACTCCGCTGATCACATTTATCTTTATGATTTTATTTATCATTGTGGCCATAGTGCTGCTTTTATTCTATGTCACAAGGCTGATCACCATTGCCCTGGGGGCTGTCATGTCCCCCTTAATTTTTCTGCTGTGGGCTATCCCTAAATTTGCTGATTTTGCCGAGATTTCAGTTAAGGCTTACATTACTGCCGTTTATACTGTTTTTGTTCATGTGGTTATTATCCAGCTGGCAGCTTCATTCTTAACTGTTTCCGGCCAGTCCGGCACCAATTCGCTGATATCAATCCTGGTAGGTATAGGGCTGCTGTTTACCCTGCTTAAAACTCCCTCCATTATGATGCAGCTGGTTTTCTATAACACCGGCCGGGGCATGGTCAGGAAAATCGGCGGGCAGATCATGAATGTTATCTCAACCAGCTCAAAAGAAGCTTCTATGGCAGGTAAGATAGACGGGACAAAAGTAACACCCAGAAGGACGGTGGCAGCGTGAGGACAACAGTCATACCGGCACAGATCACCACAATTGAGGATAAGATAGCAGGTAATTTTAATTTGACCCAGATATTGCTTCTTTTAGCCTCTCTCTTTATTGCAGTAGGCATTTATGCCGTCCTGCCTGCCAGGTTGCAGTTCTCAATTTATAAAATACCCATGATAATTATTAGTTTTTTAGTTTGTTTCACACTGGCTCTTAGAATAAAAGGCCGAGTGGTATTGAACTGGCTGTTTATCCTGACCGGCTATTACTTGCGGCCGGCTTATTATGTTTCCGATAAAAATGATGTTTATCTTCGGGATATTGTTTTAGAGCCGGTTATTAAAAAGAAAGTGAGAAAAGCTTTAAAGCTAAATAAAGCCGGGAAGGAAAAAGATGCCCCGATGTTTGATCCGGACAGTATTGAACGTATTTTAGGCATCTCAAGGGCAAAACTATCCTTTAAATTTGATAAGGGAGGCATCAATGCTGTTTGGCAAGCCAAAAAGTAAATCTTCCTCCAGAAGGCAGATCAGGATTAAGGAAGTTAAGGATAATATGCTTATTCTTCCCGGTAACAAGTACCGGAGCATAATTGAAACTTCAGCCATCAATTTTGAGCTAAAAAGCGAAGATGAGCAGGATGCCATTATTGATAATTTCCAGAATTTCCTAAATTCGCTTCCTTGCCCGCTTCAGATCCTGATCCGGGTCAGGGAGGTAGATATTGACCGGTACCTGGAGGAATTCAGCAAAAAAGAAAGCAATGAAGAAGAGGAGGTCTACAAAACCCAAATTCAAAGCTACTGCTCGTTTATTACCGACCTGGTATCCGGGAATAAAATATTATCAAGAAGATTTTATGTGGTTATTCCCTATGATGTGACAGACGGAAAACATGATTTTGCCCTGGCCAAAGAACAGCTTCTGTTAAACCAGGACATTGTCATTAAGGGTCTGGAAAAGCTGGGCATGAAAACCAGAATACTTGATTCCCTGGAAATCCTTGACCTTTTCTATACTTTCTACAACTCTGACCAGATAAAATCCCAGCCCCTGAAAGCTGAAACTCTAAAACCAATTTTTGAAGGAGCATATGCAATTTAGTATATTTTCTGATCTTAAGGAAAGAAAAAAGGCCACACAGAAGGCAGTTAAATTTAATGTCGGAGGGCAGGATCAGGTTGACCTAATTTCATACTCCGGGTTGGAAGAACAATCCAATCACCTTGTGTTGGGTAATAAATTTGTTAGGACACTTTTTGTCTCCGGTTATCCATACGTAGCCTCAACCGGGTGGCTCACCATGTTAATTAACTTTAACCATAACGTCGATATCTCCTACCATGTAGAACATATTGACCCGATATTGGCTTTACCCAAACTAAACAGGAAGATTACTGAGCTTGAATCAACTAAAAGAAGCATGCAGCAGTCAGGCAAAATAATCGGCTCGGAAATATCCGATCCCCTGGATTCTGCCATTGAGCTTAAGAATAAAATCCAGCGAGGTCAGGAAAAACTATTCCAGATCTCAATTTATATCACCATCACTGCCGGTTCCTTAGTTGAGCTTAATAAAATCACCACTCTTTTGGAAACAGTACTCTCTACAAGATTATTCTATTCCAAAACAGCTACTTTCCAGCAACTTGAGGGTTTACAGTCGGTTCTGCCGAGAGCAGAAAACCAACTGGGCCAGAGAAGAAACCTGGATTCATCATCAACTGCTCTAACTTTTCCCTTTACCTCATCTGAGCTGGTGCAGGAATCAGGGATTTTATACGGTATCAACAAATCCAACAATTCCCTGGTGATGATTGACAGGTTTTCCTTAAACAACTCAAACAGCATTACCTTTGCCCAAAGCGGGTCAGGTAAATCCTATACGGCCAAAGTTGAGATACTGCGGCACTTAATGCAGGGCACCAAGGTGATAGTCATAGATCCGGAAAGGGAATATAAACGCTTAGCTGAATCTGTCGGCGGCACCTATATTAAACTCTCGGTCAGGTCAAAAGAGAAACTAAACCCCTTTGATTTTTCCCTGTCTTCCAACACCGAAGAAGGTAACGGCCTGCCGGAGCATATCCAGGATTTAACTGAGCTGGTGTCTTTAATGGCAGACGGGTTAACTGCGGAAGAAAAGGCCGTGGTAGATAAAGCCATAATCCAAACATATAAACAGTTCCACCATTCCATGAAAGATGAAACAGAAAACGTTAATGAAAACATCAACATTAAGAAAAGAGGAAGAAAGAAAAAAGTTAAAAGAGGCAGGCCAAAGAAAGTGAGAGCTTATCCAATACTCAAAGACTTATATAAAACCCTAAGGCAGTTAGGCCAGAAAAAGCTCTGCACCAGGCTTACCAAGTATATAAAAGGGTCGCTGACCGGGGTATTTGATGCACAGACCAATATTGAGTTAAACAACAGACTGGTGGTCTTCGATATTAAAGACCTGTCCGAATCACTGCGCCAGATCATGATGTTTGTGGTAGCTTCCTTTGTCTTTAACCAGGTGAAAAAAGATCCCGTCAAAAGGCTGCTGGTGATAGATGAGGGCTGGATGCTTTTAAAACATGAAGAAACAGCTAATTTTATAGCCGGACTTGCCAGAAGAGCCAGGAAATACTACCTAGGCGTATCGGTCATTTCCCAGCAGGCTAATGATTTTCTAAACAGTGAATATGGTAAGGCCATAGCCTCCCAATCATCCCTGCGGGTTCTAATGAGGCAGGATACCACTACCATTAAAAAAGTAGCTGAAGAGTTTAATTTATCTGAATATGAGCAAAAGTTTCTTCTCTCATGCGATAGAGGTGAAGCCTTAATTATTGCAGACCAGAACCATGTAGCCTTAAAGGTAGTAGCTTCCCAATCAGAACATCCCCTAATTACCACTAATCCGGCAGAAAGAATACAGTTAGGATAAAAATTTTGTTAAGTATACAGTTGGCAAGAACGACTTTTAGTTTTGACTTACTTTCTTATCCCTCGTATAATCACCGGCATGATCGAACAAGGTTTTGAAGTTGTGAGATTTGACAGGGCAAGAATAATTAAGTATTCGGAGGCATCTTACCCGAAAGACAGATCACTAAAAGCCGATATCTTTCTAAGCCGAGAAATGTTTGGTAGCCTGGAGGCAGATTATGCACAAATAGTCCCCAGGTTTCGTCCCCAGTGGCCCACTGACGAAGAGTTTGCAGATGAGGCATTAGAAGATGTTTTAAATCGAGGCTGGGTAGGAGGGGATATTCCACAAGAAGTCAGGGATTTGCTTACAACTACAAAAGTTGCTGTTTTATCTGCTCACGGGAATACTCATCCCAAGAAAGGTTGGTATGCTCACGTTGAAAGAGGAATTCGAATCCCTATCCAAAGATTAGTGGAAAAACATCTGGCAAACTATGAAACCATTATCTTTGGAGTTTGTAATCCTACAGGTGAGGATGTGTCACCCATTCGAGGGGCTATCATATACCCAAATGCTAATTTTGGTGTTCCAGGAGAAGCGGAGATGATTATTAGAAGAGTTTCACTGTTGAGGTAGAACTTGCGATATAATGTTCCCATCTGCCCAAGAAGCAGATGAATCCAAAATTTTTTTACCTCATATTCTCCTTTAGAAAAGAGTTAAAGTTTGTTTTATTGGCTTTTGGCATAGCCATCTTAATACCGATCATTGCCATAATCCTGTTAACTCAAATCGGGCTTGATATCATCTCCGATAAACTGGTAACAGTTAATGAGACTACCCAAAATGTAGAAATACATGACCCCACAACAGGTGAAGCTACCCAGGTAGAGGTAAAAGCTGCCTGGCCTGCAACAGGAGTCATAACTTTGGAGTTTGCACAAAGCAGCGGTTTCCAGATTTTTCATACAGGGATTGATATAGCCAATGCACAGGGAAAGATTGGTGATCCTGTAAACCCGTTTTTACCCGGTAAAGTTATCTATGCAGGTGAAATATTCTGGGGATACGGCAAGAATATTATTATTGATCATGGTAATAACATCACGTCGGTATATGCCCATCTTGATAAAATATTTGTAGTAAAAGGGCAAGAGATAACCTCCACAAAACAAGTCATAGGCAGAATGGGCTCAACAGGCTGGTCAACCGGCCCCCATTTACATTTTGAAGTTAGGGTTTATGGAATTCCGGTAAATCCAAGAACGTTTTTAGGCTCTGGAAGCCCAAGCATATGAGTTCTATCTGGAGTATAATACGAGCAGCAAAAAATGATTCACGAGACACTGCTACAAAGAGATGAACTTCATAAATGGTGGAACCTAGAAACAAGTATTGGAAAAAAACAGTCTCAATCTCAAAAATACTTGTCAGGTTTATATGCGTTTTTTAATACTTTTTCTGAAGCTGACAAGCAAATTTTAGTGGGTTTAATTCATACAGATAGATATTGGAACGATAATTCCCAGACGTATGATATCATTCTACTACGATTAGTTTTAATAAAAAGGTTTATTGAGAATAATAGACTCAGTGTTGTAAAAGAGTATTTGCAGTTAACTCAAACTGACCGAAGACTTGAGATCCAAATCTATTTGCATATCGCAGAAGATCTATTTACCAACCAAAAGCTCCCCGAAGATATTTTTACCTACTGTAAATATCGGATAAAAGGTAGTCCAACAACTTGGTTGAAGATAAATTCTGATCTAACATCAGCACAACTTATTGACAAAATTAACAGAAAGTCAAAAAGATTGTGCAATATTCTTCATCACCGACTCAGAACTCGGAGAGAAATTAGATATAAGCTAGAAACAACAGATTTATTTGTTTTATTAATATCTAAACCCATAGGGGTAGAGATGATACCAACAGAAGACCAAGCATTAGAGGCCCAGAGAATTGCATACACAACCCTAGTCTTAGACTTAACAAATAAGAAAATTGGGTATGTTTCAAAGTCCATGAGAGAAGTATCAGAAGTTCATAGATTTATTAAGAAGGAGATTTATCCAGACTCTATTTTCTCGCCCAGAACAGATGTAGCGCTTGATGATAAAGTTCTGCTGAATAAATTAGTAAATGTAAACGAGCAAGATCATGGATTAGATTTGTTTGGCATAACTTTTAAAAATATTCAGTTAGCGAAATCCCCATTAATAAGGATTGAGGGTACTAACGATCAGCCGATATCTGAAGCTTTAGAACAGCTAAAAAGCTATTGGGAAAACGAGGGGGTAACAAGCGTAAATAATATAACCTACCGCCTGAATGGATCAAAAATAGGAATTTACTCTTATGGAAGAGATGAGTGGGAAAGAATAACTATTAATACAAATACTAGAGGAAAATCTATAGCGCTAGAAACGGATTTTTTAGAAAAACTAAAGGCTGTTGTTGGAGCGGAAATTAAAGAGACAAGATTTGTTATCAGACAGATGACTCCTCCCGAGATTATAGAAAAATTTTTATTTGATAAAGCAATAAGCGTTGATCCCGCTATTCCTAAACAAGCAGATGAGATTCTGGTTAAATTGTTACGCCACAAATTGATAAAGAAGCAAAAAAAGGTAACCAAGAGAAGATGCGAAGATTGGAATTGTCATACCTATTCTTGGTTAAATTTGACCTGCGGAACGTGCGGAAGGGATATGATTGTAATGGGAGAAGGACTATCAATTAAAATTAATGACACTTCTTTTTTAAAAGAGCTAGCAACTAAATTTGCATCTAACCTTACTGATTATGAAATCCTTAAACAAAAGGTCCAGCGAAGTAGATACAAAAAATGGGTAATCAGATTGACTAACAAAAAGACAAACTTAGCTATTTATATTATTCCCTTATTAGAGAAAAAAGATTTATCCTTTTGCGAAGCATTAGCCCGGGAAGGATATGGGTTAATAACATTAAACGATACTCACTTTTCAGGGAAGAAAGACGAACTTGAAGCTCAAGGAATTAACTGTTTAGCCTTAACTGAAGTGACAACTGAGCTTCTGATGAATTTGGAAGGCAGCACTAATGAATTGATTAGTTTATTCAATGAGTCAATTATTTCTCAAGAGCAAAGTGCTTTACAAAGAATTTACCAGAGACTTAAGGAGTCAACTAATGCTATAAAAAATAAAGCCACAGGATATGATGAGGATTTATTTGAAATAGATATTAAAAACATATTTCAAGCTTTGGTTCCTAATGTAGTTAGGCTAGGCTCAAACTTTAAAGGCATTTCAGTTCCAGATGGATATTGTGGTTATCGTATTGGAAGGGAAAAGAATTATCGAGTTTTCGGGTGGGATGCAAAATATAGTTTCAGTACAAACTACAATCTATCCACCAAAGATTATAGGAAACAGAGAGGGTATGTTAAGTGGTTGAAAGAAAACGAGGAGCCTAAATCTCTAGGAAAATTACGCATTTACTCTTTCATCTCTAACTTTAGTGACCCTGTTGGATTTAATAATGTTGTAACCAAGCTTCAGAATATTCCTGAGAAACCTTCAAACTGCAAAGTTATTCTTATAGAAGATACGCTTTTAGTAAATATCGCTGAATGGATAATGAATAATTCAAATAAAGTTCTTGAGCATGGCCCAGAAATTGCTAAAACATTTTTTAAATGGTTAACCTCAGCTGGCAAAAGAAAAGGTGTAAACTGGCTTTTTAGAGTCAGCAATGATTGGAGCAAACTGGAGTTATTATTAAATGGAATTGCTTAGGATAAAAAATAACAAGAGAACAGTTAATAGAACAAATCCCACTGTCCAGAAGATGGGTTTACTGGATGATTTTCTCATCTCGATTGAAGAGTAAGTATATGGTTTCTTTTCCTCTTACTTAAAAGGATTAATCATTCAATCTGTCTCCGGAATACCTAGCAATCCTCTAACCTTATTTGCACTGTCAGCATTTCTGATTCCACTACTAGAGGAATCTCGATAAACAGAATTTGATAAACTAATAAGATGAGTTGATGCTTCTTCAATAGACTTTAATTTAGGTACCCATCCTAGAAACACAAATAGACTATACCATTTCACCATATAAGATCGAGCTTTTAGTAGTGACGCTAATTTACGCAATCTATCATGAGCTTGATCTAACATTTCTCTTTGAAGCCTTCCTGGACTTAAATACTCTCTTGCATAATAAACCAATGTATCTGATATTTCGCCAATTATCTCTCCTTGTTTATGAATGGGATCAATAAAAAACTTGGAGAGAATTTGACCTACCACATAGATAATAATTCCTCCTATAATTGTTAAAGCAGAAGTCAAAAAAATTTTAGTTAATTCATCCATAGTATCCTTAAGTGGAGGCTTGATACTTCTCTTGCTTTCCCCAGACCCATTTTCCACCTTCTATTTTAGAATCAAAAAGTAATGTACCATCCCAATTGGTAAAGATTTTTATATCTTGAGGACTTCCTTCATCGTGAAGTAAGCGTATCTTAATTTTAGATTCACCTGGCTTAAGGAAGCAAAAATCTGCTATTTGAGCAGCAAATCGAGAACCAAATCTAAGATAACATTCCATATTTGTCAGCTGTTTCCCTCTGCTTATATGTTCGAAAATATCAAGGTAGGCAGTTTGGCCTGGAAGAATATCTCTAGCTTCTGTATCTAGATGAGTCCATCTTAGTGGAAGTGGCAGAAAATTTTCTCTTTTTTTATTACCATCATCTGTTATTTCTATAACTTCTACTTGAACATTTTTTGCTATAGCCTTTCCTTCATTTTTTATTAATAACCTCCAAACATCAAGTTCATGGGTGTGATGTAATCCTTTTAATGATAATATTCTTAATGTAGGTTTTGAAAACCATGCTTTTATCCAATTACCGCCACCTCCTCCAAGAAATAGAGCTATTGAAGAGGCAATTAAAGCACCTATTAATGCACCATAATCCTTTAAGATTGATGCTGAAGTATTAAGAATTGTCATAAAAGCTGAAGGTGTAGCTTCCATTTTGGTTCAATTTTAGCAAAAAGGGAGTTTATAAGATACTGGGGAGCAAACTATCTCGAAAAGTTGTATAATTCTTCTGTATGGGTACAAAAGAAGATATTGGTAAAAAAATCAAAGCAATAAGAGAGAAAAAAGATTTAACACAGGCTGAGGTGGCTAAAAAAGCTGGGATCCATTTCAATTACTTTGCCAGGGTTGAAAGAGGAGAGGTAAATGCCAGAATACCGATAATAGAAAAAATCGCTAAAGCCTTTGATGTTAAATCCTCGGAGATATTACCCTTCTAACATTTTCTTAGCAAAAGTCTGCATGATATCCGCAAGTAACGCAGCCTGTCCATAAGAAGCATTAGGATTGGTTTTTCTTAAACTTTTTAATGCAGATTCGATCAAGGCCTGACGGTTTTTATCATTGGCTGCAAATTTATATATATTCTTATGGATTTTTCCGAACTTTTCCCCAAATAGCTCTTCCTGGCTGACGTTTTGTATGTCATCCCAGGGCAATAAATCCACGGGATTGTTACTATTATCACTCATTCTAACCTGACTATAGCAAATTCAGAGGAATTTTTCGAATTTTAGGAAGTTAAACATCTGTAAAGCCAGTTCCTGCCCTTCAATCCTTCTCATTATTTCTCTACTCCATGTTTGGGATAAAATATTCAGGCTTCCCTCCCAAAGGATTTTCCTGTCCAAAATAGCCAGTTTTCTGTGATGATTGCCTGTGCAAAGTAGAACCTGTATTCCTAGGGTCTCACACCACTGTATAGCGTCTTCTGATTGTATCTCCATACCTAGTTCATGTTCCTTTGGATCACGGGTAATTATGTATATTTTTACTTTGTTTTTAAGAAGTTTTTTAACTATACGATCAAACGTTTTCATTCTTTCAGTAGTAATGTAGGGACTTTCAATGATTACTTCATTTGTACAGCTTTCTAAGTCGCGCAAGAACGTTTGATAAAACGTCTTTTCATCATGAAGCTGGGAGTTGAGCAGGGCTGAGCTCATATTTTGTCTTCCTCCTCAGCTTGATATGCTTCCATCAAGCTGGTAAAATTACTTAGAATTTGAGGGATAAGCGGTTCCAGATAAAATGCGTCTCCCGCTCCACAAAAAATCCGGCCGTTTTCGCGACCGGATTTAAAATAATTACCAACTTTTTAAGAAGAGACTATTTTTTCTTCCCGCCAACCATGGCGTATGCCATGAAAGCTCCAGCCAGACCGACTAATATATAGACAATCTTGGTGAGTAGTGAACCCGCTCCTAAGACTGACTCAACGATATTCAAATTCAATAGTCCTACCAATCCCCAGTTTAAAGCACCAATAACCACTACCCAACCTACCAAAGTTTTTGTGTCCATGTGTTAATCACCCCCTTTTGAGAAGACTCTACTTCCATTGTTGGCATACTTTTTGGTAAGTGTCAATACCTCGACTATTTAAGGTATAATATTGGGGTAGGACGGACGGGAGGTGATCATTTTTGGACAAACCAATAGGTAAAGTTGTGCATTTCTATGATAAGTTAGGCGTGGCTATTGTGGATTTACAATCCGGCGGAATAAAGGTGGGTCAGGAAGTTAAGTTTAAAAAAGGTGACAGCGAGTTTACCCAAAAGGTTGAAAGCTTGCAGGTAGATCACGAAAGTGTGGATTCGGTCAAAAAGGGAGATTCATTTGGCTTAAAGGTTGACAAACCCACCAAACCGGGTACGGAAGTCTACGTAGCTTGATAATTTTAGTATTTAAATTTTCGTGAAAATATTGCCGGGTCGTCTAATGGTAGGACCTCTGTCTTTGGAACAGATGATTTCTAGGTTCGAATCCTAGCCCGGCAGCCAAATGGTATGATTGATATATGATTTTAGTAACCCATATCGCATTTGCTTTTATAAGCATCATCTTTGTTTCTTATACTGCCTTTTATCCCTCCAAAATTAAACTTCTCATTACATATTTCCTAACTCTCGGGACTATATTAAGCGGCCTTATTATGTTGTTTATTCGTCCTGTAGATTTGGGGCAAGCGTGTGTAAGCGGAACTTTGTATCTTGGATTTATGATCGTAATTTCAATGATAGCTCAAAAAAGACTTGCCATAATAAACCAAACTATTGACAAAGGTTGAAAAAATTATTATGGTTAAATTGTCCGGCCGATGCATAGGTGGGGACTTAACGACAAAGAACTCAGTTTCTAGAGACTGGTCTTTGAAGGGATAGTAGTTAGTGGTTCTAAGAAGTGCAGATGGTAAAAACAGACGTGCTTCACAAAAAGATCTGCTTACAAGGCGGATCTTTTTGGTTTTTTAGAGCATATCAAGTATCAATCCGCCCCAGGTAAAATTCTTTGCTCCTAATCCTTCTCCTGTTTGAGGATTGAAGTACTCACGGAACCCTGATTTTTGGATCAGGTTTAAAGAAGATTTTTTGATTTCTTCTGCCACATCTTTAAATCCATAGTTTAATAACCCCTTATAGATAAACCAATTTGTGGCTATCCAGGTTGGCCCTCTCCAATAACCTTTGGGATCAAAAGAAGGCTCTTTTATTGAAACCGTCGGAACCGGAAATTTTGTCCAGAATTCATCTTTGTTTAGCAGATGTTTTTTGACTAAGTTTTCTGCCTCCTTTTTGGTAGGGATTTTAGCAAACATGGGTGCGAAAATGGCCCAGGTTTTAATCTTAATTTTTTCATAGTTTCTTCCATAAGTAGACCAAAATAGACCATCTTCCAGCATTAATTTTTTCATGGCAGAAATTATATTTTCTGCCTCACTAATGAAAAAATCCGCATCCTCACTGTAGCCTAAACTACTGGCAATTTTAGCCAGTAACCTTAAATTTTCTACCATTATGACATTGAACGGAACATCTTTAACCCAAAAGAAATTCCTCATGCAAAAGGGCGCATCAAAATTGCATTCAATATTTTGGGCCACCAAACCGAATCTTCTTTTAGTGTTTTCCTTTAGGGAATGCACCGGAGGCAGCCCCAAAGGAATATCAAACCTGGGAGAGTTATCTTCACCTGACTCATCCGGGTTCATAATTCCGATTAATTGATTTTCATGAGGGTCGCGGTCTGTTATCAGGTATCGATAGAAGTGATAAAGATGCGGATAGACTTTTTGTATAAATGATTTATCTTTGTCTTTTTGATAAATTACCCAAACGGCATAGGCTATCATTGGCGGTTGGGTAATACTGCTGGTTCCGTCCGTCCCCCACTTAATATGCGGAAAATCAGTCTTTTTACCGTCTTCCCAGTAAATCATATGAGGGATCATGCCGTTTTGCAGCTGTTTTGATAAAAGAGCCAAAATTTCTTTTTTGGCATCACTAATTTTTGAATGGGATAAAATTATGGCATGGAAACAGGAATCCCAAAGCCACTGGTAAGGATAAGTATCAGATGAGGGTATAGTATATTGGAAGCCGTTAGTTGTCCTACGGTTTTCCTTAAGCAGTTGAAGGTAAAGGTGGTTAATGTTATTCATAAGTAGATATACTATACCAAAATTTCTTTATATACTATAAAATAGCTTTTATGCAAAAAAGCTATGACCAAAAACACTGGGAAAAAATAGGTAAAGACTACTCCAAGTTCTGGCAGAGTAAGGCAAAATACGAAATTAATAAAAAGGAATTACAGTTTATTAATAGTTATTTAGAAAAAACCAAAGGCCAGTATATTTTAGATATCGGAGTAGGAAATGGACGGATTATTGAAAACTACCTGAAGGTTTCTCAAGTAAAACAGATAAACGGTTTGGATTGGGCAAAAAGTATGGTTGAATATTGTAGGGTTAAATTTAAGAATCAAAAAAAAGTCAGAGAAATTAAGAAATGTGATATTTCGCAGTACCATTTACCTTTTAATAAAAAATTTGATTTTATTTCTGCAATCAGGGTTTTGAAATATAACAAAAATTGGCCGGAAATCATTGGTAAAATTATTCATAATCTAAATAATGACGGCATTTTTGTTTTTACCATGCCAAATAAAAACGCTTTCCTAAGATTTACTTCACCGGAGACCTCGATCTACTATACGACTAAAAGTGATCTTGAAAGAATAACTAAAAAACAAAATGGTGAGATTTTGCAAATCACAAGCTTCATGAAATTGCCTGATGCCTTCTATGATATATCGGATAACAATCTTTACGTACGGATAATATTAGGGCATGAGAAATTACTCAGATTATTGTTAGGAGATATATTCCTGGGAAGAATCTTCTTTGTTGCTGTCAAAAAAAGAAGCAACTAGATTCTTGTATTTACCCACCCTAAAAACTTAAAAACATCTTTCGTATTATTTAGCAGGTACTTGGCATTTGATTTTTGCTCTCTGCCAACCTTTATGGTAATGCCTTGGTCAATTTTTCGAAAAATTTCTTCATCTGTTGCATCATCTCCGATGGAGATGACAAGCGGAGTAATCTTTGCTCTGGCGCGTATTTTATCAACTGCCAGTTTTGCAAAACTGCCTTTGTTCCAGTGTATTTTCGGCATTACATCAAATACCATTTTGCCGCTCAAAATGGAAATTGATTCATTTTTAATATAAGGTTGAAGAGTTTTTTCAAAAAGCACTTTGATATCAGGGATTTGTTGTTTATTTGCCAATCTATAATGAAAACTCAATGTAGTTCCTTTATTTTCAATAAATACCCCTGTAAACTGGTCGGCTATTTTATCAAGCAATTTCCGGATGCTTTTTAAAATTACCGCTATCTTATCAGGAATAGGAAAGGAATAATATTGGTCAAAGATTTCTCCTTCCAAGCCGTGGTTGCCGGCGTAGATGATATTCGGCAGTTTTATTTTGGACTTAATATCTTCTAATTTTCTCCCGCTAATAATGATTAGGTAAACATCCTTTTTGGTGCTTAGTTTTTGCAGTAAATTTTTTGTCTTTAACGAAAGCCTTGCTTCTTTAGGAGATTTAACAATCGGAGTTAAGGTACCGTCGAAATCAAGAAATAATACTTTCGGGCTTTTTTGTTCTAATTTGGGGGTAATTTTATCAAGCTCTTGCCATAAGTATTTCATCTATGAATCATCCTAAGTTTACTATTGTTCGCAGCAGCTCTGCCGACCAGCGGTAGACATTATGATTTTTGATTACTTCTCGCATATCATGCATCCTTTTTGTTTGCTCCTTTGGTGCCATCTCCAAAGCTTCTTTTATGGCGTCGGCCGTTTGTTCTCCGTTATATGGGTTAACAATTAAGGCTTCTTTAAGCTCCCTTGAGGCGCCGGTATACTGACTAAGAATCAAAACTCCTTTTTCGTCATACCTTGAAGCAACATACTCTTTCGCGACTAGGTTCATGCCGTCATGTAAGGATGTAACCAGACAAAAATCTGCTGCTCTGTAAAACTTTTGGATCTCCTGATGGTTGTGGTGTTTTTCCAAAAGCAGAATGGGTTTCCAATTCTTTGCCTTAAATATATTATTAATTCTTTCTGCTTCTTTTTCTACTTCAACCGCGAAATCACGGTATTTTTTAACTTTGGTTCTGCTGGGAGCAGCAATTTGGATAAAGGTAAAATTGCCTTGATATGATGGGTACTTATTGAGAAAAATTTCCACTGCTTTTAATCTTTCAAGTATGCCTTTAGTATAATCAAGCCGGTCGATCCCGAGACCAACATATTTTGTTTTAATTCCTAAAGCTTTAAGTAACTCCTCTTTTTCATTTGGATTTTCTGATTGATCAAAGCCGTTCGGGAAAGAAATACTGATGGGAAAAGGTTTAATATAGGAGACATGGTTATTTCTGGTAATGGTGAATCTTTCAAAATCGATTAAAGATTCAAGTTCCCTTCCGACGGTTTCAATAAAATTATTGCAGTGCAGTTGAGTATGAAATCCTATCAGGTCCGCTCCCAGCATGCCATCCAGGATTTCTTTTTTCCAGGGGCAAATGCTGAAAGATTCCGGGTTTGGCCAGGGAATATGCCAAAAGATTCCCATGACAGCTCCTGGCCTTTGCGCTTTAACCATTTTTGATACTAAAGCTAAATGGAAATCCTGAATTAGGACAATCGGCCTGTCTTGGTTTTTTATTTCGGCAAGAATTGCATTTGCGAATTTTTGATTTACTTTGTGGTACTGTTCCCAATCTTCTTTCCGGAAAATTGGCCTGTTGTGAGCAATATGGCAAAGCGGCCATAATCCCTCATTGGAAAAACCGTAGTAATAGCCTGCTTCCTCTTCATCAGTTAGCCAAATACGCTTAAGTGTATACTTTGGTTCATCCGGCGGAACCTTTAATTTATTACTACTGTCAACCACTAATTTATCAGCATCACCGCTGCCATGAGCAATCCACAGGCCGCTGCAAGCCTGCATTATCGGTTCAATTGCCGTTGCCATACCGCTGGCAGGAAAATAATAACTGATCTTTCCGCCATTTTTTGTATGGATATAAGGTTCCCGGTTAGAAACCATAAAGATGCCTCTTCCTTTTAAAATATCTTTTACAAATTCTTTTAATCTTTCCGCTGTCCACGGAGAATCCAATTTTTCCAAACGGAGTCTCGCTTCTTCACTGGCAGAAATTCGGGCCTCCATTAGGCTGCTTCTTATTTTAGAGATTTCCTTAACCAGAGGTCTAAAGAAGAAAGAACTTGTTAAGCCTTTAGGATTTTCTTCTACCCCTCCAATTCTGGCTACTTTTAATGTTTCAACCAGCCCCCGAATTGGTTCATAAATAATCCAACGTATCAACAGGAGGGTGGCAAAAGAAAGAAGCATGGCCTGGATAAATAACCTGATCAGATTGTTTTTCCAGATTTCAATTAGGCGCTCGTCAATATATCCGGCATTTTGGGCAATCATTAAGGCGCCCACCACGCTTTCCTTGTCGTGCAGAGGGGCTGCCAAAAGGTATATTTTTTTGTTTTCCATTTGAATAAAACCACCTGTGGCATGATCCTGATCCATGGCGTTTGCGGCAATTTGTTTTGCTTTGGGTATTTCTGAAGTCAGACTTGAGGAAGTTGCCACAGGAATGGCTTTATTATCATATATGTTCATTCCCACCAATCTTTCTTCGTTTTCAAATCTATTGACAAGATACTGCAGTTGCTGTTCTGATTTGTTGATAAAATTCGGTTCAACTGTTTCTTTTAAACCTTCAGCAAGCAGTATTGATCTTTGTTCAAGGCCCTCTTTTAATCTCTGATTTTCTTCTTGAACTTGACTAACAGTAAAGGCTATCACGATGGAGCTAATAATGACTGTAATTAGAAAAAACGCGACAAGTAGTTGCTTCATTAAAGCTTAATTCTACTACAAAACCCAAAAAATTGCCTCTTCTTGAGGTTCTGATATCCTCTATAATCTTAAAATCCTTCTTGTCCACTCACTTGTGTAGGTAATAAAGTGTCTCCAATATAAGGTAGCGCATAGATAAAGGTAATATATCCCAGAATCATTATAATTATTATTCCCAGAAGAAATACTAACCCGCTGTCTCCTTCGGATTCACCGGCCTTATTGATTATTATGGCCATCGATCTTCACCTCCTGTCGGGGTTGGTGTGGGAGAGGGGTTATCTGTTGGTGAGGGTGTTGGAGACGGTGTCGGGCTGGTGACGGTTTCACCGGGCCCGGCTCCTACTCCCGGTTCTACTCCTTGGTTGCTAGTTTGATTGTTAGTCGAGCCAAAATATATAAATACGCCTAGTATTCCCAATACCACTGCTACTGAAAATATTGACCACCAAAACTCTTTTCTTTCCTCTTTATCTTCCTGATCCATAATGATTTAATTATAAGTTTCCCTTTCAATAATTTATTAAAGTTTCTGATAGAGAAATGTAAGAAAAGAGATTAGGAGAATTTAAGCCGTAAATTACTGCGTGGCAGTGTAAATATTGCTGCCAGAAAGCCAAATAAGAATCCTCCAATATGAGGTAAAAAGGCAATCCCCCCCGGAGCTTGACTTAAGGAAATTGTAGCTATTCCGCTAAACAGTTGAGTTATAAACCAATAAAAAAGCAGGATATAAGCCGGAATGTCGATAATTGTGACATAGATGAAAATAAAAACCAAAGTTTTAATTTTATTAGTCGGGAAAAGTGTAAGGTATGCCCCTAATACTCCTGCTACCGCTCCTGAAGCTCCTAACATAGGAGTAGAATCCATTGGCATAAAAAGGTATTGGGTTAAACCTGCCACAGTGCCGGATACCAGATAAAAGATCAAAAAAGATATAGACCCAAAAGAGGCCTCGATATTCCTTCCGAATACCCAAAGGAAAAGCATGTTAGAAATAATATGTAAGAAACCGCCGTGTAAGAATTGGCTACTGATAAAAGGAAAAAGGGTATTAAGATTTGAAAAGCTAATTTGGCTGGGGATTAAAGCATATTGCAAAATAAAATTTTCCGTATTTGGAGACACCAACTCTAAATAAAAAATATAAGCATTAACCAAAATTATGGCAATTGTCAGAAAAGGAAATTTGGCTATTGAATTATTATCCTTTAACGGGAGCATGCCCTGATTATATGAAAGAAAAATGACGGAAATTAAAGAATCTGGTAAGAGTTCTGTATTGACAAGTTCTTACACATTTGTTACACTTCGCACTTCGTTAGTCAGATCATCCTGATGATGAATTTACTGCCATTCTCCAATACTCTGGCCCGGCGAGCCCTCTCCCAACTTTTCCAAAAGGTCAAGGGGATTACTGTATCCAGACGGGTAAAATTTCTACTGGCTATTGTTATAGATTTAATTCTGATTGTTGCAGTCATTATTGCCGGTAAGCAGCCTGCCAAGAGTCTAATCTCCCCATTTGTTTCCTCGTTTAATTCTGTCTATTCTGAAACCAGCAGAAAAATTACCAGTGAGACTTTTGCCTTTGTGCCGAATTTATCCCGCAATAAATTTCCTCGCATAGATTTACAGGGTTTAACTCATCTGGCTTTTTTTGATGTGCCGGTCACGGCAGACGGAGGAATAAATTTTACCTCCAAAGGCTACAAATCATTTACCTCCGCTGAGGCGCTGGCGTTATTTGACAGGGCCCGTCACCAAAAAACTAAAATACTTTTAACTTTATCGGCCATAGATGAAAAGGTGATTAAAAATTTATTAGATAATCCCCCGGCCCAGCTAAAACTGGCTGACCAAGCTGTTGAAGAAATTAGGAGTTCAAACATCAATGGGGTGACTGTGGATTTTGAATTTCCCAAAGGAGGCGGGAAAAATTACCAAGAAAAATTTACTGAATTTGTGGCTTTTCTTACCGACCGAATCCACAACAGTTTACCGCAGACGGAGGTGACCGTTGCTGTGCCAAGTTCACGAATTGATAATCAATCCTTATACAATGTTGAAGCTTTATCGAAAAAAGCCGACCGGTTATTTTTAATTGCTTCAAATTTTATTGTCCCGGAAATCAAGCAGGAAATTCTTTTAAATCCGGTTTTTGGATTTTCGGAGAATGAATACTTTGCCGGTATTTCAAATTTGTTGAATAACTTACAAAAGAGGACACCTTTTGAAAAGTTGGTTCTGGAGCGCGCGTGGTATGGAAACGGACAAAATTATCCTCTCTATACCCCCGGTAAAAATATCAGTAGCGAACAAGGTAGTAAACCCAAAAGCGTTATGGTTGATCAGGAAACACTGGAGAAATTGGTAGCTGGTGTGCCAAAAAAAGGTCGAGAGGCGGCTAGGACTAATATCCCATTAATTGCTAAGGCTTTGGATGAAGAGGGCATTCTGGATTCCAATGTTTTAGCCTATGCTTTGGCCACAGTGGAGCATGAGACCGATAAAACTTTTGAACCAATTGAGGAAATTCAGGGTAATATCAATGCCAGAAGACGCGGTTATGAAGGAGGATCAAATTATTTTGGCAGAGGGTTTATTCAAATTACTCACCTTAGAAATTACCGGGAAATTGGCAAAAGGATTGGTTTAGGTGAGGACTTGGTTAAAAATCCGGAACTTGCTTCAAGCCCTGAGATAGCTGCTAAAATTTTGGCAGCCTTTTTTAAAGATAACAATGTAGCTAATTTAGCCAGTAGAGGTAAGTTCATTGCTGCAAGAACCCCTATTAATCCTGATTACAATGGTTATTCGGTGGCAATGCTGGCTAGTAAATATAACCTTTATTGATGATTAAAAAACTGACTAGAGTATTTTTAATAGGCGTTTTTTTGGCGACACTAGTGGTAGTTTTTCCTCATTCTAGGTTACAGCCAACCTGGGTATCTCCTGCGCCGAAAACGGAAGATATCCTGGCAAAGATAGAGCCTAAATTGCAAAGGCACCAAAACCTTTTCCAGCTCAAAAGACAGTTTATACCGCCTGTTTCTGCGGGAGGTGATTATGAGAAGGCGCCGGCCTATTCTGTTGTTGATTTAGGTAACGGGCAAGTAATTGCTTCAAAGAATTTATCTCTCCGATTACCTATTGCCTCACTTACTAAAGTGATGACGGCAGTGGTGGCACTGGATTTAGTCAGCCCTGATGAGGAGTTTAGTGTTTCCGAAAAAGCTGCTGCCCAAGTGCCTACCAAGGTTATGCTTAAAAGTGGAGAAAGGTTTAGCTTAGGTAATCTGCTCGAGTATATGTTAATCTCTTCGGCCAATGATAGCGCTAAAGTAATACAGGAAGGAATTGATCAAAGATTTGGACAGGATATCTTTATCAAAGCTATGAACCGGAAGGCCCAGATTTTAGGCTTAAAGAATACTAATTTTACCAATGCAATGGGGCTTGATTCCTCTTCTCATTTCAGTAGCGTTGAGGATTTAAGTATACTTTCCGCCTACGCCTTAAAAGATTATCCGCTGATAGCCTCGATTGTTTCCAAGGAGTTTGAGGATTTAACAAGGGGTGGTCAGGATAAGCGTTTTTACTTAAATAACTGGAATGGACTGCTGGGGGTTTATCCGGGTGTTTTGGGCGTTAAAACAGGTAATACAGGAAAAGCCGACAATTGTACAATTGTAGTTTCGGAAAGAGAGGGCAAGAAGGTATTGGTGGTTGTCCTGGGGGCGCCGGGAGTCTTGGAAAGAGACCTTTGGACCTCCGAGCTTTTGGATTTAGGGTTTAACAAACTGGCAGGACTTCCGCCGGTTAATGTGACTGAGAGTCAGTTACGACAAAAATACGCTTCCTGGAAATATTTTTGATAGGTTCTTTAGGGCGATTAGCCCGCAAGGTTCTCGCGAAGCGAGGTTCTTTAGATCCGAAGGATCGCAAGAGATCCTTTAGGATCTCTTACATTTTCCTAGAAATATTCACACGTTTTTTCCATATAAACAGATTATGCTTGAAGGGTGAAAAGATTGGGTATTGCTATTTTAGTTGAATCTTTTGCTATCTTTATCCTTCTATCACTTTTATCAATTTATACCTTTTTACATTTTGCTGCGGATATATCCCCTAAGGAAGTTTTAGTAAACCACAGCGACACCGGCATTAAATTACTGGATTCAGAGGGTAACCTATTTTTCACTTTTTATGATGCCAAATATAAAAGACATGTGTCTTTATCAGAGATTCCTCTACTAACACAGAAGGCAATTATTGCTATTGAGGATAAGGATTTTTATTCCCATCCCGGATTTTCCACCAAGGCTATTTTGCGCTCCAGCCTGGAAAATATCAAAGCCGGCAAGTTAGCCTATGGCGGTTCGACCATTACCCAGCAACTGGTTAAAAATACTTTGCTGGTGCCCCGCAAGTATTTCCTGCGAAAACTTCAGGAGATAGTTTTGGCCGCGGCGATTGAAACCAAATATTCCAAACCAGAAATTCTGGAGATGTATCTTAATACGGTTTATTTTGGGGAAAACAGTTTCGGGGTCGAAGATGCCTCCTACACATATTTTAACAAGCCGGCAAAGGATCTAAATTTGGCGCAAAGTTCGATCTTGGCAGCTATTCTGCCAACCCCTTCCCAGCTTTCTTTATTTAATGGTAGCCTCAAAGAGGCAAAGGCCAGACAAGAACTGGTTTTGGAAAGAATGGTTATACAGGGTTTCATTACCGAGCAGCAAAAGCAGGAAGCTTTGCAGCAGGATTTGGGATTAACTCAAAGCATAAGCGATATCAATACTGTAGCTCCTCACTTTGCCATAATGGTGAGGGATCAACTGATAGAGAAATATGGGCAAGATTTTGTAGCAAACTCCGGTTTTAAGGTTAAAACTACTCTTAATTTAGAGTGGCAAAAATATGCTGAAAAGTCGGTGGCTGCTCAAGTGGACAAACTGAAAATCAATAAGGCTTCGAATGGAGCAGCAGTGGTGGTTGATCCAAAGACCTTTGAAGTTAAAGCATTAGTAGGTAGCCTAGATTGGGAAAACACCAGATTTGGCAAGGTTAATATGGCAATATCACCGAGGTCGCCTGGTTCAGCTTTTAAGCCGATCGTCTATGTTCGGGCCTTTGAAAAAGGTTTGATTACACCGGTCACACTGCTGCGGGATGAACAGACTAGATTTGCTAATTTCAATGAGGATAAATTTTTCGCCTCTTTTCCAAGTAGGGCAAAGGCAGAAGCCGCCTTAGCCCGAGATTCAAACGCATATTATAGCCCAAAGAACTATGACGGGAAATTCAGAGGGGTGGTGACAGTCAGGCGGGCCCTCTCTAACTCACTTAATATCCCGTCCGTGGCGGTTTTAAAAAAAGTCGGGCTGGAAGAAGCGCTCTCTTCTGCCAGGAACTTGGGGATAACTAATTTAAAGGGGCCCGAAAATTACGGCTTATCTCTGGTTTTGGGAGCAGCCGAAGTTCAACTTTTGGAGTTGACCGGCGCCTACGGCGTCTTTGCCAACGGTGGTTACCTGGCCGATCCGGCCTTAATTTTGGAGATTACCGATAAAAAGGGAAACTTAATCTATCAATTTAAACCTCAGAGAAAACAAGTAATTGATGGAAAATATGCTTTCCTAATATCCTCAATTCTATCTGATAATAAAACCAGGTCGGAAATTTTTGGTACTACCTTAAACATCTCTCGGCCGGCAGCGGTCAAAACCGGAACTGCACAGGATTTCAGGGACGCCTGGACTATTGGATATACTCCCAGTTTAGTAATTGGAGCATGGGTGGGCAATAATTTCAATCAAAAAATGGATGGAGTGGCCGGATCTTTGGGTGCAGCTCCAATTTGGAAAGACTTAATGGAAAAATTTCTGGCCGATACTCCGGTGGAGCAATTTGAACCCCCTTCAGGGATAGTTAAGCTGACAACTTGTGGATTGGATTTTTCTTTCAAAGTAGCTACGTCTTCTGCTTATACAGATTATTTTGTTGCAGATACCAAATTTCCCGAAAATTGTATTTACAAAGATCAAGTTGCTACTCAAAATGTTTCCGCAAGCCGTTAACTAGCCTTTTTTCGTGGTGTTTTAAAGTAGTCCCCTACTTTCTCACCGGCTTCGAAGATTGCATGCATTAGCTTATCCCTCATCTTTTTATCGGAAAGAACCTTTGTAGTAGCAGCACCAACACCAGCCCCAATAAGCAATCCTGCTAATCCTGTAGCAAATGGGTTAAGATGTTTATCTCCAAAAGCAATTTCATTTGAATCTGTCATTTTATTCACCTCTTTTCCCGTTTCTAACTAATTATCTATAAGATGAGTGATAAAATCATAAAAAATAAGTATTAGAATTGTAAGATATTTTTATTAAACTGATTGGCAATATCTTCCCAACTTAAATCCCGGACCTTTTTGGATACTTCATTACTCATTTTTTTATGTTCGCTATCATCTGTAAGCAAGTGATTTATTTTTCTGGCCAACATTATCGGGTTACTGGCAGAAGTTAAAAGCTGCGAGTGTTTTTTATCCAATAAATGGGAAATTCCTGCAACATCGGTGGTAATAACCGGTGTTCCGCAAGCCATGGCCTCCAGTGCCACAGTTCCAAACGATTCATATTGTGAGGGTAGAACCAGTACTTCGGAAGCATTATAATAGTTGGGTAATTTCCGCTGATCCATTTTGCCCACGAACTTAACAAGGGCTCCAATCTTAAGTAGTTTTCGAAGTAGAACAAGGCGTTTTGATTCCTTAGACTCCTCACCTATAATCCAAAGACAAATAGTCAGTTTCGGATTTCTCTTAACCAGGATTTTCATGGCATAAAGGAGCACATCAATACCTTTGAGAGGAACAATTCGGCCCACAAACAGGATTAGTTTATGGTTTAGGCTTGCCTTAATGGATTTTTTTGCCAGTTTTTTCTCAATCGGCCTGAAAACTTTTAGATCAACACCGGGAGTGAGGATGGATATTTTCCTTAAGGGGCAGTCATAGAGTGCGTGTATATATTCCAGATCCGCTTCACTGGTGGCAATAATTTTATTTGAATTTTTTACCAGAAGGGATTCAAATCCAATTCTTTGGTAGTTTTCCAGCTTTTCCGCCAGGTTTTTCATTAAAGCCAGAGTATGGAAAGTCATCAGCAGAGGTAAATGTAATTTCTTTTTTAATTTAAGGCCAATTAAACCCGAGAGATAATAGTGAGCGCTGATTAAATCGTAAGATGAGCTTTCTGTATTAGTAAACTTATAAAAACTATTTAAAAATTGGGAAATATACGGAATTAATTTCTCTTTGGGGATTTTAATCGGTGGTCCGGCAATTAAATGGATAATACGAAGATTAGGGTTTAGATTAACAACAGCAGGGCTGTTTTTGTCTACACAGCGTGTATAAATATCAATAACAGCCCCTTTTTGCGAAAGAGCTCTGGAGAGTTCCAAAACATATGTATTCATGCCTCCTACTTCCGCATTTTTCTCATCTGAAAGCGGGCAAGTATGATAAGAGATGACTGCTATTTTCTTCAAATCCATGGGAGTATTATACAATTTAATTTTTACCTGAATCGGAACCGGAGCGGTCTTCTTCGTCCTTAGATTCCTCACCTGACTGATCTTCCCTATTTTCCTCTTGACCATCTCCTACATTGCGGCCTTTTCTGGAGGTCTCTATAGCTTCCTGAAGATATTCATCTGAAGATGTACCTTGTCTTTGACGGAATTCTGTCTCGTTTTGCTCCAACTCTTCTTCCACCTCTTGTTTGTTTCTCCCAGATCGGGTAGCCTCAAAAACTGCTGTTTTATATTCCGCCACCGCTTTTTGCAATTTACTGTTACCCTTTTTATCTTCGCTTAACTTAATAATTTCTTTGGCTCGGTTGTCAACTTTCACTAAATTATTACCGGTGGTGAGGCTAATCGTATCCTCTGACAGCCTTTTTAAAGGATAAAGCGGCTCGCCCGGTAACGAATTACCAGAAGCCCCCACCAAGCCGACAAAACTGCCTAAAATAAAGATAAGCGTGGTTGCAAAAACCACTGGACGGGAGTAAAAAGCGTAGAAACGCCGTCTAGTTTGTTCCGTGTGAGCTATCTTTTCCTGCAGATCCTGCCAGCCCTCCTCTAAAAATTCCTGAGAGGGTTCTGTTTCCAGGTAGGCTTTTTTAAATTTTTTTAACTTTTGTTCAATATCCATAACTCCCTTTTACCCTTTCTTTAAGTTTTTGTAAAATCCGGTGTAGCCTTACCCTGACTGCCCCCTCTTTTTTGTGTAAAATATGGGCAATTTCACCGAGGTGCAGTTCTTCAAAGTAACGAAATATTACCAGTTGTTTTTCTTCACCGTCCAGTCCATTGAGCAAAGTTTTGACCATTTTTACGTTCTCCTCCTTAATCAAAGCATCTTCAAAGTTGACTTCATAACTGGGCTCGGCCACATCTTCCAAGGAAACCTCCTTTTTCCGTCTTTGATAGTCAATAACCAAATTCCTGGCAATTGCGTAAAGATAGGACTGTAACGTTCCCTTTCTTGTAGAAAAATGGGGTATCGCCAGCCAGGCTTTAAGAAAAGTAAGCTGGGTAAGGTCCTCAGCCAGGTCCCTGTCAAAAATAAGGTAATAAGTATAACGGAAAATCCGATTCCTAAATAGTATGTAAAGTTTTCCAAAGGCATCCTTATCTCCCCCTTTTGCTTTCTCTATTACTCTTTCCAGCTTGTCTGACATACCACATATTATATCTCTTCCGTATATTAAACGTCTTAAAATAAGATTTGTAACAACTTTGCCTCTTTTCCGTTATATATTTTGTACAAGAGTATAGAGGGGGGTGAGAATAAATGAACGTACTCAAAAAGGTTTTAGGACTGGCGGTATTTGCGCTTTTGGTCTTTCCGGCAGTGGCTCTGGCAAGTGATGAGCCAAAGCTTGAGGTCAGGGAAGGAGATTTTAGGTTTGAAGCTGAGGGAGATGAGCTTAAGATTAGGGACGGAGACTTTAGGTTTGAAGTTAAAGCAGATGAGTTTAAGACCGAAGGCATGGTAACAGCGGTGGGAGGAGATTCCTTTGCGGTTGATGGATTCACAGTGATGGCTGACCCAGCCGTTGTGGAAGGTGACTTGATGGTGGGGGCAGAGGTTGAGGCTGAAGGTATGGTGGTGGACGGAGTCAACTTTGCCGAAGAGGTCAAAGTTGATGAGCTAGAAGAGGCTGAGGATATTGATGAGCTGGAAATAGAGGACGTGGATGAAGATTGAGGTGGGTGGAAGAAGGATCGGTGTGATCGCAACTCATCCAATTACACCGATTCTTTTTAAGTAACAATCTATTGGTTTTGCCGTTATATTTATTGTTAGAAAGATTAGGAGGTGAGAAAAATGCAAAAGATACTGGCAGTTTTAGCAGTAGCATTCTTAGGTTTGTTAGCTTCAGCAGGTTTAACCTTTGCTCATGGCGGCAGTAGCGGATCGGGCGGAGATGACCGGGTTCGGATAGAGGTAAGAGCCGGTGAGGATGAACCTGACGAAAATCGGGTTCGTGTTGAAGTCAGAGGCGACGGTAGTGTTGAAGATGCCGTGAGCCTATTGAACGGCTTGGATATCCCCGAAGATGCCAACCGAGTCCGAGTTGAAACGCGGAATGACGGAGACCGTGTCCGGATTGAAATAAGAGGAGCTGAAGAAGCGGAAGACGAATTTCCTGAGTTTGAAATTGAAGGCAATACCTTCGAGGTTACCGGAATTGTTACAGCCTTTACCGGTGGGACAGTAACTATTGATGGTCATGTTGTTACCATCAACCCTAGTGCCGTAGCTAACTTTGAGCAGGAAGGTACTATTGAGGTGGGTGAAGTGATCAAGGTTGAGGGAGTAGTGGCAGCAGACGGGACTCTCTTGGCAAGGGAAATAAAAGCCAATGGAGTTGAGTTGGAGGCTAATGCGGCAGGTAGTTCTGTGAGTAGTCTACTTAGCCAAATCATAGCTTTTCTGCAAAGCTTGATGTAAGGATTTAGAGGAAGGTTGGTTAGTCAAAGATACAGCCAGTGAAAGCTGGTTGTGTCTTTAAAAGCTGAACAGAGTGTAGTCTATATCACAGAAATAATCTTCTCCAAATAGTATAAATAAATTATGGAATTAGCTACTTTGGCAGGTGGTTGTTTTTGGTGCACGGAAGCTATTTTTAAAAGGCTTAAAGGGGTAATTTCTGTGGTTTCCGGATATGCCGGAGGAGAAATGGCGGATCCGTCTTATGAAGAAGTATCAACGGGTGAGACCGGCCATGCCGAAGCTGTCCAGATTAAGTTTGATCCAAAAGTCATCTCCTTTGGTAAATTATTAGATATCTTTTGGGTTATCCATGATCCGACAACACTAAACCGTCAAGGCTCTGATGTTGGTATCCAATACCGGTCGGCGATTTTTTATCACAACAAGGAGCAAAAAAGCATTGCAGAAGAATCCAAAAGAAAAGATGACAAGATTGTGACTGAAATAAGACCTTTTACTAAGTTTTATACAGCCGAGGAATATCACCAAAATTATTATGAAAGAAACAAAAGTTTAAATTCCTACTGTTCAATTGTCATAGATCCGAAAATCCAAAAACTCCTGGATAAATTTAATGGAGATGTGAAGGAGAAATATCTTGAAAAACATTAATGATCTAAAAAAGAAATTAACACCTGATCAATACAATATTTGTTTCCTGAAAGGGACTGAGCCGCCTTTTTCCGGCAAATACACTAACAATCATGAGCCTGGAATGTACGCCTGTGTAGTTTGTAACACTCCCCTGTTTTCCTCTAGAGCCAAGTTTGATTCGGCAACCGGCTGGCCTTCTTTTGACAAGCCATCAAAAAATGAAAACATAGCCTTTGAGGAAGATGATTCTATAGGGGCAAGACGCATCGAGGTGCTGTGCAAAACCTGTGGCTCCCACTTAGGCCATGTTTTTGACGACGGCCCAACCAAAACAGGCAAACGATTTTGTATTAACTCCCTAGCGCTGAATTTTATCCCCGAACACTAAAGGAAAAATTTATGTTGTTTACCATTGGTCAGGGGACGTTGGAACAGACATATCCATAAATACCTCTGCCGGAAGGCTGTATATACTGCTGTCGGTCGGGACAGTCGGCCAGGGAGCAAAAGGCGCCGAGCTTGAAGTTTTGAGTGAAAGAGTCAGGGTACCACTGGCTGAGGATTCAAGATTTATAAGCAGCTGATTAGGAATGAGTTGGGTAATACTCGAAATTGTTTTTTGCGCTCCACCATCCAGAACTTCAAATCCGGTTAAGCTGGTAACCGGAGGCATCACCGGCAAAGAACTGCTTGTAAATGAGACAGCGATTTTTGTCCTGGCGGCATTGGACTGGGCAGCACTCACTTTTGGCCCCCTGCCGCCTGCTCCGCCGTAAAAATCCATATTCATCGCCACCCACCAGCGGTTGGCCGCTGTTTGGATATCGGCATCAGATCTAAAATGAGTCCCGTCTTCACCTGAGCCCACAAATTCAGTGTACAGGTTTACGTCATACAGAGCCGGGCCAGGTAGGATATTACCACCGTCATCCCAAGCTGACTGCTGAGCCACCCGGATGTTATTTAAACCCACCGAGGTCGCTCCGTCACGGTTGCCAATTTGGGCAACTACCGTTTTGGTACCGAAATCCGCAAAAACGTCGTTTGCAAAAGTAGTTAACAGGGCCTTATACGCAGTCTGGTTGCAAGTTGCCGAAGCATCGCAGAGCATGGCGTTCCTTTCCCCCTGCCAGAGCAATACAGCCTTTATTTTCCCACCCACGGCGTTTATCCGCCGAGCCATTGATCCGTATAAATTTAAACCCCCTGATTTTGTAGAATTTGTTTTTTGCCATCTTTCGATACTTGTTCCACCTTGTGCCGTCGGAATAAAGGCAACCGGAACATTTTGATTGGCAAGGAGATACGTTGCCAAACGGGGCCAAACCGACCCGCCGACACCACTATCGTAACTGATAGAATCAACTTGACCTATTGGACTGTCTACCGGATCAACCAGCTCTTTCCACTTGTCATCGTTACCGAATAAGGAAGCTTTAAGGGTGGGATTTGAATAAACTTGATTTTTTATTCCCTCTCCGACAGCATTGCTTTGCCCGGCAATAACAAAAATATCTCCGATACCGATATAATTTTTGGAGGCAGTAGCAGTCTGATCATTGGTAAACCTGACTGTTAGTGTTCCCTGGCCGGCGGTTTGGTCTGCAAGTATCCCTGAAAAGCTTCCTCCTGACGGATTGGAAACAATTGTAGAATAAGGCCCGTTATTCCATGAAGCCTCTATCGCGCTCGGAGATCCGACATATGTACCGGTAACCGTTATGTCGGCTTTGCTGCTACTATCCCTTTGAAATATCCTGTAATCGACGGGACTGGTAATTGCAATTGAGTCCTGGGTGGTTGAAAAAGGATATTCTAAGCCATTACCTGAGTTGTAAAGTTCTGTCCGCTCCGAGCTCGTCAAAACCCTTTTCCAAAAACCCACCGCGTCTATTCTACCGTTCATATAGGCTGTTGGCCCGGAATACCTCTTGCCGATTGTAAACGGGGCGGTACTGTCAAAAACACCGGAGCTGTAAGAAAGAGTCTGAGGCTTACCATTGTTTACCTGGAGATTAAGGGTATTATTGATACTGTTATGCCAGGCTACGAGAAAATACCAGTTTGATGCTAGTGGAGGATTAGGAGAACTGACGGTTACAGTTTTGGTGTTTGGATTTGTTCCATCGCTTGAAACGCTGAAGGCGAATTTTTTGGCTGAATAGTAATATAATAAGAGGTACTCGCGGTTGTTTGAAGCAGCATCAAATTTACCTACATAATCCTGAAAAGAAGTTGTGGGAAGCGAATTTATATAAACCCAGGCGGCAATAGTAAAATCAACATCCCCGGTACTAAGAGATGGATTATCAGGGATACTTAAATACCTGTTGGTTTCGTCAAAGTTCGCTGCATTCCCAACTCTGCCAACTGCAGAGGTCACAAAGTTTACATCCGAAAGATTATTGCTGCCAACGCTGTCTGACCTTACCCCACCAGTCTCATTTAATTTCCAAAATCCAGCGATCCCGTTTGCTAAACTAGAAGCAGCCTGTGCCTTTGGGACAATCAAAAATGAACAACTTAAAACAATAAAGAGGGAAAAGAGAAAAGCAAGTAACTTCATTAACAATAGTAATTATCATGTTCAACGATATTTTACAAGATGCCAACTATAGCATTCTGGGTCATGTATTTAACAACGGCCTTACAGCTACCTGCAAGCGCTTCTGCATAAATTCCTTAGCCTTGGATTTTATTCCTGAAAAGTGATTAGTCCTGTTATAATATCCGCCCTATGATTTGGTTCATTTTGTCCACAATTTTAATAAGTTTACTGGCTGGAGGATTTTATCTGGGTTCCACCAATAGCCAGTTACCCATCTCTCCCCAACTCAGCCCTTCGCAGATTATATCATCGCCAACACCCACGACTACCCCGGCCATATCTCTCAATAAACCTCCTGCCGTCAAAATTATCCCCCAAAAAGTGCAGGTGTTCCAAACATTTAACAACTGCGGCCCCGCAGCACTCTCCATGGCCCTGACGTATTTTGGAATAAACGAATCCCAGCAAAAATTAGGCTTGGATCTTCGGCCTTTTCAAAATCCTCAGGGGGATAATGATGATAAATCAGTTACTTTAGATGAGCTGGCGAAAAAAGCCGGAGAATATGGGTTGCTGACTTACCACCGGCCGGCCGGCAACACTCTGCAAATTAAGCTTTTTATCTCTTATGACATGCCGGTTATCACCCGGACCTGGCTCAAAATTGGTGATGACATCGGCCACTATCGCCTTGTCCGAGGATTCGATGATACCTTAGGGCAAATTGTCCAGGATGATTCCCTGCAGGGAGGGAACTTAGAGTATTCATATGTGGATTTTCTAAAGCTTTGGCAGGGATTTAACTATGAATACCTGGTGCTGGTTCCCAAAGATAAGCAGGTTATTGCAGAGGCTATTTTAGGTGAGAGTTTAGATGAGCAAGTTGCCTGGGGAAAAGCGCTCCAAATTGCCCAAAAAGAGCTTGCCCAAGACCCTGATAATATCTTTACAAAATTTAATATCTCAGTTGCCTACTATTATTTAGGTGATTACCAAATATCAGTGGAAACTTTTGAAAGCGTGGAAGTCAAACTTCCTTTCAGGACTCTTTGGTACCAGATTGAACCCATCTTAGCTTACCAAAAATTAAAAGATTATGACCGGGTTTTTACGCTTACTGATAAAATTTTGGGTAATTACAACCGGGCCTTTTCCGAACTTTACCAAATCAGGGGAGAAATCTACCAGGAGATAGGTAAAGAAAACCTGGCCCAGGCTGAATTTGAAAAAGTGCGATTTTACAACAAAAACTTCAATTCGGATACTAGATAGACTATCTATCATAACGACAGGTTTTTACTTAAGAAGTTTTGGGTTTGAGAATAAATAGCAAGAGATAAGCTACGGTGACTATTCCCTCCAGTCCAAAATCTATCCGGAAAGGTAATGGGTTTCCAATGCTAGGTAAATAGTAAACTTCTACCGCCATTACTCCCAAGGCTATCAACAGCCCAAAAACTCCCAGTGGTTTTAGCATTTGATTCTTTCGTGCAAAATAAAGAAACATCGCTCCTAAGACAGAAAATAACAGCCCGGCCGTGTGCTTTAGAAAGAAATCTCCCCGGTAGCCCGTGAAGGCAGAAAAAGTTTCAATACTGAGTATTGACCAGAGTCCCATGATTGAATAATAAGTTCCTTGGAAGAGGAGAACATACCTCATACCATAAAGATTACCATTCAGAGATCTTAAAAGCTATTTAAGATACTTATCAAAAAATTCTACCGAGCGGTTGAGGGCCAGGGATAAATTCCCCGATAGATTATGGTCATCACCGCCGTAACTATAAAACTCCACACTTTGTCCTGCGTTTTTCATAGCCTCATTTAACCTCTCGCTAAAAAGCATCGGCACTTCAGTGTCCGAAGTTCCATGATGTAGTTGTATGGGTCCTGAGACATCTTTGGTAAAAAATATCGGTGAAATAGATTGCCAAAAATCAGGGTTTTTGTCAGTATCACCATATTTATCAATCAGTGTTTGTCTCCCCGGCCTTCTGAAAGCCTGTTCTCGCTGAGATTGCATAAAAGGCACTGCCCTTCTCCAATTTTTAATCATGTCATCGTATGATGCTACTACCCCGGCCCAAATCACTCCGGCTTTAATATCTTTGGTCACCACCATAGAGCGCAAAGTAATACTTCCTCCCATTGAGTGTCCCCACATACCGATCTTTTCTGGGTTTGCACCGGCGTATTTTTTGACAGAGGCTACAGCATTTAATACATCGGTAGTATAAGCTGTCGAATAGTAAGCTCCTTCCGGATTACCTTCAGAATCGCCGTGGCCCCGGTAGTCAGGTTTAAAAACAATATAGCCGTTTCGGGAAAAGGCATCCGTATAAGCAGCATAGCGCCCGGTGGTAGAATACTCTGCCGGTGGGATATAACCATGGTTAAAGATAATCACCGGCCAACCGCCCTCCGGCGGATTACCCTGGGGTACGGTTAGAAGTGCGTAAATTTTCAGACCTTCGGATCTGTAAGAGGCCAGGTATTGTCTGTAGTTACTGCCGGATCCAAGATCCTTTTCAATTGTAATCTCGCTGCCAGGGTATTCTTTTTTTCTCATCTCGGCAATCTGCAGAGGATGAGTTTCTGTTTGCTGTTGTGGTTTAACAATATTCCCAGGGTTTGCCAGAGAGGGGATATTGCCAGAAGTTCTGACAAGCACTATTCCCAAAACCATTAAAGCTAAAAA
>CAZAZW010000002.1:0-134741 GCA_964489875.1 uncultured Gammaproteobacteria bacterium | reverse complement strand
CGGTTGCTGGTGGTGATGTAAAGGAAATTATCAGAACTCAGGACTACATCACGAATCCGGCCAAATTTATTTTTGAAGTTTTCTTTCAAAGTTCCTTTAGCGATGTCATATTCGAAAAGAGCTTCTCCTCTTAAGCCCCCGAAGAAGATTTTTCCATCTAAAAATGCTGCCCCAGCCGGAGCCCAAGTATTGGATCCGGAATTGATAATGGGAGTTTCCATCCCCTCCCTTTTTTCATCTCCCTGGATAGTCGGCCAGCCATAATTTTTTCCTATTTCTATCAAATTGAGCTCATCTTTGGTAGACGGCCCATGCTCGGTGGCCCAAAGCCTGCCTTGGTTGTCCCAAGCTAGCCCTTGAGGGTTCCTGTGGCCGTAAGAGAAGACCTCCACTTTACCATCTTCAGCCACCCGCAAAATCTTTCCGGCTAAAGAGTTTTTATCCTGGGCCTGAGAGGGATTTTGGGCATCACCGGTAGTGATATATAACAATCGGTCGGGGCCAAACTTAATTCTGCCGCCGTTGTGGTTTGATGCGCCCGGAATGTTATCTATAATAATTTGCTCTCCGGCCAGCTTGTCATTTTCCAGTTTATATCTGACTACCCGGTTTAAGGTGTTGTTGTCGTTACCTGCATAGGTGTAATAAAGATAGACGTATTTGTTATTTGCAAAATCAGGGTGGAGAGTGATCCCCAAAAGTCCACCCTCTCCAATATGCTTGACAGATGGGATGGTAGCTATAAGTGTCAAGTTGCCACTTTCATTAACCATCCTGACCCTTCCCGGCCTCTCGGTAAAAAGTATATTTTTGTCGGGTAAAAAAATCATACCCCAAGGAATCTCCAGATCCTGAGCAATAACTGTAACTGGAGCTGATTGGGTCTCATCAGGACACGGAGCAAATTCACAGTTTGGTGCTACTCTTCCTACTGCTGATCCATCGGAGCAAACTTTGGCATCCTGAGTACAAGCTACTTCATCTTTAGGGGGGTTGTTCTGAGGATTTAATCTCACGAAGAGAAGGGCGGCTCCTGTTAAAATAATTATTCCTAAAGAAATTGCGACCACCTTCAGAAACATATGCGCGAATTATATCTCCTTTTTGACTGCCTCAACAAGAGCAGGGTTATTAAAATATGAAAGAAGCTGGGAAGTCCAGTTCGGATCAGTGATTTTGATATCCGGGTCAACTCCCCGGCCTTCAATCGGTAAATTATCGTCCCGGAGAGTTATGGAATGCACTAAAAAGATTGAATATTTCTCCTTTTGACTAATTTGGGCCTCCAGCGGAAAAACCTTCTCCACTGTTCCCCAGCCTTTGGTGGGAATACCGACTACTACACCGACATGGTATTTTTTCAAAGAGGCCGCCATCATCTCTGCAGAAGACTGGGAATTTTGATCCACCAGCATAACTACCTGCTTGTATTTTGCAACACTAGCTAATTTTTCTGTCTGTGTTTTAAACGGCAAATATTCCCCTTTGTGATAAAAATCAAATGCATATTGATTTTTTCCTAAAAAGAAGCCTAAGAAATATGCAGTAGCATCTATAGCCCCGCCCACATTACCCCGAAGATCAAAAATCAAAGCACGAAGCTCAGTGTTATTTTTATGTGACTCAAAAGTTTTTTGGAATTCATCCAACGATGTGGGAGAAAATTTCTTAAACTGTACATATAAAATGCCCGGAGCGGCAATTTTGGCAAATATAGTCGGTTCAACCTGATTTTGATCATATCTTTGTTTAGTATCTTTTTGTGTAAGAGTATCTTTAGCATAGGTTAAATTTTTAAGTTTTTCTCTGGCTTCTGGGGATTTATCTTTAGCTAACTCTGCTGATTTTTCCGTATAAGCCTGTTGTACTGCTGCCTCCGATGCTCCTTTTGAAAGCCCAAGATCTTTGTATAAATCTTTTTCCGGATTGATATTAGAAACAGTATTTTTAAGCTGCTCTTCCTGTTTCTCCGTATACAGCCCTGACCTGCCGGCAGGAGCCAGTGAACTTAAAACTGAGCTTACTACGGTGGCGAGGAATTGGTCTCTTTGATCCTCGTTCAGACCGGCTGTCGTTTTATTAATAGCTTCCAAAAGTTTCTCCTTGCTTTCAAATTTTGCCAATGTTATACCGGCGCCAGTCTTCTCCATGGATGATCTAAAAAGATCCAAAAGTTCAGCATCTGAAATATTATTCCAATAGTTTTCCTTGATTTTATCGTAAATTTCGCCGATAAATGCCTGGGTGGTATTTTTTTCAGTTTGTGAAGTAACCTGATTCTTAGTGAAATACTCACGGCCAAGTCCCAGACCCACAGTAAAAACAATTATTAAAATGAGCAGTTTTATAAAGATTTTTCTGTTAAGGATTCTGGGCATATTGTCTAGCAGCTAAATTTGTACTAATGTATTGTAGTTAAAGATGGATATTTTATCAATCATTCTGATAGTTGCAGGACTGGTGCTTTTTGAAACGGTTTCCTCAATTGACAATGCGGTGATCAATGCTGAAGTTCTCTCCACCATGAGTCAACGTGCCAGAAGGTGGTTTCTCTTGTGGGGGCTTTTGCTGGCAGTTTTTTTGCTTAGGGGAGCACTTCCCTGGTTAATAGTTTGGGCTGTTAATCCTAGCTTGGGTCCTGTAGGTTCATTTACTGCTGCCTTGAGTTCTGACCCGGCTGTAGCAGAGGCAATTGAGGGTTCTAAACACATCTTGCTTTCCGGAGGAGGCATTTTCTTGGTTTTTTTGTTCTTCCATTGGCTGTTTTTGGAACCCAAGAACTTTGGGCTTAGGGGAGAGCGATTTTTCCAACAGCAGGGTGTTTGGTTTTATGCGGTGATTTCTATAATTTTAGCTTTGGTTGTTTGGTTTGCAATACAAAAAGATCCTTTAATGGCTTTCGGGGCAGTGGTAGGGTCAACTGCTTTTTTTATCACTCACGGGTTTAAGGAAAATGCTAAGCAGGTAGAAGAAGGGTTGCTGAAAAAAGGAGATTCCAGCTTATCGGATTTCAGTAAAATTTTATACCTGGAGGTGATTGATGCTACTTTTTCCATAGACGGAGTAGTGGGAGCCTTTGCTTTTACTTTATCTGTGCCACTAATTTTGCTGGGGAATGGTATAGGAGCGCTGGTTGTCAGGCAATTAACTGTTTCCAATATAGACAGGATCAAGCGCTATATTTTCCTCAAAAACGGTGCTATGTATTCAATTTTTTTCTTAGGGATCATCATGCTTTCGGATAGCTTTGGTTTAGAGATTCCTTCATGGGTTTCTCCTGTTGTAACAGCCACAGTGGTGGGTTATTTTTTTCTCAAATCCAAGAAAGCCTTGAGTTAAATTACCAGAAAAATTTATTCTTAACTTTGATTCCAAAAAGCGCATTACCCAGGGGGCTTTGTGGGAAAAGCGAAAGCCCTTTCTCCGCGAATTTCTGAGCAGATTCCATATTGCCGGTTTGTACAAGAAATAAAGAAAGTTTTAGATATGACAGATAAGATTCGAATGAGTAAGATGATGGATTTATCTTCTTAAGATCAAGGAACGTATCCTTTAAGACATCGTTTTTAACTAAAACAATCATGAAATCGTCCAGATAAACTGTTTTCCAGTCTGGGTTTTTGACTATTGAAGCAAGAAAGGTTTTTCCCCAAGGGGTCTGATCCGTATGAGAAAAAATAATTGTTTTAAAGCCAATCTTCTGATCTAATTCTTTAAACTTTTGTGGTTCATATTGGGCAGGGATATAAACCTGCTGGAAAAATTCCTTTGGGTATTCCCCGGGTCTGCCGTCTACAAAGATGCGGTATTTTGGCCAGCCGCGATAGGTAATGTAACTACCTATATCAAAATTGTTAAATATTGGCTGGGGTAGGTCGTTTTTCAAAACAAAATTTAGCGCCTTTTTTCCGCTTTCTTCAAGTCGCAATCCCGGTTTAACATCCCTATCGTTATATTTATAATAATCTCCATTTAAATAGAATAGGCTTTCAAGAAGCAGTAAAGGTATGGTGAGCAAAATTAATATTTTATATAACAGGGTTTGCTTACTGTCTCCAAAATTTTCTAAAACTGCCGGAAAAGAGATTAATGCTAAATACGGGAAGCTTCGTATATTAAGCATGGCTAGAATTAGACCTAATCCGGACAGGCCGAGATTTCTGATTGATAGCCTTTTTTTAAAGAATGCTACGAATATGGACAATACAATAACGGCGCTGACAATTTTTACAAATAAAAAGTTAGGATTTTTAAAATTAATGCTTTCCAAAAGGAACATTGTCTGATTTTCTACTATGGTATAGCCGTAATTTTGGTTAAAAGTTAACGGGTTTAGAAGACCTGTGATACCATTGGGATTAATAAGGCTCGAAATAACCGATAGCCCAAAAACTATCCCTAATATTTTCAGCTTCCCACTTGACGAGTGGGAACGTAAATGTTGATAGATAAAATGGGCCAGGAAAATGGCTTGTAGGAATAAACCTACCATAAAATAAATATGGGTATTAACCCAGATAAGCTGGATTACTGGTTGTATAAAGACTAGCTTACTTTGTTCCTTCTCAAACCTATTTAAAATATAAAGAGTGAGACCTGTAAAAAGAAAACTGAATATTTCCGGCCGCAGCTCAGGTCGTTCCCTTAAGGTATGTAAAAAGAGAAAGCCAAGCGGTAGAAGCAGATATTGTTTTTTTGGCACTGTGGCCAGGACTAACCAAACAGCCAGGAGGATGATAATAATTTTTAATACTAATAAGGCCTCAAGGCCAATGGTTTGTTGACCTAAATAAACCAGAACCTCAAATAGCCAGTGACTATTAATAAAGGGAAAATCCGGGTATGTGTAAGAGAAAAGATTAGTCAGAGGTATATTTTTGGTTTGGAGAATAATTTCCCCTAATTTTAAATGCCTGCCCAGATCCTGGTCAAAGGAATTATCGGTTCTAAAAAGGAAGGAAAAAACAAAAAATAGAAGAAGTATTTTTACCCACATTTAAAGATTGTATCATGATGAGCGAAGTCGAATCATTGCGTGATTCCTTGCGTGATTATTGCGTGATCATGCCTAGGCAGGTATATTTTTATGGTATAATGTATAATAATTATATGTTAGATCCTAAGTACTTAATTACCCCTCAAACGCTCTCCAATATGACTGAGATTGCTGAAATTAAGGCAGTAATTGAACGTTCCCGGGTGCTGCCCCTTAATGAAGCGCAGCTCCGCCGTCAAGCCATTTTACGCATGGCCCATACTTCTACTTCGATTGAAGGAAATAAGCTGGCCCAATTTGAAGTTGGTAAAGTTATCGAGGGAAAATCTGTCAGGGCTGCCCAAAAAGATATCCTGGAGGTAGAAAATTATTACCAGGCCTTGAAAATGCTGGAGGAGCTGTCAAAATCCAAATCCCCTGTTAGCCTTGAGGAAGTTTTAAAATTACACAAACAAGTGACTGACGGGTTGGTGGAAAAAGAAAAAGTCGGAAAATTCCGGCCGGCTGATGTTTATGTACTGGATGACCTGGGTGATGGTAGAGAAATGTTACGGTTCAAAGCCCCTCCTGCCCCGGAGGTTAAAAAACTTGTCGAAGATTTGCTGGAGTGGCTTAAGGAATCAAGAAAACAAAGTATTCACCCGATTATCCGGGCCGGTGTATTGCACTTGCAATTTGTTTCTATCCATCCTTTTACAGATGGTAACGGTCGGGTAGCTAGGCTGTTGACTCAGCTTCAGCTTTACCGTGATGGTTGGGATTTTAGGAAAATTTTAGTTCTGGAGGATTATTACAACCGGGATAGGATGTCTTATTATAATGCGGAAAATAAAGAGCAAGGTAAGAGTTATCAAAAGGATATGGATTATACTACCTGGTTGGAATATTTCACTACCGGATTTTTGGTAGAGGCAAGAAAAGCACTGGAGCAGATTCAATCAATCGGGTTTGGTAAAGTCAGTAAAAAAAGCGAGCAGGTCTTTTTGGATCGGGATGAAATCCAGATCATGGATTTTTTAACCACTACTGGGGCAGTAACTTCAGATGATGTGGTGGATATTTTAGGGGTGGCCAAAAGGACAGCACAGCTTAAAATAAAGGGTTTATCAGATAAAGGCCTGCTTAAATTAAACGGCAAAGGCCCTAGTTCTTATTACTCCCTTGCGCGATAATATGCGTGATTATTGCGCGATTGCAGACACTTGCTATTTGATAATAGATATGGGACAATTAGTTTGTGAGTAGAGTGTGTTTAGTGTTTATACAGTAATTCACCTTCACAAATAAACAAAAAAGGAGGTGAATTTTTTTGAATAACAAAAAATTGTTCGTAGGTTCGCTACCTTGGGCTATTGACGATGCCGGGCTTGCTCAGCTTTTTGCTCAAGCAGGTACTGTTGTCAGCGCACAGGTTGTTAAGGACCGTGAAACAGGCAGATCCAGAGGATTTGGTTTCGTTGAGATGTCTTCTGATGAAGAGGCTCAAAACGCAGTCAAAAACTTAAACGGCACAGATGTTGAAGGTCGTAAGATCGTTGTTAACATTGCTCGTCCTCGAGAAGACCGCTAAATTTTACCCAACTACCTTGTAATGCAAGAATAGTTCGGATTCCAGCTTTTTAACCGACAAAAGGCTTAAATTTATAATGGCATTTTTTGGGAATAAATAGCCTTCCACCAAGGTTAAGGTGCTTCCCAGCGCATTGCCGAAAATTCTTGGGGTAATTGTTAAAAATATTTCATCGATAAAATTGATCTTTAGAAATGAAGTTAAAAGGTGTGGACCGCCTTCAACCAGCACATTCCTAAGACCGGCTTTATGTAGCTTTTTGGCAAGTATTGCTAGATCAGAAGAAACAATGGTTGCTCTTGGTTCAAGATCTGCCAAAGCCCCGGGACGGTGAGAAATAATATAATATGGTAAAGCAGGCTGTTTTCCCATCTGCTTCCGCATTTTTTTAAATGCTGAGTTTTCCAGGCTTTTTAGAGTAGTTTCTCCAAATTGCTGAGCCAGATTCTTTCCATGAATTAAGCAATCTGCATGAGCTCGAAGTTCCAAGAGTAATTGATAGTCGGCTTTACTCCCTATTGGCCAATAGTCTCTAGTGTTTTTTAAGACTTGGACCTTACCGTCAACGGTAGAAACAAAGTTGGTATAGAAAAAGGGTCTATTTGTGCGTTTAGGAAACCTTAGGTTTGGATAAACCATTTAAGAGGTGACAATATCGAGCTTTGGAAGGATTTTCTTAGCAGTGAGAAATTCAAGGGTGTGTTTCACTACAACGTATGAAACTGCAATGCCTGTGGCAAAAAGGAGTCTTTCTGTAATCACTACCGGGATAAGTCCGTTCCAGACCGCTGCCGGTAAATTAAAGGCCCAAATCCAGAGGGCTCCGCCTACTGCATGAGCGGTAAAGGTCGATCCCAGGCTTTTAATAAACAGATTGTCTTTTTTAAAATAAGCAATTACCGGTATGGACCAAAACATTAGGGCATAATAAGGCACCTGCCTGCCTATTGGGTGGACAATAAAAGCTATGATACAAAGCATAGGGATAGCTAGGAACCATTTTCCGGTAAAATTTTTCTTTGAAGCCAGGGCGAAGTATAAAACTGCAAAAAGAGTTGGAAACAGCCTGATAACAGATCCTGTAGTCAGGGGAGTTTGTTTTACAAGTAAATTAATTACCTCTACTGTGAACACGGACGCTACTCCAAAAACCGGCCCCAAAAATCCTCCTGCCATTGGAGCAAAAAAGTCAAAAAGAGTAAAAGACACACTTGAGCCCATGATTTTATTGAAAGGAATCTGCAGGGTAATAAAACCAACGATAGAAAAAAGTGCCAAGAAGAATAATTTTTTCTGCAGACTTGTCATATCAGGAGTTTAGATTAATGTACGATACTTAAATTGTCAATACTTTTTTGATACAATACCAAGGATGCTGGTGTGGTGGAATGGCATACACGCTCGCCTTAAGAGCGAGTGCCCAAAAGGCATAAGGGTTCGACTCCCTTCACCAGCACATCCCGGGGACTAGTTCATCGGTAGAACGCTCGCTTTGGGAGCGAGAAGCACAGGGTTCAATTCCCTGGTCCCCGACTGAGTCATCGAAGAAGGTGGAACAGGGATAAAGAAGGAAGCACCATTGAACGTGTTCAAGGCGACCCTATCTTATTCCCTGGTCCCCGACTAGGTTGTAGCACTGGTTGGCTTTATTCAATAATTTTTGTTTCAGGTTCTTTTGGTTTTTCCTCACGAAATTCAGGCATAGTTTTCAATCTTTCTTCAAAGGCTAAAAGATTTCTTTTCCCACCCTCTGGTATTTCAGCCAGATATGCCTGCCAATGAGGTAATAACTTATTCATTAAAGGAAAAAGATTTTCGTGTCCCTCAAAAGGGGGATAAGTTTCTCCCTCATTTAGTTGAACACGTAATTCATTATCAGTTACTAATTGAATCAGTGCATGGCTCAAGTCTGTGTAATCCATGTAAGAGTGAAGAATTTCATGCCATAAATACACTGTAGAATAGTTTTGCCAATCCTCAGGATGACCCCAAGCAATAGCATCATCTCCTAAGTATTGTCCCATCATTAAACCTGGGTGGATCACATAAACACTAACCACTTTATTTAAATTTAAACCTGTAAGCTCACTAACTGTCTGAGATGATTTAGGATAATTCCTTTCCCATTGAGATTTAACAGACTCAAGATATTCTTGGGTCTGCTGCCTCACTCTACCAAATTCACTGCTATTTTCTACCTGCCGTAAAAAGTTTGTGACCTCGCCTAGGTTTCCCCCTGATTCAAGAAACTGTTCTTCTGTAAGTCTCCATGCAACAAAGTCAGAACATTTCTCAGATATTCCCCGCGCAAAGTTTTGAAGCGAAACCAAGTCATCCGTATGTTCAGTTGCAGGAAATGACCCTTCACCCATACGATAAAGCGTGTGAGCAATCAGATGTCTATTATCGATAGTAAAATTTATTCGTAATCCTTCCCGCTCTTTAGCTTCGTGATTAACAGATGCTTGAGGTCCTGAAGGATTTTGTGCATCAACACCTTCTGCCATACTTTAAATGATACTGGAATTTCCTTGAAGAAACAAACCGAACTTGGGGTGTGATAAAATAAGGTTAACCAATAGTTCAAGTGATGAAATCTATTACCGTAATAGTTGTTCCAATAGTTATTTTCTTTATCCTATTATTTCTCTATACAAAAATTGCTGGGCCAATACCCTTTTCTGTAAACAGCGTTACTACCAACAAATCTGATACTTTTAATGTGACTGGTGAAGGGTCTGTGGCCGCAAAGCCGGACATAGCCACTTTGAATGTAGGAATCCAGGCCCAAGGTTCAACAGTCAAAGCTGCCCAGGATCAAATTAATGCTGCCATCAATAAAGTGGCAGAAGCTATTAAAAAATTGGGTGTTGAACAAAAGGATATCCAGACAACTAATTACAATATTAATCCCAATTATGACTTTCAAGGCAACATACAGCGTATCACTGGGTATTCTGCATCTACGAATCTTAATATTAAAGTCCGTAACATTGATTTGGTAAACCAAGTGATTGACCAAGCTACAGAAAGTGGAGCTAACCAAGTCGGAGGAATTAGCTTTGATGTGGATGATAAAACCAAGATAGAAAATGAAGCCAGGCAAAAAGCAGTGACGGAGGCTAAAAACAAGGCTGAAAGCGCTGCCAAGATTGCCGGCTTTAAGTTGGGCAGAATGGTTAATTATTCCGAAAACTTTGAAGGAGAACCGCGGCCCCTGCCTCTTCGGTTGAGTGCCGGGGCCCCGGAGGCCCAGCAATTGGAAACAGCAGTAGAACCAGGATCTTCTGAAATTAAAGTAATGGTTACCCTAAGCTACGAAATTCAATAATCCTTTTCTTGAAATAAGCCCCCTATTTCAGCTAAAATAAACTTTACTTCGGGTTAAGAAGTTTACTTCGAACGAAGTGAGAAGCGGGATTAGTTCAGTAGCAGAACGTCTGCTTTCCAAGCAGAATGTCAGGGGTGCAACTCCCCTATCCCGCTCACGAATCTTTGATTCTTTCACTTTTGGGTACACATTTAAAATGATTAGATGGTACAATGAATGCTATGGGAAATTTTAATCGTGGTAGCAGATCCGGTGGAGGCAGGGGCTTTGAAAGAAGAGGCTTTAGTGACCGAGGTTCAAGAGGGCCTGTGGAAATGCATCAGGCAGTTTGTGACAATTGCAGAAAGAATTGTGAAGTGCCTTTCCGGCCAACCAGCGGTAAGCCTATTTTTTGCAGTGATTGTTTTCAAAATAACCGGGGTTCTGATTCCAGAAGACCCACCTCTTCTGACGACCGACAAATGTTTGAAGCAGTTTGCGATGAGTGTGGACAAAGTTGCAAAGTGCCTTTTCAACCAAGTGGCGGAAAGCCGGTTTATTGTAGCAATTGTTTTGGAGAGAAAAAGGGAGCCGGAAACAGAAATAGTGATCAAGTTCAGCCTCAATACAAAGATCAGCTTGCAGAGTTAAATAATAAACTGGATAAAATATTAATACTGCTAGCTCCTAATGCTTTTGAGAAAGTAGCTCCGGTAGTTGCTGAGGAAATAGTGATTGACGGCGCATCTGACCAACCGATCGAAGAACAGGTTGTTGAAGAAAAAGTAAAAGTTGCTAAGAAAAAATCCTCAAAAAAGAAATAGTATTTCTTAAATTTTCCTTGCCCGCTCAGAAATGTTGAAAAACAAAACTATTCCTGCTAAAGTCACAACCTATGGGAGTTGAGTATCTAAATAAAACACTTGCCCGATTTTATGGACCAAAGGCTATCTATGTTGAGAGAATCAGGAGATTAGGCAAGCAAGATCTAGATGGAGTTAAAATGGCATTGTGTCTTTATACACCTTCTCTAGCTCAGGTCAGCCGTAGATTTGATCCACCTGCTTTAGATAGAATTGAACTCGATTCTAATGGGGTGCCTATGGGATTCCTAGATGTTACAGCTAAGCACGCAGTTGACCACTTTAAAGAAATTCGAGTGTTTCCGGGACATAAAGTGATTAGGGCAGCAGCAGCGTATCTGGCCGTGCGCGCAGGCCCTACTTTTGACTGTAAATCTCATATCGATCAAATACAAATCCGCGGTTTCGATAGTGTCGCCTTCAAGGGGGTCGTGCTCCCAGACCTCCCGGACAGCCAGCTTCGAATATCCCTGAAGCAAGAAGATCCTCTGCTGCAGGCTAGAGTCATAGAGATTAAAAGAGGAAAAAAGGTGGTTGCAGAAATTGCAGGACTAGACGTTAGGTTGTCCCAAGAGAGATCATTTAGAGGGAAGCTTCTGCCGGACCAGCTGATTGAGGCAATGGCTCAAGCCGCTGCGGTCACTGCGCTTAATTTGGGCGAAGAATTAAATGGGATACCGATGTTTCAGAGTATCGGCAGCACAAGATTTTGGGAACCTGTTTTCGAGGGTTCGCAGATCGTGATGATGACTAAGACCAAGCCCGAAGGAAGAGGTTTTAGCGGAGATGTTGAAGCATTCGTGGATAAAGAAAAAGTAGCCGAGAGTTTTGGCTTGAAAGCCATGATTATTCCAAAAAGACTTGCTGAAAGAATGCTGGGAGTGAAGCTGACAGGTTAAATTTTTAAGGCAGTCCTTTTAGAGTTGTTCTAAATCTTGGTCTATTGGAACAAAATCAGTCTCTGTATCTTCTATATTAAGAGTACTTAAATCTTTTTCCAAAGCATCTAGAGTATCCGGTGTATTTTGCACAACTTCCTGCTCGGTAGCTTGCTGTGCACTATTTCCCGCTTGCTGTTGATTTAGGAAGAAATAAATTCCTCCTACCAAAACAATAACTACAACTAATCCTATTACAAGCCAAAGTACCATTTTATTTGAATCACCGGAAGGGGGTTCAGATACCGGCACTTGTGGCACCGCTGGCTGTGGCTCTGGAGCTTGTGGTGCACTTGCTGGTGGTTGCATAGCTTGGTTACTCCCGTCCACTGTTTGTTCCCTCCTTCCCAGGCTCAAAATCAGGCCCTATTTTACCTGATTTGGCTACTCTAATGGCATTTGCAACAGCCTGTTTTGCATCTATAACTAATCTCCTTAGGGCTACAAGATCTGTATGCAGCTTGTCTCTTTGAATTTTGGCATCTACTCCAATTCTGCTCTCGGTCGTTACCACAATTGTATAATCCTTTAATGCTTGAGCGGATACAGAAGCCGATGCTGTAGAAATACTAAGTTTGGCAGCCGCAATGGCAGCTTTGGCTGTTGCCGGATCCTTTATGTCCGGTTTAGCTTGATTGACCCTGTTTTCCAGCTTGTCCAAAATCTCCGACATTTTTTCTAAGTGCTTTTGCATCTGGGTAGTACGGTTTTGATTTATCCTATTTAAGTTGGTATTAACCCTTTCTGCTGTTTCCGCCTTCTTCTTATCTCTAAATTCTTGTAGTCTTAAGCGAAGGGCTGCTTCTTTGGAGGCAATTTTTTCTCTTAATGCTGCTATTTTATCCTGGATATTTTCCCTTCTCGCCTCTATCCTTTCCTGAACAAGTTGATTTTTCCTAACAGCAGGTCTAACCGCTGAGGTAGTTCCATCTTCGGCAAGAGCAGGATAAATGACTACGGCAAGCATTGAAAGACCAATTAAAATCGCAGAAGTTTTAATGATGGGAAATTTAGACATTATTTGTTACCTTATCAAAGGTTATATATTTTGTCAATGTTTGCTATAAAAATGATATAATTTTAAACCTATGCTGAGTGATCTTAAAATAGCCCAAGCGGCCAAACTAAAACCTATATCAGAAATTGCAGCAGAAATTGGGTTACTTGATTCTGAAATTGAAACCTATGGCAAATACAAGGCAAAAGTCTCCCTAGATGTTCTGAAAAGACTAAAAAGTAGACCAAACGGGAAGTATATAGATGTGACGGCGATCACCCCTACTCCGTTGGGTGAGGGTAAAACTACTACCACAGTTGGTTTGGGACAAGCGCTCAATAAAATCGGTAAAAAGGCCATAATTTGTATCCGCCAGCCCTCGCTTGGCCCTGTTTTTGGTATAAAAGGAGGAGCAGCCGGCGGAGGTTATTCTCAAATCATCCCCATGGAGGATTTTAATCTTCACTTGACAGGCGATGTTCACGCTATTGGACTTGCTCATAACCTCTTGGCTGCTTTTATTGATAACCATATTTTTCATGGCAACAAGCTAAATATTGATCCGCAAGCAGTTACTTTCCGTCGGGTAGTTGATGTGTCCGACAGGGCTCTTCGCAATATCATCATCGGTTTAAATAAAGAAGGTACGGTACGCGAGACCGGATACGATATTACCGTTGCCTCGGAAGTGATGGCTATTCTGGCTCTTACTACGGATTTAGCGGATCTTCGAAAACGCTTGGGAAAAATAGTCATTGGCACCACCAAGGGAGGTAAACCGGTTACTGCTAAAGATTTAAGGGTAGACGGGGCAATGACAGTGCTTCTGAGGGACGCCATCAAGCCCAACTTGATGCAAACGCTGGAAAATACACCGGCTTTTGTTCACTGCGGCCCTTTTGCAAACATAGCTCATGGCAATAGCTCAATTCTGGCTGATGCCATCGGTCTAAAACTGGCAGATTATGTAGTGACGGAAAGCGGGTTTGGTGCAGATTTAGGCGCCGAAAAGTTCATGAATATCAAATGCCGTAATAGTGGTTTGGTTCCTGATGCAGTAGTGGTTGTGGCTACAATCAGGGCTTTGAAGATGCACAGTGGTAGTTTTAAGGTTATTGCCGGAAAACCGCTTGATCCTGGTCTTATGGAAGAAAACCTGGAGGCTGTAGGAGCTGGCTCTGAGAATTTGGAAAAACAAATCGAGAATATGCGATATTTTGGTATTCCGGTGGTTGTGGCAATTAATCGTTTTGCTACTGATACTGAAGCTGAAATAGAGTTGGTTAAAAAGGTCTCACGGAGGGCTGGCGCCTTTGCAGCTTGCACCAGTGATATACACGCAAGAGGTGGTGAAGGCGGGAAAGAAATGGCCGAGGCTGTGGCTAAAGCTTGTGAACAACCAAATAATTTCCGGTTTCTGTATCCGCTTGATATACCGATCAAGGATAAAATTGAAATTATTGCCAAGAAGATTTACGGCGCAGATGGTGTTAGCTACCTTCACGCGGCTGAGCAGGCGATCAAAATGTATACAGAAATGGGTTATGCTAATTTACCTATCTGTATGGCAAAAACTCACGAATCACTTTCTCATGAGAAACACCTTAAGGGAAGGCCTCGTGGATTTACGGTCTCCATCCGGGATGTCAGGTTATCAGCTGGTGCCGGTTTTCTTTATCCTCTCTTGGGCGAGATGCGGACCATGCCCGGTCTTCCCTCCTCTCCTGCTGGAGAAAGAATTGATATTGATTCAAAAGGCGCCGTAGTGGGATTATTTTAAAGTCTCCCCTTCTTTTTACGTAATATTGATTACTGAAAAAATTATTCCAAAGGATTAAGGTTAAAATGAACTGGAGGTGAGAAAAGATGTATCTATTAACCGGTTTTCTAGGAATACTGGCGATAGTATCACCCTATTTGTTTGGATATGATAATGATGTAGTGGCACTATGGACTAGTTTGATAATTGGAGGGGTTTTACTCGTTTCCTCTATTTTTGAGGGAGTTGCAGCAGACAGAGAAAGATGGGAGTATTGGGTGGCAGGCATTGTCGGCGTAGGAGCAATTCTGGCTCCGTTTGTATTGGGGTTTAGTACCCTTACAACTGCACTGTGGACTCTACTGGTGGTAGGTGGAGGAGCAGTTGTAGTAGCCTGGGTGAAGCTTTTCCCAGAAAGACCCCGCTATAGGTGAATTGTTTGGAGGGTTAGAATATAGGTGTGAGTCGTCAGAGTGTCGGACTCTGGTTTGTCTTTTTTTCAAAAAAAGACTGTTCTCCCGTTGAACTAGCGACTCAATTGACATAGTAGACCCCGATCAGCAATTTTTCAGTAAGATTTATTACAAGAAATTTCCTTGCGCGCCCGGAGGGATTCGAACCCCCGACCTTGACGTTAGAACCGTCCTGCTCTATCCACTGAGCTACGGGCGCTTGAAGTACATTTTATCAATTTTGGACTGATTTGGAAAGCTATGCCGGAGGTTCTTTGATGTTTTGTAAATACACAATCAATTTCTTCAAACCCTCTTCCAGCTCTACCTTAGGCTCCCAGCCCAACTTTTCTTTGGCCTTGGTAATATCCGGACAACGCTTGAGCGGATCATCAGTTGGTAATTTTTCTACGAACTCCACCTCTGAGCTAGTCCCTGTAAGTTTTTTAACCACCTCAACTAATTCTAATAAGGTAAATTCGTGAGGATTTCCTAAATTATATATTTCCCCCTTCTCTCCTTTATCCATGGCAGCAATTATCCCGTCTATTAAATCAGATACATAGCAAAAAGACCTGGTTTGCTTACCGTCACCAAAAATCGGAAAAGGCTTATTCTGCAAAGCAGCCGTGATAAATTCAATTACCACCCGGCCGTCTGAGGCCATCCTGGGGCCATAGGTATTGAAAATGCGGACAATCCTGGCATCTAACTTGTGATAGCGGACGTAAGCGGCGGTAATGGTTTCGCCGAATCTTTTTGATTCATCATATACGGATCTGGGACCGGTGGTTGAAACATTGCCTTTGTAGCTTTCTTTTTGCGGGTGTTCCAGCGGATCACCGTAGGCCTCTGAGGTTGAAGCAAATAAAAACTTAGCTCCTCGTGACAGGACTTCTTCGCATAGAGTCCAAGTCCCTATAGAATTTATCTGCATAGTCTCAAAGGGAAGAGCTATATAACTTTGTGGGTTATTTTTGTTGGGAGAAGCAGGAGAAGCCAGGTGATAGAGAGCATCAAAGTCCAAATCTGTGGGCAGGCCGTCACTGGCCTCAGCTTCCACAAATTCAAAGCTAGGACTATTTTGCAAATGAGCTATATTAGCAGGATTACCGGTTAATAGATTATCTACACAAAGAACCTGATCACCTCTTTCAATTAATTTGTCACATAAATGCGATCCCAAAAACCCGGCGCCTCCCGTAACTATCGTTCTCATTAGTTAACTATACTACGTGATAAAATATGCATTCAAGTATGACAAGTGGTAAAAGAACAAAAATCATAGCAACTATTGGGCCTGCATCGTCCTCACCCAAAACCATCAGGGCTTTAATAAAAGCCGGACTTAATGTGGCAAGATTAAATTTCTCCCACGGTACATATCAGGAAAAAAAGAATCAGATCCAAAACATCAGGAATATCTCCCGAGAACTTAAGATACCGGTAGCTATAATGGCAGACCTGCAAGGGCCGAAACTTCGTTTGGGAATATTTAGTGAGGTGAGGAAGATTAAAAAAGGCAATATTGTCTCCTTCAGCACCAACCCAGTTCAGCAGGAAATCCCGATACAATTTGACCTGACAGCATATGTTTCCAAAGGAGAAAGGATTTTCGTGAGTGACGGGTTAGTTGAATTCAAAATCACCGAAGTTAACAAAAAAAATATTCAGGCCCAAGCCCAAAATGACGGCATTATTTCTTCCAATAAAGGTGTAAATATTCCGGATACCGCGATTAAAACTCCCAGTTTCACACAAAAAGATAGAGCAGACTTGAAATTCGCACTGAATGAGGGAGTTGATTTTATAGCTTTATCTTTTATTCAAACAGCCGCTGATTTAAAAGCCGCCCGGGAAGTCATTGAAAACAAAAAATCCAAAGTTAAAATAATTGCCAAAATTGAAAAGAAAATGGCTGTTGAAAACCTGGATGAAATAATAAAAGCAACTGATGCGGTGATGATTGCCAGGGGTGATCTGGGAATAGAAATGAAAGCCTCCGAAGTCCCGCTAACACAGCAAAAAATCATCAACCTGGCGAGGCAATTTCAGAAGCCGGTCATAATTGCCACCCAAATGCTTGAATCCATGATTCAAAATCCCCGGCCTACCAGAGCTGAAACTTCTGATGTAGCCTACGCGGTTTTAAACCAAGTAGATGCGGTAATGCTTTCGGCAGAGACTGCCGTGGGAGCATATCCTGTGGAAGCTGTAAAAACCATGAGTGAAATTATTATTTCCGTAGAAAGGCACCAGCAATATAAACACCTGATTCAGATAGATTGGCAAAATATTCCCCTGAAGCTTAAGGTTGTCAGCGCCATAGTTTCATCCGCAGCCAATATTGCTTATAGAATCAAAGCCAAAACTGTGGTGGTGGCCACTACTTCCGGAAATACGGCCAAAATTTTGGCTTCATTTCGGCCTGAGGCGCAAATCATCGCTACCACTCATAATGAACAAGTCAGAAACCAGCTTCAGCTAGTTTGGGGAGTTGAATGTTTTATAATGGAGTTTACTCAGGACTATAATGTTTTTTGGAAGCTGATAATCGAGACAATAAATAAAAATAAGATTGCTGCCAAGGGGGATAAAGTGGTAATAGCAAGCGGTTCTCTGCTTGGAGTAAGCGGGACAACAGACACAATTAAAGTAGTCACAATTTGAAACGTCTGTCTGAGAGAAACGGGTTGGGCTTGCGGCGGATTTTAGCCGAAGTAAGCAAAACCCCACGCTGCAGGGTAAACTCACCGTATTTATCATTAATTTTATCTAAAGCCCGGGTGATAATTTCTTTTCTTCTAACTTCAGGCAGAAAACTTAAATTCTGTGGGGTTTGTGGCTTTAGATTGGAAACGGATACGCCAATCATTCTAATCTTCCCGCCATCCCAGATGCTTTGGAAAATTTTCCAGGCAGCTTTAAAAATATCCAATCCATCATCTGTAAATAAAATTGTAGTTTGCATGCCATCGCCATCGAACACACCCCCAGGGTGAAAAGATGCGATTACACCCCGGGGGTGGAAAGCTGAACGATACCAGCAATGGATAGTTTTTCCTACTAGGTTTTTAGCTCGTAGCCTCCTGGCCACCATTTCGGAAAGCTTCAAAAGGAGTTGTTTTATTTCTTCCCGGTCGGCAGTATCATGATTTATTGTATGTCTGTGTCCTATGCTTTTGACCTCTCCTTTTTCGTAGAAAGGCACAATCGGTGAATTATCAATACCCCTGGCCATGTTATACAGAATCTGTCCGTAACTTTTAAAAGAAGCTAATAAACTTTTTAAGGGCACCTGTCTTAGCTGATAAAAATTAAAAATTCCCGTATTATTTAACCTCTTTTTAATTCTGGGCCCGATTCCGCAAATTTCATCCAGTTCGATCTGATCAAGAATTTTGATTGCTTCTTCTTGATTTTGAATTACTACTAAACCATCAGGTTTCTGCAGCGATCCAGCTAGCTTAGCAATTAACTTATTATAAGAAATACCAATAGAACAGGTTATCCACTCACCCACCTCGTACCGAATCCGGCTTTTGATCTCCAAGGCAATACTGATACGCTGATCCACGGATTTACCGGTATACTGGAGAAATGCTTCATCTATTGAAAACACTTCCAGATATGGGCTGTAGTCTTTTAGGATATTCAAAAATCGTTTAGTTACCTCCAAATACTTATCAGAGTCCCCCGGCACCAGAATAATTTGAGGGCAAAGCTTTTTAGCTTCCCAAATTTGCATCCCGGTTTTGACCCCAAATTTCTTGGCTTCTATTGAAGCTGCGCCTAAAACAGTCCGTTTCATCCGGTCCCCTCCGGTTACACCAATTGGCTTACCACGAAGTCTGGGATTTGCCTGTTGTTCAACAGTGGCAAAATAAGAATTGAAGTCAATATGGAAAATAATTTTATTCATAGGTACAATTCTTGCGCTCGCCTGCGGCGATCTAAACTATTGAAGTCAACATGCAGAATAGTTCTCATTTTTTATCCTTCCTCCAAGGCTTCTAAAGTCCACTTTAACTTACTAGTATCAAATTGAAGTTTGTAAAAATTCCCCCCAGAGGTTACGGAAAAATGATAAAATAGCGTATTGCCATTTCTGGAGGTATGGATTAGATTAACTTTCTCTATTTTGATTTGTCGGCCACGCCAAAAAAAGGAATCAGGAATAATGCTGTTTTTGTCAAAAAACACCCAAACATTAATAGGTTCGATGATTTCTAACATGGTTTTTAATATAACCCGAAATAAACCCAAATATCAAGGGGCGATTTTCTTTTTGTTCCTGATTATAACAGCTTTATTTTCAACACCCACCTATGCCATAGTTAATCCGTTAGCAGTACCAAATAACAAGTTTGGGATCCATATTATCCAAGCTACCCTGGAGGAATCCTCACCGGCTGCAGCGCTTGTCAATACTAATGGTGACTGGGGCTATATTACAGTTTTAATTGAAAGCAAAGACAGAAATCATGAAAAATGGCAGGAGTTTTTTAATGACCTACGTCGCCGTCACTTAATTCCCCTTGTCAGATTAGCCACAGAGCCTGATGGTAATTTTTGGAAAAGGCCTTATGAAGGTGAAGAGATAGCTTGGGCAGATTTTTTAGATTCTTTAAATTGGCCGACTAAAAACCGTTACGTTACTATTTATAACGAACCTAATCATGGTACAGAATGGGGAAATAAAGTTGACGCAAAATCTTACGCAGAAGTTCTAGATAAGACTATTACAGCGCTTAAAAATAAAAATCGGGACTTTTTTGTACTCAACGGAGGCTTTGACGCCTCAACACCTTCTCAACCTCCCAGGTATGAAGACGAACTGTTATTTATGAAAGAGATGAATACTGCTGTCCCCGGAATTTTTGAAAAACTGGATGGTTGGGTATCTCACTCTTACCCCAATCCGGCATTTGCCGGGTCACCGGATGACGTTGGCCGGGGCACTGTTAGAACTTATGCTTGGGAGCTGCAACAACTGCGAAATTTAGGTCTTAAAAAAGATTTGCCGGTATTCATTACAGAAACAGGTTGGAAACATGCGGAAGGCTTAAAGTACGATTCAAGGTTACCGGCTGAAGAAACCGTAGCCAAATATTACTCGCAGGCTTTTGAAAATGCCTGGAATACTAACAAAATAGTTGCCATTACTCCCTTTTTATTAAACTACCAGGAGGCCCCTTTTGACCATTTTTCATTTAAGAGAATAACCGGTGAGAAACAAACTGAGAAACTTCTCCGTACTCAGGTTTTGGGAACACAATATCCTGAATATTATTCCGTGTATCAAGTGATACAAAGCATACCAAAGATTATTGGTAAACCTATTCAGGAGGTAAAAGCAGAACTTACAAAAGGAGAAATTTATAGTTCCATAGTTGCCGGAGAAAGTTATACCATTTCTTTATCTTTTAAAAATGTCGGCCAATCAATTTGGAATGATAAAGAAGAAATCAGTCTAAAACCCATTAAAGGAGGACAAGATTTAGGCATTCTAGCTTTTAAATTACCAAAAGATAAAAAAGTTGAACCGGGAGAGGAATATACTTTCAACTTAAATTTGAAAGCTCCCCTCGGCGGAACTTACCAAGTTTCCCTTAATTTGTTTGAAGGAGATCGTCAATTTGATACAACACCTGTTGAATTTACAACTGAAGTTAAATCACCGGTGATTCTAAAAATTATGAGTAAGCTGGGTTGGAAAAAAGATTCAGCAGGGGGTTATATCCTAAAAGTTAGAGGTGTTAACGGAGAAAGCGCCCAAGCCGTAACCCTAAATTCGGAAGGGGTGTCTCCTGAAATAGAGGCCAGATATTTGCTACCGGATTATTCATTTGAGTTTTCTTTAGAAAGGCCTTTTTACAAACCCAAAACTATAAACCAAAAAGTATCTGCCGGAGTCAATGCTCTGGATTTCGGGGTTCTCCAGCCGGACATAGCATCTGCCCTCCTCCATCCAAATGAACTCTGGCAACTTCTGCCATTTTCAAATTGACCTATTTTGATCCAGTTTGTCCTAGTTGACAGAGTATATTAACTGATGTAAATTGATTAGACCTGTTAAAAACTTCCGTCGCAAGACAAAAAGTTTGCATCAGTCGCAAGACCGGTAATTGACAGGTTCTCTAAGAGACCCGCCGCAAGGTGGGTTTTTTAGTGATTAAAAACATTGAATCTGGTAAAATAGAAACTCGTGGTGGCTGTAGCTCAGCGGTAGAGCGTCTGTTTGTGGAACAGAATGTGGGGGGTTCAACTCCCCTCAGCCACCCCAACGTATTTTGAAGCTAAATTTTAATACCTCTTTTGTAATTATCACAGAAGTATTTTAGCATAGCTTAGGTCTTTTAAAGTGTAGTTTCAGGAAAGGATTCTAATTTTCTGGCTTCATCATCCCGCCATTTGGCATTGATAACCCGCTCCCCAACTATCACATCCTGTTTAGAATGGGTGGTAAATGGGAGCTTTGGTATCTCATGAAAAGTCACCCATGAACAGATATTTTCTTTAAAATGATTAAATTTTTTGGGATTTTTCACTTCACCATAGAATACATAATTGATTTTATCCTTCGTCTCGTGAAAATAATCATAGACCGGATAAATATCTTTTGTTTTAAGGTTTACATCCAATAACTCGTTTACAATCCTTTGGAAAGCTGCTTCTGCTTCTTCCCCCTCACCACTTTCCCCTCCAAGAGTGGACCATAAAGAGTCAGCGCTATCTGTTTGTTGGGGTTTTAATAAGAGAATTTGGTGAGTTTTAAGGCTATAAAGGAATCCGCTTGCATAGAAGGAGGGGGTTTGCACTGGCTTAGTATAACACAAACGAAGAGTTAATTGTTGACGAAGGTTAAGGCAAAACCGGTTTTTCCTGCCCTGCCTGTCCTGCCTATTCTGTGAATATAATCATCATAAGTTTGAGGAAGATCGTAGTTGATAACATGAGTAACATTATCTATGTCTAAACCCCGGGAAGCCACATCTGTGGCCAAAAGGACCTGTATTTGATTTTGTTTAAAACTCGCCAGCACCCGCTGCCTTTGGCTCTGTCTTTTATTGCCGTGAATTGCTCCTACTTTAAAACCCCGAAATTCCAGTTCCTTATTAAGTTTTTCAATTCCGTGTTTTGTCCTGCCGAATATCAGGACTTTATCAAAGCCATCCTTGATCAGGAGATCGTGAAGCTGGTCTATTTTCTTATCAGAGCTTGCTACCCTGATAACATCCTGGTTCACATTTTCAGAAGTATCTTGTTTTTTGACGGAAACAGTTATCGGATCAGTTACAAAAGAACGCAGAATATCTTGTATTTTAGGTGAAATTGTAGCTGAAAAGAAAAGGGATTGTCTTGCCTTTGGCATTAAAGAAACGAAAAATTTTACATCATTAATAAACCCAATATCGACCATTAGATCCACTTCGTCCAAAACAATATTAGAATAATCCTCCAAAAATATGTTTTTTCTCTCTATCAGGTCTCTTAAACGCCCCGGGGTGGCAATGACCAAATGAGGATTCCGTCTTAAATCCTGGATCTGTCTGTGCATATTGGTTCCGCCGATTATAAATGCCGAATACAAGTTCATATTCCGGCTTAAGTCTCTAAACTCCTGATTGATCTGTAATGCCAGCTCCCTGGTCGGAACAATAATTAAGGCTTTTTGATCTCTACTCTGATAAATTTTTTGAATCAGGGGAATTAAAAAAGCGGCAGTTTTGCCTGTGCCGGTAGAAGCCAAGCCAATAACATCCCGGCCTTCTAAAATAGGTCCTATTGATTGAGATTGGACAGGGGTGGGAATTTCGTATCCAAGAGCGGAAATATTTTGCTGTAAAATTTCATGCAGGTTAAAACTGTCAAAGTTTTGTACTGTAGTTTGCGTGTCTACTGGAATAGTTTGCTCAGCTTTCCTGATAAACATGTTAATATCCGCCCCTTCCAGCTGGCTTCTTCTTTGACCCCTACCTCTGTTACCTGAAAAACCCCTGGAATTATTAAACTCACCTCTTTGAGGTGGTCTTCCGAATCTACTATTGAAACCGCTTCCGCGGATTGATGTTCGTTTTCGATATCTGCTACCGTTGTACATATTATTTTAAAATTGGATCTTCTTCATCACGATTTAAAAAAGGATGAAGAAGAACACTTAATATATTGAAAAAGAAACTTGAATTTTTAAAATTTAAAAATTAAAGGAGCTACTTGAAAAGTTAGTCCTTAAGAGGAAAAAATCATCTATAGCTTAAAATTCTAAATCAACTAAATAATAGTATAACATTTCCTATGCCTAAAAGCAAATAGAAAGAATCCTTTATTTATATCTGATTTTAGCTCCAACCCTTTGCCCTTTTAACTTTTGCCAGACCATATAATACTCCATTAAGGGGTCCCATGGTCCAAACGTTTTGGGTAAAATTGACTTTAAAAGCATATGAAGCTGATTTCTTTAACCATTCTCTAACGGCATCTTCAGGTAAAGACATTAGTTTTTCATAAACTCCCGATTCTCCAGGTAATAATCTTATTATCTCTGCCTCTTCAAAACAGCGCAGCATTGGATCAAACATCTTGCAGTAGTCATCATAACTTTTAGTAAGCAAAGTTTGCGACTTATTAGCTTTTTCGACTCTTTTGTCAGCAGCGTAGCTTAAATTCACATAAATTCCAGCAAGTTGGTCAAAATCAAAATAACGGGGAGTTAACCCTAAAGCCAACCACATCCCGTCAATCCTGGCCCGATTAATAGCATGGTCTATTTCATTTCGCTCCTCAGGAGTAGTATCATCGAAAATAATAGGGAGGACAACTTTATGAAGTCTACCGGCCTGATATAACATACCTTTGCCTTCCGGATCAGGCCTACCACCTTTAGTATGTTTAAGCAATTCACCGTGGCTAATTACTGCAAATTTTGCCTCCTGCCGGTAACCATCAAGATCCAAAGTTGCTAAATAGTAACTACCCTTTTCGTAACTCCACATCGCATGAAATCCGGCATTGTTGGTAGTCCCGAGTTTTATATCTTTGCATGCAGCTGCTTCTTGGTAAAAACGCCAGGGGTTCCTAACAATTAGAAGAACATCCATCAGGCTGCTTTTTGTAGCATCACCACTAACAAAGGAACCATAGGCATGCGCCCGTTCAATACTATCTCCACCAATTCTTCTGATTGCTCTTTCAAGTGGCAAATTTATTATATTCGGGGGATAATATGTGGCAAAAGAGTCAGGTCTAACTAAACCCAACTCCGAATCTTGCCAATTCAATTCCCTTACTGCTTCAGTTCTCATTTTTTATTTTTATCTATTTGTCCAAGTAAGTGTTTACCCAAAAGAAAGGCAGTTCCTCCAAAAAGTAGAGCCTCACCACCCAATACAAAAACTCTTGCTCGTGCATGCCTCATCTCTTTAGTGCTTAGTTCTCTTTCTCCCTCAGGAGTTATAAGAGCGCTTAATCTTTTTGCTGTAACTATGGCACTTGCTGTTGGGGCAATAATATCTGTCACTGTTTGAACAGGTAAGCCTTTGGGCTTATTAAATAATGTAGCAAGATAGTTGGGGATTTTTCTGCCCAAACTTGTACCAAAGAATCTTATATCACCATGCAGAACATCTGTTATACGATAGGTTTCCGGTACCTTAAAACCAAAACAGCCTACAAAGGCTTTTGTAGCTCTGGGTAAATTCGTCATGGCTAACCTAAACAATGCTAACTTTACACCAAGGCGATCACCGTTTTTTGCTGCGGTATAAGCAGCGGATCCTGCCTGCCAACCCTCTACAACACCATCACCTGCCGCATCTATTGCCCCACCGCGCTCTTCGTCTTCTTCGATTGCCTTTTGATCAGTCATTTCGCTTCTTTCCAGCCTTGCTTTTTTTCCGTCACCCACATCAAGAGCGGCTCCTAGAAACGAAGAAAGAAACGCCAAAACGGTAGTCCTAACTGAGTGTTTTCCGGTTCTATTTTGATGTTCAGCCAATTCTATACCTAAAATTGAAAATCCTACTCCTAAAGCTGTAAGATGCCAGGCTTTTAGCCAAGGAAAATTCTTATGAAGCAATTCTACTGCCCCATCAGAAAAATTGGTATACTCTCTATACTTTGAATTCCTGACTGTAGACTCTTTTTCCTGTACATCCTTAGCTCTGGCGACTTCTTCTATAGGAATTACTGTTATATTTGGATTCTCATCCAAGTCTTTTTTACTCAAATGGGCTAGTCCTTGATCAATATAATCAATCCTGACATGCGGGAATAATTTCGCAAGATAAAGAGCAGTTCTTTTGTTGTCCTCAATGACTTCCGTAATTCCCAACTCTCTTATACAATCAGCTTTACTTTCCAGGCTCGAGGATCCCTTTGGTGTCAAATAAATATTTTTATTTGAAATGGGAATATTTTCCTGAATTAATTGGGCTTCTGTCATCTCAAACCACGGCTTGGTAGCTCTTCTACCTGAAATTACATATACCGGTGCTTTGTTAATAATCACCTCCCGAATTTTTTCTGTAACACCCGGGATAGCAGTCCTTCTGAAATGAAAAAAAGCTGATACGATTTCCATTGGGCCTTTAATAGAACGGTCCACGGGACTGTGATCTAACTTTGGAATATCTTCAAGAGTTTTCTTGGGGAGCAACGGTTTAAGTATTACATCCTTCGCATGCCCAAAATAACGGGTGAATACTTCTCTCCAAAGAGCACTATCATCCAAATCAACACCAAGAACCCTTCCTTGAATCGGTTCTTTCGCTGATACTGAATTAAATATTGATTCTCTTGCTCTTGTTTCCACAAATGCACCCATAGTTTTCGGGATTTTAGCACAAAAAGTATACTATAAGCAAGTTCTTATTAAGAGAAGAATTATTTTTAGGTAAGGTCAAGAAAAATAACAACTAATGCCTTAAATGGTTTATTTCTTTTTACTATTTAGTTTTTTAATCTCTTCTTTAGCTTCCTCTGCTCCTTTTCCCACTGCATCCTTCATTTCCATTGCCCTTTTGGTTATCTCCTTTAAGACGCTATTACCTTGTTTCTGCAAGGTTTCCAGAACTTTTTCAGCCTTTTTTCTGTTTTTCTCATCTGACAGCGCTATTGCTGCAGCTGCGGCTGCTGCACCAATCACAGCTCCTGCCACACCTGTTGCCAATGGGCTTATTCCTTTTTTATCATTAGCCATAAAATCACCTCCCTCTTTTAAGAAATCTTCCGATTAAAGCTACTAAAATTGCCGGAATTGCCGTTAAAAACCTCATCTGCAATTTCTGTTTTATATTATCGCTAGTTTCTTCCAAAGACTGCGTGAGATTTATGATAGCTCTTAAGGTTTTGACTAAAAAGAAGCTTACAAAAGCAATACATATAGTAATGATAAGAAAGCCTATGATCAGCAGAGTATTTAAGATTTCCTGTGCAGTCACGCCCATATTATACCACTCTAAGCTAGTCTTAAAAACAGGGGTGATTTGCAATTGCAAGCTGGTTTTACTAGAATTAAATTAAGCTAATATATGGAATACTTATCTTTCATACCGGCAACGGCCCTCGGGTACTTGACGCTTAGAGTTACCACTCACCCCACATCCCGCATCAGAAGAAAATTACCCAACATCAAGACCAAGAGAGTGCAAATTTTCCCGGTCCTTCGGTTTAGGATTTTCAACCGGGTTATACACTTGCACCACTGGGTGTCTTTTTCCATTGTGCTGGGGCTGTCTTTTTTTATTTCCATGGGAATAGTAGATTATATTGTTACAAAAGGTATTCTTTTAGGCGGGATTATTCATGGTTTAACAGTTCCTAAAGCCCACCGCCAAGTCATTTATAAAAATTACTCACTTGATAAACTGATCTCCATAGACAAAAATATATCACGTGACTAATCCTTCCATGCTTATTATTCTTACCGGAAAAACAGCCTCAGGCAAGGATACTGTGATAGCGAAACTTCTATCCAAGTTTCCTAATTTTAAAAAGGTTATGACTACTACTTCCCGGACTCCAAGAGCAGGTGAAAAAAACGGGGTTGATTATTTTTTTATCTCTAAGGCAGATTTTAAAAGCAAAATTGATCAGGGTTTATTTTTTGAATATGTAGAATATGGAGGTAATTTCTATGGCACGGAGAAAACCCAACTTGCAAGTACCGGCCAGGGCCTCATCTGGAGAATAGATCCGTCCAGGGCAGGCAAAATCAGACAGTTAATTGATTCTCCGGTTTTAGTAATATATTTGACAGTTCCCGATTCGGTAGTTTTAGAAAGGCTAAAGAAAAGGGGCTTCAATGAAAAGGATATTGAGAAAAGAATGCGAGAAGATCAGCAATACTGGGAAGAATATAAAGGAAATTATGATTTTGTGGTGGAAAATATACCAGGAAAGTTAGATCAAACAGTTGACAAAATAATTCAAATCATAGAAAATCACAGTTCTTAAACTGCATCTGCCGATGAAATTTATTAACCAAAGAGGAATCGCGCCTATTGCCATCATCATAATACTGGCAGTTCTCTCTTCAGCAATATTTTTTGAATCCACTAATCAGAGAAAAGTAAACAAGAGCTCGCTGGCCCCAACTATTATCCAAATAGCTTCTCCCAGCGCTACACCAGTACCTACACCGACTCCTTCTCCAACTCCATCCCCCACTCCAATACCTACTCCAACACCCAAACCGACCCCTGTACCGAAACCGTCCGTAGCGCCTGTCCCGGTTAGTACAAACAATAATCCTCCAGGGTCCGGCTTTTCCAAACAAACTGTCAGTGCTGACGGACAAAATTATACAGTCTCCATAGTCGCAGCCGATTTAAATTCGACCAAAGTAATAGTAGATACGGCATCCGAGTCAGATTGCTCAAATGATTGCCCAGTTTTATCCTTGGCTGATTACGTTGGAAGAAACGGAGCTTATGCAGGAATTAACGGTTCATACTTCTGTCCTGCAGATTACTCCAGTTGCGCCGGGAAAACAAATTCTTTTGATACCCTTTTAATGAACAAAAATAAACGCTACTTTAATTCCGATAATAATGTTTATTCTACTGTTCCGGCAGCCATTTTTTCAGCGGGCTCTGCCAGGTTTGTTGGCCAATCCCTGGAATGGGGACGGGATACCAGCCCTGACTCTGTCATTGCCAATTATCCGCTTTTGATCGCCGGCAACAACATAAATTTTACAGAGGCACCTAATGAACCCAAATTCGGCGGAAAAGCCAGCCGAACCTTTATAGCTGCTAAGGGAAATATGGTCTACATCGGCATTGTCCACAGTGCTTCTATGGGTGAGTCTGCCAAAGTATTAAAAACGCTAGGAATGGATGGAGCTTTGAATCTGGACCAGGGCGGCTCCACAGCCCTCTGGCACGGCGGATACAAGGCTGGCCCAGGTAGAAGTATCCCTAATGCTATCCTTTTTGTAAATCGCTAAACAATCATTTGTTTTAGAACTTATAGTGTGATAAAATCTCGCATATGGGTTTAGAAAGCAACGATGGTGTCCAACCAGGCACAGATATTATAATAACAAATACAGGGATTATACCGCTAGGTAGACCAGAATATAGTCTGGGAGAAAGACGAATCTTAAAAGAAGAATTAACCATAATATCAATGTGGTTCGGCAGAAGACTGCTGGATTATTCTGATTTGGCAGCGTTTAATACAGCACTTGGTATGTACAGAGCTTTTCGCTTGGGGGCACAGTTTGATGTCCCTGAGATACAGGATATAGAAGATGCAGTAGAAGAGCACTCATTTTTGAAATTGGTCGGCAGAGATATTGCTGGAGAATTGGATGCAATCAGAAGCCCCTTAGTCACGTTTATCATTGCTCCAGGGGATGCAATGAACTATCCCTGGTTTGATCGTTTCCCACGAAATATAGAAGTGTATCGAAAAAATCGAGGTCAAGATGATACATTTGTCTATAAACTGATCGTAGGAGGCGAAACTTATGATGGTCTACCTAAAGGATTACCCGGAAACTTATCAGAGAATTTTTGGAGACACGAATTACAAGCACTTCAGCACGAAGGGATATACCTATGTTACGAAACCGATTATCCCACCAGAAGCAGTAAAAGAATAATAGAACTTATGAATCGGCTTGTTGGAGCCGATTTACCCGGGAGAGACTTTCCCAATTATTCATTAGCTGATGCAGCTAGAATTGCCTGGCATGTAAACCGTGAAGATTTTACTCTTCTACGTTCAGAACCAAAAGCTCTTCCCAAATACCCAATTGTTAACGGCAGGCCTAAATTCCCTTTCTAGAAAATACCAGTACCTCATAACAAAACATTGGACGGCCGTACACTATTTTGTTATCAAGAGAAAAGCTTCCCCACATGAAAAGCTTCCCCACATGGAATGTGGGAATGTAATTCCGCAAACATAGATTGCCACGTCACTCGTTTCACCGAGTCTGACTCGGTTTCACTCGTTCCTCGCAATGACGGAGCGGAGGGGCTTTCTTTTTTTGGCCTAAAGTATTAAAATACGCAGACTATGGGTATTCTTAAGCTTTTGAGGCCAACCAGAAAAAAAGTATTTATTATGGTGGCCATCATCATTATTGCTATACTGGGCTTTAATTTTTTTGGCAGACCAAAACAAACTCCTCTGGAATTTACGGAAGTTAAAAAACAGGATATCAAATTTACTGTCTCTTCTTCCGGGAATCTGACAGGTAAAAACAGCGCTGATTTAAAGTTTAGATCTGCCGGAAAACTTACCTTTATTAATGTAAAAACCGGGGATAAGGTTTTTCCCGGCCAAGTCATTGCCGGATTGGATACCCAGGAGCTGGCTATAAATTTACAACAAGCTCAAAACACCTTAAGGGATAAGCAAGCTACTACTGACAAAGTATTAGATGATATTCACCTATTCCAATATGGTAATGGCGGGTTTGCAAATGTGGGGACAGCCAATGAAACCATGACCCAGAGGCAGCTTAGAACTACTGCAGAAGTAAGCCGCGACAATGCTTTTGATTCCATAAAAGCCATACAAAGGGATTTTCAAGATACAGTCATAATTTCCCCGATCGGTGGACTGGTTACTTCAGCAATCCAGGTACCAAACCAGACAGTTACCGGCGCTGATTTAATTGCCCAGGTGGTAGATACATCAGCTGTTTATTTTGACACTGATATAGATGAAGCGGATATCAGCAAAATTAAAGTGGGGCTGCCTGCCGAGGTAATCCTGGATGCCTATCCTGATTCTATCTTTACAGGTACTGTTGACCAAATTCTGCCCCAAACAAAAGCCACCTCCCAAGGCGCAACAGTTGTCACCATAAGGATTATATTAGATGATCCGGTCACCCCATTCATAAACGGTTTAACCGGTCAAGCCTCTATCATAATTGAATCTGCCAAAAATGCTTTTACCATCCCTCAAGAAGCATTGCGTGAGGATGACACGGTGATCGTCCAACAGGGACAGACTCTGCGTCCTCAGAAGGTTACCCCCGGAATCCGGTCTGATACTGAAGTTGAAATTAAGGAGGGTTTAAAAGAAGGTGAGCAAATTTTGTTAAACCCGCCGGCTCCCGGTAGTAATCTAATAAATCGCCAAAACAGGAATCCTTTGAGCGGACTGCTGCGTTTTGTGGGAGGCGGCCCCCGCGGCACAGTAGGCAGGGGCAGATAAATGGATTTACTAGTCAAACTTTCTAAAGTAAATAAAGTTTACGAAACCGGGGAAATTTCCTTTAAAGCGCTTAAAGACATCAATCTGGTGATAACGAAAAATGAATTTGTCGCTGTTATCGGCGCTTCAGGGTCCGGCAAATCTACCCTGATGAATATCATCGGCTTGTTAGATAAACCCACCTCGGGAGCTTATGAACTTGAGGGGCAGGATACCTCCTCGCTCAAAGAAGATCACTTGGCTGGTATCAGAAATAAAAAAATCGGTTTTGTTTTCCAATCATTTAATTTACTGCCGCGGACAAGTGCGCTAGATAATGTTGCTATGCCGTTAATTTATGCCGGGGTATCTAAAAACGAACGCATGGAAAGGGCAAAGCTAGCCTTAGCTCAGGTAGGACTCGGGGATAAGCTTTCCTCGCACCCTAACCAACTCTCAGGCGGTCAACAACAAAGGGTGGCTATTGCCAGAGCGCTGGTTAATAATCCGGAAATAATTTTGGCAGATGAACCTACTGGGAATTTAGATTCTAGAAGCGGTAAGGAAATCATGGAAATTTTTAGAAGGTTAAACAAAGAGGGTAAAACCATCATTATGATTACCCATGAAACAGATATTGCAAAGAATGCCAGAAGGATAATCAGGATAAAGGATGGAGAAATACAATAATGGATATTTTTGAGACTGCAACTTCAGCTATAAATGCCATTTTGGCCAATCGAATGAGATCCTTTTTGACCACCCTGGGCATAGTAATTGGTGTTACCTCAGTAATTTTGCTGATTGCTGTTGTGTCGGGTCTTCAAACTTTTATTACCGGCCAAATCCAGGGTCTGGGATCCAATTTAATGTTTGTGATTCCCGGCAGAATCGGCGGAGCCCGTTCACCCGGAGGAGTACAGGCAAACAGACTGGTTTATACAGATGCTGTTAATTTAAGAAGTAAACTTACAGGTGAAGCAGAAGTTTCCGCGGCAATCCAGCGGAATGCCACTTTAAAAGTAGGTAATAAGAATGACAAGGGGGTGGCTATTTTTGGGGTAGATGCCAATTATCCAAAAGTTATCACCCTAAAGATTCCAGCGGGCAGGTTTTTTAGGGAGTCGGAACAACAGTCTGTTAGAAAAGTTGCTGTTATTGGTCAAACTGTCCAAACTAACCTTTTCGGATCGGGGCAAGCTTTAGGTAAAATTATTGACGTGGCAGGGTTAAAATATACGGTTATTGGGACGCTAGAACAAAGAGGATCGGTTTTCGGGGTAGATCTGGATAATTCTATTTATGTGCCTTTTTCCTCAGCTGAACGGCAATTCGGAATAGACCGGCTAAATACTATCTATATCTCGGCCAATAATTCAAGTGATGTTAAGGACGTACAAACTAAAGCTACAAACGTCTTGAAAAAAAGGTTGTCTGAAGATGAGTTTTCAGTCCAAACCCAAGAACAAACCCTTTCTACTATTTCCCAAATTACCGGGGTATTAACCATAGCTTTGGGAGGAATTGCCGCCATTTCTTTAGTAGTGGGCGGAATTGGCATTATGAACATTATGCTGGTGTCTGTAACAGAGCGAACCAGGGAAATCGGGCTTCGCAAAGCCGTGGGGGCCAGGCCGTCTGATATCAGAAACCAGTTTCTAATTGAGGCAGTGATACTGTCTGGTTTAGGCGGAGTTATCGGTATTATCTTAGGTTTCGGCTTTGCATTTATTATCGGCAGGTTTTTCACTACCACTGTCCCCTGGTGGTCAGTTTTACTATCTTTTGGATTCTCAATGGCAGTAGGGGTCATCTTTGGGGTAGCCCCGGCCATCCGCGCCGCCAAACTCAACCCCATCCAGGCCTTAAGGTATGAATAGACAGGAATATGACATCATCATGGGGCCGGGGCTAAGTGACCGCATTGGTTTGGTGCAAAGATTCATACCAAGAAAATTGATTTATAAGGATGCAATATTCAATTTCCACCTTCATCCGGCTCCCTGGAAGAAAGATCCAGATAATCTGGATCCAAAATTGAATGGATTGATTGATAAGATTGATTCATTAGCCGGTAGGAGCATAAGCTTAGTTGGAATAAGTGCCTTTGGTAGTCTAGCACTAAATGGATATGCTGAACGAAGAAGCGCAGTCTCAAAAGTGATAATTGTTTGCGGAAGGTTAAACAGGGGAATCGGAGACTTTCCCCCTCTAGTCCTGTCAGCAAAAAGTAGCGAAGCCTTTTATGAATCAGTTATCTGGGCTGAAGAAAATACTAAGCTTTTTTCGAAAGAGGATAAAGATAGAATCATGACCGTATCTTCTATTTGGGATGAATTGGTTCCGGCCAACACCTCAACTTTAGATGGGGCAACCAATATAGAAATCCCTATACCTGAACATGTATTAGCTATCGCTGCTACCATTACTATATACAGAAAAAAATGGCTGGATTTTATACTTCAGCCTAACTAGGACTCCTACCTCGGAGGTAGGAGTATGATGACACGGTAACCTTTCAGGTTGCAAGCTAATTGATTTTTGTTTCAAATGACCCACGGCCGTGGCATAAATGAAACAGTAACCATTAAGGCTTTAAAGAGAGTTTTTGGGCGTATTCTTCGGGAGTGAGCCTTTCGGGTTCCGGGACTACTTTGCTAATTGGTCTTTGAAATAATCTACCCAGGGAATTAAGCTGGGGTCTTGTTTATACAGGAAAGCAAGATAAAGGCTTAAGTAACCACCAAAAGAAAGCACATTTAACATCTGGGATAGCTTAGAGCTACCTGAAGGTTTATATTCATCAAAGGCTACCCCATTTTTCCCCACTACATCTTTCGTTAACTCCAAACGTTTCTTTAATTTATCCGAATACAAATCTGAGGATATAAACAACATAAATAATTTTTTTTCCTTAGGGTTCCTAAGTCCTTCCATAAGATGGTGATTTAGTTCAGGAAGCTCTGAAAATGCAGAAAAACTTTTTGCTGTTTCATTAGTCTGGTTTCTAATAATATGGATGTTGCCGTTTAGAAATTCCGCAGCAAAATAAACAGGAATATGGCCGTAGAGAGCTTGGGCCAGCTCTTTTGCCCTTGACTCTACTTCCTCCCGAGATGCCCGGAGTTCACTGATTGCCTTTTCTACCACCCCATCGCTAACTTGGAGATAACCTAACCTTGTCAGAAGCGCAATAGTACCCAACACCATATATCCGGTACCAAGGCGCGGTTGGCCAGACGGGTTGTACTTTTGATTGAATACGATAGATGGAAAATTGTAATTTTTAGACATCTCCAGCGCTTCTCCACCACTGGTTAATCCAACAACAGAGTAACCTTTTTCCAGAGCTTCCTTGGCAGAATTAAGTGGCTCTTCTGTTCCACCGGAATAGCTGGAAAGAATAAACAAACTTTTTTTATTAAGATATGCCGGCAGATGGTAATCTCCGTATTCTAGAAGAGGAACTTTAAGTAAATCCCAGTAAAGATTTTTTACAATGTATGCACCATACCTTGATCCACCCATGCCGCAAAGGGTGATATTTTCCAAGGATTTATAATCTGCGGGAAATTCTACAGTTTTAGCCAGCGCCCAAATATAATCGCACTGATCTGCCAGCATCTTAGTTGAACCAAGCACATTTTTGGGGTCTAAATTATCCATCCTGTCTATTTTATCATAATGACTTTCATTAAAAAAAATGGTATCTTTTAGTGCAATGGATCCGTTTGTTTTAGTCATCTTCGGCATCACCAGTAACTTAGCTCAAATTAAATTGATCCCCGCTCTTTATGACATGGAAGAAAAAGGGTTGCTGCCGGAAAAGATGACCATTATTGGTATATCAAGAAGAGAGATGTCCGATAGTAGCTTTAAAGAGTATGTCAACTCAGTCCTGCACCTTGAGAATATTCACCACAAGCATGAGATTAAGGAGGTAACTTTTAAAAAATTCTGCAGCAGGCTCAGGTACCTAACCGGCAGTGTGGAAGACCAGCAGCTTTATGAAAAATTAAGTAAATTTTTAGACCACAATAACCGGATTTTTTACCTGGCTACCTATCCTGATTTATACCAGTATGTTTTTGAAAATCTGCAAAAAAATAAATTGAACAAACAAAATGGCGGCTGGGTCAGGTTGATGATTGAAAAACCCATTGGAAATGATTTACCTTCAGCAAAAGCCCTGAATAACCTGCTTTTAAAATACTTCACTGAAGACCAAATTTTTCGGCTGGACCATTACTTAGGAAAGGAAACCCTGCAAAATATCCTGACCTTCCGGTTTGCCAATGATATTTTTGAACCTTTAATCAACAAAGATCATATTGATCACATCCAAATTACTGCTTCAGAGGATTTTGGAATCGGCAAACGTGGTGGATATTACGACCAGGTGGGCTCACTCAAGGATGTTGGCCAAAACCATCAATTACAAATGTTGGCTTTTGCCACCATGAATGATCCAAGCGAATTTAGCAATGAAGCAGTTACTAAAGAAAGACTTAAAATCCTGCAGAATCTCACTCCACTGCCAGAGAAAATAGTGTATGGCCAGTATGAAGGATACCAGAAAGAGGAAAATGTAGCAGAGAATTCTCAAACAGATACTTTTTATGCCCTGAAGACTTATATCAACAATGAACGCTTTAAGGATGTTCCCATCTACATCAGGGCAGGCAAAAACCTAAAACAAACTGTCACTGAAATATCCATTGTCTTTAAAAATCCTGTGCATCGACTATTGAGGGATCCGGAGTGCGGAGACGAACCTAATGTTCTAATTTACCGAATCCAACCCAATGAAGGAATAGTTTTAAAGATTTTAATCAAGGTTCCGGGCTACGAAGCGAGATTGCAGCCGGAATACATGCAATATTGTTATCGGATAGACCCTCATACTCATTATGTCCCTGATCCGTACGAGCGGCTTTTAGTTGATACCATCAGAGGTGACCAAACATTTTTTAATGATGCTGCAGAGATAGAAGCCCAGTGGGCATTTATTGACCCGTTGATCAAAAAACGCAGCAAGCCGGCCATATACCGGAAAGGTTCCTGGGGGCCCAAAAAGGCAGGTGATTTACTGGAAAAAGACGGCAGAGCTTGGCTTGAACCATCAATGGAGTTTTGTAGAATATAGACTATGAATGATCAAATTAACTTAAATCAAGCACAGGAATATGTTTTAAAATTGGTATCTGAAGCCGGGAACATTTTAAAAAAATATTTTTCCTCCGGTAAATTTACCTCTAAATCAAAAGGAGGGGTCGATCTTATTACTCAAGCTGATGAAGAAATTGATAAATTTCTGAGGGAAAATATTAAAAGACAATACCCACAAACCTTCCTCTTAACAGAAGAAACAGCCCCTAAAGATTATTCATCCCTTAAAAAAATGGATAATTTATGGGTGATTGATCCGATTGATGGAACGGTTAATTTCGCAAGAGGCAATCCACATTTTGCCATCTCAGTTGGTCTAGTTAATAAAGGGATATCGAAACTGGGTGTGGTATACCTGCCTATGGAAAATAATTTATATTGGGCTCAAGCCGACAAAGAGGAGGCTTGCCTTAATGGAAGAACCTTGAAAGTTTCATCTACAAGAGAGCTAAAAGAAACTGTATTTGGCTGTGATTGGGGATGGGAGAAAGGGGAAAGACTAATACTAATAAGGTGGCTAGATAAAATAGTTCCTCATGTCAGGCAGATAAAATGCGCAAACAGTGCCGTAGCAGAACCAGCAACCCTTGCCAATGGCAAAATGGACGTATACCTTATTTACGGCATAAAACCATGGGATATAGCAGCTTCATCTCTATTTATAAGGAAAGCAGGCGGCAAAATTACGACTCCATCTGGAGAGGATTGGGATATTTTTAATCCAGCAATGCTTGCGACTAATGGGATTTTGCATAACAAAATATTAGAATTAATTAACAAATAATTATGCAATCAAAAGGACACACGCTTTGGTTAATGCCAACTGGACAAGCATATCAGAAGTTCTCAAACTTAATAAAAAAACTGGCAGAGGAATATAATGCACCTGTATTTATTCCTCACGTAACATTATTAGGAGACTTTATGCAGCCTGAGGAAGAATGTATAAAGTTGACTAAACAGCTGGTTTCCGGCCAAAAACCTTTTACGATAGAAATGGAGCAAATTGACTACGAAGATTACTTTTTCAGAACACTTTTTGTAAGAGCTAAAAAAACGCCGGAGCTGCTTTTTCTAAACACCCGGGCAAAAGAAATATTTCAGATGAATGGCGCTCTGGAATACATGCCGCACCTAAGCTTACTTTATGGAACATTTCCTATAGAAATTAAGGAAAAAATAATCAGAGAAATTGGAAGAGATCAATCAATTAAGTTTGAAATTAACAGCGTGCATTTACTCAAAGGCGGGGAAATTGAGGATTGGCGGATTGTCGGCAAATTCCCCCTAAAATAGTCAGCTTTTTTTAACAGGGTGGCGACCAAATTGCCAACGCATGGCAGCTACTACTTTATTCCTGAAACCATTGGGAGAATCTTCCGCGTCTGCATCAGAATTATCCCTAACTTTAACAGAAGCCTCAATTACAGGTACATCTATCCCCATTTCATGAGCCAGCTCAACTGTCCAATGTCCTTCCCCTTTGGCTTTGCCTGCTCCACCTGCTGAACCAATAACTGAAGAAATATTGGCAAGTTCAGGATCATTTTTTAGTTCAGCTAAAGTCCATCCCACTAACCTTGATTCAATAATTGAGCCGGTATTGTAGATTCGAAAAACTTCCCTAAGGTCGAAGTTAAACTGGGAATTTTTTAACATGGCTGCTCCTTCACCAATAGCTTCCATCATGCCGTATTCAATGCCGTTATGAATAGTTTTGGCAAAATGTCCCGCTCCAACAGAACCCAAATAGGCATAAGCTTCTGGCATGGCAGCCGCTTGTAAAACAGGTTTAATTTTATCAAAATCCTCTTTGGCTCCGCCTACCATAATACACGCGCCGGTCCTGGCCCCCTCCACTCCTCCGGAAGTCCCGGCATCCATGTAGTGAATACCTTTAGCAGCCAGTATCTCATTTCTCCCTAGAGTATCCTTATAAAAGGAATTGCCGCCGTCTATCACTAAATCTCCGGGTTGCAGCTTCTCAGATAATTGTTTTAAAACCTCATCAACTGCCGGTCCGGCTGTAACCATTAGCCAAATTACTTTTGGGGCCGGAAGACCATTTATTAGCTCATCCAGGCTTTCTGCTACTGTTAGATTTTCCGAGCCGCTTTTTAATATTCTTGCTTCAGATTTTAATTCTTCTCTGGGTTCCGGTGACCTATTCCAAGCCACCACCTCAATCCCCTTCTCCAAGAGCAAAAGTACCATATTCTTCCCCATCCGACCCAGGCCAATATACCCAATTTTCATATAAGCTTACTCTACTAAATTAGGTATAATATGACAATGGTTAAACTGATTATTATGGATGTGGATGGGGTGATTGTTGGACACAAAAAGGGAGTTAATTTTCCCTATCCCAGCCCGAAAGTACTTTCTGCTCTTAAAAAAGTCAGACAAATAGGAATTCCTGTGGTGCTTTGTTCAGGAAAATACCACCCTGTCATAGAACCAATTATTTTGCAGGCAAATCTTGACAATCCTCACATCACCGACGCCGGATCACTTATCATTAACCCGATTGCAAAAGAAGTTTACTCATTTAATATAGAAACAGTTTTAGTTTCCAGCATTATTAATGTATGTCTTCAAAATTATATCCACACTGAAATGTATTCCATAGATGATTATTTTACCCAAAAAAATATAGGAGGCGAAATATTACCTCAGCGTATTGCTATATTACAAAGAAACCCTATTGTTGTTGAATCCCTGGCTAAAGAGGCAGAAAAACACAATGTTATTAAACTCATAATTGTTAGTAGAAACGAGGAGGAAAGAAGGAAAACAGAGAAGATATTAGAGAAGTTCCAAGGACAAATAACATCTACTTGGACTATGCATCCTTCAACTAAAGAATGGGAATATTGTGTGATAACATCAACTGAAGCCTCAAAAGCTCATGCAGCAAGGACTGTGGCAGAAGAACTGGGTATTTCTTTTGAAGAGACTTTAGGAGTCGGAGATACTCTGGGGGATTGGGAATTTATGAAGCTTTGCGGCTATGCTGCAACTATGGAAGATGCCAGCCCTGAGCTTAAAAGATTAGTGGAATCAAAAGGGGAAGGGAAATATTTCGTTGGACCCTCGGTTAACGATGACGGTATCCTCAAAATCCTTGATTATTTTCTTATGTTAAAATAAAAGCTATATGTATCTGGTTTTTGACATCGGCGGGACAAATATGCGAATTGGTGTTTCAAGCGATGGATCAACTATCACCGGGTCTAGAATAGTCCCCACACCCCAAGATTTTGACCAAGGCATTTTGGCTTTTAAGCAAACTGCTGATGAATTGTCTGGAGGAGAAAAAATTTCCGGTATAGCAGGAGGGATTGCTGGACCGCTAGATAAAGATAAAACAGGTTTAGCTAAAAGCCCCCACATTCCCAGATGGATTAACAAGCCCTTAAAACCTGAGTTGGAAAGCATTTTTGGCTGCCGAGTAATTTTGGAGAATGACACTGTCATGGGCGGAATCGGAGAAGCAGTCAAAGGAGCTGGAGTTGGAAAGAAAATTGTGGCTTATCTGGCTATAGGCACAGGTATCGGAGGAGCCCGAATAGTTGACCAAAGAGTTGATTCAAACAGTTTAGGTTTTGAACCAGGACATCAGATCATAATACCTGATGGAAACCTCTGTAACTGCGGAGGCAAAGGCCACCTGGAAAGCTATGTTGGAGGATTATACATAGAAAAAATTTATCACCAAAAAGCTGAAGATATAAAAAATCCCGCTATCTGGGATAAAATAGCCAAGCATTTAGGCCTTGGTTTAAATAACACTATAGTCCACTGGTCACCGGACGTAGTAGTTTTGGGTGGATCGGTTATGAAAAGCCTGCCGCTTGATAAAGTCGCAGCCCATCTCAAAAATGAGCTTAAAATATTTCCCCAAGTACCCCAAATAGTTTTAGCTACATTGGGTCATGACGGCGGTTTATATGGGGCATTAGAACTCCTGAAGTGGTAAAATTTACCATGTATGCGCCTGTAGCTTAACGGATAGAGCACCTCGCTTCGGACGAGGCGGTTGGGGGTTCGATTCCCTCCAGGCGCGCATAATCAACAGATAAATATTAAGGTGAGGTGAGAAATATGCTGACAAAGAATAAACACAGTATCGTCTCTGATGATCAGAAACATCAGGATACTTTAGATGAAGATATCAAAACAGGTGAGCAAAGCATAAGCGGTTCTACGCCTGACCCGGAATCGGATGACAATGTTCTGGATGCAGCACATAAGGCTGGATTATATGAAAACCAAGATGAGGAACATCAAGGGGAATTGGGGATTGATGAGGAAATCCACAAGGATGAATTAGAACACCAGGAAAAAAGTTAAACCCTAACGGTTTAGATCAATTTTTCTAATCCTGATATTTTTGGGGGTAACTTCTACTAATTCTGTATCATCAATATATTCAATGGCATTTTCCAGGCTCATTATTTTAGGGGTATTAAAGTGTTCCGAGGTGCCTTCCCCGCTTGAGCGGTGATTAGTCTGCTTTTTTTCTTTGCAGACGTTGATTACTATATCATCTTCCCGCGAGTTCATCCCTATAACCTGGCCTTTGTAAACATTAACCCCCGGCCCGACAAAAAGTGTTCCCCTATCCTGGGCGCCGACCAGAGCATACAGCTTGGTATTACCTGATTCATGTACCACCAAGGATCCATTGGCTCTTTCAAACTTTTGGCCCGAATCTGCCCTGTATTCAAAAAAAGAGCTGCTGATAATGCCTAAACCTTTAGTGTCTGTGATAAATTGGCTCCTGTAACCGAAAAATTCTTTTGTGGCAACCAAAAATTCCAGGAAAACCACCCCGTTTTCCGTATTCATATCCAAAAGCTCGGCGTGCCGTAGTCCCATCTTTTGCATCACCGTTCCTGATAATTCCTCCGGAACCTCAATGGCCACTTTCTCAAAAGGCGTCATTAATTTGCCGTTTTCCGTTTTCTCTATAACTTGGGGCTTGCCTACTTCAAACTCATATCCTTCACGGCGCAGCCGCTCTATTAATATTGCCAAGTGTAACTCTCCTCTGCCGCTCACGATCAGATCACCTGAGAGACCATCTTCTACTTTCAAAGCTACATCGGCTTCCGCTGCTTTATATAACCTTTCCCTGATTTGCCTGGCAGTTTTAAATTCACCTTCCAAACCCGCAAGCGGGGAAGTGTTAACCCCAAAACGCATCCTGACAGTTGACTGCTCTATATCTAAAACCGGCAAAGCAATCGGGTTAGCCGGGTCGGCAATAGTTTCACCGATGGTAATATCCGGGATTCCGGAAAGGGCAATAATGTCTCCGGCGTGAGCTTCCGTAATATCAACCCGCTCTAATCCTTCAAAACCCAGGAGAGATGTTAATCTGAACTTCTTGACCACACCATCCCGGTTTATGTGGGCAATTTCCTGGCCCGCTTTTATAGTTCCACTTTGAACCCTGCCTGTAGCAATCCTACCTTTAAAATTGTCATAAATCGTATTGGTAATTAAAACCTGCAAAGGTTTATCTGTATAAGCTTCCGGCGGCGGGATATGTTCCAGAATAGCATCAAAAACAGGGGCAATATCATCCATTTTGGAAAGATCAGATCCCAGCCCTGCTTTACCGTACTTGCCGGAGGAATAAATAGTGGGAAAATAGGCAACCTCTTCGTCTGCTCCAAGTTCCATGAATAAATCAAAGGTTTTGTTGATAACATAGGTTATTCTGGCGTCAGGCTTATCAATTTTGTTGATGACCACAATAACTTTATGCCTCATTTCCAGCGCTTTTTTTAAGACAAACCGAGTTTGCGGCATCGGGCCTTCCTTAGCATCAATCAGCAAAAGACAACCGTCAGCCATTTTTAACACTCTCTCCACTTCCCCGCCAAAATCAGCATGGCCGGGAGTGTCTATAATATTGATTTTGGTACCTTTCCAATTTACAGAAGCATTTTTGGAGAAAATAGTGATTCCCCGCTCTTTTTCCAGGTCATTAGAGTCCATAATCAGCTCGGAAGTTTCAGTAAACTGCTTTCCCAGAGGGGTTTGTGATTGGCGAAGCAGGGCATCTACCAAAGTAGTTTTGCCGTGGTCAACGTGAGCGATGATAGCAACATTTCGAATGTTTGTCATATTGTTCTGTCATCAAAAAACCCCGCCATGGCGGGGTCCATTAAGCAGCTGTGCGTATCATACCATTTTGAGATCAAAGAAACAACCTGGTAGACAATATAACTAATAAATCTAATGATACCGGCACTAACAGGTAAATTAAGGCTTGTTTGAAAAAATTGGCTGCAAATTCAAGATCTAGATTACTTAAATATGCCCAGGTGGCTTGCAGAAAGCCTGGATTTAGGGAATACAAAGCTGCCAATATCACTGCAAACATTACCAGTATTAAAATTATAAAAAGAACGCTGTTTTCTATATCTTTCTTTGAAGAAAACATAGTATTACCGATCTCAAAAAGCAAATATATAGCTAAAATTATTTGCCACCAGGGACTAACACCAATTTTGACAAAAACAAATATGGAGAAAATTAAAATCATCCCCAAAAGGACCGGGGCCACTCCCGCAATGGTTCTCCTGAACGGGTCAGTTTTCCCTATTTGCACACTGCCTAATCTTACGCCGGCCCCTTCAATCTCCGGAATTACATTTATTTCCCCGACCGGGACAAGCATTACACCGGCAAATAAAAGATGGGCCAGTTCGTGAATGATTGTTCCCGGTAAAAATAATATGGCCAGAATACGGACCACCATCTGGTGGCTTTTGGTAAGCCTAAAGATCAGCCGAGCTAAAGAGTTAATCAGCTTTTTTGATAAGAAAAAAAGCAGTAAAAGCTCAAGAATAAAAAGGAGAAAATATAGCATTAATTTAAGTATATCCTAAAAGGTGGAGATTTAGGGTGTAAATTGTTAGAATAAGCAGTGATGGGCCGCTAGCTCAATGGTAGAGCACTTCCCTCTTAAGGAATAGGTTCTCGGTTCGAGTCCGAGGCGGCTCACAAATCTTAGAGCAAAAGACTCTTGTAACTTTGAGCTAGTCTGCAATTTTGACTTTGGCTTTCATGATGCATACAATACGGCTCATGGCAAAGCCGGAATATCCGAGTGGGTATGATAATGAAGGTCGCTCCCTATATTATAGAACCGAAAATGTCCGGCCTGTTTATGGCGGTGGAATTATTTTCTTTGCGAAATCAAGACCCTTGAGATTTGGAGAAATTTCAGATATCGAGATTACTAACATCACAATCTCCGGTGAACCAATCCAGGCTCTTAAGGAATATATCAGAATGCCGTTTGGTAAAAATAGTATTCCTACATATATTTTCGATGACCATAACCATGCCTTTTATGCCTGGAACGAAGCCCTTTTGGAAGGTTCGATAGCTCAAGGAAGCACACTGTATCACCTTGACGGTCATCCTGACACTACAGTACCAATACTTATGCCAACTCCTCATTTAACTTTACAAGAAATTGCCGAATATACTACGGAATTACCGATTAATTCATTTATAATTCCTGCCATGCATTCAGGGCTTATTAAAGAAGTTTATCAATATAATTTGGGGGATCTGGAGGATATTTTAATGGATATAAGAGGTAATCCTCAGTATACGATCCTCGATATAGACATAGATGTGTTTGAGGATGCGGGACAACCAATCGAGCCAACTTCAAAGCAACTTCTCAGCTTAAAGGAAGCTATGAATAGGGCTGGAGTTATTACCATTGCTACCAGTCCAGATTTCATTGATCAAAATTTTGCTTTAGATGTGCTTATAAAGTTACTAAGTAGAAAATAAATCACTCCCCTCCTTGCCAAAACAAGTATACTACACAGATTACAGCTTCTATTCAGAATGGGTCCTGGGCAGAAGGACTTTAGAAATCAGGGAAGGCCTTGAAGGCCTACATTGATGATCCCAGAGCTTCTTTGACCTCATCAGGGCTGTTATAACTGCCCTCCGGCAAACTTTCCATAAACCATTTCTTATCCTCATTGGATACATCCGACATATTATTGCAAGCTTTGACTAAATCTTCTTTGCTTGCGGGATAATCTACATGGTCCATGTGTTTCATTGCATCAGATCTGCTCATAGGCTGACTCGACATTGGCATAGCATCCATTTTTAGTTCACCTCCCCTCTTTAATAGATTTACTGCTACATTTAAACAGAAAAATGTGTAAGAAAGAATAGAATTGTGTTAAAAGAAGTTAAGAATGTGATATTGCTGGTGGGTGGGATCTTCTGTGACCGTTGCCGGAGAGCTTAATGCTACCTGTTTTTTTCAAAGCGTCAAGGTCCATCTGGAGAGTCTTAATCTGATGTCCTGCATAAATAAGCTCCCGCTGCATTCTGGGCAGATCTGCCGTATCTTCTCTTAAATCCGCCATCTCTTTTTGCACTTCCCTTAAGTAGTTAGCTGTTCGAGCCAACTTCGCCCAAATAAAAGAGGCAAGGTAAATTGCCTCCAAAGAAAGCGCGCCGATTAAAAGGAGCGCCAGATGCTCACTGATAATCTCCATAAATTTGAGAACAAAAACCGAAACCAGAAAAACCGGATGGAAAAGCAGAAAAAGTAGCGGACCGAATTTTTTAATGTTATTCGCCATGATAAAGTTTCCTGGGCTAACCATCAAAAAATCCCTAACCTGCTCTTTTCTTCAGTTTTAGAGATTCTAAAATTAATTGTCCACCCATTTCGGTGACCTGTCAACCCCCCAAAATTACTCTCAAAACCAGCCCCTTTTTCTAAAAAGAATGAACATCAAAAATGCCGGCAGCGCTGCAGCAATCAGAATTAGGATAAAGGTGGTATATTTTCCCAGGAATGCAAACGAACCACTCTCTAGACCACCCGGAAGCAGAATATTCATCCCATAAAACGACCCGATGACAGTGGCCGGGATGGATAAGGTAAAGATTAAAGTTAACATTGCCAAAATCCTGTTTGTTTTTTCGGTACTGGCTATGAAATCTGCATCCTTATAAATATCCACCGTTTCCCTGGCCTCCTCCAGGGTTTCCCAGGTCTTATCAATACGGTGGGCAATATCAACAAAATAAACTGTTAAATTACTTTTGGCGAATTTATTGATCCTCTCCTCTATATCCTTAAGAAGTACCCTTAAGGGTCCTATCACTCTCCTTAGGCTGATAATCTTCCTTCTTAGTTGGCCTACTTTATATACACCGGAAACTTTATCATCAAACACGATATCTTCTGTTTCATCAACTTCTTTTAGGATACTTTGCAAAATAGGCGACAAATCATCTGTTAGCTTCTCCAGGATTGTATAAAAAAGGTGGGAAGTAGAGTTATTAATATATGCTTTGCGATGTTCAACATTTTCCTTACAGTCTGTAAATATGGTGGAGATGGTATCGCCACTATCCTCATGTATAGTTACAAGATAATTCTCTCCCAAAAAGAAGCTGATTTGGTTAATTGTTATATTTCCTGCGCGGGAATGAAAGCGTGGGAGACGAAACAATAAAAATAAGTATTTATCTTCATCGCTTTGTTCTAACTTCGGAAATTGTCCCTTAGAAACGCAATCTTCAAGATGAAGCGGATGGAAAGGAAATTTTTCCGCCAGTTGGCTAATTTCTCTACGACTAGGATCTTTAACATCGACCCAGGTAATTTTGCCATGATGTATAGTTTGTATTTTTTGTCCATTTTTAAGCTCGGAAACTTTTTCTCCATTTTCAGGCGGATTTAAGAAATTCAAGTAGCCTTTTAGGGTCCCGGCAATTTTCCGGTGAGGTTGCCCCAGCAGAATCTGAATTTCCTTTAGCGTTTCCTTCAGAGTTTTAGTCATAATTACCTTCTCTTAAACACAAAAAATCCCATATAACCGTCTGTGTAGGTTTTTCGAGATTGCGGGTTTATTGTTTCACTGAAGCTACTTTAAGTCAACCCCCCAAAAGAAGGACTTTATTTAGAAGAGTTTCCACCTTTTTAAGATATACTATATTGTTTTTGGGAAAGTAGAGAAAAATGGCCGGGGTGTCTTCCAGTAGGGTTTTTTGAAAATCAAAATATTTTTCTTTTCTTTCCTCTTCGGTAATAATTTTTCTGCCATCTTCTAAATCCTTATCTACTCTTTTGGAATTATATTTTGTTAAATTGGTCTTGGTTTGAGTAGCATGCCAGAGAAAATATTGGTCTGGATCAGTGGGAATGCTTTGTGTAATTAAAAGCGCCTGGAAGTTCTGGGGGATACCTGACTCTATTCTAAGCTTGATGTCAAACCCCAATTTTTTCCAGGATTCTACGATCATTTTTCCTACCTCTTCCAAATTGGGAGTAGCTGTCAAAATTATCTCTGAATTCATCATATCTTCTGATATAGATGATTTGGCCCTCTCCAGTGCTTCCTCTGCTTCTTCGGGATTGGATAGATACTTTTTGGAAAGATTATTGTAAGCCCAGGAGCCCGGAGGAAAAGGATTGTTAGCAGTCTCCTCACCGGAAATTTGCGGAGCCTGATATGCTAAAGCTTGACGCAGTGACCGATTCCTAAGAAGCGAGTCTGTTGTCTGAAATAGCACTGTCACGATTTTAGAATAGTCGGTTTTTTTATTGATGCGAATCAGGGAATTTGCCGGAATAGCTTTTGGATTAGTCACACCTGAAAGCACCGAAACCTCACCTAAATTAAAACCGGTAACAGCCACTTTTTCATTAGGGTAAAAGCGAATATGGATGACAGGCAATTGCTGGTCACTTGCCTCCAAAGTAATTTTAGTAATAAAAATTCGGCTTTTTTCAATCTTTTTAATCTGGTATGGACCTGTACCAATCAGGGTTCCTTTTTTAAAAATCGGTTTGGCTAAAAGTGACGGCAAGGGAGAATAAGATTCCTTAAGGTCAAATTGTATTGTTTTGTCGTCAGGGTAGGTGGCACTGGTATTGGGAATGGCAAATTCCAGATCAGATGATCTTATTTTTGTTCCGTCAGCCCATTTAAGACCATCCTGTAATTTAAATTTAAAGCTGGTAGCATCATTATTTACTTCCCAGCCGCTGACTAGGTTTGGTAACACCTTACCGCTTCCGCCCGCTTTAATTAAAGCCGTTGAGATCAGTCTTGTTACCTCTTCCGGTAAATCATGCTCCTGGTAGGTTCCAATTACACCTATCCTTAAAGCACTCTGTGAATAAAGGAAACTTAATTTAATTAGGAAGATTACCAGAACTATCAGTGAAGCAGCCCCGGCTACAAACCATATTTTGTTTCTCCTTATGTACTTAATGGTTATAAGTAGAAAAAGTTTTGCAGATTTTAAGTTCATAACTTAAACCAAAAGACCGACTAAGGAGAAAAGTATAAAGGCTAAGGCAATTCCAATAGTACCGTAGAAAAGGAACTTTTCTGCGCCTCTTCTGGTACGGTAAAAAGACATATCTCCTCCAAAAGAAGATCCCAAACCGGAGCCCTTTTGTTGAATAATAATGACAAAAATAAGCAAAATGCCTAAAATAATTTGTATTAAGAAAACAATCGCTTGCATCTTTCTAAGGATTATACCACCAAATCTAGTGGGTTAGCCATTGTAAAAAATGTGTGATCAATCCGATTAGAAGTGAGGCTACCACAGCTACCATAAATGAAGATAGTTCATATGAGGGAATTGTAATTCCGTTGTAGTTAAAACCGGAAAAAGCATAGGGAACCAAGCGAAAATCAGAAATTATGGTAGTTAGGGCATAGAGCGCTAAAACATTAGTAATCCAGGCAAAAACTCCTAAAGTCAAAAGATTAAGGGGCAGAAGTAACACCTTAAGCAGTGGAACTAAAAGCAAGTTAATTGCCATGAATGCTATCCCTCCCACAATTAAGCTCTTTACCCCTCCTGTATAGGTTAGGCCGGGGATAATCTGAGTGGCTGCCCAAAGGGATACCAGATTTATTAAAAAATAACGGAGCAGTTTTTTCATCTCAATAACATATTACCACGTAATTTCTTATGATAACTTATGGCAAATCTGTGAGCCTCATCACGAAGTTTCTGAAGCAATTTTAGGGAAAGACTTTTCCTGGGCAGTTTTAGAGCCTCCCCTTCCGGCGGATACAACCACTCCAGTCTTTTAGCCAGACCATAAAGAGGAATTTCTAATTTCAAATTTCTAATTTCTAATTTCACCCCATTAACCTGTGGTTTTCCTCCATCCACAATAATTAAATCAGGTTTCATCCACTCTTTATGAGTAAATCTTCGTCTTATCATTTCTCGCATCATACCAACATCATTTGGCTTACCTGAAATCCGTATTTTAAATTTCCGATACTGGCTCTTATCTATTTCACCATCGGTTAGAACCACCATAGAGCCGGTAGCTTCTTTCCCCTGGATATTAGAAATATCATACCCTTCAATTCTTTCCGGAATTTTTTTTAGCTTTAAATCCTCTTTTAGCGCAACTAAAGCAAGTTGCCTTTCTTCTTCCAGAAAATTCGGGTTTTCCAAATAAAGCTTAACCCTGTTAGGTTGAGTCATATAGGTAATACCATCCAGGATTTTTTTAATCCGGGAAGCAGCTTCAAACCTTTGATGTTTTGATTCTTCACCTATCTCCGTCAGTAAATTTGCCACCAATTCATCTTTTTTTCCATCCATAAATTTAGAGAAGTTTTTGATTATTTTTTGGTAATCTTTCCGGGAAATTAAACCGGCGCAAGCACCGGGGCACTGTTCCAAGTGGTAATAGAAGCAGGGACGAGCATGCCAAGTAGCGACCCGTTTACCTATGGAACACCAAGGGAAAACTCTTCTTAATGACTTCAAGGTTTCTTTTACAGTTCTACTGGAAGGAAAAGGGCCCCAGTATTTTTTTGCAACCCCTAAGTCCTTTTTTCTCGCAGTCAGGATCTTGGGGAAATCTTCTTTAGTCACCATTATATACAGATAATCTTTATCATCGGTGAGGCGGACATTAAATGGCGGCAGATATTTTTTAATTAAGTTTGCTTCCAGAATCAAGGCTTCCAGTTCCGATTCAACTATAATCGTCTCCACCTGACTTATTTCCTTTACCAAAACCTCTGTTTTTGAATTCTTATCTTTGGAATGGAAATATGAGGATACTCGACTACTTAAATCAATTGCCTTACCAACATAGATAACCCTCCCGCCCTTACTTTTGTAAATGTAGACACCGGGCTTATGAGGAATCTTAGATCTGTCGAAGAAAGCAGGGATCACGTCATTTTCCACTCTTCTTTTTAGTTTTCTTCTTCATTCTCTTCTGGTAAAAATGGCCTCCTAATACCACAAAATAAATCAGAATCATAAGTCCCACAACCCCTCCTATTACCAAAGGTATTGTCTGGAAAAGGAAAAAGGGCTTGACCGTAGCATCTTTAGTAATCTTTTGTCCTCCCACCAACACGGTAATTTGATCCTGATAGGAATCTAAAAGCGATCCTGTCCGTATATTAAAGGTAAACTCGCCGTTACCAAAAGCAGGTATCGGTCCTGATTTCTGACCCAGGGAACTTAAGACTAAAATCCTAGTAGCGCTCAAACCCAGCGGAGTAGAAGGAAAGAAAGAATTACCTATGTTGGTAATTTTGACTTTAACCTTACCGGGAAAACCGGCAATGATTGGATCGGCAGCCTCAACTTGAATATCTATCTGTGCTTTCCCCAAAAAATCGGTATCTGACAAAGATACTTTCACATCGCGTGAATCCTGTCGCAAGCTTTGCTTATACGAACCGGCGGGGATGGGTTCTGTAGAAGATGACCCCTTTACTACAAAAGTAAAATGATTTAAATCCAGTTTACTAAAATAATCCATTCCGCCGGTAGTATTTTCCCAAGTAGGATCTACCATTACCCAACCGCGTCGTTCATCCCAGTATTCGGGCCAAGCATGCAGAATATCTTTTGTTAAAGAAAGCGGCCTGAGAGTCGTATTAGCAGTGTAAGCAAAACCATTTAGCTCTCTGGCCGGAATACCGGCGGCCCGGGAAAGGGCTATAAATAAATCCGTGAATTCCATACAAACAGCTGAATCAGGATTACTTAAGGCTGTGACAGCACCCAGTCTTTCTATAGAGTCTGTTAGTCGCTTCGAGTCGTACTTTAAATGATCTACTACAAATTGAAACAGCAGTCTGGCCTTTTCTTCGCTGCTTGCTGGAGGATTATCACCTAGGATTTCCTTCAGTTTACTTACTATTTGGGGATTATCCTTCTCCCAATATTTCTGAGTCTCCGTATATTTTTTTCTTGAGGCCTCGTCTAAAGAAGGACTTCGTACCTTCGAGTTTGTATAAAGTTTTGCCGAACCAAAAACCTTCACATCAATTTTTTGGCTCCGGTTTAACCTGTACCATGCTAAATAATTGCCATCGCTGTCTACCGTCACATTAAGGGGTTTAGGATCTATTCTTTGGTAGATAACATCCTGATAAGAAGTATCCGGCGGCAGGGCAATATTTGTGAGAATCGGCATTAAATTATTATTTTCCAGATGGTAGGCAAGATCAAAATCAAAGAGTTGGATACTACCGAAATTGGCAGAAATTCCCTGTTCCTGCAGGCTTTCTTTATCAAAAGTTAAAAATATTTTACCGGCAGAAGTAGATTGACTTTTAGGAGTGGGGCTGATCAAAGAAGGAGAACCAAAGCTTTGAGGCACTGACAAGGTTAGGTTATATGATTCCAGGTTTGAAGAAGAAGAAACTCTGGGTACTCTAATTTCCCACACTTTACCCAATTTTTCGGCAAAATCCTTGGATTTGAAAGTAATAGTCCAAGGCAAACTTTTCCCGAGCCCTGCTACCTGCTGGTTAAATTTGACTCCGATGGTAGTGAGATTATCCTTTTGTTCCTGAGTCACATCTAATGCCCCTCCCGGATCAGAAGCCTTAATATCAGAAATCTTCGTTGCACCGATAGTTAATTTAAACTGATTGGCAAAATACTCCGAAGTCAAATTCTTGAGGGTAACTTTTTCGGTGACTGTGGTGACCCCGGATTCATCCACGTCATATAAGACATCATAAGAGGTAGCAAACTCTCCTGCAGCTAACACCTTGACTGGCAAGAGAAAAAATAAAAAAAGCAGTAAAATTGCAAGTTTTTGGATCAAAGCCATCATTATATTGTAGCAAAGTTTATCACTCGAGTATAATCGAAACTACTTCCTGGATATCCGAAACTGCATAATCCGGTTTTGTTTCCCGAAGTTTTTCTCCATGAAATCCATATAAGGCTGCTATCGTTTTAACTCCTGCACCCTTGCCGGCTTCTATATCAGCCTTACTGTCTCCGATAAAAACCGTCTTGTTTGGTTTGACTTTAAGAACCTCCAAAGCCTTAAAAACCGATTCGGGATGCGGTTTGGGATTTATAACTTCAAAAGGGGTAACAATAACTTTAAAGAATTTATCTATTCCGGCATTTTTTAAATTTCTGACCAGCAGTTCACCGCTATGGCTGGTAACAGCTCCAATGGCCACTCCGGCTTTTTTCAAAGATCCTAAAGCCTGTAAAGTATGTTCATAGGGTCTAACTAACTGTGGATTTTTAGTCTGATACTGGTGGTGAGTTTCCATTAAGTAATCCACTTCTTCCAGGTTTGTCAGTAAACGGTAACACTGGTCAAATGGCAAACCTAAAACCGGAACAACGTCTTCCCAGGTGACTTCTTTTTTTAAGTGAAGAGCCAGGGTATATTTGTAAGCTTGAAAGATATATTCGCCGGTATCTAAAATTGTGCCATCAACATCAAATAAGGCTGCATCAAATTTACGTTTTTTCATATGATCTTGGCCAAATACTGACCAGTATAAGAACCCTTAAGTTTAGCCACTTGAGCCGGAGTGCCTTCCGCTATTACCTGTCCACCCTGATCTCCGCCTTCCGGTCCTAAATCTATAATCCAGTCAGTATTTTTAATCACATCCAGGTTATGTTCAATAATAACCACTGTATTACCAAAGTTTACCAGCTTTCTAAGTATGGTTAATAGCCTTTCAATATCAGCAAAGTGCAATCCTGTAGTAGGCTCATCCAGGATATACATTGTTTGTCCTGTGGATCGTTTGGACAACTCCGAAGACAGTTTAATCCTCTGAGCTTCACCCCCGGACAAAGTAGGAGCCGGCTGACCCAACCTGATATACCCTAACCCAACGTCAAATAAAACCTGCAGTTTATTCTTGATTTGGGGAATATTTTCAAAAAACTTTAAGGATTCCTCAACCGTCATATCTAAAACCTCGGCAATATTTTTATCTTTAAAATGAATTTCCAAAGCCTCACGGTTGTATCTGGCACCATTGCATGATTCACAGGTCACATAAACATCCGGCAAAAATTGCATTTCAATTTTTAAAGTGCCTTCACCTTCACAAACTTCACACCTGCCGCCTTTGACGTTAAAAGAAAATCTGCCCGGGCCGTAACCCCTGATCTTAGCTTCCGGACTCTGGGCAAATAATTCCCTAATAAAAGTAAACGCTCCGGTATAAGTAGCCGGATTAGATCGGGGAGTCCGGCCAATCGGTGATTGGTCCACCAATACAACTTTATCAACGTATTCTATTCCCTCCATCCCTTTGTAGAGACCAGCTCTTTCCCTTGACCGGTAGATCTTTTGCGCTAGAGCTTTATACAAAATGTCATGAATTAAAGTTGATTTACCTGAGCCGGAAACACCGGTAACTGCAATAAATTTGCCTAAAGGAAAAGAGATGTTGATATTTTTTAGGTTATGTTCTGCTGCTCCCAAGAGTTTAAGATAACCCATATTAACCGGTTCCCTTTGTAATTCACTGTTCACCTTTACTTTTTTCTTCCCTGAAAGGTATTGACCGGTTAAAGAAGTGGAGCTTTTTTTCATTTCATCAGGAGTTCCCATAAACACAACTTTACCACCGTGTTCACCGGCTCCAGGACCTATTTCTATCAATATGTCTGCCGCTTCCATGGTTTCAGCGTCATGTTCATTGACAATCACAGTGTTACCTAAGTTCCTTAGCTTTTTTAAAGTTTCAATCAGCCGACTGTTATCCCGCTGGTGTAAACCAATGGATGGTTCATCCAAAACATATAACACTCCGGAAAGTCCTGAGCCGATTTGGGAAGCAAGCCTTATCCGTTGTGATTCTCCCCCGGCCAAAGTCATAGCAGCCCGATCCAAAGTCAAATAATCCAAACCAACATCAATTAAAAACTGTAGTCTGGCCTTAATTTCTTTCACAACCGGGGTGGCGATTTGGGTCTCCCGATCAGACAACTTAATATCTTTAATCCATTCATGTGTCTGAACTATTGATTGACCGGTCACCTCCGCAATATTAGATCCTTCTATCGTGATTGACAGCGCTTCATCTTTCAATCTGGCACCCTTGCATTTTGGACAAATTTCTTTAACCATATACTTTTCAATTTCCGATTTCACAAAATCCGATTCAGAGGTAGTATACCTTTCCTTGAGATAGGTAACTAATCCTTGAAAGCTTGAATAGAAATGTGTCCACCTTCCCTGTCTGTTTCTTCCTTCTACTTTAAACTCCTCCTTGCCACTTCCGAAAAGTAGGATTTTCCTGGCTTCGGGTGTTAAATTACCCAATCTGGTATTTAAATCAAACTTATTTTCTTTGCCTACCGATTCAATCAACCTGGTAAACCAAGTATCACTGGTGGCAAGTTTACTCCAGGGCAAAATCCCTCCTTCGGCAATAGAAAGAATGGGATTTAAAATAGCTGTCTCATCTATTTCTAGCAGTGTTCCTAATCCGGAACAAGTCGGACAAGCTCCGTGAGGGGAGTTAAATGACAGGAGTCTCGGTTCAATTTCCGGCAAAGAAATATTATCTACCGGGCAAGCAAATCTTTCAGAGTAGAGTTGATCCTTCATTTTTTTAGGGTTTTGAGGAAATTCTAAAGAGGCATCTAATACTTCAGATATAATCACTGAACCTTCACCTAATTTTAGCGCTGTCTCAATGCTTTGGAAGAGTCTAGTCGCTAGAGTCGAGAGCCTAGACTGCGATTCACTTGACTCTTGACTCTTGACTCTTGACTCTATTACCAACCGATCTACCACTACATCAATTGTATGCTTGTTAGTTTTAATTAAAACCAGGTCGTCAGATAGATCTCTAACCTGTCCGTCAACCCTTACTTTAGAAAATCCCTTTTTCCTAAAATCCTCAAAAAGCTGGGAATATTCTCCCTTCCTGTCTTTCACCACCGGCGCCAATATCATTATTCTCTTCCCTTTTTTACTAGACTCTATACTCTTGTCACTAGTCACTCTTTCCGCAATTTGTTCTACTGACATCTTTGAAACTTCTCTACCACAAATCGGACAATGAGGATGGCCAACCCTGGCAAAAAGCAGCCTTAAGTAATCATAAACTTCTGTGGTTGTACCAACAGTAGACCTGGGGTTGTGAGAAACTCCCTTTTGGTCAATAGAAATAGCCGGAGAAAGTCCTTCGATTAAATCCACATCAGGTTTGTCCATGACCCCTAAAAACTGTCTGGCATAAGAAGAGAGGGATTCCACGTATCTACGCTGTCCTTCCGCATAAAGAGTATCAAAAGCCAAAGAGGATTTACCTGAGCCGGAAATGCCGGTTAAAACCACCAACTGATTCTTGGGAATTTCCAGGTCAATATTTTTGAGATTGTGCTCTCTGGCACCTTTGATGATTATTTTATCAACAGCCATGCGAAGTTTTCCCGAAATTAAGCATCTATTTTAACCTACCTTTCCGACAAAGTCAAAAGGCAAGGTTCTGCGAGCACGAGGTAAAATAGTTTCAAACCGAAGTGCGAGCAGGTTCTTATTTTGCAAGATTTGACTCAGTTTCGATTAAAGTATATAATTATAGGGTATAATATACTGAAATGGACAAAATAGAAGCAGGGAAATTTGTAGATACCTTACCGGAAGGCCAAGCTGGAGGCCAAGGAGCCATTGCCCGTCTTAATCAATTATTACACCGTGGTGTAGACGCTTCCGGTAAACCCCTGACACCAGAAGAGAGACGCATTTACAATGAGACTATTCATCACTTAACAGGCAAAGCAATGGAGGAATTTCGTCAATCAGCAAAAGGAGTTCGTAATCACTACTTACACACTCAGAAACTTTTTAAACAAAACTTAATAATTCAGGACCCTGCTGTTCAAGAAGAATTAATAGAACGTTACTTAGACGCAGGAGTTCCAGCTACAGATTGCCCCAGCAGAGAGTGATCTTAAGCAAATTAAATACTTAACTCCTTTATCTGATCCCTGATTCTGGCTGCTTCTTCAAAATCCCAAAGCTCTGCTGCTTGTTTCATCTGGGCTTCCAGGTTTTTGATCATTTTTTCCCGCTCAGAGGCCGGAATATCCTCTATTGTCAGATCTTTTTTGCCTAAACTCTCCTCCAGCTCCTCCACTTTTTCAATCAGCCTCTCCCGCAAAGCCTTTTCAATACTTCTGGGGGTAATATTGTGTCTTTTGTTATATTCTGCCTGGTATTTTCTTCTTCGCTCCACCTCATCTATGGCAGCTTTCATCGATCCGGTCACGATATCCGCATACATAATTACCTGGCCGTTTACATGCCTTGCAGCCCGTCCCATGGTCTGAATCAAGGATGTTCTTGAACGTAAAAACCCTTCCTTATCCGCATCTAAAATAGCTACCAAAGACACTTCAGGCAAATCCAACCCCTCCCTTAGCAAATTAATTCCCACAATCACATCATATTCCCCCAGCCGCAAAGACTGCAGGATATCGCTCCGTTCCAGTGTTTTAACATCAGAATGTAAATAATGGACTTTAATTCCTTTATCATGTAAATACTCGGCCAGATCCTCAGCCATCCTCTTAGTTAAAGTTGTTACCAGCACCCTTTCGTGGTCCACTACCCGCTTCTCAATTTCCCGCATTAAGTCATTAATTTGCCCCTGGATTGGCCGGACAGAAATCACCGGATCTAAGACTCCGGTCGGTCTGATCAATTGTTCGGCCACACCATCTTTTCCTGCCAAAGATAATTCATATTCATCAGGAGTAGCAGAAGTATAGATTGCCTGATTAACATTTCTCATGAATTCGTCAAACCGAAGAGGTCTATTATCCAAAGCTGAAGGCAGCCTGAACCCAAAGTCAATCAAAGTTTCCTTTCTTGATCTGTCTCCGTTATACATCCCCCGGATTTGCGGAATGGTGATATGTGATTCATCAATAATTACTAAAAAGTCCTTAGGAAAGTAATTTAGCAGGGTATAAGGCGGCTCACCCGGCTTTCTGCCGTCAAAATAACGGGAGTAATTCTCAATGCCGTTACAATAGCCGAATTGCCGGATCATCTCCAAATCATAACGAGTTCTTTGCTGAAGTCTCTGTGCCTCTACCAGTTTACCACTTGACTCTAGACTCTTGATTCTAGACTCTAAATCTATCTCTATTTGCTTCATTCCGGGCACCACCCTTTGTTCCGGAGTAATGTAGTGCTTTGCCGGATAAATTACTTGTGTCCCTAACATTTCCTCAGTGTTGCCTGTGACCACTTCCAGCTTCGCTACCTTTTCTACCCTATCACCTAAAAACTGTAACCTGTAACCGAGATCCATGTATGAAGGAAAAATATCAATTGTGTCGCCGCGTACCCGATAAGTCCCGCGCTTAAAATCAATATCATTTCGCGCGTAATACATTTTCTGCAAAATTTTCATCACCTGTTGCATTCCCGCTTTCATGCCTTTTCCTATTTCCAAAATTGCCTGGCCATATTCAATCGGGGAACCTAAGTTATAAATACAGGAAACCGAAGCTACCACCACAACATCTTTACGGGTCAAAAGCGAAGCGGTTGTGGCCAACCGAAGTTTTTCAATTTCCTCATTTATTGAGGCATCTTTTTCAATATAAGTGTCACTTTGCGGGATATAAGCCTCAGGTTGATAATAATCATAATAGGAAACAAAATATTCCACAGCATTTTGAGGAAATAGAGATCTAAATTCTTGTGCAAGCTGTCCTGCTAAAGTCTTATTTTGTACAATTATTAGGGTCGGTTTTTGCACTCGCTCAATTACATTACAAATTGAGAACGTTTTACCCGACCCAGTTACTCCCAGCAAAACCTGATGCTCCCTTCCTTGATTTAGGCCGCGTACAAGCTTATCAATCGCTTGAGGCTGATCCCCGGTAGGCTTGAAACCGGAAACAATTTTAAATTTTGCCATAAGAAAATCTTGCCCATTGCTTCGCAAGGGTGACAGTCCATTTTACCACGAAAAATACCCGAAGGAAATGAGAGGAAATTGGTTCTTCTTCCGGAGAAGCTGACGGTGGCAGAAGATGTACTCACAGGTGTAGCAGAAGGCGTGGCTTGAAAGAATTTAGGACCTAATCCTTTTCAACCTCATTTTCTGTTTCAGTTTCCTTGGTAGTTACTGTTTTCGGTTGAATTTTACTCTTTGCGCCGGTTGGAGAAACAACAGTTTGTTTACTATTATTTTCACTGGAAGTTGAACCGCGCCCGGGATTATTGTCGCCATTTTTGGCATTAACCCCCTGGACATCAGAATCATATTTAGTGGTTACCTGCAATCTGCTGAAAGCAACTAAAGAAATAGTTACCAATGACTAACTAGTCGGCGTAAATGACGAAGGTGAATAATTTGTTCCCCAAACCAAAGTCCCTCTCAAAAACTGCTACACGACCTTCTTTTTTAACTAATCTGCCCCACTCTGTCGGATTATCGAAGTTACCTTGACCCGGATGTAAAAGTGTTTGAGAAAGAGTCGTACTGGCGTCAAAATGAGCATAGATTAATTCCAACTCATCGTAATCATGTTTATTAGGGTGCTGATTGGTACTCGGATCAGAAGTATAGTCCATACAGCTGCCTAAATTGCCATTGTCAAAATTCTCATCCTGATGGTCCAGCCCCAAAGTATGGCCAACTTCCTGGCACATCACCAGATTACGCCAGGCAAGAGTATTGTAAGTTTTAGTGTTAAAATAAGTGTCATTGACTTTGGTCACCCCTTGCACGATATGCAGGCCGCTCACCCAAATTTGCGCTATACCCAACCAGCCGTTATTTCCATACTTGGAGTTGCAGACTTCCACCCGACCCGAGGTGGCCCGGCAGCTGCGGGGTTTGGTACCGCCGGTCACAATATTCGTATCCAAGACAGTAGATTTACTCCAATCAAAAGAAGTGGTGCCAAGGATGGGATCCCAGGCAGATGAAACATTATCACCTAATTTCAAAGTAAAGGGATTAGCGGTCCTGGCCCAATGATATCCACCCCAGGAATGATTGGCTAAAGCAACGGAAGAAGAGAAGACGCTGAAAAGAATTGTCGCGGTAAAAAACAGTACTGCCGGAATAAGCTTTGAACTGATCTTATTCATTCTTATGCATTATTACAAATTACCCTTTTGCTGTCAAGTACAATACTTACAAATCCCTTACCTTAATTTTATCCCTAATTAATCTGAAAAGATTAAACTAATATTATTATGGCTGACAAGAGCGAAGTAGCAGTGTTGCCTCAATATTTAAATCAGGCCCAGTTAAATTTTATTACCCAAAAAACTCCCCGGGCATTTATAAAAACCAGGCCGGGGCCGGGAGGAATCCCCTTATCTTATGTAGAAGTTGGCTATGTAATTAATATGCTAAACCAGGTCTTTGGCTGGGATTGGGATTTTAGAATATTGGATCAACAAATTGGCAAAAAACAAGTCTGGGTCAGAGGGGAACTCTCAGTCAGGGCAAAGGGACACACCATTGTTAAAGGTCAATTTGGCGGGGCAGATATTAAATTTAACAGAACTACCGGAGAACCTATTTCCATTGCCGATGACCTAAAAGCAGCTTCTTCAGATTGTTTAAAAAAGTGCGCCTCAATGTTGGGGATAGCCGGGGATGTTTATTGGAAGGAGTTGGAAACTCAAGCTCCTGAAAGTGAAGAAGGGTCTAGACCGGCATATTCCCACAAAATTCACTGACCAACCAGAAAACGGGCACGCTCAGAGTATATCGGGAGAACACCTGACCTGATTTGTTGCAGCCGGCCAGCTTGCTCTAAAATAGACCTGAGCCCGGTTGGCAAACTTTTCAGCTCTCCATTAAAGAAAACCGAGAGCGTTTTGTCTTTTCCGGCATGATAAATCATAGTTGCATGTTGTTCTGCCGGTAGCTCTTCAATACCTTTTCCTCTCATATTTGTACCTCGAAATGGTGTACCGGCCATGGCTAGGTTATAGCGAACAAACCACACACTTCTATCAAATACCCTGGTCCACAACGCATCCTCAATCCCAAGTACTGAAACCCCAAAGACAACTGCTGCATGATGTTGAATAAGAGCATTTCTATTTTTCGGATCCATTCTTTTAAATAAATCAGGATCAAAATTCATGGCAACCCTGGCATAACTGAACTCCCTGGTTAATTCCTGTATACCACTTCCTGCTGCCTGAGCCATATCGAAAGCCAACAGACTGACCAGAGACCCCGAGTTTTTACCCCTCTCCTTCTTTCTTAGCATTATTTCCCTAAGTTCAGGACTTGCCGGATGCGTTTGACTAAAGTGCTCCAGACTCATAATGCTGCATTATACCACCAAAAAACAACCTACCGAATTTACCTAGATGTCCTACCTGTAGTTTTAAACTAATTACTTTTATGTTAAAATATCCTCATGAATGACAAGAAAAAGTTCTCTCCTACTAAATATCAAAAGCGAAACCCGCAAAAAGCAAGTTTAATCAAAAAAGCTGTTGAGCAGGGTGTTAAACAATATGCCTTAACCTTTAAAAAACTTGCCTCTACATGAGATGGTTAGAACCCGAAGATTTTGAATTCCTTTGTTTTGATCTTACCAGAGAGTTAATGACTTACCAGGAACCCATACCAGATTATTCAACCAGAGATAATGGTTTACTAGAATCTTCTTTGGGAGCACCAAAGCAAACCTTTGAACAAAAACTTCTCTACCCAACTCTTGAGAAACAAGCGTCAATTCTATTTTATTCATTAATTAAAAATCATCCATTTAGAAACGGCAACAAGAGAATAGCTGTCATGGCAATACTTACCTTTCTAAGTTTAAACGGAAAGTGGATAAATATTGATCCCATTAATCTTTATAAGCTTGCCTGTTTAGTTTCTGAATCAAATCCAAAGGATAGAGATAAAATTTTCAAGCTTATCACAAAAACAATAACAGAAAATTTAGTAGATTTTCCCAGGATTTGAGTGATATAATGGCTTCGAAATCCAAATCCCATCCAGGGAGCTGAATTTTCTTAATCTGACCAATTTAAGTTGAACCTGCCCAAAATATGGATAAAAATTTTGGGTATTATTTTCTTAACTTCTTTAAAATAATTGGTGATTTTTTTCTAAAGACTGGTATTGGTCGCATTGTCGGGTCTTTAACGGCAATAATCATTTTGCTCAAAACCATTGGTCTTTGGGAAACTATCTATAATTATTTAATTAATTCTCTTCAACTATTAGTAAGGTATCTAATGGTTCCTATATTTGGAATCCCCGTATACTTTTGGTTTTTAGTATTAATTGCAATCATTTGGGCGTTTACAAAGTCACGTTATTTGAAGCTCGTTTCTGGAGAATTCCATGATAAATTTACCAATGGATTAGTTAAGTGGGAATATGGAGATGAAGGATGGAAAGTTGAATATGAAGATGGCAAATCCCTACTGAGCGTGTCCGACTCTCCAGATGGAGGAATTACAAAAAAAGGTTTTAGCTGGAACGATTATGAGTTTAGTTTCGATACGAAAATCATTGAGAAAAATGCGGGTTGGATAGTACGGGCAGAAAACAGAAGTAAATATTTAATGATTCAGATTAATCTTGAAGACCCACAAAACCCAAAACTAAGACTCCATCTTAAAATTCCTGGTTCTATTGATTATCAATGGGTAGTAATTAAGGTTGATGAATTGGAATATGCTGATGAAATAAAATTGTTAACATGGATAAAGGTAAGAATTCTCGTTCTTGGTAGTAATATCGATGTCTATCTTAATGGAAAACACTCAGCACATTATTTCATTCAAGACCCCATCATAATTCCTAGCCCATTAACAGGAGAAATAGTTGAAATCCAAAGAGAGAATGAAAAGACAGAGAAGGTTAAATTGTTGAGAAAATTTGTTCCTATGAACTATTCAGTTGGTAGAGTAGGTTTTAGGTGTTATCCTGGAGAACATGCCCATTTTATGAATGTTCGAGTGAGTCCGAAATTTTAAGTAAATTTATTTGTTTTAGTCTTTCTCTTGCTTGTTCAACCAAGACAGGATTTTGAGAAACCTTGATATCTTGTGATAAACTGTAAATTAGATTAAGGTCAGAATAATATGTCGAAAAAATGCAAGAGTTGCCAAATGGAAATAGACAGCAAAGCAAAAAAATGTCCGCATTGCCAAACGGATCAAAGAGGCTGGTTTAGACGACACCCAATCCTGACTGGAATTCTTGTTTTATTTATAATCGGAATGATTGGAGCAATTGGTAGTAGCGGCAATAAGAATAGCGGTCAATCTACAACCAGTGGTAATCAAAATAGCAATCGAGTAACAACTACAAATGTTAGCAATGAGGTTAAGGCAACGCCAACACCTGAAAAAATAAGTGCCAGAGATCTAGCAGATGATTTTGACACTAATCAAGTTGCAGCTAAAGATAAATGGAAGGATAAACTTGTCGAGTTTTCAGCTCAAATATCAAATATCACAGATAGTGGTATCTCATTTTATAACGTAGCTTCTAAGCAATTCTCGGTAACTCAAATTAGTTGCAGGATACAAGATAAGCAACAACTTCTGCCATTAAAAAATGGGCAAACTGTCACTGTAAGAGGGATTGTCGGTGGTCAAACAGTTGGAGTTATTGATGTAAATAGTTGTGAAGTTGTCCAGTAATTGTTGCTCTCCGAATCGCTTAAATTTCCCCAAAAACAACAAAAAACAATCCACCGAATGGAAGCAAGGTTATTCCAGAATTCATCATTATTCGCAGCCGATTCCATCATTATCACGATCTAGATCGTAAGGATCTGGTGGAAGAACACGAATTGGACCCTGAATATAATTTGGACCATTACCGCTACCACCTGCACAATCGTAATCAGCAGCACCTATTGGTATACAAACATCTGGGTAAGAAGGATCACAGTTATTAGATGTTGAGGAATTATTTGGCTGAGGAGTTGGTGTAGGGGTAGCAATTATTGTTGGAGTTGGTATAGATGTAGGCGTAGGCAAAGGCAAAAGACTAGGCGTCGGCGACGGTGATGGCGTTGGGGTTGGCGTCGAAGATGGTGTCGGGCTTGGAGTAGGACTAGGACTTAAAGTTGGTGTAGGAGTGGGTTCTAGTGTAGGACTAGGAGAACTTTCTCGAACTGTGCTTTCACCTTTTATTTCTGTTTTAGGACCTGTTATACCAATTAAGACAAAAAGTATTAATAATATTGCACCTATACCAAGCGAACTTTGTTTCCTTGAAAGTTCTCTCTTGATTATTCGATTTAGGAACCCAGGCTTAACCAAACTGATAATCAAAAGGACAAAAGTAATTAAGAATAGTAATACAAAAACGCCCGACATTTTAAGAAAAGTTGTTCAGGCAGCAATTGGAATATACTCTTTTGCAAAACTGAATGCAAGACAAAAAAACAACCCACCGAGTCATCCCTTTGATTACTTCGACTGGTTCGACTACGCTCACCACCAGTTCGCTCAGTACAAGTTCACTCAGGGTAATAACCCGATGGGCTGAATTTTTTACTTATTACCAACCTCCAAGACCTTTTTTCAAAGGACTCATGTAGTTAATGATTCCATACTCACTACAAGGATCACTGGCTTCTTCTTGGATTATGGCAAACTCTCCCCAAATATCCTGTCCGATTTCGGATTCATCAGCCGTATACCAAACATCAGCTACCTTTGTTGCTGTTGCAGGTGGAGCAATAATCTTGACGAAATCGCTTACTGTACAAATTGGATGTATAGCCGCTCCGGATGTTGTGGCCCATATACCTATTCTTGTTCCCGGTGCTAGATCTCCCCAATTTCCGCTCATTGATCCATCAACCGCAATACTACCTGTAAAGTGCACTCTCATCGAAGGATTACTGTTAAAATAACCTTCAAATTCTATTGAATTACCACTGACGGTACCTGAATCTATTGTCCATGGCGATCCACCTCCAACCAGTTCTAGAGAAGTGCCCGTTATACTACTACCGCTTTGTAGCAGGACTAAGTCTTCTGGGTAATCTACCCCAAGATATTCTACATTTATGACATAGTTACCTGTCGCATCCCATATGCTACCTTCATAAGTTCCTGTTGCGTGGTTTGTTAACCATGCTCCAGAACCTTTATAGGGCGAAGGTCTATCGAGTAAACCGTCTGGTCCGCAATCTTTATTAGCCAACCAAGCGTCATTCCACTTCATCTGCAACTGGACATTCCTAAACGGCCATGCCCAATGGCTCGCAGCAGTAGGATTTTCCGCTAAATAAGCGGTGTCGTCGCCCGTATATGGCGGTAATCCCGATCCCGGTCTCCCTAGATACGCATTAGCAAAACTGCCGTTAAAGATATGAGCTTGGTAGTTATAACCAAATACGTCGTATCCTGGCATTAAAAACTGACTAGCCAGATAGTGACCAGGTGCGTAAGGTATATTGCCGTCCACAACATACTGACAAGTATCAACGGGTTTTGCTGCTAAGGCTGGAGTTACAAATAGAAGAGAGAGAGAGACGAAGATGCCAAAAACTGTCATTATTACTTTATTCAATATTTTTTCACCCCCTCTCTTTTGGAAATTTAAAATAGAAACATCTACGTTATAGTCTTCTCTAATATGTCTTGTCAAGTTTTAATTCCCTATAGTTTTCCACTATACATTATATATAAATTGAATCTAAAAATGATCCTAGATACAAATATTTGACAAATGATAAAAGTTATGTTAAACTATGGGCTTGCAAAATTAGACATTGCTAAATTTATGGAACATTTACAACATCAAGAAGGACCACCCAATCCAAACTTAAATAATAGAGGCCTGCCAGCCTTTTTACAAACAATGCTGCCTGACGGAGGATTCGATCCCTTAGAAGAAAAGATTGTTTATCTGAATGCTCAAGGAATGGATCCTACTACTATCAGATGGATACTTGGTCTCGCTCCAGATCAACTCGCTGATCGCCAAGCTACTATAAACAAAAAGTTTTCTGAAGACGAAAGAGTTGCAACAAGCCTAGCTTTTAAAGTCATGTTAGATTCAGTACATACCCTACAAATTGGTGGGAATAATGTTGCATTTAGGCCAAGAGAGAAAGATGTTTTTAGCTTGATGGCTTCAGGGTATACAAGTTCAGAAATAGGAGATAAACTTTGCATCAGCCCTAAAACTGCGGATAATCATCGAGCATCGATCTTAGATAATTTGGGCGCAGGAAATAGAGTTGAAGCTATTTTCATGGTTTTGGCTGCTGTTCCGCCTGAGGAAAGAAGCAGATTTTTTCCTCCAGCTAAAAAGGTTACACTAGGTGAATCCTTATCAGAAAGAGAGACAGAAATTTTGGCTTTGTTGGTACAAGGAAAAACCAGCCAGGAAATATCAGAACAGCTTTTTATCTCACCAAAAACAGCCAATAATCATAGAGCAAGCATCATGGGAAAACTTGGTACAATTAACTTAGCATTCACAGCTACTATAGCTCTCACTCAGGAATTAGTTCCAACTCAAGGTTAATTTTCTGCTAACGTTCCTATTACCAACAGTCTTTTCCAGCTGGTCCCGGCCGGCCAACAGGTCATCAGTGTAACAGTTTTACCTGATCCAAGGTTGCCTAAATATTTTACATCCGCAGCATCTACCACTTTTTTCTCAGTAACAACATATTTAAATTTAGAGTTTAAATAATAAAGGTCTATTTCATCTCCAACTGTTAATTTATCCAAAAGGTAAAAAATTGAATTGTATCGATTAGCCTCATAAAAATTTACAGAAGAGTGAGAAAATAAGAAAACATTCCCTTCTTTTCCGGGTACGGTTGTTCCTTTGGCATGGGCCACCCCACGCGTCAGGGCCTCTTGGTATACCTTCTCATTAAATGGATCCACATTAGGTATAACTTTGGAATTGGCGGAAATTTTAGGAATTACTACCCCAAAATCCTTATCAAGCGGGATTATTTCTTTTTTCACTCCCGACTGCCCAGAAACCTGATTAATCTGATATCCTACTTCCACTGAAATTACTGAATAGAAAATGGCTATAAAAATAGCAACTGCCAAAATAACACTAAAAGAACCTAAGGCTATCAGAACAAGTGATAATTTCTTCATGAAGATTTACTTGCGGGACCGCCGATAGAGGAAGTATATCACCAAACCTGCTAAAGCTGCATAGATTAAATTCCTTAAACTAAAAAGCCTTGTGAAGGGTCCTGTCTGAGGCAGAGGTGTGGGTGAAACTGATATTTCTGAGCCGGGAGTAGCTTCTTCTCCTAATACCCCTTCTTCTAATACCCCTTCTTCGCTGGCAGCCGCCGTGCTTCCCAAAATAGAGCCTTCAGAGACTTGTGACTCGGCTACCGGAATAGCCCCACCTGGTGTAGGGGATGCCGCCACAGTGGTCGTTGTAGTAATTACCGTCACTGCACTATCACTCGCTACCCCAGAGCCATTACCCGCATCATCAAAAGCCCTGATGGCAAAGTAGTAAGTTTTGCTGCAATCCGGAACAGAATTAGTAAAGCTTCCCTCCAGATTTGGGCCGATATTGACAGTGCCGATCTCTGTCCCTGAATCAGCGGTAAAGCTGGTCTCGGTAGATCTATAAATCTTCACTTTAGCAGTTCTGCCATCATCAGCAGTTTTGAATTTAATTTTATAATCACAAGAGGATAATTGCTCTTTAGAATAGGACGGTGTGCTGGGAGAATCGGTTGCGTATGAAACAGAGACAGTTGAGCTCTCCGCTGTCTCTGCTCCGGCTTGAGCAGTAACTTTAAATTGATAAGTCCCTTGGCTGGAAATTATTGAGGAAGTCACCTCACAGTTACCGCTGTTTCCTCCCGGCGTAAAGACAAAATCAGATCCGAATTGAGTAAAGCTCCCTTCAGAAGGACCTTTTTTCAAGCATTTCACAGTTACTGATCTACCCTGAATATCCAGGGTCACAAAACCAATCTTAAAGCTGTTTTCTCTGGTTGAGCTTTTTGGTGTTTCAATTTTGACAGACAGATCCGCCGCAAAGACTTGGCCTGTTAAGACAAACATCAACACAAAAAGTATACTTGTTGTGATTAGCTTAAAATTATTCATATTTTCTCCTTAAACTAATTCCGGCAAAAATAAGTCCGGCACCGCTTGCCAGTAAAAGAACAGCCAGAATTGACCAGAGAGTGTTTATACCTGTTTGGGGAAGCTCAGTAGAAACCCCCAAAACTTCACCACGCTCTTCCCGCACAACATTCACTCCTGCTGAATCTCCGCTACCAGCAACCACATTCACTTCTGTTCCGACAAAGAATCCGCTATCTTCATTAGCCAAAACAGTGCTTGAGGTCTGACCCTCACCGGAAGACCAGGCCAAATCTTTATACAGTCCCGGGTCTGTACTGTTATCAATATCTGCAATGTAAGTCAGGGTGACAGTTTCCCCGGTTACCATATCGCCTAAGCTCCAGGTTCCGGGGGAGGCATAAGTTGGCTCAGTAGTTATTTCAGGCTTTAAGTCTCCCCTTTCGGAAGATACGGCTGTCCAAGAACCTGAGCGGTATTTAAAACCAGCCGGAGGCAGATCAATTAAGGAAACGTTCGAAAGAGGACTACCGGTTAAGGTAACTGTTAAAGTATAAAGTACATCTGATCCGGCTCCGACATCAATTCCGGTTCTATTATTTGCTTTTGTTAAAGTTAAAACAGGCGGCACCAATTGGTTGGTGAAGGTACAGGTGGTTGTCGAATCGCTTGTGACATTAATATTTATTGAATTAGTGGTGCCGGTTTGTTCATTGGAACAAGTCCAACCCAAAAGCAGGTGACCTGCTTTTTGGTCTTCGCTAATGGTGTATATCCCGGTTGATAAAGTTTTTGTTTGTCCAGTCGGATTATCTTGATCGCCATCTAAAATGTCCCAAGTCCAGTCAGTAGCACCCTTTACATCTCCTACATCATCGGCATCTCCATCCCCATTATTATCAATATCTTTAACTATAGTAATTGATCCGCTGTCACGGGTGTTGGTAAAAGTACAAGAAAGATCCTGGCCTGCCTCTAAAGTCACATCAACCGATTCAGAGGCACCGTACAAATTTCCATCGTTACACTCTAAATCAGTTACATGGAAACCTTCTTTTTGATCCTCCGAAACAGCATAGGAACCGGCTGCCACCTCCTGGCCACTGTCACCGGTGGCAAAGTCTCCCTGTCCATCTATGTCCCAAGTCCAGTTTGTGGCGTTTTCTTCATCCACTTGACCATCACCATTATTGTCAACATTTTTATGAACCGAAATAGTACCCCGGCCCTGATTGCCAAAATTAATGTCTTCAACATCCTCATCTGAGGAAACAGTCACCAGATGGCAGTTGTTAAGCTCGTCGTTGTCAGGGAAAGTTTGCTCCCAGCCATCCTGTAACTCTTCACAAACCCGGTAAGCGCCAGAGTCCAAATCGGTGAAAGTATAAAATCCATCTTCATCAGTTTCTTCAAAGTCCTCACCCTCATCCAGAACTCCATTGTCATCCTTATCAAGAAAGATAGTCCATCCTTCTAAACCTGTTTCACAAAACTCATCCGAATCATCCTCGCAATCCTGCTCGCCATTACCATCCTCATCATTCCACTTGATACCGCTTATTGAACCAGGCTGGTCATCGTTAGTAATAATGCAGGTTTTGCTTTCGCCATTAGCAATTGTTCCGGCACAATCTTCCCCTAAGCTCTTCTCATATCCAGGAACCTCAGTCTCATCAACCGAATATGCTCCGGCGCCCAGGATCACGATGGTTCCGGACTCAGAACCCGGGAAAGAAGCAGGATCAGGCTGATTGCCTGTTACATTAAGAGTAAAGTTAATGGCATCCAGGGTTCCGCCATCGTTATTAATGACTTGTTTCTTAACTACCAGTAAAGCTGCAGCGTCATCATTTGTGATTGTACAGGTCTTAGTCTCTCCTGGCAGAAGGGACACATTGCCATCTTCGTCGCAGTCTTGACCCCATCCCGATGGTGTATAGCCGGCAAGCGTGCTCTCGTTGACTGTGTGAGAACCTGCACTAACTTCGTTGTCACCCCAGAACGCCTCTTGCTCGTCAATAGAAACATCGAAATCATCCTGGGTGGCGGTACCACCATTATCGTTTGGTAGATTCTTAACCAGAATGAGATGGGCTGGCTGGTCATCATTGGTAATCTCACAAGTCTTGTTGTCACCAGGCAGTAAGCTGATTCCACCATCCTCGTCACAATCACCGCCCCAAACTGACGGTTCATAACCCGGTAAAGTGTCTTCGCTAACAGTCAGATCCCCGGCGTCAACTGTATTTTGGCCCCAAACTGCAGACTCATCGTCTATATAAACATTAAAGTCATCTTGGGTAGCTGTCCCTCCGTTATTATTAGGAAGATTTTTTATCAAAGTCAGGGTTGGTTCCACGTCATCATTTGTAATAGTACAAATCTTGTTGTCTCCGGGGTTAAGAGTAATTGTCCCATCAACATCACAATCTGTACCCCAAGCGGAAGGCGCATAGCCGATCAAAGTATCTTCGCTTATAGTATATTGACCTGCGCTGAGGGTATGCTGGCCCCAACTTGAAAGTTGACCATTAACGTAGACTTTAAAGTCACTTTCAGTAGCCCTTCCGCCATTATTATTAGGTAAATATTTAATTAAAGTCAAAGTTGGAGCAATATCATTATTGGTAACGGTACAAGTCTTAGTTTCACCCAGGGCAATTATCCCTGAACAATCAGCCGAGAAGTTGCTGGAATAACCTGATGGTCCGCTTTCAGTGACATTATAGGTTCCGGGTTCCACTATTCTGACGGTACCTGGAGTATCTTCTCCATTGAAGGAACTACCTCCGCTTTGGACGACAACCCCGTTGATAGTCATAGTAAAGTCAGCAGGATTTGCCGTTCCTCCGTTGTCTTTTACCACCTTCTTTATAACAATGAGGTGCGCCGGTTGATCATCATTGGTAATTGTACAGGTAATATCCTCCCCCTCATTTAGGGCTACTGTTTCACCCAAAGTAGCCGGACATTTATTATCGCCGGTAATTGAGACAAAACTATAACCCGTTAAACCTGCCTCATCAATAGCAATGGGAGTATGGGAATTGACATCTAGTGTAGTTCCGGAATTGACTACCTGTCCCCCGATAGAAATACCAAAGTCATTCGGGCCGGCATTACCTCCGTTATTATTAATTACTTCTTTAATTAAAGTAATACTTGCCGACTGGTCATCATTGGTGATGGTACAAGTAGCGCTCTCTCCTAAATTAAGGGTAACGTGGTTTCCGTCTTGAGTGCCGCCCTGACAAAACCAGCTACTGGCGCTGTAGCCGGAAGGACCAGATTCCGAGAGATTGTAAGTGCCAGCTTTAAAAGAAGAATCACTTGAAACCGAGGGGCCAGGGCCAGAAAATCCAGTTGGGCCGGAGGCGGTTAGAATCCAATCCGTGGCTTGAGCATTACCGCCATTATTATTAGTTACTTGCTTAACCAAGGTTAAAGATGGGACATCATCATTATTAGTGATTGTACAGGTAATATCTTCATCTTCATCTAAAGTGACTGAACCGCCCAAGACTGACGGGCATTTGGCATCACCGGTAATAGAGACAAAGGTATAACCTGGAAGTCCGGCTTCATTGATAGCAAGGGGGGTATTAGCGTTAACAGTTAGGGTTTGGCCCGAGTCAACTGATTGACCACCGATGGTCAAACCGAAGTCATTGGAGCCAGCATTACCTCCATTATTATTAATAACCACTTTATTCAGTTGAATCGTTGGCGCCACATCATTATTGGTAATAGTACAAGTCTTGGTTTGACCCAAAGCGATCGAACCGTTACAGTCTGAGGAGAAGCTAGCATTATAACCTGTTGGCCCGCTTTCGGTGACGCTGTATGAGCCGACGGTAGTGAGTGTTTTATTGGTGCCGGGTGCAGCTTGCCCGGGGAAAGAATTGCCTCCGGAAGCAATCACATCATTGATAGTCATAGTGAAATCGGAAGCAACTGCATTGCCGCCGTTGTCTTTGATAACATGTTTGATCACAATCAGATACGCCGGGGTATCATCGTTGGTGATTGTACAGGTTTTGTTATCACCCAAAGCCAAAGTGATCGTACCGTCACTGTTACAATCTCCACCCCAGGAAGATGCACTGTAGCCGGTTTGACTCACTTCACTGGCAGTGTGTGAACCGGGAGAAACTTCATTGGCAACGCCGCTGGTGACATTATCCCCGTCTATTTTTAGGGTAAAATCAGCAACCTGTTTAGTTCCACCGTTATCATTAATGACAGTTTTTATCAAAGTCAGTTGGGTTAACTGTTGGCGGTTAACTACATAAACATCAGTAGTTAGACCAGGATTAACTGTGATTTGTGCTCCAGAAGTACCTGCATCATTATCAGGAGTCATACTAAATAGCGTGTAACCTGCCGGGGGAGTATCCTCAGTGATTGTATGAGTACCAGCAGCTACATTATTATATGTGACGGTTGTAGACTCTGTTATTGACTCCGCATCTGCCCCATCTAAATTAACTGTAAAGCTGGTACTATCTGAAACATCTTCCCCATTTGGACCCTGGACATCTTTATGAACAATAATTGTTCCATCCTGCAGCGAATTGGTAATCGTACAAACAATATCCTGTTGATCCGAAAGATTAACAGATAGTGGTCCGGCGTTACTTGATTGGGCAACAATACTGCCGGTTCCATTTAAATCTTTACAAACAATTGCAGTTGTATAGTTTCCTAAATTAGTGCTTGTGCCAGCAGTTTCCCCCACCGTATGAGCTCCTTCATCCAAAACCTTTTCTCCTGTGGTGCCGCCATCCCCCACGTTTGCAGCTTCTGTCACACCATTAATTTGTAAATTAAATAAGCCACTGTCAGTACCCGGAATTAAATCCTTGACAACTTCCAGTTTGCCTGTCCTGCTTTGTATAATTATACAATCCGACGGATCAGAGTTTGGCTGATCGGAAGGATAAGAACAAACATCGAGAAGTACAGCTGTACTCCCGCCAACATCACTCACATTAACATTACAATTTGCCTCAGTATCATTAGGGTAATCATCGCCTTGCTCATTATTAGGTGGCCCAGGAAAGGGATCTGTTCCTTGAACAGATGCCGAACAACTTGATGTAGGATTATTAATTAAAAGAGTCGGTTGATCGCACCTATCAACTCTTCCGTCTCCACAGGAATACAGTTTGGTATAACTCCAAGCCGCAGGATCTCCTGTTACACCAACGCATAAAGAATAATTTGCTAATCCATCGCCATCCGTATCATAAAGGCTACAAGCATCTCCGGTGTTTTTACCACTAAAACCTGTATCATCCCAATTCCATGAAACATCTATACTGGTTGGGAGACCTGAATAATTTACACACATCTTGCTCAAGTCCTTCTGATTTGGTTGATCATTTGCTCCGGCTGAATCATTGGTACAACCCGATACTGGAGCATCAGTAAATGCTGTTGTTGCAACGATATTTCCTGCCTCATCTTTTAACTCAACTGAATAATTTGGTCTGTAATTTCCATCTAATTGATAACTATATATAAATGAACCTTGGTCATTAGTTGTTACCTGAGCCTCAAAATTGACTGCCGGCTCATCAGACGAAGAAATAATCAAAGTATATTCAGTATTAGGGGTAAAATCAGAACCTGAAACTATTACAGTATCAGTGGGGGCATAATCGCCTTTATCAGTAGTTAAAGTGGCAGAAGATACATCATTCTGAGTCGAAAGATCCAGTTCCAGGCTCTCTGCATCGGTATTCTCTAAAATTATGGCAGAAAGATTACCTGTGGGGGCTTGTTCTACCTCCACACTGGGTAAAGGCTCCGGAGTTGGAGCAGGACTTGGGCTCTCCTCCGGCGGGGCATTGGGTTGTCCCACAGTTGGCTCAGGGGAACTGGTATTTTGTTCTTGTCCAGGTGTTGGCTCGGTTGAAGGAGCCGGAGAGGGGTCTAGCGACGGAGAAGGTTCCGGCAAAACGGAAGGCGAGGGAGAAGGCTCCGGGTTACTGGTTGGTTCAACCGAAGGTGTCGGGGTTGGCTCTAAAGTCGCCTCTGGTGTAGGTGTAGGACTTTCCTCTGGTTCTACAGACGGACTTGGGGTTGGCTCTTCAGCTGCAGAAGTAGCTTCCTCAGCATACACAACACTAACAGCACTCACTGAGAATAAAGGCAGTATGGAATTAATGAGCAGGGAAAATGCACAAATAATTGAAAAGAACTTTTCCCTCATTTATCTATTACACAAGCAAAGCTTGCCAATTTTATTCCTTTAAGACCTTATATCATATGTTATAAGATAATACAAGAGGGAAAATTATTAAAGGCTTGTCACCAACTCATTTTTTTACCTTCGGGAGAATAATATCTACTGTTGTTCCCATGTTCTCCTTGGAATAAATTTTTATCTTACCCCGATGCGCTTTAGTGATAATTTTAGCCAAAAATAATCCCAGCCCTATTCCTTCTTCAGTATGATCACTACCTTTTTGGAACTTTTCAAAGATTTCTGGTAGATCCTTTTTAGATATCCCTTTCCCATGATCTTTGATACTTAAATACAAATGACGAACCTTAGATCTTAATCTAATTACAATTTTGGATTCAGGAGAAGAAAACTTAGCCGCATTATCTAAAAGGTTAATTATAAGCTGTAGTAATTTATTAAAGTCCCCTATGACCATATCTTTACCATCCACTATTCTATCCTGCAAAATAATTTGGTGTCCTGGATATGTAAAGCGGAAATCCGATATTGCCCGCCTGATCACCTCGTTTAAGCTACACTCTGTCCAGGAATATTCGAATTGACCTGTCTTGATACGATTAACCTCCAGTAGCTCATTAACCAACTTTGTTAGCCTTGAGGACTCATAGGCAAGATCGTCAACCCATCTGGCTTCCTTGGTATTGGCTCCCTTGAATTTAGAATGTAAAAGCTGAATATAACCACTGATGGTAGTAAGCGGGGTCCGAAGTTCATGAGCCGCCATGGAGATAAATAGATCCCGCAATTTCAAAGCTTCTTGAGACTGCAAGAAAAGGCGGGCATTATCAACAGCTACAGCAGCTCTACTAGCTAATTCCTGTGCCAACACTACGTCTTTCTCGTTATAATTAGAGCCTTTACCAATTAAAACCAATGTTAAAACGCCTATCATTCTGTTTCTACTTTCCATAGGTACAAAAATTAATGATTCCATTCTCAATTTTCTAATAATTGCTCGTTCCTCGGGAATTCTGGAAAGCTCGCGCCACTTCTTTGATAAACTTTCCACAAGAATTGCCTCACCTAATCTAGCTGCATCATAAATTGCCCCCTTATTCCTGGGGTCAGCTTGATAACTGAACATCTGGTGCGCTAATTCTCTTCTTTCTTTATTGGAACTAGATACCCTAGCTGCCACCCGATACAATTCCCCCTTCTCATTAAAAAGATCAATCATGCAGAAATCTGCAATAGAATTTACAACCAAATGGGCAATATTGGACAATGTTTTATCATAGTCAAGAGATGAGGCAAGGATTTTACTTGCGTCAGCTAGAAATTCTATCTTATCTTTAATCTTGTATGCCATAATCCTCATATTCTAACAAAATATAGTTATTTTGCAATTTTCTGAAGAAAAAGGTATACTTTGCATCCTATGGGATTAAATCTTGAGGGCAAAGATGCAGGTGAGCAAAAATACATTCTTCCCCGGGTCATAAGAGCTATTCTTGATCCAGAACACTATGTGATAGACAAGCCTTCACCTGAAGCCATCCGCTTAGATTACGGTGTCACGCCTTTTGGACCACCCCCTGAAATTTACTCCATAATAGAAGATCTTGCCGCAAGCGGGGAACTTGTAAAAGCACTATTCACTTATGCGGTAGATGCTTCGCCGGCAATCAGTTTTGTAAGAGAACGATTTGGAATTGGAACCACTCCATATATTGCCTTTAGCAGTGGCGGCAGCGATGAAATAGCAGAAAGACTTCTTACTCAACTGATAAGTATTCGCGCTGAATCCGGATTAACCAAAATTATCGGGCCAATACATCAATATCCCCATGTCTTAAATTTCATAGACCGGCACACCCTCTTTGATAGGGAAGGCAATAAAACTAGAGAGCAAAGAATCCGTTATGAAACGTTTCAAACAGACGTTACTATCTATACACCATATGAACAAGTAATGAGAAGAATGGCCTCTGTTTTTTACAACGATCCAAGAGAAAATATTATTTTTTATATTACAAACCCCAATACTCCTACCGGGGATTTGGCGAGCTTTGAAGCAATAAATGATCTCGCACGGGTGTGTTCGCAAAAGAAACAGCATCTGCTCATCGTAGATGAGGCATTTGGCGATGCGGTAGAAGATAAATACTCGGCAATACCATTAACAGAAAAATACCCTAACCTTGTAGTTATCCGTTCACTCTCAAAATCAATCGGACTACCTGGCCTTAGAAAAGGCTATATGGTTGCGTCCAAAGAGGTGGGTGAACAGTGCCAAAAGGTACGAAGAGTCTGTGATTTATCAGGAATACCACAACTCATTGCCAATAGAATACTCGAACCAAATATTTTAGAAAGACATCTGGGTAGAACCCGGGAAGAAACCGTAAGAGTAAAAAGCGAAGTCTTACAGGAGTTTGGTGATAAAGGTATAAAATCTTTCCTTACAGACCGCCGTACACCTATTCTACTTATTGATGGTGGATACCCTGGCTTTTATGAAGAAGTAAAAAGGCAGCAACTGGAGGTTACATCAGGGTTTGAGCCTTATAGATACACTATACCTGACGATATGTCTCAGCTTGAATATAAAGTGGGTCAAAAAGGCCGATGTGTACGCATGGTCATACCTAGAGATACAAAAGATATACCAACCATCGCAAAAAGATTACGAATGGCCATGGATGCTAGATAAAATAGAAGCTCTAACGCAACTCTTACACTTCTTTCGCAAGATTCTTTTATTATTATCTTAATATGCATACAACTCAGGCTTGGGGGTAGGAAAAGACTTGATAGGATGAGCTATCAGGTATTACCAGGAATAACAGGGAGATCTGACTAAAAATATATATCTACCGAAAATTCCCGGCCCTACCCCTCATCTGGGTAAATATTTTTACTGAGTTAACGCACGGAGGATATTAATTCTTCCTTTTCCCAAATAACCTCTTTGAAACCATTTATCTATCCCAGGATCAGCAGTTGATTCAATTTTACTTCTCACCTGTGAGGCCGACCAGCCAGGATTCTGGGAAATAATTAATCCGGCCAATCCGGCCACATGCGGAGTAGCCATACTGGTACCACTACCCAAATAATAACTGTCTTGACTGCCATCCTTAGTATCCTTAATAAAAGGTATCGTGCTTAGGATGCTTACTCCGGGAGCTCCTATATCAACCCATCTGCCATAACTGGAAAATGAGGCCTTGGCATCGTTTTGATCCGAGGCCCAAACAGCCATGGCTTTATCATAGGCTCCGGGATAAGTCTTGGAAGAATTGTTACTATTGCCGGCCGCAGCTACTACTACTGCCCCATTATTCCAGGCATAATTAACAGCCTGCTCCAAGGCAGTTGATCTAACACTCCCACCCAAACTTAAATTAATTACCTTTGCTCCGTGGTCAACCGCATAGATAATACCTGAGGCAATCCAGGAATAGTAGCCGCTGCCACTCTGGTTTAAAACCTTAACCGGCAGAATTTTGGCAGTGTTTATTGATACTCCTCCAATGCCGGTGCTGTTGTTCGTAGCTGCAGCTGCAATTCCTGCCACGTGAGTCCCGTGCAGATTATCATCCATGGCATCGTTATCATTATTAACAAAATCCCAATCCTGGCCGGTATCAACTTTGCCGGAAAGATCCGGGTGGGTATAATCCACCCCGGTATCAACCACCGCAATCCTGACTGAGGGTTCAACCGGATTATACGCGCTGGCACTGGCATCTAACTTATCCCAGGAAATTTTTGGTAAAGCCCACTGGTTAGGATACAAGGCATCATTACTTAAAGTTGTGGCAACAGCATCAATTTCCACATAATCTATCCTCTCGTTTCTTAAATTCCTAATTGCCTCTACCGCATCCTTCACTTCTAAAACAGCTACGCCAATCCGGGGAATTTCCGAGATTTCCTTGGCACGGATTCTCGAAACAATTGCTGCTTTCTCAGGCCTGGAGGAAAATTTAACCAGAATCCTTTCTGGGCTACCTGTGGGCTGAGAAGCGAATACTTGAGCCGCCGGTAGAAAAAGGAATATCAAAAAAGCGGGAACTAAAACCAGTTTAAAAACCCGGAGCAACATTAATTTAACTTTATCTCAAAAAAGAAGATTCTGTCAACTAGCGTATCTTAAAATTATTCTAGGCCCTGCGGTAAAAGATGTTTAAGACAAATAGTAAAATAAGACCGGCTAATATTCCAAACATCAGTCTTTGGGTTTGCAGAAAACTTAAGGGTGACTCTCTTTCCTCTGCCTGCTGGGTAACATTACCCCCAAGCCCCACATTCCCGTCCCCTATCCCTAAAACCTCGGGCGAAGGAGAAGGAGTTGTGCTGGTGCCCAAAATTCCCGCTTCAAAGCCTGATGGTAGACCTACCAAAGCTACTCCTCCTACCGCCACTGACACTTCGTTGGAGAATTCCCCAGGCGCGCAACCATTGCCGGCTCTTATTTTAAAGTAATAGGTGGTACCGCCTGACAGATCCTTAACCGTATAGGAAGTAGTGTTATTGTCCCCGATATTCGGATTGCCATACTGCAGGGTGCCTGTAGACAACCCAAAGGCCAACAGGTAATAAGTAACCGGATCGGCAGCTTTCAGCCAAGACAAAATGACTTCACTCTCACCGGCTGATGTGACCGAAAGCACCGGAGCGCTGCCGGGTTTAGCGTCATTACAAACCAATGCGCTGGTAGCGATAACTGTTTCGCCTGAAGGTGCTGGTGTTGAGGTAGAAGATAGGGTAGGTGTAGGAGAAGGCGAGGGAGGCATGACAAGTGGCTTGATTTTGGCAGAAGCATCATTTGCCAAAACCCTAAAAAGTCCCCAAAGTCCACCCTGCAAAGTTGACGGTTCGACATGATTTCTGGTGCCGAATAAATAGTCTCCGGTTGCCTGCCGCTCTCCGCCTGCTCCACCTAGAAGAAACAGGTTTAGGACTTTACCCGGCGTGACACTACCTACAGTACTGACTATGTTTGTGTCAGGATCATTGGGCTCATGTTTAAAGCTGTGCCCGTCCAAACCGACAGCGTGGGCATTGGAATTGCCGCCCGGGAACATAAAACGAAACACAGTCGGATCTTCCACAAACGCTTCAAATATCGGCGTAGCCGGATCCTCAAAATCAGAAGAGCTGAATGCTTTGAAAGCATTGGGATCAAAGTTTATTTCATTCGGATGTCCGGCGTGAGCACCGGTTAAGTTAAACGGCACCCGGTTGACCAGTCTCTCAGTCCGGTAATTGATGCCTGCTTCTCCTGACTGCTCCACATCTTCGCAAAGAGCGTTTGGCGGGGAGCAAGGCTGATGTTCCATCTCTCCCGGTCCTTGCACCCCTTCGGCATCAGGTATAATAGCTTCACCCTGCCTTAAATTAAGGCCGGTGGCATAAAAGGGAACGAATTCCCTGGTCAGTTTACCGGTTGAGCTATCGTGTATAACCGCGCTTGTTCCGCTTTTGATCTCTTGGGAAAGATCAGTCGGGTCAAGATACTGCGAATCTTTCGGCTCGATGATCAAACCGGCAAACAGGCCGTGTTGCTTATGGCTTCTTACATCGGCAAAATCTTCCAACAGCACTGACCCTACCTCCGTATCCGCATACCAGAGGTAGGTTATTTTTTCTCCCGGCCCGATTGTTTGGTCGCGCATAAATCCGACGGTTGCCCCATCGCCCGCACTGGCTGTAGTTTTAATAAGCCGGGGATGCAGGCTGATTCGGTTTGAAATAGGCCATTTAGCAAAAATGAAATTCGGGTCTTCCGGTAAGCCTGCTACTGCGGCATGAAGCTGGGCTTCTCCAAAATACTGCATGGTATTGGGGTCAATGGAAGTATTAGAGACAGTCCCATCCGGCAGTACAACCGGGGTATTTTCCGCCAGGCCGGTTAAATCCGGCAGGTGATTGGTTAAATTGACTTTTATGCAGTCCCCGGCATTGGCCCGTATCGTAAGCGGCTCGGTATCCTTTGTTCCGGTTAAAACAGCTTCACGGTCTTCCTCTAAAACATACAGAAGACCAAAGGGGTCAGTTTCATTATATTTACTGTTATAGGTGATCGACCGGGCAATAGCCGCAATATCAAAGCTTTTAACTGGAGCGCTAACAGGGCAGGGACTCGCGCTTTTAATCAAATCCTCGTTAATTTGAGGAACCGGCTCATCCGGGTTTATGGTCTGATCCAGAAGTCCCAGATTCTCAAAAAGAGGAGGCTCAGGACTTCCGGGTAGTGGTGCCAAATTATCCTTTTTTCCGTTTTCCACCCTGAAGATTCCCCAGACACCATCCCACAATTCGGAAATAGCACTAGAGGCAAAAAGATAGTCACCCGGCAATCCTGCTGCCAGTTCGTTATCATTTTTAAGTGATTTATCCCCCACCCTCGTGTTTCCGATCAGTTCGAAATTAAAAAACTCGCCGATATTGGAAGCCTGATTGTCTGTTAACACACTCAAAGGGTTTGAGGGCTGGTGCAGCCACCGGTGGCCGTGGATTTCAAAATTGTGATGCTCCTCATGCGCTCCATCCATTAGCCGAACTACTACCGGATCTCCCGCGTACGCTCTAAACACTTCAGTTTCAGGGTCTCCGTGAATAACCGAACTAAAAACATATGCCGGGTCTTTTTGAGCTGCGGTGGCTAAAGGATTATCAGGGTTAACTCTAGCCTGGAAGGGTTCAACTTTGTAATTAATAGTCGATATTCCCTGGTCGGCCAAATAATCATCCGCTTCAAAGGGAGGATTGAATGGATTTGTCCGAAGAGAGGGATCAAAAAAGGCCTCTTTATTACCTGCCTTATACTCATCAAGGGCCTTTCGCAGGTTTTGCGGTTCTGCAACAAAAGCGGGGGTAAAGTCGCTGTAGTGTACGATAAATTCACGGAAAGCCGGAACGCCGCCGCCGCTGATTCCTCCATCTTTATCTTCGGTCGGACTGTTCACAATGATGCTGGCAGCCGTACCCACCCCTTTAACGTTCTCCGGTGCATATTTTTTGCTGGTTTGCTCATAAGTTGGATCCGAAAGAACTGGTCCGAGCGGCTGTCCGGTTTCCGGATTCAGGTAAGAAGAATTCCGCGGCTCGTTGATGAATGCCGCCCAAAGACCCCCTTGCTGATGGCTGGTCGGGAATTGGTGGTCATGAGAAAAAACCGTCCGCACGTTCACATCGACAAACCAGCGGTAAGCTGCCGTTTCTCCTGAACGATTACTGATGTCATAATTCCAGCCGACCGATGTTCCGTCTGAACCTAGCTGGTCAAACCTGACCGGATGAATATGCTGGGAGATTTCCGGGGTATTGGTAGGACCGTGAAATATACCGTCATTGACACCAAGGGTAGGTGTTTCATCATCAGGCTGCAAATTGTTGGTGGTTTGGACTTGGACGCAATCCCCCACGTTGGCCCTGAATGAGTAAGGCTGAAGCAGGGTGGGATCACCCCTGACTGATTCAACCAGTTCCTTTTCCACATAAGCCCTCTGTTCCGGATTGAAAAAACCGCCTTTTAAGTTTTGGATAAACGGAACCTGGATAGCCACGGGTTCGTATATCCGATCCGGTTTTCGATCTCGTCCGAATTCACCGTTTACTCCGGCGCACGGATCAACTAAAGTAGCGCCGGGCCTGATACCATCGTAAGAAGCCAGCGTTTCAAGTTTAGTAGGCACAGCCCGATCCTTAACGGGCTGGCCGGTGGCCGGATCAATTACAAACATCGGCGGCTGCAGGGCTTTCTGCCCGAATTTACCGGCCACAAAACCCGGGTATCCGGGATGATCCGCATCAGGAGGCATAGGCACCCTGTTAGCCATTCCGGCCGGCGGTTTTTCCCGATGATCCTCTGCATCTGGATTTTTGCTATCAAACAAAACTATCCTGGCCGGCAAAGGCTGCAAAACCGCCTGGTCTGTTCCGTCCGGATAAGAAAGGAGTGTGCCGTCCTTAAGCGTCGCTTGAATATTTGCAGTCTCGCTAAAATTAACCTTCAGCTTATCAAAAACCCGGACTGCGCTCCATAACCCGCCGGCAAAGTGGGGGTAAAGATGGCAGTGAAAGATGGAATCGCCCGCTGTACCAGTCACACTTCCGGCACCCTGCTCATAGACCAGCTTGAAAACTTCCATTGCTCCCACCCCCTGCACATCCAGCCGGGTACTTTTTTGGATATCATTTTCTGGTACGGGCATCTTTGAAATATCGGCCTGATTCGGATCAAGGAACCAGCGGTGAGCATGCTGGTGAAAGGTGTGGGTATCGTGAGAATCAGCATTGCCCACAAACAAAACTATCGGATCGCCCCAATAAGCCCTGGGCATAGCCACTGCCGGATCCCCAAAAGGCCAGGACTGCAGATGCGCCTCCTCACCTATACATTTGTAGAATGTATACTCAGGATCATCTTCCCTTTTATTATCAGAAGCAAATTTTCCGCCGCCGCAAAACTCATCATCCGGATCAAACACTTTGCCATTGGGAATCACTACCTTCAATTTTTGGGAATCCACCGTTACCTCGCCGGTCACCTCGCCTTCTTCCCCCAAAAACTCAATCCTAACCAAGGGAGGTGTGACCGTGACTCTTACTTCCGAAGTTTCTTTAACCATCTCTTTAGATCCATCCACCAATCCGATTCCCGGTACCGGTATTAATCCCCGGTGACGCTCCCAGGCGGCATACCGGTTCCTTAAAGGTTCTGAGCGGTAATTGATTAAAGATGTGCCGTCTTCTATTCCCGTAGCCGGATAAAACGGCGTACCGTAAAAAGCAATTTTTCCATCCTCCTCCCAGGCCACCGGCCCGGTTATGCCTTCAAACTCATCGTGTATGATTAAGGCATAGTCGCGAAAGTCGTTGCCACTGACTGATTCTAAAAGCAAAGCGCCTTTGGGCAGGGGCGCCCCCGGCTCCTGATGGATATCTGCAAAAACTGAGGCGCCGACGCCCAAATAGATATTCCTTCCTAGATCGTCTTGGTCGATCGGCGAAAGGTCCGCGTATTCAAAACTATTTTGGGAGGCGGCCTTTAAAAAATTCCGGCCGGTAATTGAGTCTCTCCACGTTGAACCCTTGGGTTCCACAATCAGCATCCCGAAAAGTCCCTTGGTGATGGTATCTTGCGGCCACTGTATATTGGAGTTGTCGCGGAACATGTATCCGCCCTGCCTGCCGGCAAACCAGCGGTAAACCTTTTCGCCACCAGGGGCTACGGTAGTATCCGGATTTCTGCCGACAAAAGCGCCGGCAGAATCCTTAGGGTCATAGGGTAAACCGGAAATTTGCATACCCACGTTTCTTTTATTATCTTCCGGGCCAATAGGTTCTAAGGTTAAAGGATCAATACCGCCAAAAGCCGTATCCAGCTCGTTTCTTAAGATAACTTCCACACAGTCACCCTCATTGGCCCGAAGCACCAGTGGTTGTGTCTTTAACGGAATACTTTGGTCTGTGGAATCATAAAGTTTAAAGTTGCGGTCTTTAATTTGTGAAACATTAGGCACGGCCTCGGCGTTATTTAAGGCGTATAGTACACCCATGGGATTGGTATCACCCCAGCCGTTGACAGGAACAACTACATCAATCGCCGAGACATGGTAGCGGATGATCCTCTCTGCGGAAGCGCAGGTTTGGGCAGGTGGCGGAATTACGGCTAAATTTAGAAAGAAGAGATTATCAATTAAATAAGAGTGCGCGTCTTCTGAGTCTGTACTTAAGTTTCCCGCCTCATCACGGGCGGAAATAGAAACTTTCACCACTGTTGTTTCCGTCGCCGGCACCTCCCAGACAAAAACCCAAGTCTGGTTATCCCTTTTGATCATCTCCTCATTTTGGACAAAGGTTCCGATGGTAATTTTTGGTTTGTTCTCCTCATCCATTTTCCCGATTTCTGCAAACCAGGCGGTTATTAAAACTCTATCCCTGCCTTTTACAGTTGAATCTAGCTGATTGTCCGAAATAACCAGTAAAGGGCTGACGGTATCGATAAATTTTGCCCCCTCAACGCTATTTTCATCGATAATATTGCCCTCAAGATCAATTGCTTCGTGGACTCTGATAATCTCGACATTTGAGCCGTCTGCTTCCGGATCGCTGACAATAGTCCTCTCGTAGACATAGATATTTTCAGAAATCCGGCTGGTTGTACCATGTTCCACATCATTTAAGGTGCCGTCAGAATCAATAATCAAGTGCGGGCTGTCTTGAAGCGGCAGACGGGAAATTACTTTCATCAAATAATCACCAGCTCCTATGAATTCTTTCTTGATCGGATTTTCAAATCCAACATCATCTTTCAAATGGTAGGATATGGTAAAAGCGGACGGCGATGCTTCTTCCGATAAAAGATCAGGGGCTAAACTGGCAGAATCAGAGGCTTCAGGCGGGGGATTCTGCAAATTATCGGCTTGAGCCGCCGGCGTTGCCTCCTCACTGCTTAAAATATCCGCGCTGGCTGTGGATTCAATATTGTGAGTCTGGTGGTTGGTTTGGGCAAAGACTACAAGGCTGTCTTTGAAGAAAACGAAAAGGCCGGCAAAAAGAAAAGCTGTAAAAATTAATAGTGCCGGGAGAATTTTTGAACTTATGAGTTTTAACACCCTATTCTAGATAAACTTTCCGGCACATTATATATGTCTGATGAAAAATTACAATACTCAGGAAACTCTGCGGTATCGGTAATAAAGGTTTAAGACAAACAGCAAGGCAAGACCAGCTAAGATTCCCAGTAACCATCCTTGAGCTTGCAGAAACCCTAGGAATGACTGACCGCCTATCCCTGCCTGCTGCTGCCCTAGTCCAATTCCCACATTCCCATCACCTAAAACCTCAGGGCTTGGGGAAGGAGATTCTTCAATGCTAGGACCTCCAATACCTGTACCTGTATTTTCATCTCCCAGAGCTCCCCCAACTTGGGCTCCTAATACTCCCGCAGTAAAACCGGCGGCAGGGCCTCCGGCAGTGGCCGGACCACCCGGTGTGGCAGCTATCTCATTTGAATAATCTCCGCCGTTGCAGCCGTTACCAGCCCTGACCCGGAAATAATAGGTTGTTCCGCCGGATAAATCTTTCACAGTGTAAGAAGTGGTGTCTTTTCCACCCACATTCGGATTTCCAAAAAGAGGATTACCTGGTGTTAATCCGTAAGATATTACATAGTGAGTTACCGGATCAGCTGCCTTGGACCAAGTCAGGGTGACTTCATTAGCGCCTGAGACAGTAGCCGAAAGTAAGGCTGGTGCTCCACCGGCCGGCGCATCATTACAAGATGGTGCGCTGGCACTGCCACCACCGCCTCCACCTCCGCCGCCGCCATCACCACTAGAAGCTGGAGCCGGAGCAGGAGTTGGGATAGACTCAGTATGAGTTGCCGCATAAAACGATGCCAAAGTGGCCTGGAAAGAGCAAATACCATCCGCCACAGTGCAGGTTGCCGGAGCAACAATTCCCTCGCTGGTCCAGCCGGCAGTTCCGGAAACTGACCGCTGGATATTTAAGGTTTGGCCGTTAAAGGCAGCACCGACAAAGAAATTAATGGTAATCGGCTGGCTAAAGGTGAGTCCCAGCGTGGGAATCCCAAACTGCAAAGCCCCATCAGCCACAACACCTGAAGAAAAGCCTGACAAAAGACTGTCATCGAAATCAGCAGCCGATAACAAGCCCGGGTCAAAGTTACCTCCTCCTGACGGTGTAATAACAGTGCCGGCCGGAATTATAATAGTTGTGGTCCCGCCGTTGGTAGAAATTTCCACAGTGATATCTTCCAGAGCCACTATCTGTGAAGTAGAACTGTCATCATTACCTGCTAAGGCCCAGCTGCCGCCTAAAACTTCAGTTGTTATAACATTGCCAAAATCCTGGTTGATAAAGCTGTTGTTAGCAACGACCAAGGTATACTTTCCACCAGCCGGGGCAGTTTGAGTCCAGCCTGCCTGCAACACCTCCCGGACATTTTGTGTCCCGCCTGCCACATCAATAAATTGATAGTTGCCGTTTGCATCAGTCACCTCTGAAGGTTCGCCGCCATCCAGTATCGTATTATCGTTTTCATCCAGGAAGATCGTCCAGCCCGACAGTCCCGGTTCACCTGCCTCTTTAACACCATTGCCGTTTAAGTCCCTGAACTTCATTCCGGAAATAGAATTACGCAGGGAATTGGTAAAGGTACAGATGACATTTTCACCTGCGTCCAGGTCAATGGTGGCTGTCCGGGAATTTAGGTCGACCGCGGTACCACCGTCCGGATCCAGACACAGTATACTGTCCAGAACAAAGCTGCCCAAAGAAGTTTCCTGCAGATCATAGGAACCGGCAGCCAGATCGGCAAAGACTCTGGTATTGGACAATTCATTCAGGACATTGCCGTCATCATCCAGGGAGAAGTTTTCATCCAGGGCGCCGTTTCGAAGCCTGAATCCAAAATCCTGGACATCATCTGGAACCGTGTCTTTAATAACGGTGATGGTGCCGGTGGTAGCCGGTGGAGGAATTACCGTAGTTGTATTAATGACAATATCACTGGTATCGGCAATGTTGCTGGCTGGAAGTGCGGTTGCAGTTTGCAGGTTGCCGGCCGCATCGGTAACATTCATTGTATTAATGGCAGCAACTGTCAAATCCGGGGAATCCTGGCCGCTACCCAGGGGCCCCACCACATAAGTTCCGGAAACAGAAGTTAGGCTCAAGGCTACCAGTTCAATCGGCACACCGTTGTCCAAAGTCACTGAAACGCTGCTGCCGGCTGCCAAGGGTTCACTGAAATTAGCGGTGATATTGATCTCTGCTCCCGGGCCAAAAGTTCCGTCAGCAGTAGTCGAAGTGAAGCTTGTTAAGCTGGGCGCAGTAACATCAGGCCCCGGAGGTACTGCTGCCAAAAGTTTACCGGAAACGGTAAAGAGATTTGTTTGAAGTCCCTCAGCCGGCAGTCCCGGCCCTTCTATTCTAAAGAAGTTTTGGTTCAGCGGAGATCCGGTGACTGCCCCAAACGTCGCTCCGTCACCCAAATAGCCTACCGGCGCTCCGGCTGCCATCTGCAAAAATCCGCCAAACACCCGGCTGCTTAAAGCCAAGGTGAAATCGCAAGGAGTAGCCTCGCAACCGATATCTTCAGTACCTGCTCCGGCAGTAATAATGCCGTTTCCATCGGTTTGATAAACATCAACGCCGTATGCGTGAGTAACAGTATATTCTGAGTTGGGCAAAAGCCCGGTGGCCCGCACCCTGATTCTGCCGAAGGCGATTTGATTACCGTCTGCTATCACTTCCGGGAAAAAGGCGCCTTCCGCGGCATAGCGGATATCTGCTTCCCCTCCGCCGGGAGTGAGTACTGATTCTGACTGGACGACCCACCAGAAGAATTCGGACGGGAAATTGCCTGGTAAAACAGCAGCAGTGGGTTGAGTCGGATCAAACCCCGGTTCTTCACCAGGACCGGGCAAAACACAATTCGGATCTGCTCCGTCAAGGCAGGGCGCCACTCTAACCCCATTATCATCCTGGTACCAGGCCGGAAAACCATTAGCCTCCGGAGGGGTCGAGACAGCCTTTCCTTGCGTGGCAGTGGTGGTAAAGGTGCGCACTTCAGAGTCAGTCGTCAGTGCCGAGTTTGAAGCCCGGACTTTCCAGGAATAGGTAGTTGAGGGTAAAAGGTTAACAATATTGAAGCTGGTTTGGGTACCGAGAACCGTGCCCCTGGAGGTTATAGGATCGGCAACTGTACCCTGATCCACGAATATCTCGAACTGGTCCCGGCCGCCGAGGCAGTTGGTACCGAAGCTTCCCAGGCCGTTCCAGGAAACGGGCGGATTGGTTGAGACTTCGGTAGCGCCGTTTGCAGGACCGGCCAGTTGCGGAGCATCAGGAGCTGTATCTACACATCCTACTGGAGGTGGGGGCACAGCCAAAAGGACTTTGCCGGAGGTGGCAAACAGGTTAGTTTCCAAACCACCTGATGGCAGCCCCGGGCCTTCAATCCTGAAGAAGTTTTGACCCAAAGGTGAACCAACCACCGGGGCAAATGTTAAACCGTCTCCTAAATAGCCTTCCGGCGCTGTTGTCTGTCGCAAGAAGCCTCCGAAAATCCGGCTGTTTAAGGCCAGCGAGAAATCACACAAGGAAACAAAACATCCGATATCCTCGGTATTTGGGCTGGGACGCAAAGCACCAAATTCATTAGTAGTATAGAAATCCTGGCCGTATGGGTGGGTAACGGTATAAGTTTCATTTGGCAGAAGTCCCGAGGCCCGGACCCTAATCCGGCCAAAGGTCGCCTGATCAGCGGGCGCCGGGTTCTCATTTAAGAATGCCGCCTCTGCTGCCAAAACCAGCAAGGCACTTACCCCTCCCTGATCAATTGCCGCTTCCCCTGTCCAGTAGAAAAACTCGGAGGGGAAATTAGTCGGAAATACGGTAGGCTGGTTCGGGTCCCACCCGGGTTCTTCCCCAAACGGCGGCAGTGTGGCAGCACAGTTCGGATCAGCCCCGTCAAGACAGGGCACTACCATGATACCGGCATCATCCCGGTACCAGGCCGGAAAACCGTTATCCGGCTCAAAGTTGGGCGAGACCGCCCGGCCGCCTACTGCGGCCGCGGTGGTAAATGTCTGAACAGCAGAATCGGTAAACAAAGCGCCGTTTTTGGCCCGCACTTTCCAGGAAAAAGTAGTGTTTGCGGAAAGACCGATGACAAGCTTTGAAAGAGTTGCTTCTGAGACTGACCCGAATGAGGTAGTCGGGTCAACATTGCCTGAATCAAGAAAAATTTCAAACTGGTTGGTATTGCCTAAGCAATTGGTGCCAAAACTGGCTATGGCATTCCAGGAGAGAGTAGGACTGACTGCCACACCGGTAGTCCCATTGGCCGGCAAGGCTAGAGTCGGAGCATCAGGGGCAACGTTGACACAACCCGGAGGAGGAGTTACCGGATCGGTAAATAATTTTCCTAAAACCACAAAGGAACTGGTTTCAATACCTCCATCAGGCAGTCCCGGGCCTTCGATCCTAAAGAAGTTATTGCCAGTGGGTGAACCTGTAACTACGTGTCCGGTCACGCCGTCACCAAGGTACCCTGCCGGAGCTCCAGTATCCCAGCGTAGAAATGATTGAAATACCGAGCTGGCTAAAGCAGCCGCGTAGTCACACGGCGCCACCTCACAACCGATATCAGGGTTATCGTTTCTGCCTCCACCGCTCTCATCTGTTTGTATAATTTCAACTCCATAAGGATGGGTCACCGTATAAGTGGAGTTAGGACTTAAGTCCCCCAAATCAATCCTCAATCGTCCAAAGACCATCTGGTCGCCTTCTGCCACGACATCGTTTAAGAAAGCTCCTTCAGCAGCCATTACCAGTCTTGAACCACCCAGTAATGCTTCCGCGCTCCAGTAGAAAAATTCCGAGGGGAAATTACTGCCGGGAAAATCAGTTGGCAAGGCAGGGTTAAAACCGGGTTCTCCAGCCATGGCACATCTGGGATCTGATCCGTCAAGACAAGCTGCCACCCGCGTGCCGGAATCATCCGCATACCAAGTCGGGAAACCGTGGGCTTCAATGGTTGAGGCCACCGCCCGTGCAGCCGGAGCACCTAGAACATTGGGACTGCCTTTGGTAGGTGCAGTAAAAATGATCCACTCGGTTGAGGCATCGACTCTGCGACCTACCGACTCTCCAGCTGCCGGATAATGGTTAATAGCAAAACCTGGCGAGGTCAGGGAAATCGTGACCGTATCTACGGCATCACCGGATCCATTTGACAAGATAATTGTCTCAGGTCCAACATTAGACAGCCAATTTAAGGGTGCCTCAAAAACCACCCTGCCTCCGGCCGGAATAACACCTAAGGCGCTAATCGGCTGGAAATTGTTGAGTGAGTTTCTAAGAGTCCAGCCGGTGCCGGCTGCCAAATCAACACTATCAGGGCTGTTATTGTAAAGCTCAACCCATTCGGCCCCGGCCGACGGATTGGGTAAGATTTCATTTATGAGAACTGGTTGAGGAGTATCAGGACTTGGAGTAGTGATAATAAAAACCGTAAAGTGATTTAAGCCAAGAATAGTGATTGTATCTGCAGTTTCTTCTTTTGGTTCAGAAACTGTCTGGGACTGATTTAGTTGATCCAGTGACTCAGCTGCCTCAACTTCTATATCTTTTCCTGAAGCTTCAGGTGGCAGAGGCAAAGTCAGGTCATAAAAGAAAGTGCCGTCTGCCATTGTGGAGGTAATTTCAAAGGCAGTGTCCGACAAAGCTCCGGTTTGGCTGACCTGTTCGGCGGTTAACTTTACTTCTTTAATAGATAGCTTGCCAGCCTCTCCGGAAATTCCGGTAAACTTCACTTTGACTTTCTCATTCTGACGAGCGTTATATTCTCTTCCGGTCTCTACATTATTAATAGTTTCCCATTTTCCATCTCCGGTATCTTGCCAAATTTCAACTGCAGCAGGAGCAACAGAGGCGCTGGGGGTAACTTCAGGGGATGGTGTTAAATCAGGTACAGGGGTGGGCGACGGACTGGCATCTGGTGTTGGTTCCGGGTTAACTGAAGGCGTTGGCTCAACTGAAGGGGTTGGTTCAGGAGAAGGCGCCAAGTCCGGAGAAACTTCCGGTGCCGGAGTCTCCACAGTAGGTGAAACAGTTGGCTCCGGAACAGTGGCAGAAACCTCCTGAGTCTGGGCCGGTTCAGTGGTTGCTTCCTGGGCATAAGCCAGCTGCCCGGTAAAAAGCGGTAGCATGAGATTTAATAAAATAGAAAAAATACCAAAGACGGAAATAAATTTTTTAAACAAAATATTTTTAATCATTTGTTGGCTTTATGGCCTTTTTATTTTTTTGATTTTATAATCTTAAACCTATAATTTTCTGTAATCTTTATCACAATCTTTATTGATCAAGTAATACTTAATGAGCCATTCTCTCAGGGCCGTGTATAAAATAAATAGTAATTTTGTAAGAAACCGGTATGGAAATCCAATTCTCAGTCAAATTACTTACTTAAATAGGGTATTGACAACTTCGGGTTGTATTTGGTAATGTAATTATACAAACAAAACGCAAAACCATGCCAATAACCCTTTACAGAAGACAAAGGCAAATCCTGGATTTTATCAGACAATATATTGATAAATATAGCTACTCACCCACCTTGGGGGAAATCGCCGAAGCAATCGGAGTTTCATCTTTGGCCACTGTCCATGAACATTTGCAAGCGCTGGCCCACAAAGGTGTTATCAAGCGTTTTGAAGGAGCGGTTAGAGGAATTGAGCTTTTGGACCAGAAAATTTCTTCTACTCTAAAAGGTATTGAACTGCCGGTTTTAGGCTTTATTGCCGCCGGAGCGCCTATCATGACTTATACAGACCCTGATGCTACTGTCAAAGTTGCCCCTAACATGGTCTCAGGCAAAAAACGCTCATATGTCCTGCAAGTTAAAGGTGATTCCATGATAGAAGAGGGTATTTTAGACGGAGACTATGTCATTATAGAGGAACAAAATACAGCCATCGACGGTGATATTGTAGTAGCGCTGCTGGAAAATGGCCTGGCCACACTCAAACGTTTTTTCAAAGAAGCTGACCGTATCAGACTAGAACCTGCTAACTCTTCCATGTCCCCTATTTATGCTACTGATGTAAAAATACAAGGAAAATGCGTCGGGGTCATCAGGCGATTCCAGTAGCTATTTCTTCAGCTTGTGGTAGATATAGAATAAAACTGCTCCGATTATCAGAACTACTACTGCCGCATCGGCTTTATGAAAGTACGGCCCCAAGCTGTCCCAATTTTCACCCAATACAAATCCGATCCAAGCCAGAAAGTATGACCAAACCAGAGATCCGATAAAGGTTAAAACAATAAACCTTCCCAAAGGCAGCTTGGCAAATCCACAGGGCAAAGAAATAACTGTCCTGATTCCCGGAACCACCCTGCTTCCCAAAACTACCAAATCATTAAAGCGGCGAAGCAATTTCTCTGTCTCATCCAGCTCTTTCTCGGAAATTAAAACCCATTTGCCGAATTTCCTGATAAACCTCCTGACTAATTTTTCATGCCCGTAGTACCCTATGGCATAAGCAACCAACGACCCGATTACATTTCCTACAGCTCCGGCTAAAGCTACTAAATTTAAGTCAAACTTTCCTGTAGATACCAAATAACCTGAGAACGGCATAATAATTTCAGAAGGAAGAGGAATCAAGGCTGATTCAATTGCCATTGTCAAAATAATCCCCGGATAGCCGGCGGTTGAAATGACAGAAATAACCCAATGTGCTACACTTTCCAGCATATTTATCATTGTAACAAAATGTATTTATTTTTAAAACAGTTATCAAAAATTAAAGCTCGGGATTTCATAAGGGTTCTAGAAATAATACCGGAACCAATTATTGTGACGGATACTACCCCTAACATTGTTTATGTCAATCCTGCTCTGGAGAAATTAACAGGTTATTCTTTATCGGAACTTAAGGACAAAAACCCCCGGATGCTGCGAAGTGGCCAGACTCCCCTCAGAGTTTATAAAAATCTTTACCAGGCACTTACCAAAGGTAAATCTTTTACCACCAGGGAAGTGATAAATAAAAGAAAAGACGGTTCTATATATCAAATTGATGCCAGTTATGTTCCAATCTATGTGGGCAGTAAACCGGTTTTCTATGTCCAGATCCAACACGATATTACCACCCACAAAATTGCCGAAGCGGAATTGGCAAAACACGCTGAGCAACTGGAAAATCTAAACCGGGCCAAAGATGAGTTTGTTTCTTCCGCTTCGCACTCACTCAGAACTCCTCTGTCAACTATAGCTTGGTCAATAGAACAACTGCTTGAAGATAAAAAGGGATATTCAATTAAACAAAATAAAGGTCTGGATCGAATCTATGATCAAACTCAAAGATTGATCCAACTGACAAATGACCTTTTAGAAGCGACAAAAATTGAGTTGGGAGTTTTCCCTTTTAAGTACGAGGCGGCAAATCCGCTGGATATCGCCTCAAATGTGATTATAGATTTAAACGACCAAATCAGTATCAAGAAAATAAAATTTCAAACAAACTTCGACAGAAACATTAACGCATATAAAACATACTCTAATGCTATCTATTTAATTTTGCATAATTTGTTATCTAATGCGGTCAAATTTACTCCCCCGGGTGGCAGAGTCAGCTTAAAAATTGATAAAAAAGAAGAGCAGGTATTTTTTCAGGTCTCTGATTCCGGCTTGGGTATTCCGAAATCAGCCCAGAAGAAAATCTTTCAAAAAATGTTTCGGGCCGATAATGTCAAGGGTAAAATCGAGGGAAACGGACTTGGATTATATATTACAAAAACAATTGTTGATCACTTAAATGGTAGAATTACTTTTACATCGACGAGAAATATGGGAACTACATTCAAAGTTATGCTACCTTTAAATTAAAATGATAGATAATTTTTTTAAACAATTTAAGCCTTTGCTTTTCAGAAGAAAAGAAACAATCACGGTTTCTAATAATCTAAATCATATTTTCTATTTAAACCAGGGTTACATCCGGTTATATACAATATCCAGGGAAGGTACGGAGTTAACGCTGCATATATTTTCTCCTTCTTCAGTTTTCCCTATTTTGTGGAACACACAAATTAATGAATATTATTTCGAATCCTTAACTCCGGCAGAAGTTTACTCCTGCGAAACTACCAGGCTTCAGCAGTTGATTAAAGAAAAACCTGATATTAACTCAGAACTGATAAAACAACTCTCTTTTTTCTCGCAAAAAGCTATAAATAAACTGGAGTTTAAAATCTTCGGTGATGCCTATCAACAAGTGGTAGCTACCATTTTAGACCTGGTTGAATGTTTTGGGAACAAAGAGGAGAAAGGTACGGTTATCTCCTACTGGTTTACACATCAGGATATTGCAAGTCTTACTGGGCTGTCACGCGAACGAGTAACGATAGAAATCAATAACCTACTTAACAAAAGGCTTATTTCTTATAGCAGCCACTTTATTGCCATTCCGAACACTGAATCCTTAAAATCGGAGATAAACTAAATGGAAGAAAAATCTAACTTGAGGGAAACAGGTCTGGATGTCATTGGTGCGGTCCCTTGGGGGACTCACTTTTGCCAGTTTTACGAGACCAAGCAAGACTTACTGGATGTACTTGTCCCCTATTTTAAAGAGGGCTTAGAAAACAACGAACTGTGTGTCTGGGTCACTTCTGAATTTTTAAACACCATAGAGGCAACAGCTGCTATGAAAACGGCCATACCCAGTTTTTCAAAATATTTTAAAAAAGGGCAAATTGAAATTTTTCCCCATACCGTTTGGTATTTAAAAGGCGGCCAATTTGAAATGAAACGCGTACTGGCCGACTGGGTCAGAAAACACGATCAGGCCCTTACCAAAGGCTTCAGCGGGACCAGGGTCAGCGGCAATCCGTTTTGGATAGACAATAAAAAGGACTGGAATGATTTTGCGACGTATGAAGCCGAAATTAATAAGGTTATTGATAAATACAAGCTGGTGGTGCTTTGTACTTATTCTTCAAAAAAATGCGGCTTCAGTGAAGTCATCGATGTAGTGCAAAATCACGAATTCGCGCTGATTAAACAAAGAGGCAAATGGAAAAACATCGAAAGCGCCGGGCATAACAAAATGGAGGCAGCGCTGCGCCAGAGCGAAGCCCGTTTTCGGTCCTATATTGAAATGACTGATCAGCTGGGATGGACGACCAATGCCAAAGGCGAGGTTGAAGAAGATCTCCCTGTCTGGAGAAAATATACCGGCCAGAGCTTCGAGGAAGTTAAGGGTACAAGATGGTCAAAGGCCGTTCATCCAAACGATGTTAAACGCGTTGCTAAAGTTTGGAAAAAGGCGGTTTCAGGAAAAATCCCCTACGAGATTGAGTACCGTATTAGGCGCCACGACGGAGTTTACCGCCACTTCCTGGTCCGCGGAGTACCTGTATTTGGTATGGACGGCAATATCCGGGAATGGGTGGGCACTTGCATTGATATCTCCGGACGAAAAAAAGCGGAAGAGGAACTGGTAGAACACGCTCTGCAGCTTGAGGGATTAAATAAAGCCAAAGACGAATTTGTTTCTTTTGCTTCCCATGAACTAAGGTCTCCTTTATCAACTATCGCCTGGTCAATAGAGGAGATTTCTGAAGATAAAAGGGGGTTTTCAACCGAACAAAACAAAAGCCTGGAACGAATTTACAACCAGACCCAAAGGGTGATTAAACTGACCAATGACCTGCTGGATGCCACTAAAATGGAGCTCGGGGTTTTCCCGTATAAATATGAGGAGGTAAACCCCCTGGATATTGCCTCGGATGTGATCATAGATTTAAACTCCCAAATCAGGAACAAAAAAATAAACTTTAAATCTGATTTTGGCAGTAATATTAAAAAATATAAAACATACTCCAATGCTATTTATCTAATTTTACGAAACCTCCTGTCCAATGCGGTAAGATTTACTCCCCCCGGCGGCAGAGTCAGCTTGAAGATTTCAAAGACGGAAAAAGAGCTAATTTTACAGGTTTCTGATTCCGGCTTGGGTATTCCGAAATCAGCCCAGGAAAAAATATTCCAGAAGATGTATCGGGCCAAAAATGTGAAAAATAAGTTTGAAGGATCGGGACTCGGGCTCTATATCGTAAGCGCCATAATTTCCCAAATGAATGGTAAAATTACTGTTGAATCAAAGTTGAGAAAGGGTGCTACTTTTATTGTGACTCTGCCAGAACAAATAGTAGGGGATTAGCTTATGAAAAAAACAAATTGGGAAAAGAAAATACTGGTGATTGAAGATGAAGGCATCCTGTTAGAGCTTTTATCCGACAAATTTAAGGATTCGGGATTTAAGGTCTTCAGCGCGCAAAGCGCGGAAGCAGGCATTAAACTGGCCTTGAAGTTTCATCCGGAAATGATCTTACTGGATATCATCCTACCCCAAATGGACGGACTAACTATGCTTAAAAAGTTACGAAAGGACAATTGGGGCAAGGGTGTGCCTGTCATTATCCTGTCTAACCTAAATGACCAGAAAAAAGTATCCGAAGCAATGAAAATTGGAGTATATGATTTTCTGGTTAAAAGCAACGTTAAGCTTTCTGACATAGTTAAACAAGTTAAAGAAGTCCTAAGTTAAATTCCGCCCCCGATTCTTGTAATCCAAATAACAGATTATTTACTTTTTTTCTGATAAATTTAATTTGTTCAGGCTGGGGGCAGGAAATTAACTTTAGGTTAATATCTTAAGAATAAGAATTAAGACTGAATTTTAAATTAATGTCCTTAACATAATTCTTAATCCTGCCCTTCAGCTGAAGAAAATTATGATAAATATCAAAAGAATTTTACTAAAGACAATCCTGAAGGATTTTATAATCCTCTGGACTGCACCAATTGATTCACCGGCCATTAAATCTATCAAAGAGGAATCCATAAAGGTTGGTTCTAACAGAAACTTTGAAGGATATGTTTTTGGTAATATCATCCTCGGCAGAAAAGGTTAATTTATATCAAGGTCGTGATATACTCTCGTTATGTTGCACATCGTTCCTACACCCATTGGAAATTTAAAAGACATCACTTTAAGAGCTTTAGAGATCTTGCAGTCAGTTGACGGGATAATTTGTGAAGACACTAGAAGGACTGCACTTTTATTAAACCATTACCAAATCAAAAAACCTCTCCAGGTTTTAAATGATTACAATGAAGCAAAAATGATTCCCACAATTATTGAATGGTTAAAGCAGGAAAACTGGGCTCTTGTCTCTGATGCAGGCACTCCACTTATTTCTGACCCGGGATATAAACTAGTACGTGAATGTATTAACCAGGGGATACCAATTGACTCACTACCAGGCCCCTCCTCCATACTGCCGGCGCTTACCCTTTCCGGTCTGCCGCCGGACAAATTTTTCTTCCTGGGCTACCTTCCTGAAAAAGAAGGCAAACGTCTTAAGTTCCTGAAAGACCTCCAAACTACCCTCTGCCATCTACCAACTACCTACATCGTTTTTGTAGCTCCCCATAAGTTGATAAAAACCCTGGAAAATATGCAGGAGGTGTTTGAAGATATCGATATAACGCTGGCTCATGAACTGACCAAAATCCATCAAAGCGTTGAGACAAGACCCGCCTCAGAGTGGCTCTCCACCCTGAAAAACCCTAAAGGGGAGTATATTTTACTGTTCAGACTAGCTCTTTCTTAATATCATTCTTCTTTCAGCCTGATGAAGCAAATCTTTAGCTGAATGGGCTTCATATCTTTCTACTACCAACCCATAAACTCCCTTTTCTACTAAAAACTCCAATACCTTTTGATTTATACAAATACTGCCATAAGCTAAAAAAGGAATTTTTGATTTGTGCAAAAGCCTAATGCCATCTTCTAAGAATTTAATTAACCCATCTACTTCATTTTTATAAAGAGCCAACTCCGGCTCCGCCGGATCGAAACCATTAACATGCGCTATCAGCTCATCCAGGTTTAATACCACACCATCAATTCCACTCAGCAGATAATCTTCCAAATTAATAATGTTTTCCGGGATTGCTACCTCCATCCAATATTGGAGTGAGGCTTTTCTCATCAACTTCTTAGTAGCTAACTCCCTTTTAATCTGCAGCAGTTCATTTACTCCCCGGACAAACGGGATCACAATGTGAATATTAGTCAAATTCTTCTTGTGGCGGGCAAAATCCAAAGCTGAAAGCAACGGATCAAGTAAACTTTTTTGATGAAGTAACCGCAAAGTTCCACGGACTTTTCCCATCCCTTCTGATTTAAGACTGCCATCAGGCAGTCGCATGCTATGCATATCAGCTAATTTCAAAAAAACAGGGGAGTTGCTAAAAGTAGTAGCGGATTCTACTAACCTAGAAACTAAATTATCAAAAGATTCATTTGGCTTGTTTAAATCAAAAATCTTCTCGGAAGCAATATAAATCCCATCAACTTGCTTTTCTAAAATTAGTTCACTGGATAAATCAAAAAATACCTTAACAGCACTTTTAGCCTTGTAAGGCATCCCCCTGGAGGCTAGAGCTATGGGATTAGCAACCATCTCCTCCATAAGCGCTGGAGAAGAAGTGTAGGGCTTAATGCCAACCAGCTTAACTCCCCTATCCACTATCCACACATACTCATTCGGCAAAAATAATTTTTTATTGGCAGCTTCTGTCAATTCCACTATTTTTTTCAAATCAGCTGGATGCATTTTGCCGGCAGTTACATTAACCACCACATCATCTTGGAATTTATCTTCAAAAGAGTTGGCTAGAGACTCTGGGTTTTTGATGAAAGCAATTGCTTTTGGATCCAAACTCTCCGTGATACCGCCGTAGAAACCATTACTCCAAAGCCTGGTCCTTATTTGCTCCAACCACAAATCCAGCAGGGCAACCCATAAACCCTTAATTCCTTTAACCTTTTTTCCTTCTAAAAAAAACATTTTATGCTTACCGGTTTCCTTTTCCAAAATTTCCGGCACCGGAATTCTATTTATTTCTTTTTTAACTAAAATCAGTGATTGCTGAAAGACCTCTTTTGAACCAAAGTCAAAACTCTCCAAAGTAGTTTTAAGTTTTAAATAAGGTGCAGTTACCACAATACCTGCTGCCACAGGGAATCCCAACCTTGAAAGCTTACCCAGTGAAACACTTAATGAGCCAAAAATAATTGCATCCTGATCTGTTAATACTCTGATAGGCAGTATCTCGATCATAATTTATGGAAGAATTTTAACAGTATCTCCAACTTTAATATTTAACCCTTGGATTGTACCGGCCGGAACTTCCAACACCTTATCCACCTCTTCCTTAGATTGGTAAATCGGCAATGATTCATCTGTTTGCCCCGGGGCCGGAGGTTGAACCCTATGTAACAAATCCACAACCTTATCTTCCCTAATCCAGATAAAATCTAGCGGGAAACTTAACCCTTTCATCCAAAAGGGCCGTTTTTGCGTATCCGGAAAGATGAACAACATTCCCTCCTCTGATGCCAAAGCTTGCCTTCCACCTAAACCTTTGCTTCTTTTTTCCTGAGTATCAGCTATCTCCACCTTAAGTTTTGCACCATCTATCTCCAATTCCTTAAATGCAGGCTGCTTCGGCACAAATGGCAGATTGGAAAGATTTGGATTTTGTTGAAAGATAAAAAGAGCCCCGCCTAAAACCAACATTAGCAATATAAACTGGATGATAAATTTTTTCATACAATTTTAGTTTATCACACTACTTACACTTTCCCCATAATCCCCTGCCGATCTCCCTGGCTTCTCTTTCTGCTTGTCTAAACTGCTCATTATATTTAACATCAGGAGGGTAAGTTAACACTTTTGCAAATCCTTCTCTAACCATATAATCATTAACAAACAGAATTTGGCCGTCCGGCAGGGGCAAGAAAATATAGCGGAGTAATCGGCGATATTTATCTGTCTCGGATACATCCTTTTGTAAGACTATTTCTTTCTCGGAAAGCAAACTTTTAAGCTTATTACTGGCTTCTTTGCCAAAACACTGCACCGGCCGGCGAGGATCAACAGTCTCCGGAGTATCGATACCAATAAGACGCACTGTTACATTATCACTCACCACAATCGTGTCTCCGTCTACCACTTTTATGACTTTTACCCGCTTTCCTGCTAAATCTTGTGTCGCAGAATCTGTTGCTACTAACGTACTTTCAACTATCGGAGTGGAGGATGGAAAAGGTTGCTCAGAGGTTTCAGGTTTTAGACCAAACCACAGAAAACCAATTCCTAAAAAGAGAATTACTAAGCTTAAACCCAACAGTAATTTCGTATTCCAACCTCTATCTTCCATCTTCAATGATCCATCTTCTAACTTCCACCATCTATCGTCTAGTTACTAAATACCTGCGTAAACATTCTGCCATATATCCCGCCATCCATTACCCCTACCCCGATTTTACCGTAATCCTTGGACAAAATATTGGCTCGGTGTCCCTCTGAATTCATAAGCCCTTGGTGTGCAAGACCTATATCCGGTGCATATGCCAGATTTTCCCCTATCACCAGAAAATCAATTTCTGCCTTCAGGGCCCTATCGGCTACAGTCAAACCTTCCGGGGAATAATGGGAAAAATAACCTCTTTTAAACATATCTTCGCTATGTGCTCTTGCAATAGTACGAAGCCTTTCATCAAATGCTAAAGCTGAGAGACCTTTGGTGATTCTTTCCTTATTGACTAAATCTATCATCGTACCTTCCGATGCAATATCCAGGGATATCTGGTTAGTTTGAAATCCTAAATTAACCCGTTCATTCGTCTTCGGTTTGATAGTAAGAAAAGTTAGCGAATCATTAGCCACCCCTCCGAAAACCTGTTTAACAGGCTGCTCCAGCGTATAAGCATTCTGTAAAATTACGCTGCCTATTTTTGAATTCAGAACTTCTTTTTTAACAGCAGGCGCAATGGGAAAAGTAGCTATCATCACCAAAATAATGGCAATAAATATCAAACCCCGAAGGAGTGCCGGTATTACGGACAGAATCCTGGATCCGGGTATCCTAATCCTTAGAATCTTAGGCAAAAACAATCTGATTAGAAGAAAGAAGAAGGTTTCTGACAAAAACCACACGGTCATAAAGCCTAAAACTAAGGTTAATCCGTGCGGAATTTTAAATTGGACTTCAAAAAATCTGGCAGGGATGTTGTAATAAATAAAAGATAGTAATGCAGCTAAAAGAAAGCTTGCAAAATCTACCAATTCTAAAATTAAAGGCCTTCCCATTGCCTCTATCGCAAAGATGAGAAGTACCCCAAAAATTACCAAATCCACCCAGTTAATCTGCATGTTTCCCTTTAATCCACAGGATAATATTAACAGACTAAACCAATTTTTCAATTAACTGGAACCAAATCCGTTGAATTGGAATAGGCAGTAAAGTATAATAAAACAGTTTTAATGAGAGGGCCGGTAGCTCAGCGGTAGAGCAGGAGCCTTTTAAGCTCTTGGTCCAGGGTTCGATCCCCTGCCGGCTCACAACTATAGGGTACAATTTATGTATATTTTCAATTCCCTAACCCAGTCTTTAGAAGAATTTAAACCTTTGCGCAAAGATAAGGTTACTATCTATGTCTGTGGCATAACTCCTTATGACACTACTCACTTAGGCCATGCTTTTACTTACATCAGCTTTGATGTCTTAATCAGGTATTTAATATTCAAGGGGTTTGAGGTTACTTACACCCAAAATGTGACTGATATTAATGACCGGGACCATGATATCTTAGATCGGGCCAAAAAGTTGCATGTTTCATGGAAAAACCTGGCTGAGTATTGGACCGAGAAGTTTTTGGCAGATATGCATGCTTTAAACTGGATTCATCCTAACCATTACGTCACAGCCTCCCGCCACATCCACCACATGATTGACCTAATCCGGCAGCTTCTGGATAAAGAATTAGCATATCAAATTAATGGCAGCGTTTACCTGGATACAGAAATATTTCCTGATTATGGCAAACTGTCCAAACTCAATCAGGATCAAATGTTAAAAGCCTCCCTGGACTTTGATGAAGATTTAGAATGTAGTGAAAAAAAGCATCCTTTAGACATTACTCTCTGGAGGGCCCACACCCCTGACCAGCCACCTCATATCCCCTCTTTCAAAAGTCCATTCGGAAGAGGTCGACCTGGTTGGCATATTGAATGCTCGGCCATGAGTATGGAATATTTAGGGGAACAGATAGACATTCACGGCGGCGGAACTGATCTAAAGTTTCCACACCACGAGGCGGAAATTGCCCAAAGCGAGGGGGCATCCGGCAAAGCGCCTTTTGCCAAATACTGGCTGCATACCGGAGTGGTTCACTACCAGGGAGCAAAAATGAGCAAATCCAAGGGAAATTTGGTAATGGTTTCTGACCTTTTAAAGAAATATTCCCCCAATGCCATCAGATGGCTCCTGCTTTCCCATCATTGGAGCAAACCCTGGGAATACGAAGAAAAAGACCTAATCAAAGCCCAAAAAAATGTAGATGCCATAGAATCTGTCGTTGCGAGGAGTGAAACGACGCGGCAATCCGACGCAAATACCCAGCAGTTTACTACCATTTTAGATAATAACCTGGACACTCCCAAAGCATTAGAATTTTTACTGGATCTTACAAAACAAGATGCAAAAGAATTAAGGAATTTCTACAAAATTCTCGGGTTTAAAATTTAAACTACCTTATATATACCTCTTTAAAGAAATTTTTAAAAATATCAAATGCCTTTTTTATCTCTTTTTTTGTAGGAACCGGGGTATCTTTAAGAGGATTTTTAATACCGAGTTCTTTATATTTATAAAATCCGTAAGTGTGAAAAGGCAGAATTTCTACTCTTAATATATTTTTATAATTTGCAAAATGCTGGCCCCATCTATTAAGAAATTTTTCCTGATCAGTGTATCCAGGCACTAAGACATAACGAAGCCATACCGGCTTATTAATATCCTGAAGATATTTAGCAAACTTCAAGACATTTATGTTAGAGGCATTCGTTACCTTCTGGTGCCACACCGGATCTATATGCTTTACATCCAAAAGCACTAAATCTGTAAGCTTTACTAGCTTTTTTGTATCAGCATCCAAAATAGAGCCGTTGGTATCCAAAACTGTGTGGAACCCTAATTTTTTTGCTTTGGCAAATAAATCTATCAAAGCCTGTCTTTGCAAGAGTGCTTCCCCGCCTGAAATAGTCAGCCCGCCTTTATTTTTAAAAAACGGCTTTTGCTTGATTAAAAGGGCAATAATCTCCTCCGCCTGCATTTCTTTCCCACCGGTAATAGGCCGGGTATCGGGATTATGACAATAAAGACAGCGGAAGTTGCACCCCTGCAAGAATACCACCAATCTGATACCGGGCCCTTCGTGGGTGCCAAACGTTTCAATCGAGTGCACTCGTAGCATAAGTTTACATTGACTCAAAGAAAGCGCGGGCTAATACTTCTTGCTGGTGCTCCCGTGACAACTTTACAAAATTTACCGCATACCCTGAGACACGGATTGTCAATTGCGGATATTGTTCAGGATGATCCATGGCCAGAAGCAATGTCTCCTTGTTCAAAACATTAACATTTAAATGGTGGGCATTTTTTTGAAAATACCCGTCAAGAAGCGCCACCAGATTTTCTGACTGCTCTTCCTTGGTGCTTCCCAAAGCCCGGGGTACAAGTGAAAAGGTATTGGAAATTCCATCCCTGGCATTTTTATAATCCAGTTTTGCTACGGAATTTAGAGAGGCAATTGCCCCATTTGTATCACGCCCATGCATCGGGTTTGCGCCCGGCGCAAAAGCCTCCCCGGCTTTTCTGCCGTCAGGGGTGGCACCGGTTTTTTTACCATACATTACATTTGAGGTAATTGTTAAAATTGATAATGTCGGCTTGGCATTTCGATAAATATGGTGCTTGCTCAGTTCCTCATTGAAAATATCAACCAACTCCTTGGCAATCAAATCCACTTTGTCATTGTCATTGCCGTATTTGGGAAAATCCCCTTCTATTTCAAACCCTTTAGTAATTCCCTCCTCATCTCTAACAGGCGTAATTTTGGCATATTTGATGGCAGACAGGGAATCCGCCGCTACTGATAAACCGGCAATGCCAAACGCCATCAACCGGTCCACGTTGGTGTTAAGAAGCGCCATTTGGACGCGTTCATAATAATACTTATCATGCATGTAGTGAATTATATTCATAGAGTTAACATAAACTTCTACCACCTGTTTTAGGGTTTTCTTAAATTCTTTCATTACCCTATTAAAATCTAAAGTGCCGGCAGGCAAAGCTTCTATACCTTCAATCAGAGTAATTGCGCCGTTTTCATCTTTGCCTTTGTTTAGAGCTAAAAGTAAAGTTTTTGCCAGGTTACACCTGGCTCCGAAATATTGAATTTGTTTGCCGTTTTTAAGTTGAGAAACACAACAGCTGATACCGTAATCATCGCAATCTGACAGCGTTCTCATTAAATCGTCATTCTCATATTGAATTGCGGAGGTATCAATAGAGACTTTTGCGCAAAATTCTTTAAACCTTCGGGGTAGTTTCTCTGACCAAAGCACTGTCATGTTAGGCTCAGGGGCAGGCCCCAGGTTGTATAAAGCTTGCAGGAAACGGTAAGTAGTTTTGCTGACTTTGTGGCGGCCATCCAAAAACATGCCGGCCAGAGATTCTGTTAACCAAGTAGGATCACCGGCAAAAATCTTGTCATATTCATTCATCCGAAGCTGCCGGACTAACCTCAACTTGATGATAAACTGGTCAACCAACTCTTGCGCTTCCTCTTCAGTTAATTTCCCTAAGGAAAGATCCTTTTCAATATAAATATCGAAAAAGCCGCTGACACTACCCAAACTCATGGCTGCGCCGTCTTGCTCTTTTAGCGCTGCCAGGTATGCAAAATAGGTCCACTGAATTGCCTCTTTTGCGCTGGTTGCCGGCTTGCTAATGTCAAATCCATATGAGTAGGCCATTTGTTTAATCATATTTAAAGCCTCAATTTGATCACTGATTTCTTCACGCAACCTGATCAGCTCATCCGTCATAACAGCGATTTTGCTGTCAAAATCTTTTTGTTTTTCTTGAGTCAAACGGTCTATACCATAGAGGGCTACCCGGCGGTAATCCCCGATGAGACGCCCCCTGGCATAATTGTCCGGCAAGCCGGTTATCACCCCGGAGGAACGGAATTTTCTCATTTCCTTAGTGTATGCATCAAAGACGCCGTCATTGTGGCTTTTGCGGTATTTGGTAAAGATTTCCCTAATTTTTGGGTCAAGGGTTTTTCCATGATCCTCACAGGCTTGCTCTACCACTAAGATGCCGCCAAAAGGTTTAACAGCGCGCTTTAGAGGTTGATCTGTTTGCAGACCGACTATAACCTCCAATTCCTTCTTAATGTATCCGGGCTTATGGCTAACAGCAGTAGATATAGTCTTTGTATCAATGTCTAAAACTCCACCGGCCCTAGATTCTTTTTTAAGAAGCGTTCTACAATATTCCCATAACTTTTGGGTTTTTTCAGAAGGGCCTTTTAGAAATTCCGAACCCCCATCGTAGGAAGTCAGGTTATGGTGCAGAAAATCACTGACATTAATAATCTTCTCCCATTCCCCTTTTTTGAATGAGTTACTCATCACTTAAGATTATAACACTTCAGGTATTACTTCTCCTCAAGGGCTTATCCTTGTTGATGTTTCCTGATTACTAAATTTCGGAGCCAGTAACCCAAATGTTGATGGATTGGAACCAGCTTCTAGGCTCACTCCGTGCTTGGAAGACTTTAGTGGATAATAGCTTCAAACCGACTTTGATATAGAAAAACTATCTTGTAATTTATTACCTAAAATGTTAATTTTAGTGTATGAATCAAGATGATTTTAAAAAACTACTAGACGAAGCTCTTGAACCAATAAAAAAGAAACAAGAAAATCATTCTGCGGCCTTGGTAAGTATTGAAAGTAAATTGGATGCCTATGGTGATATGTACAAAATTAATAATAGTAATGCTAAGAAATTAGAGAAAAGAATTGAAGTTTTAGAAGATAAATCAGGTATTAATCCTCCTCCAGAATTTACTCTTGTTGAAACCTCCTAATTGGTAAATACTGACTTTAGTTGGTTATTTACTTATCCTAACGACCTAAACCTAATTATTAGGGCCCCAAATGTTTCAGAACTCAACTAGCTTAATTATTCAAGTGTTATCCAATAACGCCTTTTTAGGGGATGATCGTTATCATTATCAACAATATTTTCCAAAATACCTCCGTTAGCCTCAATTATTTTGCATGAACCAATATTACCTTCATCACAAGTTACCAGCACTTTTATTATGCCTAATTTCTTTGCCTCAAGTAATGCGAGTTTAAGTATTTCTTTACCATACCCCATCTTTCGTTTGGAAGGACGAATCCAGTAACCAATATGTCCACCTACTTTGAGCAAATGGTCTGTCAACTCGTGGCGGATATTAACACGGCCAGTGAATTCCTCATTATCAATAAGCCATAACTCTGTAGCGGGAACCCACCCTTCGGGTAAATTCAACCCTTTTGCTTCACCACGGAGTTTCTTTACAAATTCTTCAAAAGGCTCGTCTTTTTTGGGTTTTTTGAGAATAGTGATCCCAACCTCATCTCTCCCTTCCTTAACTGCTTTCAGATAACTTTGTTTATATTTTACGGAAGGCAATAATAATTTCATTTTCTGATTATACAACTACCTCAAAAATTAGCTATTAACTACCTTTAGGGATTAGAACGTACTATACTTAGGATATGAATAAGTATTCTTATAGACCTTATAGGGAAGAATTCCCACAAATCTATGAACAAGAGAAAGAACTAATACAAAGAAATATTAAAGGAGACTTTCAAATAGAACATGTTGGAAGTACTGCAATTCCAGGTTTAGGGGGTAAGAGTATCATTGATATTATGATTGGTACTAAAAAAGATAAAATGAAGGATATTGTAAAACAAGCAGAAAAATTAGGTTATGATTATATCCCGCAAGCAAGTTATCCAAATAGGTTATTCTTACATAAACCATACCCTGCGGACTTTGATAAAGAAACAGCCTATCATCTTCATGTTGCTAATATCGAAAGTGACGATTGGAAAAATACCATTACTTTTAGAGACTACCTCAAAACCCACCATGAAGATTTAGAAAAATATGCTCAAATTAAGCAACAAGCCGCAAATACAGCTAACGAAGATAAAGAAACTTATATGAGAATAAAGGAAGGTGTCATTAAGGAAATCTTAAAAAAGGCTGTCACAATAACCTAAATTGCTATTTTACTAGTACCCCAAATGTTTAGGAATTGGAACCAGCTTCTGGGAACACTTCGAGCGTGGAATAGGCTAATTGGATCTAGCTTTAAACCAGCTTTGGTGTACCTCTACCGCTAGGGATTATAACTAGAGCTTGATCTAGATCCACTACTACTTATACAGGTTGACATGGGCAGTATAATGTGTCATATTATCTTACATGTTAACCCGAGAAGATATTGTAAGAATACTTCAGGAATATACCAAAGAAAATGGCGGGCAAACTCCAGGTGAAGCACAATTCTATAAAAATACTGAAGTAGGAAAATGGGATCGGATGAAAAATTGGCCAAATTATGGTGAGCTAGTACGCGAAGCGGGATTAGTTCCTAATAAATTCGACAAAACAAAATATACCAAAGATCAATTATGCGAAATGTTCATAGAGGTTACTCATGGTACAAATAGATGGCCAACTAGAGGTGAATTAGAGACTAGACATTATAGAGATTCTAGCTTTCCTCATTCGTCAACTTTTTACAAAAAACTTGGTTTATCAGCAAAACTAGCAAAGACTATTCTTGAATTTGTTAATGACAAACAGGGATACGAAGATGTTGTTAAGATCTGTAATTCAGCTCTGGAAAAGTTCGAAGACAAAGAGGAGAAAAAAGATCAAGTGGGACAAATTACCCATGGCTGGGTTTATCTAATTAGGCACGGACAATATCGCCAATATAGAATTGGTCAAACATCTGACCTGTTACGCCGTGGTAGTGAAATTAAGATTCAGTTGCCAGAAAGAGCAACTTTAGTTTATTCAATTGAAACCGTTGACCCTGTAGGAGTTGAAACTTATTGGCTGAATCGTTTTAGACCAAAACAAATGAATGGAGATTGGTTTAACTTAAGTCCAACTGATGTAAAAGAATTTAAAGCTTGGAAAAGAATTATATAACCTCACTTCCTAATCCCCAGATTCAAAACTTCCTTTCTGCTACTTTTTTAGAAGATAAGTGTTAACTACCTTTAAAGATTGAAATAAGAAGGTATATGGTATTAAAATTAATCTAATATTGATTCTTTAAATTCAAGTAGTATAATTCTATTGACTTTGCTGGAACAAAACTGCACTATTAATATTTAGTATTATTATTTAAATGGATAACAGAACAAAATTTTTAAAAGCTTATGCTAATCTACCACTTAACGAAAGAGACCGTGTAATAATTATAATTGATGGCCAACCTTTAACTTGGAATGCAGCATGGATAGAGGTAGATAATGATACGCTTAAAGGAAAAGAAATTGTAGAAAAATTGGTTAAAATAGGGATCATTGTATGAACGAGGATCAAAACAATAGACAGACTCAAGAGTTAAATATAGAAGAAGAATTAAAACAAATAGTAATACAAAGACTGAAAGGTTCCTCTGATGAGCTTCAAGTTGTAATAGGAGGAAAAGGAGATTTTACCAAAGAAGAATTAATAAACAGCGTTGAAGTTGGTGATGAAGTTGGTCAAGAGATCATGGAAAGCGAAATCGAATTCATGAAAGCTATGGCACAAGGTAAAATATACTCTCCGTGAATAAAATATTACTTATTACCCGACCAAATCACGATCCTGGAACAAACTATCTCTATTACTGGTCTTCTCTCGTCATTGATATGGCTGAAGAAAAAGGTATCAATGTACTTGATTTAGATAAGAATAAGGCTACCAAGAAAAATTTTGATAGTTACCTCAAAAGACATAATCCTAAGTTGATTTTCTTGAATGGCCACGGCGATCAAGAAAACATAACTGGTTTTGATAACGAACCGTTACTAACTAAAAACAAGGATGAAAACCTTTTAGATAAAAGGATTATTTACGCCCGCTGTTGTGATGCTGCTGTACAACTGGGCGATGCTGCAGTCAAAAATGGCGCATTAGCCTTTATCGGCTACAAAAGAAGTTACCGCCTAGGTCATTCCCCAAGCAGCATTACCCGTCCTCTACAGGATAAGATTGCGGAATTATTCCTTACTCCTTCTAATTTGGTAGCAATTTCGATTCTGAAGGGTAATTCTGTTGGGTATGCAAATAGCAACTCTGTAAGTGCTATGTGGAGTAATTTTAGATTTATGTTATCAAGTAGTGCAACCCCCGCTCAAAGAGATGCTGCTAGACATATGTGGCACAATATTCAAAGTCAGGTTTTATTAGGGGAAAATTCTGCTAAATTGTAATCTATTACACCATTTAGTTTTTATCTTGATAAACTACTGATAAATTCAAAATTTAGATTATTGTAACAGTCTAAACTATGTTTTACTAGTACCGCGTACGGGAGTCGAACCCGTGATTTTCGGGATGAAAGCCCGATGTCCTAGGCCACTAGACGAACGCGGCAAACCTTAAAATTATACTTGAAATTTGCTTTCTACTCAAGCACAGTTATATATATCTGAATTGTTAAAAACACTAAAAATAGCCTCAATGGTGTTAAATTGATAGCTTAATCACTCACACCATTGAGGCTGTGTTGAATTCCATATTTAAACCTCTACTCTTTATTTTCATCACCGTCCATTTTTAATCACCTCCTTTTCTAAACATTCTAAAAGAAAAGGGGGTAGCCGAGGAGTTTTGGGATGTAAAATTCTAGAAACATCTAGGCGTGATCCCCTTTACGCTTCTCAGTTAAATTTGTATACCAAGATACAAATATTCTACCCCTTTTGAATTAAAATTCTACTTTTATAATTAAACAAATCCACAATAAAAACGTAAGAAGTTAGTTAGAATATGTCCCAAAGAAGGCGTCTTTTTGTAATAATATTGTAAGAAAAGCGAAATAGGTATAGAATTATCTTAAGAATCCGGCTATAATCATCCCGATCAAATAAACATGGTTAAAAAAATATTAGTCGTAGAAGACGACACCGGGCTGCAGAAATATTTAAAGGAATTGCTGATCAACAATGACTACTCAGTGCAAACAGTCTCTGATGGAATTACTGCTTTGAACACTATCGGCACCATGCCACCCAATTTGGTTATTCTGGATCTGGGGCTACCAAATTTAAGCGGTGAAGAAGTTTGTAAAGAGGTTAGAAAAAAATATCCTGATTTGCCGGTTTTGATTCTAACTGCTAAGGATTCTATTTCAGATATTGTCCAAGGTTTAAATATTGGAGCAGATGATTATATAACCAAGCCTTTTGTGCCGGATGTACTACTAGCCAGAATTAAAGCCAGACTGCGCCACAACGGGATAGATGACAGCAAACTCAAGGTAGGCAATTTAGAATTGGATAATAAAAGCTTAGAGGTTAAAAGGGATGGTAAATCCATACGTCTCACCCGCCAGGAATTTAAATTATTGGAATATTTAATGAATAATAAAGGAAGGGTGCTAACCCGAGAGATGATACTAAATAGAGTTTGGCTTTATTCTCAAGATATAGAAACAAGAGCAGTTGACGTATATATTGGTTATCTTAGAAAAAAAATAGATGCGGGTTACAAGAAAAAGCTTATCCAATCAATCAGAGGATTTGGATATGTGATTAAAGAATAGTTTTAGTTAATAATAATTTTTGGGGATTTCTAAATAGAAAGTGGAGCCCCTTCTGCCATTGCTCTTGACCCATAATTTTCCATGATGATATCTGATGATTTGAGATGAGATAAAAAGACCCAAGCCTAAACCCTCACTCTTCCCCCGCTCTGCTCGCCTGGTTCTATAAAACTGGTTGAATACGGCCCTTTGTTCTGACTTAGGGATCCCTATTCCATAATCTCTAACACTCAAAAGTACTCCACTCTTTATCCCTTTAATACGAATCCTAACCGGACTTTCCTCCGGTGAATACTTTATTGCATTTGTCAAAAGATTAGTTATAGCCTGTCCGATCCTGTAGGCATCACCCTTAATGATTCTCTTGGAACTACCGGATAAAGTTATTTCTCTCTTAGTATTAATAATCCCCTGATTGCTTGTTACTTTTTTAACTAAACTGTCAAAGTCAAATAATTCATCTTTATATGCAAACTTACCAACCTCGATTTTAGTTACATCCAGCAAATCATTAACTAATTCTAATAACTTATTGGATTGGAAATCTATTTCTTCAGTGTAGCGAATGATTTTACTGTGACTATTTTTTTTACAGCTTTGATAGAGTAATCCGGCAAAACCTTTGATAGCACTAAGCGGATTTTTTGTCTCGTGAGCCAGTAAAGCTATAAACTCATCTTTTTGAAGTTCAACTTCATATCTTGCTTCGCTGATAACGCCAATAAAAAATCCTACCACCACAAAAACAATAGTCATTAATATATCATCTGACTCGGGATGAAAGGGCAAACCTCCTCTAAGAAGTGTGAAATAATTAATGCTACTCGTAATAACAGTTGCAAGAATTCCAGGGCCTAACCCACCGTACCAGGAGCTAGCGGTAACAACCAAAATAAACACCAAAAAGGCAATTGCCTGGCTGTTAACAAGCAGAAAATCGCTATTTAGAAGAAAAATATTCAAGAGCAGTATTAATGCAGCTAATAGTATCGGTAGTCCATACCTTCTTAGTCTGCTCCTTTTTTGAAGATAAGCCAGTTTCACCAAAAAGAATTTAAATTTAAACCAGAAACTCCCTAACCACTCCCAAAACCGGGTTTTAAGAACGATTAGACTAGCACGAAATATCACAGGGCAATCTTATACCCAAAAATTATATCTTGCAACTTTTAAGTTGCCACTTTCAGTCTTCCTTTAATTAAGACTGCCTCCATTTTAATAATATTAGAAAGTATCGAAGATATCATTGTCTTCTCCTTCTCTGTTATTATTTTTTTGGTCATTTCCTTTTTTGTAAAATCCATATTCTAAATTACAGGTGCTGACATAAGCTTGTAAACAAAACTCATCTTTAATCTGTGCCCTAGATATTTAAAGAAGCTAAATTTGTTGAAAAGTTTAAGAGAAATACGCAAATCAATTAATTTTAATATTGGCAATGGATTTACAAATAAAACGCTGCTAAACATATTAACCGCATTCTAACTTAGAAAATTAAGAAAAAAATTCAAAGAAGGTAAGAAATCTGTAGGAACCTTAATTTATAAACAAAGTTTTCGAGCTTAGCTTATATACCCATGTTTTTTTAACCAGGGGAATATTGTCCTTTGGGCAATTGCGGAAAGATGCTTCTTATCAGAATTTGAATCGAACCAGCCGATTTCCACTATCTCTGAAGTAGGTTTTGGAGTACCAATTAATTTTCCTTCATATATTTTTATATTCACTAGAGCATCTTCCTTGCCGTGAGCTACATCTTCAAATTCTGTCAGAAATTTAATAGAAGGCTCATCTATATCACAATTTATTTCTTCCTTTACTTCCCTTTTTAGACACTCTATATCCGACTCCCCTTTTTCCAATTTTCCGCCCAAAGTGTAAAACACCTGAGGATTTTTCTTAGTTCTAACTTGCAGCATTTTTTTCTTTTTAAATACTGCTAAAGCCACTTTTTGAATCGTTTGCATAACTGCCGGTATATGCTATACTTTTTTGGATGAGTACACAAGCAGAACCTCCTCAACTGATTACTCCGGCCAAACTTGGCATCATTGGCTACGGTATCGTCGGTCAAGCCATGGCATATGGTTTTTCCCAGCCGGAAATTAAAAACAAGTATGAAATAAAATACTACGATAAGTATAAAGAAACCGCGAGCTTAGAAGAGGTTGTTGCGGGAAGCGAATTTATCTTTATCTGCTTACCCACCCCGATGAAAGAGGACGAATCGGGGATTGACCTCTCTATTATTGAAAACAGTATTGCGGAAATTTCCAAATACACAAACGGTACTGATAAAATTATTGTGATCAAATCAACGGTTGTCCCGGGCACTGCTGCAGAATTGGAGAAAAGATACCCTAAAAGTAACTTTGCCATGAACCCGGAATTTTTAACCGAGGCTAATTATCTGGAAGATTTTGTAAATGCCGATCGAACTGTTGTTGGCGCTAATAATGATTTAACCTCAAGAAGAGTGGTAGCGCTCTACCGCCAAAGATTTCCCCACATGAAGATTTTCCAAACAGATACTACTACTGCTGAAATGGTTAAATATATGGCTAATTCACTTTTAGCTACCAAAGTAATCTTTGCTAATGAGATGTTTGAGCTTTGTCAAGCTTTGGGAATTAAATATGAAGAGGTTAAAAGTATGGTAGTGGCAGACCACCGGATTTTCGATTCACACTTGGATGTTACAACTGCTAGAGGGTTTGGTGGGAAATGTTTCCCCAAAGATGTAGTAGCGCTGATTGGTCGGGCCAAGCAGCTAAAATTGGATCCCAGGCTTTTGGAAACTGTCTGGTCAGTTAATAAAAAGATCAGAAAAGTTCATGATTGGGAAGAAATTCCTTTTGCAGTTGAAGGCAATCATACTAAGAAGTAATATTTTTTATAAGTTCTATTTTAGGATCTTCCCGGGAGTCTGCAAAATCCACTGAGACAAAATCTAATCTATATGGTCTATCTTCCCACTTAACTTTCTGAATATAAAATCTGGCTGTTTTTAACAGATGCCTGATTTTCCAGGATGTCATGGATTCTACTGGTAATCCGAAGTCATGTGACCAGCGTGTCTTTACCTCTATGAACACTAAGGCATCCCCTTCCTTTGCCACAATATCTATCTCTCCACCCCGAATCCGGTAATTTCTTTCCAGAATCCTATACCCCTGCTTCTGTAAGTATTTACATGCCAAACTCTCACCATAATCTCCAGCTAACTTTTTTGTCATATTGATCAAGGGGGCGAAAGTTAAAAATTTATTTTATACCCGTACTGCGCTCTTACCGGTCAAATCTCTCAAATAATAAAGCTTACTTCTCCTAACCTTACCTGCATTTTTCCTAACTTCAATTTTCACTATAGAATTAGCATTGAGCGGCCAGGTTCTTTCAACTCCAACTCCTCCTGCACCTATTTTACGGACCGTAAAGGTTTTATTAACTTCCCTACCCCGCAGCCTGATTAAAATCCCCTCATATACCTGGATCCGGGTTTTTGTTCCTTCCACCACCTTAGAGTGAACCCTTATAGTATCCCCAATATGTAAATTTTGCTCACCAATTTGTATTGAAATCATGAATGGAATATTAACACAATCCAGGTAGTCTATCAACATCTTGTTATTGAAGTTTAACCTATAATATGCTAGATTACCTTCCATGCAAGAAAGTCCACAATATTATGGTTTGCAGGGAGTAGATATCTCTACTTCCAAATTTTTACTAAGACCTGAAAAAGCCTGGGAGGTAACAGAATCATGTAACCGCGGCAGGGATATGTCTGAATGGATCGGTCTGGAAGTTTACCCAACTCGACAAATGACTCCTGAGTATGCTCAAAAACTTCTTCAAAAATACCCACATACTGTAGTTAGACGAGTTCATCTCGAATTCAACTACAGCCTAGTAGAAAATCTTCATCGAATTGTCTTGGGTGAAATTAAAAACGGTCCCATACACATGCTTTTCCAGGCAGCCTGGCTCCTGATTTTTAAACCAGCCGATAAATTGCATGGAGTTAATCTGGCAGAATCATTGGGAGTCGGCATCAATATTCATACCAATGTGATTGCAGGCTTTGCCAAAGACCGCAGATTGGACCAATTGAGCCAACTTCCATTTGTACTAGCGGAAAATGAAAGGAAGTTTAAATCACTACTTTTGGAGGATCAAAGGCTAGCTTATGACCCTGTTCTTATTGCAGAACGTTTGGTAGAAGAAGAAAAGTTAGCCAGTGGGATACTACTGGGTCTGGATCACCCTGAGGGCAGGATTGATGACTTTATAAAAATACTTAGGAATCCACTGATCAGAAGATATACAGAAGCAATCCATCTGGCGCAGGTAGGCACACTGGTAATGGGACAGAGAGGACACGGTGAAATTAATCCCCAAAGTGCAGAAATGCGCCAGCTACTTTGGGAACTAAGACAAACTCCATTTGATCATCCTGTCAGAGCTACACTAAACTATGTAACGAAATTAAGAGGCGGTGGGCCAACAGAGCAACAAGCTCAGGAACTATCTCAGATGGTAAGCTGGATTATGTCAACCCAACGTTCGGATAAATCTTATAAAGACAACCAGCGGGACAATCAGATATCAGGTAGTAAACTCGTTCTTTCACTACAATCATAACTCATCTAGCTTCAACAGGGAGGCTAGAGTAATTTGAAAGCCCCATCACCCAGGATTTCTTTAATCTTCTCTCTCAAGACAGAATCAGGATTTATGGAAAATGGCAAATTCATCCTTTTTAACTCTCCGCCGCTATGCAAAAGCAGGGTTACCGGAGTCGACCCCGGAAATTCTCGTAATGTTCTATTTATATTTTGTAGCACCGATACATCTGAATCCTTTGGAATCATAATTTCCACCATTGGGATAGCTTCCAAGAAATCCTTAATAGTATCCGTAGTATTCTCCGCAACAGCATTCGGGTCAAATATGCTAATTTTCTCAACAATTAAAGAAAGCTCTTCTTCTCTTTTTTCTGCGCGTCCCAGGATAAAAACTACCTCATCTGTCAGTAGAAACTCCTTGCTGGTTTCATATGTTTTAGGAAATACCACCACTTCTACACTGGAAACACCGTCTGATATCTTAATAAATGCCATCTCTTTTGCCGATTTCTTGGTTATCACTTTTTTAACAGCAGTTATCACACCCCCTAATTTCAAAGTCCTTCCGACATGTTCATCACCTAAATCAGATAATTTGACTGAAACAAACTTCGACAAAAGTTGTAGTAAGGAAAGGTACGGCGGCTCATGCAAATAAAAACCTAACAGTTCTTTCTCAAAGATCAAGAGCTGCTCCAAAGGTAATTCTGAAACATCCGGTAATTTTAAACCTAAATCCCCTTTCTCTTCATCCGTGTCAAATAAGGAAACCTGACCTGATAACTTATTCTTATTCTGTTTATGAGATTCCTCAAGACATTGATCCAGAATTAAAAGTTGGGCGGCACGACTACCCAGATGATCCAATGCTCCGGCTTTTATTAAACTTTCCAAAGTTTTTCTGTTAACCAACCTGTTGTCAACCCGAGAACAAAGATCCATAAGTGAGGTAAAGTCGCCCTTATCCCTAGCCGAAATTATCGACTCAATCGCAGAAATTCCTACATTTTTAATGGCAGATAACCCAAATCTGATACCTTGCTTAACTTCACTCTCACCCACAGACAGGCTCCGCTCCAAATCTGCCTGGGTCAGACTTTTAAGCTTCTCCAGCGAAAATCCAACTCCCGATTTATTAACATCCGGCGGCAAAACCACTATCCCCAACCTTTTACATTCTTCAATCGCAGCCGCAATTTTTTCGCTATCTCCAGATTCAGCCGTCATCACGGCAGCCATAAACTCTACCGGGAAATTGGCTTTCATGTATGCTGTCTGGTAAGCAACAATGGCATAACTGGCAGCATGTGCCTTATTAAAACCATAGGCTGCAAAAGGCGCAATTATGGAAAAGAGCTCCTCTGCCTTGGCTCGCCTCATCCCGTTAGTAATACATCCTTCAATAAATTTCCCTTTCTGTTTAGCCATTTCTGTCGGAATCTTCTTACCCATGGCTTTACGGAATTTATCTGCTTCTTCCCAGGAATACCCGGCAATATTTATAGCCGTCAAAAGCACATCATCCTGATAGACCAAGAGACCGAGAGATTGTTCCATATATTCTTTCATTCGCGGATCAAAAAACTTAATTTTTCTGGGGTCGTGTTTTCGGGCAATATATTCCGGGATCACACTCATAGGACCCGGGCGGTAAAGCGCTACCATAGCTTGAATATCAAAAATACTGTTGGGTTTTAACTCCGTTACATACCTTGTCATCCCTGAACCCTCCAACTGAAATATCCCCATGGTTTCTCCCTTTGCCAAAGGTTCAAATGCTTTTTTATCATCAAGCGGAATTTTATTTAGATCAACGCTAATACCTCTATTCTCTTTAACAAACTCTACTGCCTTACCCAAAATAGACAAATTTCTGATTCCCAAAAGATCCATTTTTACCAATCCAATTCCGCCATATTCATCAACCAAGGAAAACATGTCATATTGGGAAACTAACTTATCTCCTTTAGATTCTTTTTGAAGAGGGGTAAAATTAGTGATTTCTTCCGGAGCAATCACCACCCCTGCCGCATGAACAGAAGCATGTCGGACAGTCCCTTCAATTTTAACAGCCAAATCTAACAGTTTTTTAATTTGCGGATTGCTTTTATACAAATCAGAGAGTTCCTGTACTTCCTTTATCGTCTCCCCCAATGGCTTATGGAAACCCTGGTGTGGAGGAGGAACTAGTTTGGCAATTCTATCAACATCTCCGTAAGATAATCCTAAAACTCTCCCTACATCCCTAATTGCCGCCCGGCCCATCATGGTTCCAAAAGTGACTATTTGAGCTACTCTCCCTTCCCCATACTTTTTGGTGACATATTCAATCACCTCATCACGCCTGTCATCAGCAATATCAGCATCTATATCCGGCAGGGTTGGCCTGTATATTGTTAAAAACCGCTCGAAAGGTAGAAGGTAGTCCAAGGGGTTTAAATTAGTGACTCCCAGACAGTACAGTACCATTGAGGCTGCTGCCGAACCCCGGGTATTGGTAATAATTCCCCGCTGATGCGCCCATTCCATAAAATCCGCCACCACCAAAAAATAATCAGCATATTTTTTCTCTTCTATTACCCCCAGCTCATACTCCAGGCGCTCTTCAACTTTGTCCGTCAGCTTTATTTTTTCGGCTGCCTTTTGGTAAGTTAACTCCCTTAAGTATTCCATTGAAGACTCTTTACCTGGTGTTTCAAAGACCGGGAAACGGGCCACACCAAGAGGAATTTCCAAATCCACTTTTTCAGCAATTTTGACAGTACTTTCTAAAGCTTCCGTGAGATCTTTAAAACTTTCTAACATCTGCTCCGGAGACTTTAAGAAATAATCCGGGGTATCAATCATCCTAAGTCTTTGGACTTCTGATAAGAATTTCCCAGTTTGTACACAAAGCAGGGCGTCTTGGGCTTCGGCATCTTCTTTTTTTACATAGTGGTAATCATTGGTGGCTACCGTTGGTATGCCTAATTTTGTTGAAAAATCTTTAGCGCTTTTTATAGTTAGGTTCTGGATATCCAAAAGCTCCCTTAAATCTTTTTTGACTAACTCATCTGAGGCCAAATCCATACATTCCTGATAGGGATGCTTTTGAACTTCCAGATAAAAATTTTCTTCACCAAAAATGTCCTGATAAGTTTTTAAAACCTCTTCTGCCTTCTTCTCATTCTTCATTAGAACCCGGATAAATTCACCGGAAGGACAACCGGACAGGGCAATCAAGCCTTCGTGATATTCCTTAAGCAAAACCTTATCCACCCGGGGGCGGTAATAATAACCATGAGTGTGGGCCAGAGTCACCAGCTTCATCAAGTTAAGATAGCCTTGGTAATTTTTGGCTAAAACTGTTAAATGAAACGGTTCACTGTCTAATTTTCCCTCTTTATCCTTAAAAGACCTTTTCGCTACATACATCTCAACCCCTACTATTGGTTTTACTCCTGCGTCTATACAAGCTTTATAAAATTCTATTACCCCATACATCACTCCATGGTCAGTAATTGCTAAAGATTCCATGCCAAGAGTTTTCGCATCTTTAACTAATTGATTTATTTTGGATAACCCATCTAAAAGAGAATATTGAGTATGACCGTGAAGATGAACGAATTTAGCCATTGTAATATCAACGTCTTGCGGAGGGCGAACCTTACCGCGTAATCATTGATCGCTTTGATATTCTACTACCTTGATTGAATACTAGTTCAAGTGGCAACTTTCAGCTTATCTTCTAGAACCTGCTTAATTTGAGTTGCGTCAACTTTCCCACCGGTTTTTCTCATTATGGAACCAATAAGAGCTTGAATTACTGTTACTTTACCCTTTTTGTAGAGTTCTACCATCTGCGGATTTTCTTCGATTGCTTCTTCAGCCAATTTCTCCAGTTCCCCAATATCTCCAATCACCCCAACACTTTTGCTCTTTATTTCTTCCACCACTTGAGTTGGTAAAACTTTATTTATATCAGGCTTTTTGTTGATGATGTAATTTGCGACATCTTCTGCGGAAATGCCTTGTGTCTTGCCATGGTCCACTGCTTCCTCAAAGAATATCGACATCTCTACTGAGTCAGCAACTCTAACAGCATCCTCTACTTTAATATTCAACTCTTCCGCAAACCTTTTAGCTTTATCCCATGGCAACTCCGGCATCTTTTCTTTTATACTGTCCACTGTAACCTGTAACCTGTCCACTTTCAGCTCGGGCAGATCCGGTTCGGGAAAATAGCGGTAATCATGGGCTTCTTCTTTGCTTCTTTGGAGATATGTAGACTTTTTGTCCTCATTCCAACCCCTGGTTTCTTGAGAAAGCTTTTCTCCTTTTTCTAATGCTTCTATCTGTCTTTTAATTTCATACTCTATGGCTGCCACCATAAACCTGAAACTGTTAATATTTTTAAGTTCTACTCGATAATCTGGCAATTCTTTCTGCCCAACAGGACGGACAGAAATATTTGCCTCCAGCCTCATATCCCCCCGCTCCATATCGGCATTGGAAACCCCTAAATACCTGAAAAGTTGTTGCAGTTTTTTTGCATAATCCCTGACCTCGGCAGTGTTTTTAAAATCCGGCTCAGTTACAATTTCTACTAAAGGTACACCACTTCTATTAAAATCAATTAATGTCGCGCCGCCAGAATGAGTTAACTTCCCTGTGTCCTCCTCCTGATGGGCCCTGTTTATTCTTATTTTTCTCTTGTTTACATTACCGTCATCTACCTCTATCCAGCCATTCACACAAAGAGGCCAACGATATTGGGAGATCTGGTAGCCTTTAGCCAAATCAGGATAAAAATAATTTTTTCTTTCAAATAAAGATCGCTCAGTGAGCGTACAGTTTAAGGCCAAACCAATTTTTATACAGTCTTCAATTGCCGCTTTATTAATATAAGGTAAAGCTCCGGGTAAACCTAAACAAACCGGACAAGTATGCGTATTTGGCTCTTTGCCAAAATAATCAGCAGAGCACTGACAAAACATTTTGCTTTTAGTATTTAATTCAACATGGACTTCGAGTCCTATTACCGGCTCATAACTATTCATATTTTCGGTTTTTCCTTTCTCCAATCTGTTGCCTGCTCATAAACTTCTCCAACATTTAGTACTGTTTCTTCATCCATGTATTTTCCTAAAATCTGTAAACCAACCGGAAGACCATTTGAAAACCCGCAAGGCATAGACAATCCCGGAATCCCGGCTAAGTTTGCAGAAATTGTGTAAATATCAGATAAATACATCCTCAACGGATCATCTACTTTTTCTCCCAAATTCCAGGCTGTGGTGGGGGAGACCGGACCAACTATAACATCAACTTCCTCAAAGGCTTTTTCAAAATCCTGCTTAACTAAAGTTCTGATTTTGGCAGCTTTAGCATAGTAATCGTCATAGTAACCGGAAGAAAGAGCAAAAGTCCCCAACATAATCCTTCTTTTGACTTCCTGACCCAGATTTTCTCTTCCCAAACCATACCTTATCCCGTCATATCTGGCCATATTGGAAGAAATTTCGGAAGGAACTAAAATATAGTAGGCTGCTACAGCATATTCACTATTTGGCAAACTGACCTCTACAATTTCCGCTCCCAGCTCTTCCAGCTTCTTTATTGCCTCTTTAACTACTTCCTCCACTCCTGAACTTAGCCCCTCTCCAAAATACTCTTCTGGTATTCCCACCTTAATGCCCTTTAAATCACTAAACTTTGAACTTTGAACTTCGAAGTTTTCACTGATGCAATTTGCATCCATCCCGTCAGCTCCGGCAATCCAGTCTAATACTAATCTGGCATCGGCAACTGACTTCGTCATTGGCCCAATTTGGTCAAAAGAGGAAGCCATGGCAATAGTGCCATATCTGGAAACCCGACCATAGCTGGGTTTTAAACCAACTATTCCGCAAAGGGAAGCCGGCTGTCTAATTGATCCACCGGTATCAGTCCCCAAGGCAAAGCTGCAGAGATCAGCTATCACAGCTGCAGCCGAGCCGCTGGAAGAACCACCCGGAACTTTATTTAAATCCCAAGGATTTCTGGTGGGACCAAATGCCGAATTTTCTCCGGATGAACCCATAGTAAATTCATCACAATTTGTTTTTCCATTTATACTTACCCCTTGTACTAATAATTTTTCTATAACAGTAGCATTATATTGAGGGAGAAAATTACTCAATATTTTTGATCCGGCTGTTGTTTTTATTCCTTTGGTTAAAATGGCATCTTTAATTGCCGCAGGAATACCGCGAGAATTTTTTTTAATTTGCAAAAAAGAATTTATTTTCGGGTTAATTATTGCTATTCTCATTAAATAAGCCTCATTTAATTCTTCTTCCGAAAAATCTTTCCTTTTTAAAGCTTCTAAGGTTTGTGTTAATGTTAAACTCGTTATGTCCATAGTTATTCCTCCTCAAATACTCCTTTTGTTTCAAACATGCCATTTTTCTTTTTAGGAGCATTTGATAATGCTTCTTCTTGAGACAAGCAAGGAGCAGTTGTATCCTCCCTCATTACATTAGCTTGCCCGGTAACATTAAAAGTCGGCTCCACATTTGAAGTATCAACCTTATTGAGTTGCTCAATATAATCTAAAATATTGGAGAGTTGGTCTGCATACTTTTCTTTTTCCTCATTACTAAGAGGTAAGTTTGCCAACTTGGCAACCTTTTTAACTTGATCTGAAGTTAGTTTCATGATCCGATTATACTTGATTAATGTAACTCTGTTAATAGAGGGCAATTTATCCTTTTAGGAATTTCTCAAGTTCTTTTAAGCTGTCCCAATCGTGGATTGAAACTGGGATTATTTTTTTCTTAAATTTTTTGAGCTGATTGATCTTCTGTTTTATTTCCGCTTTTTCCACTAAATCAGTTTTAGTTAAAAGGATGATTTCCGGCTTTTCAATAAGTTCCGGATTATATTTTTCCAGTTCTTTTCTGACTACTAAATAATCCGTTATTATATTTTCTGAATCTGCCGGGACAGCGTGCAGCAATAATTTGACTTTTTCTATATGCTTTAAAAATTTTATTCCTAAACCCTTACCCTCTGCTGCCCCTTCAATTAAACCCGGAATATCTGCAATAACCCTGCCATGCCATACGCCTAAATTAGGTTCCAGTGTAGTAAAAGGGTAATCAGCAATTTTAGCATTAGCCGCAGTTAATTCATTCAACAAACTGCTTTTGCCGGCATTCGGCAAACCAATCAGTCCAAAATCAGCAATAAATTTTAACTCTACTTTAAGGCATCTTTCTTGTCCCGGTAAACCTCTTTGGGCATATTCAGGGGTCGTATTTCTGGAAGATCTTAATTCAAAATTTCCCCTACCTCCTAAACCGCCTTCGCAAATTAAAATGCGTTTTTCCAAATCATTAAGTTCAAATATTTCCCCTGTTTGTAGGTCTGCAATTTCTGTCCCAAGCGGCACAGTTATTTCTAAATCTTTTCCTACTCTACCTGATTTTTGAAAGGTACCACCCATTTGACCATTTTCTGCCTCTAATATTTTTGTTTTGGAAAACTGATTCAAAGCCCTTAGATCAGAAGTGACATTGATATAAATATCGCCGCCTTTGCCGCCATTTCCCCCGTTTGGGCCGCCTTTTTTACTGGGATTAAAAGAAACTTTTCCTGCTCCTCCGTGACCTGCTTTTAATGTAATTTCTACCTCATCAATTAACATGAAAGGTTTTGGAGTTAAACTTTTCCTTCCATTTCACGAAGAGCTTTAACGCGAACTTCTATTGGAGGGTGGGTATTAAAAAGGTTAGCCAACCAGGCCTTTGCTTCCTGGCCTTTTAGAGGATTTGTTATGTACAAATGTGCCGTACCCCTGTTTGCAACTTCCAACGGTTCCTTATCTGCCGATATCTTAAGTAAAGCACTTGCCAACCCTTCAGGATAACGGGTTAACAATACTCCGGAAGCATCAGCCAAAAGCTCCCTTCTTCTGGATACTGCAAGTTGAATTAGAGTAGCTACAATCGGAGCGAGAATTGCCGCTACAATTGCAATTACTAAGAATATAGTATTTCCTCTGCCTTCCCTATCTCGTCCCCCATACCACATGCTTCTCATGAAAAAGTCAGAAAGCAGGGCAATGGTACCCACTAGAACCGATACCACACTCATAAGCAAAGTATCCCTATTGCCGACATGAGACAGTTCATGGGCTGCCACCCCTTCCAATTCCTGCTTATTCAGTTTTTGTAAGATACCTTTTGTAAAAGCTATTGCCGCATGTTTAGGATTTCTTCCGGTAGCAAAAGCATTGGTAGCCGTATCATCAATAATGTAAATTTTCGGGAGAGGCAAACCGGCTGCGATACATAGATTCTCCACTAAACGGTAGAGCTCAGGATTATCTTGTTTCTGTATGGGTTTGGCGCCGGAAATACCTAAAACAATTTTATCTGACCAAAAATAGGAAACAAAATTCATGATTCCGGCCATAATTAAAGCAAATCCGGTTAAACCTAAACCTCCTACTTCCCCATAGCCAAAACCGCGGGCGATTACATAAATCACCCCTACTGTAAAAATGGAGAAGAAAAACATGATGACCCATGTCTTAAAGAGGTTTTGTGAAACATGATCCCAAGCAGTATTAACAGTTGCCATATGTGCTTATATTAGCACAATCGAGGTTAAAATTTAACTTCTACGTCTTTCTTTTCTTCTTCTGTAGCTTTGAAGAATTCTTCCTTTTTAAAATTAAACATCTGGCCTACCCAGGCTGAAGGAATAGTTTCTAAACTGTTATTTAAATCCAACACATTAGTGTTATAAAACTGCCTGGAGGCTGCTACTTTTGTTTCCGTATCAGACAGTTCATCCTGAAGTTGCTTAAAATTCTCTGAAGCCCTAAGTTGTGGATAATTCTCAGCTACAGCAAACAGGGTTTTTAGAGCTCCTGTAAGCATATTATTTGCATCAGCTGCTTCATGCGGATCTTTAGCGCCCATTAAAGCAGTTCTAGCTTTGGTAACCTCTGTCAATACACCTTTTTCATGCTTAACATAACCTTTAACAGCTTCAACGAGGTTGGGTATTAAAGAAGAACGCCTTTTAAGTTGAACATCAATTTGTGACCAGGCTTCCCGAACGCGATTTCGAAGCGTAACTAAACCATTATAAGTGGTTAGCAACCACAAAACTATTATAACTGTTGCTCCGATAATGATATAAGTTATCATTTCTTTATCTATAGCTTAAACCATTTTACAAAATCTGTCCAGTCCCATGTATTAACTACATCTTTCTTTGAAACCCAACCCCTGCGTGCTACTGCCACCCCAAACCGCATATTTTCCATCTGAGACACCTCATGCGCGTCTGTATTGATAACAAACTTAATTCCATACTTTAAAGCTTCCCTAACTAAATCATCCCTTAAATCTAACCTATTCGGATAAGCATCAATCTCTAAAACTTTGTTATTTTTAGCGGCAACTATAAAAATTTCTTCCCAATCAGCATCCGACGATTCCCGTTCGTTAAGTAATCTATTTGTAGGATGGGAAACTATATCAACATGGGGATTTTCCAAAGCCTTTATTAGCCTGGCCGTAATTTCTTTCTTTGTCCCCCTATGCCCTGAATGAATACCTGCAATGCAATAATCAAGGGTAACTAAAGCCTCATCAGGCACAGACAATGAACCGTCACCCAGAATATCTACTTCGAGTCCATTTAGTACTCGAATACCTTTTGTCTTCGATTTTAAGTTTTGAATAAATTTTGTCCTCTTTTGAACCCAGTTAATTATTTCTTCTTTACTGACTATACTAAATCCGGGGGGGTGGTCCGAAACTCCGATAAACCCATACCCTAAAACCCTGGCCTTATCTATTATTCTCTCAATATCGTCAGCTCCCGGACCATGGGAAGGATGCAAAATAGGGTAACTTGAGTGTGTATGTAAATCCCCTCGAATATCGTTTAGTTTAATCAAATCCGGCAGTTTGTGTTCCAGGGCAGCCTCAATTTCCCCCGTATCTTCTCTAATCTCCGGCGGGGGAGTCTGCATTCCAAGCAATTCATAGAGTTCTTCTTCTGTCTCTGTTTTAACCAGTTTACCCTTAATTTTCTTAGCTCCGTATTCAGATAAAGAAACCCCTTTTTTATTTGCCAAAGTTCTAAGTTTAATATTGTGGGCCTTAGAGCCTGTAAAATGCTGCAGCAGCGCTCCATAGCTTTCCGGCTCCCCCACTAATAAATCCGCCTGGAAACTACCTCTCAGGATCACTGTGGCCTTGTTTTCGCCCTGATCAACCACCCTAGTTACTCCCGGCATCTGACAAAAGTATTCCACAACCTCCTTAGAACTATTTGAACTAACAGAGAAGTCTAAATCTCCCACCGTTGCCACCATTCTACGAAGTGATCCAAGTGGGTGAACCTGAAGTATTTGCGGGCTTTTCTTTAAATAATTTAAAATCTTCTCTGCCTGGACAGCTGCATACGGCAGCAGCATTCTGCCTTGTCTGCTTGACAGCTCTAGAATGCCATCCATGATCTTTCTTGCAATCTTAGCTGAAAAGCCTTTTTCTACCAGCGTCCCTGCCTTAATTCCCCGCTTTAAATCATTTAAATCTTTAATGCCCATTTTTGCCAATTTCATGGCTGTTTGTGGACCTACCCCGGGAATATCTAAAAGCTCAAATACAACCGGAGGGATATCCTTTTTAACTTCTTCAAAATGCTTAACTTTTCCCGTTGAAAACAGTTCATTTAAATATGCCTGGATTTTTTCCCCCAAATTAGGAACCTCGGATAAATTTCCTTCCTGCCAAAGGTCAAAAACATCAGCAGTTGAGTGTTCGACTGCGTCTGCAGCATTCTCATAGGCACGAATCTGAAAGATATTGCCGATCTTTTTTAAGGTATAAGCAGCAGCAATGTTGCGCAGGATTTTGGCCAATTGTTGATTGGAAATTTCCATTTGGTGCGGGGCCGACGGGAATCGAACCCGCTATCTTCTCCGTGACAGGGAGACGTGATGACCGGTTCACTACGGCCCCAAATACTCACGTATTGTAACAGAAAATTTGCCCTCTTGACAAATGATCTGATTTGGATTAAAAAGTACCCAGTAATAACTGTCCTCTAGTCTGCTCCAAAAAAATGGCAAAAAAAACTTCTGGTAGTTATTTTGAAAAGCTTGAGGGTGATATCCAGTCAAACCAATCCAAGGTTAGTTTGGTTTTGGGTGCCCTAATTGTTTTGGTAGTGGGAATCCTGGTTTTTAATTATTTCAACAGGAATAAAACCGATCTCGGCCCTGCACAACAGACTCAAAAAGAAGATGAGCAACAGGATGTCTCAAAAGAAAACCTTCCCGGTAAATATACCGTTAAAGAAGATGATACCTTATTCACGATTGCAGAAAAGTATTATGATGATGGCTACAAATACTCAGAGATTGCAGAGGCAAATAATTTAACAAGTCCTGACCTGATTGAACCGGGACAAGTTATTGAGATTCCAAAAATCGATTTACAAGCTCAAGCCTCACCTGAACCCTCCCCCTCAACAGAACCCGCAGAAGAAGTATTAGGCACGGGTGGAGGCGATACTACCATCTGGGGTCCTAAAATTGAAGGTAATACTTATACCGTAGTCGAAGGCGACTGGCTATCTACAATATCTGCTAGGGCATACGGCGATATAATGGCTTTTGATCGCATAGCCAAAGCTAATAATATATCAAATCCGGATCTAATCGAGCCCGGAATGGTCTTAACCTTACCCCGTTAATCTTGTATAATTTCTAAGTGATCAAAAAACACTGGCCCATACTTCTACTTTTTTCCACTTTAATACTTTTGATATATGGTAATTCCTTAAATAATGCTTTTTTATCTGACGATCTTGCCGAAATCGTCCAAAACCCCAACATTGGCAATCTAAGTAATCTCCTGACCCGCCCTTTTGGCTTTATCCGGCTGTTTTTATATTGGCTTGCCTTTCATATAGACGGATTAAATCCTTTTGTTTTTAGGCTCATTAATATTTTTTTCCATACAGGTTCCGTATTTTTGATCTATATTCTCCTAAGTCGCTTGTACTCTAAAAAATTAGCTCTTTTTGTAGCCGGAATATTTGCCATTCATCCGGCGATCTCCGAGGCTGTAGTTTGGATTTCCGGTGGAATGTATGCCCAGTATACTTTCTTTTTCTTGCTGTCATTTGTTTTATATGTTTTCTCAAAAAACCGGAAAAAATATTACTTTCTCTCCATCATTAGCTTCTTGCTGGCATTTATGTCCCACCCGCAGATGCCTTTGGCACTTTTCCTGATCTTTCCCCTTTATGAACTTGTCTTTGGTAATCTAAGGAAAAATTGGTCCAAAACCATCCCCTTTGTCCTGCTGTTAATAATGTATGTTTTGGTTTCTTTAGGCGGGTTACCGGAACGCGAAACTACACTGCAGTCTACGCATTACCAACAAGGGGGAATTGATAATCCATTCCTATTAATTCCAATTGCCCTCACCTCTTATTTAGAACTCACCTTTTTTCCCAGGATCCTCACGCTATACCATTCAGAATTAGCATTTGGCCCAATCGAATTTACAATCAAAGCCCTTATTACACTGGCCTTTTTAGTAGGAATTATAATAAGTTTTAAAAAAAACAAATCCATATTTTTCTGGGGTTCGTTTTTCCTGATCGCCCTGGCCCCAACACTCACCCCTTTTAGATTAAACTGGATTGTGGCTGAGCGGTATCTGTATCTTCCGATAATCGGAATTCTGGTACTACTGGGTCTGGGGTTTGAAAAAATTACCAGTTCTTCCAAATTTAGACAGGTGGGTTTTATAACACTTACCATCATAGTTATTTTATTATCAGTTAGAACTATAGTCAGGAATATTGACTGGAAAAATGAAAATAATTTGTGGATAGCAACAGGAAAAACTTCCCCTTCTTCTCCTAATGCCCACAATAATCTGGGAGACGTATATGGCCGACTGGGAGACAAACAAGCAGCTCTGCGGGAATTCCAACGGGCAATTGAACTAAAACCCAACTACGGAGATGCTTACCATAATTTAGCCAATACTTATATGGAATTAAATCAACCGGATAAAGCCCTGGAAAATTATCAAAATGCCCTCAAATTTAACCCCAGCCTTTGGCAATCTTATCAAAATATTGCTGCTATTTATTTTAATCAGAAAAATTATGACCTGGCTATACAAAATATGCAAAAAGCCATTTCTGTTAATCCCAAGAATCTTAATTTAAGAGCTAATCTTGGTGTTGTTTACCTGATAATGGGAGAAAAAGATCAGGCAAAAGAGATTTTTACTGCTATTTTAAGCATTGATCCTAATAATCAAATAGCCACCCAAGGACTAGCTGAAGCCAATAAATAACCTAGTTTTCAACCTTTTCAGTACCTAGTATTTATTTATACCCTTTTGCCTGCAAATTAAATAAGGTTGCATACTGACCATCCTCTTTCATTAACTCATTGTGGCTGCCGGATTCTATAATCTTTCCACTATCAATCACATAAATTTTATCTGCATTCCTGACTGTAGAAAACCGGTGGGAAATAATAATGACCGTTTTATTTTTGGATAATTTTTCTACCCTGTTAAATATTTCTGTCTCAGCTTTTGCATCAATAGCCGCAGTTGGCTCATCCAAAATTAATATGGGAGAATTTCTAAAAAATCCTCTTGCAAGTGCAATCTTTTGCCATTGACCAACCGATAATTCTACCCCACCTTCAAATGTTCTTCCCAACATTTGCTCATAACCTTTCTCCAATCTTTTGATCATCGGATCTGCCCCAGAAGAAATGGCTGCTTCAATAATTTTCTCCAATTCCTCTTTTTCTTCAATTTTGCCAAAATGGATATTTTCTTTTGCTTTATATTCATACCTGACAAAATCCTGGAAAAGCACCCCTAATGCTTTATACCACTCATTCAGATCAAGATCTTTAATATTTATTCCGTTAATTAAAATCTCCCCCTGATTTACATCATAAAATCTGCAAAGGAGCTTAATAATAGTTGTTTTACCGGATCCGTTTTCCCCCACCAATGCTATTTTCTCAGCCGGGTTAATAGTTAAATTAAAATCTTTAAGCACTCTTTTTGCATTTCCCGGATAAGCGAAAGAAACGTTTTTAAACTCAATTATTGGAGGTTTTTTGAGATTAATTTTTTGCGGAGCATCCTGATGTTTTAGTTTAGAGGAAGCATCTAAAACTTCAAATATGGAAGATGTATATAAACTTTCACTAAAAATTCGGACTAGGTTCCTAAAAAGTCCACCAACTCCGCTTTGCAAATTAGTTATCACTGTTGTGTAGTAACTGATGTCTCCCACCGTAATTCTTCTAGCCACCGCCTCAAGGACAATAAACAGCAAAACAGCAATAAAAGTCATTCCGCCTAAAACATTAAATATAGAGTTTATCCCCAGATATTTGGTAGCCAGCTTCTTATTGTCTTGGTATATACCTTCCTGTATTCCCTTAATTTCTGATAAAAACCTGCGCGGCAGCCCAAACAGTTTCATTTCTTTAACAGAATCTCTTTCCTGCAGTAAACTGGATACATACCAAAATTTTTTTCTATGAGGGCTTTTGGCATCCCAAATCCCCCAGGACATTTCAGATTCCTTGATACGGCTTATTAACTCCGGTATGGCCACAATCATAATAATTACTATTAATATCGGAGCCAGGGTAGCCAGAAGAAATACGGCAGCCAACACTTGTATTAGGCTTTGAAAACCAAAAAGCAAATATTCCATTAAATTAAGCGGTCGCCAGATATATGCATCTTTGACTTTTTCTAAGGTATTTTTAAACTCACTATCCTCAAAATAAGCTATATCCAGGCTTGATACTTTGGATAAAACTATCTGGTAAAGGGAAACTGGAATTTTGGTATATAACAATCTATGAAAATAGTCCTGGGCTGAAAAAGCCATGGATTGGATCGTATAAATTGCAAAACCGGCTGCAAAAAGTATGATAAATCGATTAAAATCTACAGTACCGGCAGAAACTGATAAAACTACCAGATCAATTACCTGCTTAAAAATATAAGCAAAAGCAAATGGAACTAGTGCCGGAACAACTACAGCCAGAGCATTGGCCAAAAGTAACCATTTATCAATCGACCACAAAAGCCCCAGTAACCTGATAGAAGTTGCTGCTACTTGTTTAAACCTGCCGATTTTTTCCAGATAATTAAACTTAAATCTCATGAGCTCATGGTAGCACAAATAAACGAGGTGTTAAACGACTATGGATTTTGGAGCCGAAGGTGGGAATCGAACCCACGACCCGTGCTTTACGAAAGCACTGCTCTACCACTGAGCCACTTCGGCTTGTTACCAATAATTATCTATTGCGAAGTGGCAAGCTTTGCTTACCACTGAGCCACTTCGGCTGGAGCGGTGGAGGGGACTCGAACCCCCGACCTTCTCCTTGGGAAGGAGACATTCTACCACTGAACTACCACCGCAAACCCTTCATATTTTACCAGATTTTGGTATACTTGAAACTCATGGCATACAGGTATCATTCCAGAAGATCAGTTAAAAGGTTGGCACGCCGGAGTCAAAAAAATTTTATCGTTACCCTGATAGTGATAGGTATTCTACTTTATGCCAGTATTACCTGGATCCTACCCAATTTTATAGGCGGATTGGGGTTTGTTAAAAACATTACTACACCTCCCCAAAAAAATTTTACTCAAGCTTCAGATAATTTAACTCTGGCACCACCTGTTTTAAATATCACTTACGAAGCCACTAATACTGCTCAAGTTAATATTAATGGCTTTAGTACCCCCAACTCGAAAGTTACATTGTATATAGATGATGAAGCCAAAGACACAATCACTTCCAGCGAAGATGGCAGTTTTACCTTTGAAAATATAACTTTAAATCTAGGTACTAATAATCTTTACGGTAAAACTGTAGATGAGAGTGGCAAAGAAAGTTTACCCTCCAAGACTATCAAGATTATATTTGATAATGAAAAACCACCGCTTAGTGTTAGCGAACCGGAAGACGGTAAGGTAGTACAGGGTGGTGACAGAAAAGTCCGGGTTTCAGGTAATACAGAACCCGCTGTAAAAGTTTTCATTAGCGGCACACAAGTAATAGTGGATAAGGATGGTAATTTCAGCGCTGATCAATCATTAAACGAAGGTGATAATACTATTTCTATAAAGGCGATGGACAGCGCCTCAAACATTACTGAGCTAGAGAGAAAAGTAATTTTTCAACCATAAAATTATCAAGAAACCCAATAACCAGCCATGAAAAGTGCAGTGAAGATAGTAAGTATTGCAATAGAAACCACCTGAAAGAAAAGGTTGACATAGCGATTTTTAACTAACGCTACTAAAATAAAAATTGGAAATACTGGAAGTAGAAATCTCGGGATGGAGGTAAGGGTAGGTGTAAAAAGCGGGATACTGACTGAAAGTAAACTATAAACGGCATAGGATGTTGGTAAAAATCTAAAAGCCCTGATAGCAAATCCTGCCCCAAATATGGCAAAAATTAAGTCTAAGAAAATATTAAAGTTTTCTGCCGAAAGTCCACCGCCGGAAATATTTTTTAAAGCTTCCCAAAATCCCACTCCTGGAGTAGACAACGTCCTCTGCCAATGGTTTTCAGCAGTAATGAAGTAAAACGGATCGCCTGTTTGTTGATACAAAAATATAGAATAAAGGACAAACCCCAAAGGTGCGAGTAGAATAAACCAGTTTTTTCGATTTAGTCCCTGCCTGGTTAGAAGATCTATCCAAAAAGCCGCAACTGCGGCCAAACCAACTAATCTGGTGGCAGAAACCAAAGCTAGAGCGGCTGTAGCCCAAAATAATTTATTTTGTCTTAAGAAGTAGAATGCGGCAATGATTAAAAGAAAAAACAACCCCTCGGAATAAGCTGTTAATAAGAAAAAAGATGTCGGAAAAAATAAAAAGACTAGGATTACCTTTTCAGCAATTTTTCTGTTAAAATCCGTTACTATTAATTTATATAAAAGATGTAGACTGAAAAAAGTTGATACCATACTTATTAAAATTGCCGCTACTAAATAATTTCCGGTTACTTGACTTACTAGTCTAACTGTCAGCGGATAAAGCGGAAAAAAGGCATACTGGAATTTTTCACTGTAACCCAATTCTGCAATTCCCAAGTAATGCCCGCCGTCCCAGTTAGACAAACTCCCAAAAAAATCGTTAGTAAATTTTCCGGAGTGTGGTAAAGTGGAAAAACCTAAATAAAAACTTAAGGAAACTACCCCTAACCAAATAATGAAAATATAGGTAATATTAGAATATAATTTCATCAATGACTTTATCTTTGATCTCGATTCTAGCATTTGCTGTCACAGCCGGTCAATTAATCAGGATACCCGTTGGAATAGGAGGTATTACTATTTTAGATATAACCATTTCACTTTTCTGTTTGAGTGGAATTTTACGGCTTAAATTAAATCTCAAAAAAACACCCCGGCAAATTTTCGCCGCCCTGATTTTTTTAAGTCTAGCGACTATCTCTTTGATTTTTACACCCCTCAATTTAACTAAGGAGGAATATTTCATAAGTTTTTCCTACACAGTAAGATTTTTTCTTTATGTGTTTTTTGCCTGGCTTGCTTTTTCCAATACATTCGGAAATTTAAGGGAAAATTTAAATAAAGTCTTTTTGCTTTCCGGAATTTCATTTGCAATTTTGGGACTTTTGCAATTTATATTCTTCCCTAACTTGAGTTTTTTGAACTTAAGCGGTTGGGATCCTCACTATTTTAGAACTGTTTCAACTTTTCTGGACCCTAATTTCGCCGGCGCATTTCTTGTTTTATCTCTAATTTTGTTTATGCCACTTCGAGGAACGCAAATCACGTGGCAATCTGGATTGATTATTGCTTTGATTTTCTTAGCTCTTCTAACTACCTTTTCCAGATCCAGCTACTTAATGTTTCTGGTAAGTGGACTTACTTTTTCTTATCTTAAAAAATCTAGGATATTTGCTTTGGCCACCATTATACTTTTTATTGTCCTTTTGGCAGGATTCCAAATTTATACTAACTTGGTTTCCGAACCACGTAATATAGATCGCACACAGTCAGCATCTTTCCGTTTAAATACTTGGCAACAAGGTTTAACACTTTTTCAGTCTCATCCATTTCTGGGGGTAGGATTTAATAGCTACAGATATTCTCTAAAAGATTATAATTTGGGCGACGAACAGTTTTTACAAAGTCACGGGTCATCAAGCAATGATTCTTCTCTCTTATTTGTAGCATCAACAACTGGCATCTTAGGCCTGCTAGCTTACCTTTATTTTCTATGGATTCTCCTCAAGCCTTATAACGGAAATTTTATTCTAACTGCCGGAGTTGCAGGATTACTACTACACTCCCTTTTTGCAAATAGCCTTTTTTATCCGCCGATCCTTGCTTGGCTACTGCTTATCTCCGTAAACCCCAAAAAGTAATTTCCTTCTTTTTCATAAAACTTTCTATATATTCATCGCTTACTTTCCTGCCAGATTGAATCCTTTTTCTTGCAAAAAGGAGTTCTGGCAGGTGAAATAAAATCCAAAGGTCCGCCAAAAAAGGAGCCCACCAAAATCCGCTTTTTATTTGGTAAAAATAAGTATTTAAATGAACTAAAATAATTTTTAACCACCGCCATCTTTTAAATAAAATACCGGCAGGAAAATCCTTAATTATTGTTTGAGTCATATTTCTAAATTGCCAATATTCAATATATGCAGGTAATTTTTTAGATGTAGCTTTATGTTTGTGATAAACAATTGCCTCAGGACAAAAAATTGATCTATACCCTAAAAACTGCGCCCTAAAACTAAAATCAACCTCCTCGGAGTACATAAAATATTTTTTATCAAAGAGACCCACTTTTATAAAATCATCTCTTCTAAAAAGTGACGCCCCGCCTGTTGCTCCAAAAATATATTGCTCACTGTTAAACTGTCCTTTATCTTTTTCCTGCCAACCAATTGACCTGGCCTGCCCTACCTCATTTATTAAAATTCCCACTCCGTCAATAATTTCTTTATCATAAAAACTTAATAATTTAGAATTAACAGAGATTACTTCGGGGTGTGAATCGACACACCGGATTAAGCTTCTCAGGAAATTTTTATCAACACCGGTATCATTGTTTAGAAAAACTACATACTCTGCTTTCGTTACTTTGACCCCCTCATTTATTGCCTTGGAAAAACCAAAGTTTTTTTGTAAAGCTATTGTTCTAACCTCCGGAAAATTATTTTTAACATATTTCAGTGAATCATCTGTAGAACCATTATCAACTAAGGTAATTTCAAAATCTTTAAAAGTTTGTTTGCTTAACGACTTTAAACAATCTCCCAATAATTTACTTCCGTTCCAATTAGGAATAATCACTGAGGCAATTAATTTTTTCATCTTTTAGAAAAAATTACTAAAAAATGGTAATAAGCCAAATTCTTATATCGATTAACCAATTTTCGATATAGCGTCTTTTTGAAAATCCATCCCACTACCGGAATTTTACCGACCAACCCCTCAAAAGGTAAGCGGGTAATTGTCCCTATGACTTTTTCAGTTTTCCACCCAGTTTCCGAAAGCATTTTTGGCAAAGTTTTGACTGTATAAAAATGCAGATGGGTTTTATCTAATAGGCCGCTATCTTGATATTCAAAATCACCTTTAAAAAATAATTGCTTTCTCATAGTCCAGCTGGCAACATTAGGAAGCGAAATTAACAACTTAGTACCGGAGGAGGCTGTCCTTGCCAGCTCTTTCAATACCTTCTCAGGGTCTACCAAATGCTCCAGCACATCTGCCATTACTATAAAATCATAGTTTCCTAATTTGGGATAAATCCCCTCATCTTCTATCGAAGCATTTAACACTTTCCTAACAGCTTTTGGTAATTTAACTACTGCTTTTTGATTAAATTCCACTGCATCAACAATACAACCGTTTTCTAAGAAAGCCCTGGTCATATAACCGGTGGACGACCCGATTTCTAAAACTTCTTTTCCTCTGCCGACTATTTCGAGGATTTTTTGCTGGGTAGGGGAAAGTCCGTATTTTTTAAAAGTTTGCTCATAAACATTCATTGTGATTTATCCAATATTTTAACCTTTACCAGCTTAAAAAAGATAGTAAAAGATAATACTTCTGAGGCAACTGTCACCCAGGAAGCTGCTATAAAACCAAACCTTGGGATAAATATTAAGTTGGCTAATATATTAAAAGCTAAAGCTAAAACTGACAAAATTAAAACCGGCTTTAAATACTTATCAGTTGAAAGTAATACTGAAACAGCCGGGACATGGATAAACATAAAAGGAATTGATAAGGATAAAATCTTAATCGCCGTAATCGATGATAAATAATTTGGCAAAACTACTTTAATAACTTCTGGTAAAATTAAGACATACCCTAAAAAAACAACTAAACTAAGTACCAGCATTATCTTAAATGATTTAAAATAGAGTCTTTTAACATCCTGCAAAGATGCATCATGCGCCCTGGATAATACCGGAAATAGTGCCAGGGAAAAGGCTGATGGGATAAAGATTACCGCCTCCAAAAACCTGTAAGCTGCCCCGTAAATACCTGTCTCAAAACTTCCCTTTATATAAGAAAGTAAAATTGCATCTATTCTAAAATAGAGAAGGCCTAAAACAGCCAGCAACCCGTAAGGTAAGGACCCGACCACTACCTCTTTAATAACCGCTAAACGTACCTGTGACAAAATCAACCTTTGGTGTTTAAACAAAAAAATAATCAGTACCGCGGCATATACTACCTGACCAGCAATAAGAGCATTAACCGCTCCCCAAGGGCCAAATCCTCTCCCTACCAAGTACAAACCCACCAAGGCTGTAGATAAAGCAGAAACAAAAAGTGAAATAGCAGAAAATTGCAATTTCTGAATACCTACAAATACGGAATCAAAAGTAAAAGCAACTGCCTGCGGTAAAACAGCCAAACTGGCCAAAAGGATCAAGCTAACTCTCATTTTATCCGGGTCAAGAGAGTAAAGGATAACGGAAAAAATCGCGAAAAAAATTGAGGTCAGAGTAATCCTTAATATGGTAACGTTCCACAAAAGCTCCGAAGCTTTTGATTTGTCCTTCGCCACTTCCCTGATTAAAAATCTGTTAAATCCAAAATCAGCTACTGAAGACAGGATGGAAAAATAAGCTAAAGCTACTGTATATAAACCAAAATCAGAAACCCCTAATATTCTGGCTAAATAAATAATATAGAAAAAACTAATGCCACGATTTAAAAGCTGGGCAAAAAAGAGCCAAGATGTTTGTTTTAAAATTGCTCTCACAAATTTATTGTAGCAGATTATGGGTGGGCTTACCTGGGCTCGAACCAGGGACCTTTGCAATGTGAATGCAACGCTCTAACCAACTGAGCTA
>CAZAZW010000001.1:309000-399694 GCA_964489875.1 uncultured Gammaproteobacteria bacterium | reverse complement strand
GTCTCGACAGGATTGCTCTTTAAAAACTGCAAGCCGCTTAGGAAACATTAAGCGTTAAATATTGTTTCAAAACACAAACGCCAAGAATATTGGTCGTTCCGTTGTTGCATTTGTGCAACGAGCGTTTGCTCCAGCGCAAGCTGTAGCATTCGCTTAACGCGGTATTCTGGATGATCCTTTTCAGGCTGGATCGCCAGGGTAAGTACCTAGTCTGAATGCTGTTAATAAGGTGTTGGTTGATCCTTATTAACAAAAGACAACTCAATCATTCATTAGTTTTCCTGCTAATTGGTTACAACTGATGAACAAAAATTAATTAGCTAAGCTTGTAGAAGTTTTTGAAGTCACAATTTTGGACTCGGCTCACAGCCGACATCTCCACCAATTATTCTTTACCACGCATTTCTTGTTCCACTCTACGGGCATGGTCTCTTTCTTTTAAGATTTTCCTGTGGTCAAATTCTTTTTTACTCTTAGCCAATCCCACTTCCACTTTAAACCGGTTATTTTTCTCATACAGGGACACCGGCACCAAAGTCACACTTTTTCCTGAGGTTTTTCCTATTAGAGAGTTAATTTGATCTTTATGCAGTAATAGTTTCCTACTCTTTTGGGCATCATATTCTTTATTTGCTGCCTGGTTGTATCTGGGGATATTGGCATTGATTAAGTAGGCTTCCCCATTTAACACCCGGATGTGGCTTTCCCCTAAATCTAATCTCCCGGCCCGGATTGATTTAACCTCAGCACCGGATAAAACAATTCCGGCTTCCAGATGTTCAAGAATATGATAGTTATGTAGAGCTTTTTTATTGACAATTCGCATAAGCAAATGTCATTTTAAATCCACGGAGTAAATTTTACTACCATCAAGTAAATACACCTTTTTTCCGACCTCATCTACCACTAAATCTGTAGCTATCCCAAATTTATCCCCGCTCATCTGTCCTTTATACTCACCTGTTTTGGTCAAAATCAACAGCCGGGAATTGCCCGAATCCAGAAGATATAAATTATCCGTATCGGAGGAAACGAACAAGCTTTTCGGATCCTTCACTCCCTTATCCAATCCTCCCAGCGAAAAGTTGTCTTTATCTCCTCTGGTAAACCGCAAAATCTCTCCCCCGCTTTTTAACACATACACTGAAGATTCAATTTGCATTCTCAAAACTCCACTGAAATCAGCTTTCGTATCTTTACTTAAATATTCTCTCTTATCTGAATACCCATCCGAAGTTGGTAAATATTTCCAGATTTGATTTTTTCCTGAATCCAAAAGGTAAATATTACCGGCAAAGCCGTATATATCGGCAATCTCGCCCCAATCATCATCGGTTTTGGTAACTGTCGATAATTTTGAATTAGTGGTATCTATCTTCAAAACCCCTTTGTCTTTTGAATAAATAAAGGCCAATCCTCCGTTTAGAGAAGCTAGTGGCGCATCACCTAACTGCTCCGACCCGGCCAAAATCTGGTTGCTCTTTTTCCCTAAATCCACTGCTACGAGGGTTTTTACCCCGGGATCTAGCAGTAAAAGTTTCCCGGCCGATAAACTGAAATTTTCAGCGCGCAAGTTTTTCTTGACTAAATCCAAATCCAAAAATACCGGGAAATCAGATACGCTGGAGGACTGCAGAATGGAAGAAGATTCCTGCTCAACTTGCTTTTGAAAATTCTGGGCTTCAGAGTCAGTTGGCTTTAACTTCAAAGCCTGGTTAAGTTTATTCTTAGCCGAATCTAATTTGTTTTTAGCCTCCAGTGGATTTAAGGTAGCTAACCCCTTTGCTCCACTAAAATCATCTTTTGCTTCTTGTAAGACTTTCGTAAACTGTAATTGTTTTTCCTGATCGCGACTTAACTTATATTTGTATCCCGCTCCTGCCGCAATAATCAAAAGCAATATTGCAGCTGCAATTAATCTACCCCTTCCGCTTTTGGGAAAATACCCTAAACCCTTTTTAAAGATACTTCCCACCAAAGTTAAAATCTCTGAAAATGCTATCCGCTTTTTGTCAACTGCTTGAACTGTTAACTCACCTTCCTCCTCCGTCTCTGAAACAGGCAGAGACGGAATTTCTAAATTTTCGCCCTGCACCTCTACTACTAAACCGGCCAGACCCTGATCCTCTAAATTGGAACTGCCAATCTTGCTGCCGACTTCTTCCTCAAATATTTCAATAGGCAAACTAAGTGATTTCTCAAGTTCGCTGCCCAAAAAACTGACTAAGCTTTTAGTAGAAAAAAGGATCCGGTCGCCTTCTTGCAAGAATCCGGAAATTAGTTGGGAAGACATCTCTGGTGATAAAAGAGGGGATAGCTTATTTTCCCGTTTTAAATATACTTCAACAGCGCCTTTTCCTTTCAGATACAAAGCTTTGCTTGAAACGACTGCTAGGCATAAATTATAATCCTCCGCATCTGAAAACCTTTTCTCTGCCTCTTTGAAACTGGCAGTTAGTTTCTCTGCCGCTCCCCCTTCAAAATCAAAATAGAAATCTTCCAGTTCAGACAAAGCCTGCCTGCCTTTGGTAAAAGCATCATCGGAGGTTAGTTCCAAAACTGCTAAGAAGGTGTTATCCCCATCCCGGGCAGAAGAAATAACCTGTGCAGCTTTTTGATCAGTATTAAGTCCAATAACCTGCGCTATTTTTAAGTTCATCACAATATCCCCCAAGCCAGAACAATCAATCCAATGGCAAATCCAGCGTGGAATACGGAGAAAGCTTTAAGGATAGGCGAAACTTCTGTAATCAAGGTTTTACTCATCAAATCCACCTGTCTAACAACAATTAAAGCAAATATAGCGTAAAACACTAAAATTATCAAAATTACCACTTTTAAAATTACCATCGTTGCCTCAAAATCAAGACTATTAGCCGGGATGGTGGTAGGCATCTCTCCCCCTTCCGTAAATTTTGTGGGCTTCGTCTAGAATAAAATCGGCCACATGGTGTGGCCTTGGCACATCGTGGAAATCAATATTTCTGGAAGCGCCGGCTGTCTGGATAAAAACGTTGCCGTAGTGGAAAACAGAATTTAAGATTCCGCCCATAGCGGATGACGTATCTTCGATATTTCGCAAGGGGGCTACATCAATATTTTTAAAAAGCAGGGAGTGAAAATCCACATCAACGATATTTTTTTCAGTCACAATGTAAACATTAAAATACCAATGTAAAAAACCTTCAAAGGTAATGATTAAAACCAACAAATAATTAATTATTAAAAATACTATGGCAAAAGTCTGAGGGATTATTGAAGAGTTCAAATCCAGAAATTGTAAAAGGAGAGGCACAAAAAACGGCCCCAAAAAAAGTAAGATAGCGGGAATAATCCACCTTAAATTGGTAATCGGATGGGCCCTAAGGAGCAGTAGTATTTTCTCATCCATGTCCTGTCCTTCAAAACGAAGCTTGGTAGGATTTTCTAAGTAAGCAGGGAACATTAAGCTGAGTATAGCACTTTAAGAATCTCGTCGCTATTTCTTTTCTATATTAAAAAAGGCAAAACCACTTTGGGGGATCGACAGTCTACCAGGAGCCCGGATGTTAAAGGCGGTCTTAAATTCCGAGCCACTTAACCTAATTTCCCCTTTGTCTGTTTGGAAAACAACCTCGTTAGTTGTCCCGTTTCCTTGTACCACCATTACTGAACTGACGTTTGATGGCCCGCCAGCTTTTTCCCGAAGCTCGGCGTGGGAATACGGATTGCCCCCCCAACACGAGGTAGTCACAGGCGTAACCCGATCATCCCGATACTTTGCCGCATTAATAATATCAGCCAGTTCCTCGCCGGAAAGCCAGGGGTTAGACCGTCCGCACTTATCACTACTGACACTATAGCCTTGAGTATACCAAGCTTTATAAACCCAGGGCGATCCACCTGCTTTGTCGTAAGACTTATCAACAAAATTTGATCCTCCGGAACCATCCGTGGTATCCCAACCCATGGTGGCGGTAAAGCCTCCATGCGTTGAGGCATAGTAAGTCACCACATCTTCAATGACTTGACCACGGGTGGCATTTACTGCATCTCTCCAAGCATCAGGCGGACTATCTGATTTAGATTTGGAAAATACCTGGCAAGCCTCAGAGGTACAAATAGCCTGACCGTTTTGTTTATATCGATAAGCATAAGTCCGGGCCGCTACGGCTTGCGCTTTAAGCGCTTCCGGATGCCAACTGGAAGGCATTTCAGCAATACCGTATAAATACTTTTCCTCAAAATTCATTGACCCAAAACCGGAGACATTGATATCACCACCGGTATCTTTACTTACCGGCTCTTTACCATAGTAAGCTCTAAGGATCGCTTTATAATCCTGGCCGGATTGTGCTCTGCCTCTGGCTCCGTATTGACTCATGCCTTTTCGGTGGGTATGGGCGCCAAAGGAAAAAACTGCAAAAGACCCGGCTGGAGCTGCTTCCCTAAACCCTTTGATTGAAGCGTTATAATCATCTGCCAGTTCACTATCTCCAATACTGGCAGTAAACTGACCGGACCTGGCAGCCAAAATTGCCTGCTGTTTAGCAGAAAGGTCTGCAATCTGACCTGTTAGATCAGCTTGATAGGCTTTAGCCTTTTTAATCTCTCCCCCCAAAAAGTCGGCATTTTTGTCCACACCAGCCTGCAGCACTACCATCCTGGCTTTATCTTTTTCTAAATTATCTTTATCCGTTAAAATACCCAGTACCTCAGCGCTGATACTTCTGATAATTTCTTTATTTTCACTAATGGTTTTTAAGTGATAGAGCTTATCAGATAACTTTGATTGCCCGAATAAAAAGCCTAAAGGGTTGTAAGTGTAGGCATTTTTATAATCTTCTGCCACTCTTTGATTAAAAATAGCCGTTAGCTCCACTAAATTTTCTTCCCTGACATCCAGTTCCTTTTGTTTTCTTTTAATATTGGCAGAGAGATTATCTAAGCTGGCCTGAATTTGAGCCAGTTGTCTTTTTAAGGATTCCAATTGCCCTTCCAAAGGTTTGGTGGCTTTGACAGACAGTTCCCGGGCTTTGTTTAACTCATCAATTTGTTTTTGCAAATCCTCTATTTCATCAGCGGAGGTAGGAAACAGTGTGTAGGTTACAGGGTACAGTAAGACAAAAAATAAAGTTATTAATGTTATTAACCTAACCACTAAAACCTGTAACCTGAAACCTTTCTTGCGGGCAAACATCGTCCTAAAATTTTACCACAACCTCTTGACTCTAACGACTAGCCACTAATTAAAAGTTGTGCTAAGCTGAAGGCAATGTCCAAAGTCTGTTATTTTCTATTAACCACCTTTTTTATCTTATTCTTTTTAGCAATCAGGACTGCTCCTGCTTTTGCTGCAGACGATTGGAAGGTAATCCCAGATCCAGAAAATGTAACTACAGAGACTAAACAACTGAGTGTCACATTTACTAACTTATCTCGCGCTAATTTCTTTACAGTCCCGCCGTACGGAGCAGTTGTTTGGAGAGGGGATGCAAACGGAAATAACCTAAATAATAATTGCCGGGATGTTTCCAGCTTGCCTATGACAGACCTAAAACTTACTTTCCCGGACAATGACACACAGACAGTTATTGTTGCCTGGAATATGAGTAATACTAGAAAGAGCTGTCTAGAACCAGACACGCATTGGTATATGCGACTGGTTGCGGGCGATGTCAGCCAATTTGTAAATACAAATTCTTCTCTCCAAGATTATACTTTTAATATCGTTTCTCCTAATGGAAAAGCTGTCACTATCGGGCCAGTGGAACAACCTCCCACCATTCCCACCATTTTTAGGGATGACCCACAAAATAATCCACCACAAATATATGTTTATAACGCCACCCCAGATCAAAAGTACTTCTTTTGGTGGAAGGATCAACAAATAGTTAGCGCAAAATACCCAGTTAACGCAATCTCAAACGACCCCATACCTATAGTTCAGCTACCAAAGTTCAATTTTAATGATCTTACTGAAAATGGTAAGAATGTTAAGCAAAAGAGACTTTGCTTTGAATACGGTGAACCATTGCCAGGCGATAGGGTTCCACTATTTAATAGTAGTTGCAGCATGGCCGGAAGGTTTATAGACTTTGCAGTTAACTCTACAAACCCTCGTCCTGTGCTTCCTTCGCCTACACCCGGCCAACCTCCTCCAACCACCAAGCCTACCGGTATCTGCGACCTTTATGCGGCGCATCTCGAGGAGGTAGCTGAAACAGACACCGTGATAGTGGGCTATAAAGAAGCACTGCCAAACCAAGAGTTCACCGCCACACTTCAACCGGATGGAGGCCCATCAGATAGAAAGGGCAAATCTAATGAAAACGGTCGGATACTCATAAAGGTAGCTGACCGCCTTAAAGTTAATTCTTATACAATCAGCATTGTTGACTCTAATAATCAACCTATTTGCACAAAATCCTTTTCTGTGACAAAGGCAGGCTCAAGCCCGGCACCAGCTGCGCCTTGTGATAAAACTGCCGAATGCACTTTTTCCGGAAATGATTCCACTTGTGATACCAACGATTCCAGGGGGCCGGGGATTAGAACTGCCGTTGGTTGTATTCATACTAGTCCGCCAGAACTGGTTAAAGATGTAATGACTTTCATGCTGGGGATTTCCGGTGGTCTGGCATTTTTGATGATGCTTTTGGGGGCATTTCAGATGCTCACCTCTGCCGGTAATCCGGAAACTCTGCATGCCGGACGGGAAAGACTAACTAGTGCTATCATTGGCCTATTGATAGTCATCTTTGCCACTCTGCTGCTGCAAATTATTGGAGTTGATATACTGAAAATACCCGGCTTCGGATGATAAAGACTATGAAAATTGCTTTACAATTACCAGGCGGAAATACTATAGATCCTCCGAAAGACTTAAAAGAGTTTAAAAACCTAGGTGATCTTGTATCCGGCCTCCTAAACATTGTTTTTTATATAGCTATTTTTCTTGCTTTTTACTTCCTGGTTTGGGGAGCGCTGTCTTATATAATGGCTCAAGGCCAAAAAGAAAATTTGGCCAAAGCCCGGGCCAGGATCACCTGGGCCATCATTGGGTTGATGATAACCCTTTTAGCATTTTTTATAGCCAAATATGCTTCTGAAATTTTCCAACCAACTACAGGAGGGTTGCCATTTTAATGCAAATTCAAAATTCAAAATTCAAAACTTTTAACTTTTTAATTGCACTTTTGACCTTTAACTTTTTACTTTTAACTTTGCCGTCTCCCGTCTATGCTAAGGTTGAAATCGGCGAAGTATTCGGTTTTGGCGGAATCACCACATTAGGAGAAATGACCAGTAAATTGGTTAACCCGGTATTTTCCTTAGCAGCAGCGGCAGTAATTATATATTTTCTCTGGGGAGCATTTAAATATTTAATATCCAAAGGGGAAAAAGAAGAAATCGCAGCAGCCAGGGCAATTATCATTCACGCTATAATTGGCTTTATCATCTTAATGTCTGCCTTCTTGATCTTGCAATTTTTACTGTCTTCTTTATTCGGGATTACAGACTTTCAACTCTTTAACAGTTAAGATTTTGAATCTACCACCAATGATAGCGTCTGCCTGCAAAGAAAGTCCCCAAACCCAATACCACCACAGCTCCTCCAGCACCAGCTGCAGCAGAACCTAAATCAATCCCCAACGGCCCTCTAGGGGCTTGTATTTCTACTGTATTAGTGATCGTGACAAATTTTGTAGGGGCTTCAGCCCGCCCTTCTGCTCTCCCCTTTTCCCGCTCCTTATCTAAAGCTGCATTATATTTATCAACTGTGGTACTAACCGTATCTGGTTTAGGTGTAGGAGGAATACCCCTAAGCGCATCAATTCTTTCCCGGGTCTTTTCATTGTCTCTTTGGATCCGTGCCTCCCTTTCTTCTTTTGCCAATTGCTTAGACTTTTCAAGTGCATCTAATATAGCTTGATCTTCAAGAGATAAAGGGGTAGGCTCCGGTTTTGGAGTAGGAAGAGGTGTCGGTCCGGCTGATGGCTCTGTTGGGATGCCTGCGCCTCCGACGAAAACGTTCGTTTCCTGGATCACTCTACCGTCCGGACTGGTTACAGAAATCGCTGTCGGAGTGATAGGAACAACACGGACACGAGGAGTAGGGGTAGGATTCGGACCTCCGGCATTTACCTCAAAAGGGTTTCCTGCCAGAAAATAACTTGCCCCCACCACACCAGCAGCAGCCAGTATTCTTAAAACCGGCCCCCTTCTTAAACACTTCCAGGCCACCGCTAATGCATTAGTAATGGCTCTTAAATCTATAGCATCTTGTGAGATTTCTTGGCTTTCAACACTGCTTCTCATAATGAAGGCTGCATTATAACACTAAAAGCACATTTTTGTCAAGATTATAGGTTAGTTATATTTACCAACTGTTTCCAGAATGTTATACTGGTAATGTTATGGTTAAAAAAGCTTTCCTAACAACAGTTTTAAGTCTGGTTTTACTGTTAAATGTTGCTTCTGTCTCTGCTAATGAAGTAATTCCTGACCGGGTTTGCAACCAGGATGGGACAACTACTTGCTGCAAAAGCATTGAAAACGGTCGCTGCGTCAAAGATCCGGCTTTTAGATGTTTACCCAGCCTAGACGAAAACCAAACCTATGGCGACGGTTCGCGTGCCCTGGTTTGCCGGGCTGCTACAGCAGGAGAAACTTTTGGTACTATCACCCCTCCTGATCCATTAAAAAACTTTTTAAAAGGCGATCCGACTGGGGCCGGAACCATCAGCGTCTTTTTATCTAATTCTGTAAATTTAATCTTTTCCATAGCTGCCGTGGTTTTGCTCTTTATGGTTCTGTGGGGAGCATTTGATTGGATGATCTCCGAAGGGGAAAAAGAGAAAGTAGCAGCCGCCCGTAGTAAAATCTTAAATGCCATGATTGGCATGATCCTAATTGCCATTGCTTTTGCAGTAGTCCGGCTCCTGAGTCAATTTACCGGCTTTACTTTTCTTACCGGGCAAAATATTGAAGTTGGCCGCGATAGTAGCGGGAACATCACGTATTTTGTTTGTAATGGTCCTGATGACAGTAAAATTAGATTCCCGGGTTACGCTTTGGCTAAAGATCAGACCCTAGCTGCGTTTTGTAAAGATCATGGATATTAGTAATGACAGTTGAAGGGGGACTTGACAAGGGCTTAATGATACGGATATAGTTAAACTAAAGAAGATGAAAAAATTGCTATTTCTTGGCTCCAGCATAATTTCTATTTTTGCACCAGTGAAAGCATTGGCCGAATCACCAACGCCAACTGGAGGAATTATCCAAATTTCCGCGCCTCCAAAGGGCTTCGGCTCCATCTCAAGCTTTATTTCTAATGCGCTGGTCTTAGTTTTTGCAATAGCTGCTTTTATCGTCTTAATTATGTTAATAATCGGAGCATTTGAGTGGATCACATCAGGCGGGGATAAAGAAAATGTGGCCAAAGCCAGAAACAGAATCATCAATGCTTTAATCGGCTTAGTAATTTTGGCAATAGCTTTTGCCATGACTAGACTGCTGGCCGCCTTCACCGGGCTTGATCTGGGTAACTTAGTTGTCCCGTCTCCTGACCCGGCTGTCCGACCTAATATCTTTTAAAACCTCTAAAAAGCCTACTAAAATATTGATCTTCAAAAGTATTAGTGTTAACTTAAAAGTATGGGTCCAGATCCGGCAGGTTTAACAGAAATTGAAAGCGTTTTTAGCAACCTGATTTCCGTTATAGTTGGTCTGGGGTTTATAATAATGCTGGTTTTTATTGTGATGGCCGGATTTAAATACTTAACTTCCGGCGGAGAACCAAAGGCCCTGCAAGCTGCCCACCATGCGCTGGTCTGGGCTCTCTTAGGGGTAGTTTTTATGGCCGTAGCCTGGCTGGTACTGCAACTAATTTCCAACTTTACCGGTATCAATGTGACGGTGTTTGATATCAAAAAGCTGTGTGGTGAAGCAGGCCAGTTCTGTCCGTCACCTACTCCTTCACCTGGTCCTTAGGACTTGCAAAGCCGAGTTAATTTAAGTTAGTGTTAGATAGTATCATGCTTGCCCGAATTTTTGCCTTACTACTTGCTACTGGCTACTTACTACTGGCTACCCCTGCTTTTGCCCAAACCGCCACTCCTTCTGCTTCTTCCACAACCTCCATTCCCCCCACCTCTCCTCTTTATACCGACCTTTTGGTAAATAATATGTTTCATACTTTTTCCTGTCTGGCTATTGGCCAATCTATGATTGGTCACCCTTGTTTAACCTATCAAATTACCCAAAATGCTCAGGGCATGATCCAGGGTATTCCTGTCCTCTCTCAAACTAATTTATCCGGCGGAGCATCGGGTGCCATCAATTCCATGATTGTAGCCTTATACCAAAACCCACCTGTCAAAACCACTGATTATCTGGCCAGTGTTGGAGAGGGTTTAGGAATTGCAAAAGAAGCAAAGGCTCAAGGGGTACGTGGATCCGGCGCGGGAATACTCAATCCAGTCTTAACTTTATGGCAGGGATCCCGAAACATCTCTTATGTCATCATGATCATCATTTTCCTAATAATCGGCCTGATGGTGATGTTTCGTAGCAAACTCAACCCCCAAACAGTCATCTCTGCCCAAACTGCTTTGCCTGGGCTAATCATAGGTCTTATCCTGATTACTTTTAGTTACTTTCTGGCCGGCTTGATTTCCGATATGGCTTTTGTGGGAACAAATGTGGTTGGTTATTATTTCCAGGTGGCCCAGGGGCTGAGTCCAGAGGATTTGGCTAAACCAGAGAATTTGGCTAAAGTAGATTTGGTTAAAAACTTAAACAACAGCAGCGTCATTGCTGTTTTCGGCAAGATGATTCCCGGTGACCGCTTACCAGGCGAGGAAGACAGCCTTGTCACTTATATCCAGCATGTGGTCCATGTCCTGTTTGATAATGCCCCTCAAGGGGTACAAGACTTCATGAGGTTTGCTGCTGCCACTATGGCTTTCCAATACGGCGAACAGATTGGCCATATTGTGCCGAAGTGGGGAGATTTGGTTGGGATAGGTACTGGTCTTATCACAGCGGCAGTGGCGGCTACGAACGTAGATTGGGTAGCCGGGCTACTGCTTTCCTGGATAGCAATGGTGGTACTGCTCTATAGTATGCTCAAACTAGTATTTAACCTAGTCAAGGTTTATTTAACAATTGTCTTTTTGACCATCACCGCCCCTTTCCAGCTTCTGGCAGCTGCTTTACCAGGTAGACAGGGCATGGCCACTAATTGGATGTTAAATATGTTGGCTAATGTCCTGGCTTTTCCGGCAGTTTTGGCAGTGTTATATTTTGTGGCTTATCTATTTCCCAGAAAGGATCAATTCAACACGGCTCCTTTCCATATCACACAGACTGCTACCGTGTTTGGCCAGAACACCTTTCCATTATTGGGAGGATTGGACAGCGGATTTATTAACTTCTTGGTGGCGTTTGCAGCATTAACGATTTTACCGGCCGTGCCGGAAGTGATCAACCGAAGCATAGGCCGGGCCGGGGCTGCCGGACAACTATTAGGCCAGGAATTCGCCAGCAACTTACAAGGCGGCCGGGGTTATTCTAACCAGTGGCAGCAATTCACCGGCGGGGTACAAAGAATAGGCCAAAACTGGACTACCTTCAGGGGTAAACCACCGGGCTATTCTCCGGCCGCAGATGTTGAGAGGGCGTGGGCCAGAAAAGCAGAAGAACGGGGTACAAAGGCGCGGGAATTACCTGGATTCTTGAAACCCAGAACAATCGAACAGTACCCCAGCAGCGGCAAACCATCTTAAGCTGCCAAAATAGCAGCCCATTCTCCTACAGTTTCCTTGCGCGTTTCGGTCTCAACATAGTAATTAATCAGCCGGTTGACCTCCCACTCTGTATTCTCTGGTGAAGTATGTTGGCCGCTTCTGCCGTCTGGGCCGGTCAGATAATTTCTTTTGCTGATAATCTGCTTGTATAACAACTGCCAGGTTAAGTTTCCGGCAGCAATTTCCGCCCGCAGTTTCGCCTCAACTGCCTGGTTAAAGGCTCTATTGATCTGCAGTTCTAGGGCTTCCCTAACCTTAACCTCACCTTCAAGCTTTACCCGGTATTGATCGATCTTCCCTTCATCAAGATGATACTTATCTTTAAACAACCCTGCAAACTCCAGCTTAACCTTATTCAATTTATCATCTTGTTGCTTTAATTGCTCCTTGGTTTTAGCAATAGCTACCTGGGTTGTAACCGGTAATAATTTATCCAACAAATTTTGCCTATTTTTATCCAGTTTTTCTTTTGCCTCTCGGGCCTGGATAGCGATCACCATATGATGGTTTTCGTCTGGTATTTCATAGGTGCTGCCCCGCAGAAGTCCTTCATAAATGTCCCTAGCCAATTGAGAGCGCCCCTGGATAGCAAATGCTTGACCCTCGCTACCCAAAGCTTCACCTTCTTCCGTGGCCAGTATTTCTCCTCCCTTGGCAAGAACCTTCTTAAAGGTTTCTTTACCGGTTGCATCCTTACCTATTACTACCCAACCAATCTCTTCTCCCTTCTTAGCCACCTTTGGCTCCCTCTTGACTAACTCCTGCAAATAACCATGGGTTATTAATTCATTATCATAGTGCCAGTTTCCAGAGGCATAACCGGCCTTATTCATCTGGTAATCACGGGACTTAAGGAATGCTCTCAAGAATGCAATCACATCTCCTGCTGTTTCCACTAATTCATCTCTGCCCGTAGTTGAGAGGCCTTTGGTCCGTTCGTTCTGTTCTAAAACCTTCTGTAATTCCGCTTTGATATCCTCCACTGAGGTAATTGTTTTAATTTTACCTAATATTTTTAAGACTTCCTGTGATAACCAAGCATCACTTTTTAACAGGGCCCGCCGCATTCTCCAGGCTCCTTTCATGGTTTCGTTCAATACTCCCGGTTGGTCTCCCTGGCCTTGGACTTCTCCCCCGACTAAAAACTTCCTGGCCTTGGCCGCGCCGGCTAACCTTTCCACATAAGTCAGCGGATCGGTCCATTCCCTGATATTATAAAAGCTTTGTTCCCGCAGTTCCCACTTATTCCTTCTTCTTCTAAAATTTTGCCACTGCAGTTTGTCTTTACAGCCGTTTTCATACAATTCATCATAAACCCCTAACCAGGCCATTTTGGCAATCAGATCCGGCACTTTGACTCCGCCGCTGGTAGAAATCATGAAGGCAGATTCAAATATATCCCTTAATTTCAGCACCCCGCCTTCATTGATTACTCGGGGGCGTACCCGCTCTTCCTCATGGGCTGGCTTTTGATTTCCCTCTTTGTCCTCAATCACCAATTCGTCCTCATCCTTAACGACTAATATCCTACCGTCCATATGCATGGCTGCCAGGAAGCTGAAAACCGCTTGCTTTTCCCGCCTGGCTCTATCCAACAACTCCACCAATTTATCTTTCTCATCATCCGTATAGCCGACCAAAGGAGCAAAAGCGCCGATTTGTGAAACATCGCTGTAATAAGACAGGTTATAAATCGGCAAATCCTTAGCGATCTTCAATTCCCGCAGCCCTAAGGTGGCAGCAAACACACAATGCCTTCTAAACAATCGTCTCTGTTTAACCTTCTGGACCTCAATCTGTGCCAGTGTGGCGCCGGCCGCTGCCCGATCCATAGCCCACTTTTCTACCTTAGCTTCCACTTCCGCCTCTTCCTTATCAATCTTAGCTTTTAAGATCTCTTCAGCAAGTTCGTAAATAGTGACCAGTTTTGTTCCACCGGTTCTCTCATCAATTACCCGGGTAGTCAAACCGCCGTATCTGGCCTGTAGTCCCAAAAACTTATCTTGGGCAATGTTTAAGTTGTAGTTGCGGATAGCCTGGGCTTGCCTTTGCTCACGTTTAAACACCACATCACCAATTCTATTCTCAGCGGCTTCTTCCATCCTTTCGGATAGGCTTGCCATTTTTTCTGCTATGCGCCGGTCGGCCTCTCCCGCTGGAATAACTTCATCTTTAGCTGCTAATTCGCGCAACTCTTCTTCCACCTCTTGCTTAACCTGATGTTTAAACCCTGTTTTAACCTCTTCCTCGATTCGCTGCCTCATCTGCTTGTCTGTTAAGCCTTTATACCCATCATTAACCTCTTCATACATGGCATCAATTTCATTCTCCTCCAAACTTCGGTCAATCAAGTCTTCCGCATCCCGAATCAGTAACCTTTCCCGGTCCCATATGCTGGGGAACCAAGGTTCATCACTGGACCCTTCCCGGCGGAATTCCATCAGCGGATTGTTGTAATCCCTGACCCATTTCCACAAAGCATGGTCGATAGCGGCCCGAGTAGTGGCAAAGCCTTGTTTATGGGCCTCTTCCTCTGTCATGGCTTTAATCTCATTCAGCAAAGCTAAATCCTTTTCTTTGACCATTTTCATTTCAATTCTTTGCCGGATCACTGCTTTTCTTTGCTCTTCGTTCAAATCGGCTAAATGGACTTTGACTTGACGGCCATTAATCTCCATAATCTCCGTATCTTCTTTATCCAAATCCCTCTTCATCTTTCTAAACAATTCTGTCCTGGTTTTGACCCGCTCTTCAGCTGCTTTTCTATCCGGGTTATTCGGGTCATTCGGCGCAATGTCTCTGGCCTTCCTCCAACCCCTTACATCCTTCAGCATCAGTTGTTCAATCCAATCATCTTCACCCCAGCCATACCGACCCATCTTCTCCTTTAACCTTTCCTGAACTATCTTTTCAGCCTCTTCAGGAGAAAGACCTAACCCACCAACTTCTCTTCTAATTTTTTCTCTACCCTCGACGGCCTTTTCAATATCATCCCTGGTAACATACAACTCATAGGTAACACTGTCTCTGATAATATCCCGCTCAATCTCACTCCTAAACTCCCTGGTGTTTCCGGCTAAGGGCTTGTTAATCCATTCCGGCCCGCCTTTGTAAATCGCGCCGTTATTCTTGCTGATCTCCCTCGCCGTTCTGGCAAAACCTTCCCGGAGATACATCCGGTTGTAGTAACCTTCATAATTGGAGGCAAAATCAGTCCTTAACTTGATAAAATATTCAAAGCCGCCTTTAGTCTCCAGCAGTCTGGCGCCGGCGATAGTTTTGACATGGCCGGTGGCTTTTTCTCTGAGCCGGTGGGCAATCTCCGAATTGGCCGGAATGCCAATCCGGTTACGGGCCTGTTCTAAGGAGGCTAAAACATTATGCAACCCGGTCGTAGTCAATTCGTAAACTTTATCCTCTGCCTCCAAGGGCAGTTGTTGTTGAAAATAATCCAGCCAATCCTCCAGAGAATCATCCAGCTCCTCCGCGGTTTCCGCCCAGGTAAAATCAAATTTCTCCCGCCAGTTGTTGTAATGAAGTCTTTCATCAGCCGTGGCTCTTTTTCTGGCTTCCCGCCTTCTTCTTTCATCTTCACCCCGGCTGTTTTGGATCTCACCTTTGATATCTAATAGGAAAAAATCCCCGAAATTCTCGATCTGCTGGAATTCAGATCTGCTTCGCAGAAACGCCCGCCTCTCCGTATTTGACATACCCAATACCTGTTTGACAAAATCCTTGGAGAGCGGAGATACTCCCCTCAGCTCCTTTTCTATGGCGATAGCTGCTGCCGAAGCCACGAAACTTGCCACTCCCTCATATTCTTGTCTTAATACATTAATATCCCTGTCGCCAAAAATCTTTTTCAGGGTTAGTTCGCCGTACTTCCAGAAGCTTTCTTCATAATCTTTCAAACCCTCCTTCAAAGCCTTCATTTTTTCCTCCAGGCTTTTGGGCGACGGAGAGTAATTCCAAGACTCCGGATCTGCCCTAGGATCAGGCTGCACAGCTTCCAGGTATCTTCGGCGTATATCATCTCTGACAAAATAAAGCACCCGGTCTAAACCCTCTTGTTTTGATTCCCGCGCCTTCAATCTTTCCTGAACAATCCTCTCAGCTCCTTGTGGAGAAAGACCTTGCTTATTAACTTCCTCTCTAATCTTTTTTTCCTGTGTAGATGAAAGTGGTAAAAGGATATTTTCCATAATTTGCCTGCTTTGAGGCAATAAAATATCCAAATTTTTTCGCTCTTCCTCACTCAGGCTGGCTTTTTGTTCATCAGTCAAGTTGGCAGCTTCTATTATTTGACGGGCTACCTGGAAATCGCTATGCTTTTCTTCTGTTAACTCCTTAAGTTTCTCCAACAACTTAGACATTTTCTCTTTATCTATTCCTGCTCCCAATTGATTAAAAATATCCTTTAGTACGATGGCTGACGAGGAAGCTATGCTTTCCAGCTCTGGCCCTTTACCCTCAGCTTGCGGATCTTCTTTTTTAGCGACAGCCCCTAATTGGCTGACAACTGCTACAGAACGGGAGATATAACCGGCAGGGTTTCTGGCGGGGTTTTCCGGATCGACAGCGCCGAGATTCCTCAGCAGCGCTGCCCCAGAAGAAATCTGAGGAGTGTTTGCTTTTTGCTCTCCAGCAGCACCAGAACTGGCTTGTGCTGTTGGTATTTCTGGTCCTTGACCGGCTCCTTCTGCCATATTTTCTATTCCTGCCATAGTTACCTTTCCTTAGGAAATCCTATGGCTTACTCCAGCATAGAACTTCCGAAAATTGATGTCAACGGAGGGTATACTAACAGGCAGCTAAACAGCTTGCTTGATTAAATTCTGAGAAAATCCTGACGAATATGAGGTTTAGGCAGCTTTTGCCAACTCTCTAGAGGTTGATCCAGGAAAAGAAATTACCTTAGAATCTTCCTGCTGCTGCTCTTCTTTCTTTGAACTGCCGCATGCAAATTTAAAGCCACAACTACAGGATTTCGTCCTATTTTCCGGAGCTACCTTAGTCTCGTTTGCATACATTGCAAGACAGTTAGGCCTGGGACAGTGGTAATGTCCATCTTTTTTACTACGTCCACACTTTCTGCATTTACCCTTTTTACTTTCCGAGCTGCCCCAGGAACTACCTGATGAACTCTCCGAGCTGGACCCTCCAGATATCGACTCGCCTGACTCTTCCCCACTATTACAACCACTTCTGGTTTCCAAATATTGGGTAGCTATTGCATACCTAGCCATATTAGGGCTTTCATTGATGTAAACTCCTTTGATGCCGTAAGTACTATAACGGGAGCTTTCCGAGAAGGAATTAAAATATATGACATTATCCGGCACTATACTAAACAACTCCGGTTTGGTTTTCTCTAAATGATCTACTGTAATCTCCAGAATAGTTTCTTCTGTTTTCTTAGCAATTAAATGTTGTACAAAAGGCTTGTTTAAATCATAACCCTGAGCCAGCATCAAATCTGTCAATTTTTTTATAAAACCTTCCCAAACCGGATTAAATTTTAGAAGCTCCCCGTAATTTTCAATATCCTGTCGGGTCTCGGCTACTGACCGAACCTCCACTGTGCCATCATCCTGTTCTAATCTGAAATCGCCGTTCCCCCTGATGGCTATAATTTGATCTAAAACATGCCTGACCGGATTGGCAATTGAGCGGCCATAAGAAAAAAGCGCCGGGTTTCTAACAATATTAGCTACCTGTTCTGCCTCTGTTGCACCCTCCAAAAGACTTTCTTCTACCCCTAAAGAAATAGATAATCTTCTGGATTGATCTTGGTTTAAATCTGAAACCAAGGTTATTGAGTGTAATTCCCCCTGCTCACCTGTGTAGGAAACAATTGTCTGATTGACCTTATAATTTATCTTTTTACCTTGTTGATTGATTCTGCCGGAATGGCCAACCGGACTATTGATAACCGAGACTCTATTTGCTGCCTTCTTTGTTCCATCTTCTGTTAAAAAGCTTTCAGCCTTAACAGAAGCTTCCCTGGTGGCTCCGCTTCTTTCCTCGCTGGTAATACCAGAAACCACCGGTACACCGTTTTGCCCCACCATCCTGACTGCTCCGTCAACTTCTCCCAGTCTACTGACATGAGGCAAAACCGTCTTTGACTCAATATATTCAATAATAAAAGTCCTGATATTGATTTCCGATTCAGATACAGACAACATCAAGGCTTCAGACGGAGTTTTACCCTTCCTTATATTTTGGTTGTAGTTGGAAAATAAACGAAACATTTCCAGTGGAAGATTAAAACCTGTTTTTTCTAATCGGGAATTTCTTCCCACATGGGGCGCTAATTTAATCTCTGTCAGGGGCTGTGATAGTTTATTTTCGGCAGATTGACCGGAAGTTGATAAATAGCCTCTTTCGAGTTCTTGAACTGACATATTACTCCTGCTCGGGAATGAAAAATTGTGGTCGGTCTCCGGACTTACTTAAAAGCTATTTGCTTTTTGCTATTGGCTATTCGCAATTTCTTGCTAAGAGCTAACAGCTAATGACTAATAGCTCAAGTTCACCGTTGCGGCACAGTCTCTGATTTACACAGAGTTCCCTTCGTACCTTGCCCCGCCTTTGGCGGGATGGTACACCACAGATCAAGCATAGCTTGGAAATGATTAGTTTTCAAGTATCAATTTACAATGAGAACTCACTGAAAACTGACAACTTAAGAAGTGAAAATTGTAAATTTATATCTATTGCTCCAAAATGATCCTCTTTGAGCTTCTTGCAAACACTTTTTTCACGATGTATATAGATAATACTCATGGATAATCTGCACCCGATTCCACAAAATGTGACTTCCTTTCAGTTTAAATTGATCGGGGACATGACTTTGAAACAATTTGCTTATCTGGCCGTCGGCTCGGCTAGCGCCTACATTACCTTTGTTTTTTTTGCCCATGATTTTCCTCTGGTAGCCTGGCCTCTTACCATCATCTTCGCCTTGTTAGGTGCGGCTTTTGCCTTTTTGCCGATAGAATCAAGGCCTCTGGATCACTGGCTGAGAGCATTCCTTAAGGCTATCTATTCTCCTACCAAAAGAACCTGGGGCAAAAATGGCAAAAGTTTTAAAGAAGATCCTTTATTTGGAAGCCGTTTAGTCATGTATCTGGCCGGGGCACAGTCAAGTTCGGCAAATCACTATCCCAGTGAGTCAGTAGGTCAGAAAATCAGCGGCTCCGAAACACCGACCAATCGACCACCTGAATCGCTCCCCACTCCCGAAGAATTGGGAAAAACAGTTGATTTAGCCCGAGAGGCACAACAGCTACAAATGAAGATTATCCAAACCGAACGGATACTGTCTCAAATGAAAGACCAAGCCCAAAAACCGACTCCCATCCCGATTGATTACAGCCAACAAGTCAGCAAAACCTTAACCCAGCTACAGAATCTGGTTTCTCAAGCATCCCAGGTAAAACAACAAATTAAAACAATTCAAGAACCAGAGTCACAAATTCCGACAGCTACACCACCTTCTCCAAGGACAAAAGTGAAAGTGATCATTCCTCCTAAACCGGAGCAGACACAAGTGGCTCTCACAACATTCCCAAATATCATTAACGGAATTGTGAAAGATGCTCAGGGAAATTTCTTAGATGGAGTCGTAGTTGTTATCTATGATAAAGACGGCTTACCTGTAAGAGCTCTGAAAACTAACAAACTAGGCCAATTTACCGGCTCGACTCCGCTAGCTAACGGAGCCTATACCTTAGAGATAGAAAAAGATAACTTTAGCTTTGATGTGTTACAGATAGAGTTAACCGGGGAGGTTTTACCACCTTTGCAGATAACGTCAAAAGGATAGGAATATGTATACAACCCAACAGCATTTATCTATTGCAGATATCCAAGATGATATTCTTCTGCTAAAAGACGGAGGAGGGGCGTTAATATTGCAAGTTTCTGCAGTTAATTTTGGGCTGCTTTCAGACAGAGAGCAAGTAGCCATTATTGGTAGTTTTGCCCAAATGCTAAATTCTCTATCGTTTTCCATTCAAATTGTGATTATTTCCGAAAGACTCGATATTAGCTCATACCTCGGTATCTTAGATAAAGCCCAAAAAGCCCAAACCAATCCGCTACTTGCCGAGATGATTATCGAATACAGACAATTTATCCAAAGCGTAGTTAAAGAAAATGAAGTATTAGATAAAAGCTTCTATATAGTTATTCCCCTGTTTAGCCTGGAACTGGGGTTAACTGCCTCAAAACAAACATTAGAGCAAAAAATTAAAACAGTGCTTTTGCCAAGAAGAGATCAAATCATGAGGCAATTAAATCGGGTGGGACTTAGAGCGGTTCAGCTAAAGAAAACTGAGTTAATTAAAGTTTTCTATGCTATCTATAATGGGGAAATGACAGAAAAACCGGCCAGCCAAGAAGTCAAGCCTCAAGATTTAGCTGTTAGACTGAAAAATCCCCAAGTAATTCAGAAAACTCAGAATAACTCGGAAACCCAGATAGCCGGAAAATCGGATTTATCCGACACTCCGAGTCCTTCCGAGTCTTTCCGACCAACAAATGTGCCAATAGCAACCCCGTCGTCAAAAACCCATCCATTTATAGTAGAGGAGTTAACGGAATGAAATTACCAAGCCTATTTAATAAACAACCAAAAACTCAAGGACAAAATACCTCTTCCCAGCTAATTCTGGAAGATGTCCTGGCTCCTGCGGAAACAGAGGTTGATTTTAGCTACTTGCGGGTAGATGGCCGCTTCTTTAGAACTTACTTTGTATCCAACTACCCCCGGTTTGTTGAACCTAACTGGCTTGAGCCATTAATTTCTTTTGATCACTCATTACTAATTTCCATGTTTATTTATCCTTCTCAGTCACAAGGGGTCTTGGATGAGCTCAAACGCAAAGTGGCTGAAATGGAGGCCACCATACAAACCGATTTGGAACGGGGTCGGGCCATTGATCCGGCTGTGGAGGTAGCCCTGGAAGATGCCAAAGCGCTGCAGGATCAACTGGTCAGAGGCGTAGAGCGTTTTTTCCAATTTGCTCTCTACATTAGTGTTCCGGCTTTATCTTTAGAGGAATTACACAATACTTCAAAACTGGTAGAATCAACCTTAGCCTCACTTTCTATCACTGCCAAGCAGACTACTTTGCAAATGGAGGATGGCTTTAAATCCTGCCTACCCCAAGGGCAAGATTCTCTTAACCTCACCCACAATATGGATACTACCTCGCTAGCCACCACCTTTCCTTTTGCCTCATCGGAGCTGACTGCCAATGAGGGAATTATGTATGGTATTAATGAACATAATGACTCTTTGATTATTTTTGACCGGTTTAGCATGGAAAACTCCAATTCGGTGGTGTTTGCCAAATCCGGTGCCGGAAAATCTTATTTGGTTAAATTGGAGGCTCTGCGATCTTTAATGTTTGGAACGGAAATCATTGTGATTGACCCGGAACAAGAATATTTACCACTATGCCAGGCTGTCGGTGGTGAGTTTATTAATTTTTCCGCTTCCTCTCCGGTTAAAATTAATCCTTTTGATATGTCCGGCGAAGTCAGTCCCGGGGAAAATGAGTTAGGCCGAAAAATCCTATCTTTAACCAGCTTTTTAAGAATTGTGCTGGGCAACTTAAATGCACAGGAAACTGCTGTATTAGACCGAGCCTTAAAACAAACCTATCAATTAAAGGGAATTACAGACGACCCTAAAACCCAAAACCGACAGCCGCCCCTGATGGAAGATTTATACAAGGTTTTAATTGGCATGGAGGAAGGGCCGGCTATGGAGCTTTCAGCCAGACTGGAAAGATTTATCAAAGGTTCGCTCTCCGGCATATTTTCTGCCCAGTCCAATATTGATTTATCCAATTCGTTTACGGTTTTTTCCGTCCGCGATTTACCGGATCAACTAAGACCCTTAGCCATTCATATGATTTTAGATTATATTTGGACCAAAATCAGGGGGAAACTGAAAAAAAGACTGTTGATTGTCGATGAGGCCTGGTATTTAATGCGAAGCCCCGATTCGGCAGATTTCTTAGTGGATATGGCCAAGCGGGCCAGAAAATATTATTTGGGGCTAACCACTATTACTCAGGATGTGGAAGATTTCTTGGGCAGCGAGCGGGGCAAAGAGATTATTTCTAACTCCTCCATTCAAATACTTTTAAAACAAGCTCCTGCCTCAATTGATCTTTTAGCCCAGGTTTTTGATTTATCAGAAGGCGAACAAAGGTTACTCATGTCAGAAGGAGTAGGGGAAGGCATCTTTTTTGCCGGCAATACCCATGTAGCAATGAGAGTGGTAGCCTCTCCCAAAGAACATCAATTGATCACTTCCAACCCGGCAGAAATACTAGCCAGGCAAGCTGGATAATGATAACTTAAACTTATGTACTCAGACTTTGAAATACTTAAAGCATTCCTTTTAATACTTCGCCGAAGCGGGTTTGGAAAGAACGGCCTGCCTTACAATATTTCAGTACGCGGGCAACTGACACCTATAAATTCCTGTTTTGATGTACTTCGTAAATTCTTACCAGAGGAATTTAAAGACAAAAGCAATAAAGAGATACTTAAATATCTTAGGAAAGATCCTCGTAGCGCAGAACGTCTGGTGGCTACCCATTTTCGCCTGGAAGAAGCACAAGAACTAATGCAAGCCTTGGAGGAAGAGCCTGCGGCAATAGAGGAAGTTAGCGGCCAACCAACACCCACTGGTCAGGCAGTACCGATCGGAACAACTAGCACCCCCGTAGGAAGCCTGCCTTCTGCACCTTCTATTTCCACCCCACAAATTCCCATTCGTATGCCTAAAGCTCCAGTTCCTGAGCCGGAAATAGCAAAGCTCTATGTTGCAGATAAAGGGGGAACGATTGTAGGAGAGCGCTCCATCACGCCTACTTCTGTCCGGTCAGTTTCTCAGGGGCCATCAGAATTCCATATCGCAGACAAGAGCGGAAACATTGTGGCAACATATTCTAAAGAACCCATCTCCGCCAACCCAAGAGCGGAAACATCCCAACAACAAAAATCTCTAAGACCACAAACCTTGTATACTCAAGACACAAGTGGGATTATCAGAGAACATCAGGTAAAACCTCCCTCGAGATTTTCTGTTTTAAGATCCCGCCTTTCTTCTTTTGCATCCCCTCTAAAGAACAAAATCGCTGGATCAGCCGGACCGGCTATTAAAAAAGGGCTGGGCGGAATTGGCAGGGGAATCTTGGGGGTTGGCAGAAATGGATTAGAGGCTCTGGCTCCTGCTCTGGGGCGGACATTTAACAAAGGTTTGAATGGACTTGATAGACTTACCAATCCCAGAAGACCAAACTTTAGAGGAAAACCCAAATTATCTAAATTATCATCTAAATTCTCAACGGGCAGAAAAGTGGCCTTAGTGCTACTACTTTTCTGGATGATTTTCATGAGTCTACTGCTGAACGGCGTTAGTAGTGGTACCACCCCCACCGGTCAAGCCGCACCATTATCCTCACCGACCCCCGCTACTAACCTTAGTAGCTGTAAATTCACCCGAGCTGGAAAATCATCCTTAATCCCCAGTTCCCGTTTAACTTCTTTATTCCAAGAAGTAGCAGCTAAAACCGGCGTTCCGGCAGCAGCTTTGGCTACGCTAGCTATGCATGAATCTCAAAACTTTACCAGTACTGCTGGGGATAACCACGATGCTTTTGGCAACAGCAACATAACTTCCGCCACCGGCTGTATCCATTTTGGACTCATAGGCAAAGGCATTGGAGCGTCCTCAACCGGAGCGCTGGGTCTAATGCAAATCGAGCCACCTAAAAGAATTCATGATGTCATTTCTGCTGCAACTCAAGGAATGCCAAACAGCATACCTTCTTTTGAAAGCGTTAAAGCCTACAGCGCTGATGGAGTAGAAAGAGGGGCCCAATTTATAGGAAAAACTGCTGCTACACTGACTTTGCAGGATTTTTGCGATGTTAGAACCAGTATTTATTTGGGAGCCGGAGTGTTAATCAGTAAAAACGGTGGCAAATCTCCTACCACGGCAGGTGAAGTTAATGAGTCAGTTTGCGGCTATTATGGATCTTGTGTATATGAGGGACATAACTATGGCAATGAAGCCGAGGAGGATTTTAAAAATTGCCAACCGGCTGGTGGTACTATCCCTGCGCCACCCGGACCGATCGGTATCTCTGTAACCTGTCCTGTTGAAAATTCTACAGTGACTTGTGGCACAGCAGCTAATCCTGTGAACAACTGCGGACACGGAGGTCTTAGCTACGAAACAGTCTGCGACCCAACTTACTACATTTGTAATGGAACCAGATACTCTGATGCGCTCTATTATGCAATTGATGTGAGAGGAAATACCAACAATAAAGTTACATTACCATTTATAAATGGTAATAAATCCGTGGAATGGACAAAAATTGGCAACCCAGTTGCCATCGGAGGAGGAAGTTGGGGCTATAGAATTGACTACAGAACCGAACATGAAGGTAAGAAGCTGATCTTAAGTCTGACTCATCTTAATAATGAAATTCCCCTTACAATCATTAAATCTTTAGATCAAACAAAGAGTAAATTAATCCCTGGTCTCAGTGATCTTAATTATCTAATTAATACTAAAGAGAAACTAAGTTCCGGAGAACAGGTCGGAACATATTTCACTAAGTCGCCTATCAACCATTTACATATCGGCCTAACTGTCGATGGTAGATTGATTGAACCTATCCAAGAAATCAGAATGTGCGGACAATGATTAAAATATAAATTATGAAACAATCTAAGACAACATATTTAGTTTTTGCTTTACTGGGCATAGTAATATTAATCATGCTCGTTCAGGTTTTAAAATTCTCAGAAAAACCCAATCCAAGCTCAAACGAAAACAGTAGCCCGCCGCCGGTCACCCAGTTTTCCCCGCCTGCAAAATTTAAAATAGTTACCAGCAATATTACCAACCAACCAGTTGAAGTAAATGGAACTATAAAACTGGCCTTTGATCAACCAGTAGACAACGAGACTTTAAGTCTTAAAGTTACTCCCAAAGAAGAAATTGTAGCTTTGTTTAATCCCGACTTGACTGAACTAACGATTAAACCAGTTAATGCGTGGGATTTTAACACACGTTATACTATTAAAGTGTTAACATCTACTGAGTCCCAAGATAAACAATTTTTAGATAAAGATTATGAATTCTCCTTTCAAACTGAAGCCTACGGAGGCATATGAAAAGCCTTAAAATAGCAGTTATTTTTATAGTTATACTTCTGGCCGGAGGAGCTTTTCTTTGGAAAAGCTGGACGCCTGCTACGGCGCCTCCAGCATCTCCAACCCCATCTGCAACAATATCTTCATCAGATAAACCCACCATCATCTCCACTAAACCTAACCCACTAGACGAAACTATTGTCTCTGCTACAGAGGTGGTAGAGATCACCTTTAACAGATCGCTGGAGAATGAAGGAGAATTTAAAGTGAGAATTGAACCAAAAATAAATTATAAAATAGAGTTATCCGGAGACAGAAAAACAGCCAGGATCATACCGGAAAAACCATATCAGCTGGGTACTACTTATACATTATTTATAGGGACTGAAACAAAATTTGATGGAGTAGGCAGATGGGGAGAAGAAAAGATCTACCATTTTAAAACAATTACTTATCGCGGAGTTTAACTAAGTCTCACTGGCATTACAATATACTCTAAACCCACCACCCCGACTGGTTTTATCAAAGCAGCAGATAAGGCTCCGGAAAACTCCATCATTATCTGCGAAGAAGGAGCATTTGATAGTGCATCCAGTAAAAATTTGGTATTAAAAGCAATTTTAAGTTCTTCTCCATCTATTTCTCCTTCAACCTCGTTTTCCTGACTGCCTAACTCTTTAGCATGAGATTCCAGCTTCAACAATCCCTTTTTGGTGGTTAAAACTACCACATTAGCCTCATTTTTGGCAAAAATAGCTGCTAGTTTAACTCCCTTTAACAGTTCATCTTTTTCCACTAAGGCCCGCGCCACAATTTTCTCCGGTATAATCTTTCCCCAGGCCGGAAATTGTCCCTCAATTAGCCTGGACGAAATCAGAGTGCTCCCCAGATTAAATACCACTTGGTTTTGGTTTTCACTGGTGGCAATACTCACTTCTTCAATTTCTTCCTCCGAAATCAGCCGATGCAGCTCTTCAAAAGTCCTTCTGGGGATTAAACTTTTAAACTGTGCCGTGTCTTTTGGTAAATCTACCTGCCGGTGGGCCAGTCTAAATCCATCAGTAGCCACAAAATCTAACTTGCCGTTGGAAACCTCAGTCAGGATTCCGGTTAAAACCGGCCTGCCTTCATCAGAGGCTGAGGCAAAAAGGATTTGTGAGGAAGTTAAAAAAGCTTCTTTAGGAAAACTTATTCCTTTATCTTCGGACATAGGAATAGCCGGAAACTCGGCTGCAGCTATACCGTTAACACTGGCCTTAAATTTACCTGACTGCACAGTTAAAACCTCGCTTTCTGCAGTCAAACTCACTTTGTTTTGCCCTAAACCGGAAATCAGCTCAACTAAAGTTTTGGCAGGAACAGTAATTTCACCAGGCGCCTCTATCTCTACATTGACATACTTAACCACTCCGATCTCTAAATTAGTGGCAGCGATTTTTAATTTCTTATCTTCAAGAGATAATAATACATTGTCTAAAACCGGCAAAGTCGACCTAATGCCAACAGATCTGGCTACTGCCTGAAGCGGCGGCAGTAAATCTTGCTGTAAAACTGTAAACTTCATAGCTTTTCCCTTGTCAAAAATTGCTTATCCGCAATTTTTGCAAGCGATCTCCTTCGTTTAGAGAAATTAATAAGAGATTATAATTTCTCTTCACTCAGTCCGATTCCTTTCTGGCAGATACAAACCTTTGGACCTCATCTTCGCTCACCTTAATCAATCTAAAATTAACCCGTCCTGCCGCAATAAGGTTTTTAATGTGTTTTTCTTCATCTGTCAAGAGGTGAGCTACTCCGGATTTTACTTCAATAAAGTCAATCCGCTCATTATTTTTGATTCCGATAAAATCAATCGGCCAGCCAAGTGGAATAATCCGGTCATAATCATAGCGAAGTTCGGCATAAGTCAGCAGTTCTGCCATTTTACCCTTTTGTGGATTGATTGATCCTTGTATAGCTTGTAATACTTTTGCAGGTAAATCCTGTACCCCTTTATAAAGATCAATTAAATCAGTCGGAATATCAGTTGGTTTTCTTCCATGTAACCTGCCAATTAAATAAGTGATTATTAAAAGAAGAATAATTATTCCAATAAAAAGTAAGTTATACTTGTCCACAAGTATGTTCGATTATACTACACAATTTATTAAACAATAGTAGTAATAATATAGTCTGTGGATTTGTTGGTAACTAAAGATTTCCGGTTCACTTTTTGGTAAATTTTCGTGTTAAATGCTTGTTTAAAAATGGTGGATAAATTGTGGATAAATAACTTTATCTGGTGGATAAAGTCTAACTCATTATTTTCTGTTTTACTTCGATAAACATCCGTTGTACTTCCCGGTCCTTATTAATCAGTTGTTTCATTTTATCCCTACCGTGCATGACTGTGGTGTGATCTCTGCCCCCCAGTACTTGTCCGATTTTTTCTACCGTTAGCCTTAGTTCTTCTGAGAGTATATACATCGCAATGTGGCGCGGCAGCACCAGCTCTTTTTGCCTTTTTGGTCCGGTTAAATCCTTTAAGCTAACGTCGAAGAAGCTGCAGATTACAGATAAAACTTGCTTGGGCTTTTAAGGATTGTAAGATTTGGATTAGCTTACCCTCCAGTTCTCTGATATTGGAATCTAGGGAAGAAGCTATTAATTTAAGAGCGTCTTCAGGTAGCATATTTCCTTGTTCAGCACACTTAGCCCGTAAAATTGCCACCCGAGTGTCAAAGTCAGGTGATTGGATGTCTATCATCAGTCCTCCGGTAAAACGACTTTTAAGTCGATCCTCCAGTTTGGCAATTTCTTGCGGAGGTCGGTCTGAAGTTAGGATCATTTGCGAGTTTTTGGATTGCAACTCATTAAAAGTGTGGAAAAACTCTTCCTGCGTTCCTTCCCTACCGGAGAAAAATTGGATATCGTCAATCAGTAGTATATCAGCCATACGGTATCTTTTTCTCAGATCCCCCATTTTATGTTCCTGGATGGCGGTGACATAATCATTCATGAATTTCTCCGAAGAGCAGTAGATAACTTTAAGATGCCCCTTTTTTGCTAACAGGGCGTTACCGATACCCAGCATTAAGTGAGTTTTTCCTACCCCGGTCCCCCCGTATAAAAATAGCGGATTATAACTTGTTCCCGGATTCTGCACTACTGCCTGGGCCGCAGCATAAGCTACATTATTAGAGGGTCCAACCACAAAGTTTTCCAGGGTATATTTGGGGTTTAAAGCGCTGGGTGTGGTCTGGATAGGCTGGAAAAAATCTTCCTCCACTTCCTCTGTCATCCTTTCGGTCTCTTTGACAATAAATTCAACCTCCACCTTTTTGCCTAAAAGACTAGCAAAGGCTTGCTTGATAATGGTCTTGAATTTTTGATCCAGATTCTCTTTTATGAATGCTGAGGGAGCGCTTAAGACGATCAGATCGTTATTGGAGGATTTTAACAGGGTTTTTAAAAAGTATGCCTTAAAGTTGTCATTTCCAACCTGGGGTTTAATGGTTGATAAAAATTTATGCCAAAGGCGTAGGTTATCCATAGATTGGGGCAAGTAATAGAATTATGATTTTGACTTATCCACAAAGTCAAAATCAGTTATCCACAATTTAGTTCAGATTGTCAACCTTGACAATATAGAGAAACTATAAATAAGTAGATCAATTGCAGATTTAGAAGATAGCTATACAAGGCTGAAATTTTCTGCTAATATAAACAAATGCCAAAGAGGACATATCAACCAAAAAAATTAAAAAGAGCTAAAAAGCATGGCTTTATGGCCAGGAAAGCCACTGCCGGTGGCCGAAAAGTTTTAAAAAGAAGAAGGGCAACCGGTAGAGCTCGTCTTACAGTCTAATGCTCCCTAAGTCTCAACGTTTAAGTTTAAAAAAAGATTTCAAGTGGGCGGCTGCTGGAAAAAGACTAGAGACAAAGTATTTAAAGATTTTTGTTAAACTGGGCGATAATCAGTTACCGAGGATAGGTATAGCTATTTCCGGAAAATCTTTTAAGAAAGCTGTGGAGCGAAACAGAGCCAGAAGATTGACCTCGGCTGTTTTTGAAGCGCTTTACGCTAGTCTTCCGCAGCGGATCAATATATTAGCTCTTCCCAAAGCCGGGGTACTTAATGTAAAATCAGGTGATCTGCTTTTGGATGTGGAGGCAGTTTTAAGAAATGAGAAGATTATTAGTTAATATAATCGAGTTTTATCAAAATTATTTATCCTTTGACAGAGGAGTTTTAGCTATTTTTGCCCCGGGTGGAGCATGCAAGTATGAAGTCAGCTGTTCTGAATATACCAAGCAGAAAATCGGGGAATTCGGGGTATTCAGGGGAGGTTGGTTGGGAATCAAAAGAATTTGGAGCTGCAGATAATGGGTGCTATTATTGATCTTTTTAACTTAATATTTTTTGGTCCGGTTATTAACCTGCTGGTATTAATTTTCCAGGGACTTTCCAGTTTGCATATCCCGGGGGCGCTGGGTTTTTCCATACTGGCTCTGACTGTTTTAATCAGGATTTTGGTTTGGCCATTTATGGCTTCTCAGATTAAGGCTACTAAAAAGATGGCTGATTTAAAGCCGCACCTGGATGCGCTAAAGCAGAAGCACAAAGGAGATAAGCAAGCTTTTGCCAGCGCTCAGATGGCACTTTATAAGGAGCACGGTGTCAATCCGGCCGGCGGTTGTTTGCCGGCTTTAATTCAGATCCCGGTATTTATAGCTTTATATCAATCAATTATTAATATTTTACCCGGGGCAGGCGGTCATATTGATAAAATAAATTCTTTGTTATATTTTCCGCAACTTAAGCTTCCTTCTACCCTGGATCCGAATTTTTTCGGACTTAATTTAGGCGCTAAACCCTCTGAGTTTGCCAGTTTGGGAGTTGGTTTACTGTTAATCCCCCTTCTGACAGCAGTGTTAACTTTTATTCAATCGAAGATGACTTTGCCGAAACCGGTTAAGCACTACCCAACTGACTCTCCCAAGGAAGCAAAGGAGAAAGAGGGAATTGAAGAAAGCATGGGCGCGGTTCAATCTCAGATGGTGTATTTAATGCCGATCATGATTGGTTATTTTGCCTTTACTTTTCCCATCGGGCTTGCAATTTATTGGAATACGTATACAATACTGGGAATAGTTCAGCAGCATCGGGTGTCAGGTTGGGGAGGATTGGAGAGTCTAGTGACTAGAGTCAAGAGTCAAGTGAAATAAATCAAGACTTTAGATTCTAAGAACTTGCTCACAAGTTCGCAAGACCTTGCGACTTGCAAGGAGCAAGTCTTAGCGACTAGTCACTAACTATATGGAAAATCAACTTGGTGAAGTATTAGACAATTTACTGGGAATGCTTCTTCTAGAAGGAAGTTACGACATGGAGGAAACAGAAGAAAGTTTCCTGGTGTCTATTGAAACTAAAGATGCCGGCAGACTAATTGGAGCAAGGGGGGAGTCACTGGATGCCCTGCAACTTTTAGTTAACCAAATGGTAGCCAGAAAAGTAGGAGAGACGGGGTTTAAAAGAGTGGTTATAGATGTAGAGGGTTGGAGAAAACAGAAAGAAGAGGAGCTCATTAAAAGTGCACAGAGTTGGGGTGAACAGGTTTTAGAGTCCGGGAAACCTTTGGAGCTTGAGCCGCAGTCTTCGTGGCAGCGACGGGTGGTTCATATGACTATTTCCGAGATGAAGGGATTGGAGTCTGAGAGTGTGGGAGAGGGAAGAGATAGGCATATTGTGATTAAGCCGGTGCAGAAAAGCTAGCTCGTCACAGTACAAAAAATCGCTCGCACGGTTGGGACTTGCTCACTTGTGAGTATTTTGTGTCTGCCAGAAACCTCGAATTATTAAGAATGATTGCACGAAATCCTCAACATTTTTTGTTCACTTGTGACTTCGCTGCTTTTAACAAGTAATGCTAATTCGCTTAGAGAGGGCACTCTTATTTTTAGTTGTACTTTTCCTTCCGACCCAACTCGGTAAGCATTTTTGGCCGGATTTTTCTTTTATATATTCCCTAAAAATTGACTATTTATCCCCCACCTTATATTTTTGGGACCTGTTGGTAGCAGGATTGCTTCTGGTTTGGTTTTTGCAAAAGCCGGCGGTTAATAAATTAGCCTTAAATTTATTTTTATTTTTTTTACTATCTCAAGGATTATCTTTGCTGGCAGCTGAGAATATGGGAGCTGGGCTTGCTAGATTGGAGCAGTATACGATTTCCGGACTTTTTGGGGTTTTCATTGCCTCACAGAATTTTAAAGATCTTAAGAAAATTTATTTGCCGCTTGCTTTGGCACTATTAGGGGAGACAACTTTAGCCATATTGCAGTTTATAAAGGGGGAAACTTTAGGTTTTTGGATTTTAGGGGAAAGAACTTTTAGCATTTCCACCCCTGGGATTGCCAAGTTTGATCTTTATGGATGGCAATTCCTCCGGCCTTATGCAACGTTTCCTCACCCCAACGTGCTAGCAGGCTTTGTTTTGGTTGGGACGTGTATTATGTATCAGGTAGCAAGGGAAAAGAAGCAGTTGATTAACCTGGCGTTAATTCTGGGGAGTATGACTGTGTTTGCTACCATGTCCAGAGTAGCTATCCTGGCAGGAGTTGGCGCAGCTTTAGTTTTACTTAAAAGAAAATGGCGGATTTTAATGACGGTTTTAATTTTGTTGTTATCCCCCATTCTTTTTACCAGATTTTCAAGTCTACTAAATTTTGATAATTTGACTTTGCTTAGACGTGAGGAGCAAATAGGAAGTGCCTGGCAGATATTTTTGCATCATCCTGTTTTGGGAATAGGCCTAAATAATTTTATCCCTACTGTATCAACTGACTTAACCATTGGCCCCAGCAGATTTTTGCAGCCGGTCCATAATATTTTCTTGTTAGCTTTATCTGAAACAGGGTTGGTAGGTCTAATTGGACTGATAGGTCTCATAGGATTGCCTATTTTATGGCTTTCTCGACTACACCCCAAATCCTACATCCTATACCCTACTTTACTGCCCTGGATTATTATCCTTTTCCTCGGTCTGTTTGACCACTACTTTTTAACTTTATCCCAAGGTTATCGTTTACTATTTTTGGTATGGGGACTTTCTTTTTCCATGTTAAAATATTTTGGTGAGTCAAACACTTAAGATTTTTCAGCAGACTTTTTGGCAGGTTTTAGGTAAGGTTGTAACCTCCCTTTCCACTTTTATGATTCTAGGTTTGGTGGCCAGGAATTACGGCACCGGCGGGACCGGAGTTTTTACGCTGGCACTGACTTACCTTTCAATTTTCTATATTTTGGCGGATTTTGGATTTAATGCGCATGTACTACGCAAGATCAAAGATCAAGGATCAAAGATCAAAACTGAATGGAACGAGTTGTTGGGAACAAGGCTTCTGTGGTCCGGGATGTTGGTAATTTTGGCGGTTGGACTGCTCCCCTTTTGGCCGTTTGCTACCAAGGATTTTAATACGGCAGTTTTTTTGGGTAGTCTGGCAATTATTGCCTCATCAGTATTTGTAACTGCTAATTTGATTTTTCAAGGTAAGCTGCGCTACGATTTATCTGTTTCGGCATCCAGTTTTGGGACTTTGGTGAGTTTGGCAGCTTTTGTATTAATATCTAATTTCAAATCCCCGATTCCTTTTTTACTGATCGCCCATTTAATTGGTTGGCTGGTAATTGCCGCTACTGCACTTTTATTGGTACGCAGATTTCTCCGTGTTATTACTCCGATATTCAACCTTCAGTATTCGCTGAATTTATTTAAGCAAACCTGGCCCATGGCGGCGACACTATCTTTGAATGTTTTATATTTCCGGGCAGATTCTTTTTTGATCGCCTATTTTAAACCGATTTCCGACGTGGGGATTTATAATGTTGCTTATTCGGTTTTTCAATCCGCCTTAGTACTACCGACTTTTATTATGAATGCTTATTATCCGCTGATGTTAAAAACTTTTCATGGAATAAAGTGGATGTTGTTGGGCCTTTTGGCCGTATCTTTATTGGCGACTGCGATAACTTTCTTTTTTGCGCCTGTTGTTGTAGAAATTTTAACAGGCGGTGGATTTACCGGGTCAATATCATCTTTACAAATTCTTTCCTTAGGGTTTCCGGCTTATTTTGTTTCCGCCCTTCTTATGTGGATTCTAATTGCCACGGGGAGGTATAAAAGTATGTTACTCCTTTACATATCGGGACTGATTTTAAATTTGATTCTTAATTTTATTTTCATACCAAGCTATTCTTTTATTGCTGCCTCTTGGATAACGGTAGTTTCCGAATATTTCATTTTAGGGATGCAGATAGTAGTATTAATCATCGAGCGAAAAAAGGATCAACTATGAAGCTGATTATTTACACAGACGGAGCCTCAAGGGGAAATCCCGGCCATGCCAGTTACGGTTTTACTATTTCTGATGACCAAGGTAAGCTGCTCTATGAAGAAGGTAAATATATTGGTATTACCACTAATAATGTGGCAGAATATACGGCAGTTTTAGAAGCCTTAAGATATATAAAAGGGAAATTTGCCAAAAGTAATCCATTGTCCATTGAACTTTATGCAGATTCTAAGTTAGTAGTGGAGCAGTTATCCGGAAGGTATAAAATGAAAAGTCCGCATCTTAAACAAATTTTTGAACAAATTAAAATTTTGGCAATTGAACTAGGAGGGGTAGTCCATACACACATCCCAAGATCTCATAACAGCGAAGCAGATCGGTTAGCTAACCTTGCTTTGGATTACCGAAACTCGAAATGACATAGAATGTCACCTTTGATCACCCTTGCAATTTATTTTTTGCGTGCTACGATTTACGCGTGGGCGAAATAGACAACTCTATCAATAAAAAAACTAGTATTTCGCTTTCGCGAAATAGTCCGGTAGCTTTAGTTGTGGGAGCTGCGGGGTTTTTAGGCTCACATTTAGTGGATCAGCTACTTGATAAGGGAATACAGGTAATCGGGATTGATGATTTGGAATATGGGAAAAAACAAAACTTACAGGAGGCAACGGGAAATAAAAACTTTCATTTGTTAATTGAATCCCCGGATGAGTTGGATTTGGATCTGCCAAGATTGGATTATCTGTTTATAACTTCACCGGGGAAATGGCATCTAGGAAAAGCACTGGAACTATTTAAGAAGCACAAGTGCAGATTACTGCTGATTTCTTCTATCAACCTCTACGAAAAGGATAATGGAGGAGGAGATCTTAGCTCGTTTAAGCAGGCAGAAGGAAAAGTGGCAAAGTTTGCCGGTGATAATGATTTAAACGCCCGGGTGCTGAGACTAGGGCCTGTTTACGGACCGAGGATGGATTTTAAACTTAAGGATCCGTTGATACGGTTAATTGCCCAGGCGCTAAAAGGGGAACTCCAAAAGGATGTTTCTTTGGAATTTTCCTCAAGAGCTCTTTATATTGCTGATGCGGTAGATTTGTGTATCAGGACTATCTTTGCCGGTAGCACCGCTCAAAAGATTTTTGACGGGGTTTCACCAACTCCCTTAAAAGTGTCAGAAATAAAGCAGGTTTTGCTGGATCCTGTTTGGTATGAACAAAAAGATTTTACCCCCTCGGAGCTACCTCCTTGGCCGACCCCAAACCTTGAAAAGACCGAGAAGACGCTAAATTGGTACCCCAGCCAGAAATTAGTAACTAATTTGCGGAAAACCCTGAAGTTTTTTAAGGATAATGAGATAGAGGTGCCTGAGTTGGAAGATGGAGGCGAGAAGTTGGATGCTGGAAGAAAGGAAGAGAGTTGGCATCAAGATAAAAAAGAGGTTCTAGAAGCATTTAAACAAGATGGGAGGCAGTTAAAGAGTAAAAAGCTGGCAAAAAGGGGAAAAGAACTACCAAAATTTCCAATATCTTTATCAAAGATATCCTTAATGTTGTGTTTAATTTTAATTACTTATGCGCTGATCTGGCCGGCCATAATCTTAGGATGGGGGATTTTTGCTTTTCAGTACAACTTAAATGAGGGACTAGCGAATTTAGAGAAAGGGAAGCTGGAAGAAAGCCTAAAGAGTATTAATCAGGCAAATATGAGTTTCACTGAGGCTCAAGCTATCTATGAGAGTTTGGAACCAATCAGGAAAATGCATCTTTTTAAGGATCAATTTGAAACAGGGGATAGCCTGGTTAATTTATCCGTACTTTACGGCAGCTCTGCCAGAAATACCACTTTGGGTATTCAGGCATTACTCAAAGGTATCAAAGCAGTCACCGGAGAGATGACGCAGTCACCTGCTAGTTACTTTAGCAGCGCCCAAGTTGAGTTAAATTCGGCTAAGGAGGATCTGTCTAAAGCTGAAGCCATATTAAAGAGTGAAAGCTTTAAGAGGGGGTTGCCAAAGGTTTTATTGCAAACAGTTGATCGTCTTTCTGAGAAATTATCTATCTATAGCAAATTAATCAGCAAAGCTCAGGCAATGAGTGTTCTGCTGCCGCAGCTGGTGGCTATGGAAGGTAGTAAGAGTTATTTGGTGTTGCTTCAGAATAATATGGAACTTCGTCCCACAGGAGGGTTTATTGGTTCTTTTGCCAAGGTCTCTTTTGAAGGAGGGAAGATGAAAAAATTGGATGTTAATGATATTTATGCCATTGATGGACAACTGCCGATTCATGTTGAGCCGCCGAAGGAGATAAAAGAAGATTTGGGCCAAAAGGATTTCTTTTTACGGGATAGTAACTGGGAGCCTGATTTCCCGACTGCTGCCCGGCAAGCGCAGTGGTTTTATACCAAAGAAACAGGAGAGCGAGTAGAAGGGGTGGTGGCTTTAGATGTTTCTGCCATGGAAAGTTTACTTGAAAGTATCGGCCCGCTGGATCTCCCTGATTATAAAGAAAAGATTACTTCGGAAAATCTGTTTGAGAGAGCTGTGACTCACGCAGAACTTAGCTTTTTCCCGGGTACTCAGGCCAAAAAAAGCTTTTTGACAGCGTTAACTTCACAAGTGTTTGAAAAAATCTTCTTCCTGCCGCAAAATAATTGGCCGGCGATTTTAACAGCCTTGGGTAAATCTTTAGACGAAAAACACATCAGCATTTACTTAAATGATCCTAAACTTTTCTCGTTTTTGGTTTCTCAAAACTGGACTCATATTATGCCTCGCCAAACAGATCAAAATAAGAATCAAGATTTTTTAAGTATAGTTGAGGCAAATTTGGGGGCAAATAAAGTAAATTACTACCTTGATAGAAGCTACAATTTGGAAACAGTGGTGGGGAAATACGGAGAGATTAAGCATCGCCTCCGCATAAATTATACTAACAGAAGCCCGTCTGATACCTTTCCCGGGGGCAAGTATAAAAACAGAATGCGCCTTTATTTGCCGTTTGGCAGTCAACTCAGCCGGGTTTTATGGGGGGAAGCTGATATTACAAGAGCGGTCAGCAGTTTTGTGGATTTCGGCCGGTCCGGTTATTCTTTTGTTTTGGAACTGGCCCCAAAAGAACAAAAAACTTTGGTGCTGGATTATTCGGTGCCGGTCAAATTGGATTTTAAAGATAACAAGGCTGCTTATAAGCTGGATGTAGTTAAGCAAGCCGGTACAGGTAAAGATCCCTTCCAGTGGACCTTAAGTTATCCTCTTAGCTTCAAGATAGCCTCAGATCAGACTGGGCAAGTTGGGCCACAGGAGAGAAAGATTTCTACAGACCTATCTATGGATAGGAGTTTTGAGGTAGAATTTAGGAAATGAACAATTTAGGGATTTTGGCAGCAGTTGCTGCGGCGCTTTGTTGGGGTTCTTATCTTGTTCCTTTTAAAAAATCCCGCTCTCAGAATCTGGTTTTATTCCAAGCGGTGATGGCTTTGGGGATCTTAGTGTCAGGTTTTGTTATTTCTTTACTTTTTAAATTTGCGCTAGCGCCCAATATCTGGGGACTCTTGTCTGGAGTATTGTGGGCAATACCGAATGCGCTGTCTCTTATAGCAGTTGCAAATTTGGGAATTGCCCGGGCAGTGCCGATCATGTCATCCTTGGTGATTTTGGTTTCTTTCTCCTGGGGAGCTTTAGTTTTTGGAGAAATGTCAAAGGGTTTGTCCTTGGGATTTTTGGCAATTGTTTTTATTATTTTGGGAGTGGTGATAGTGGCCTCATCTAGTAAAACAGAGAGCCAAAATATTAAAAGGGGATTCTTGACAGCGATGCTGGCCGGTTTAATCTGGGGCAGCCAGTTTGTACCGGTAAAAATTGGACAGGTTAACCCCAAAGATTATTTTTTCTCCATGACTGTGGGAATATTTGCCACCGCCATGGTAATCAGTTTCATAAATAGGATTAAATTTCAAAACAAGGCAGTTTTGGCAAGCCTGTTAAGCGGGGTAATTTGGGCGATTGGTAATTTACTGGCGGTTTTTGCTATTGCCGCAATTGGTCTGGCCAGGGGCTTACCGGTTACTCAGTTAGCTGTTTTGGTAGCGGTACTTTGGGGGCTGTTTTATTTTAAAGAAGTGGTAAACACAAAAGCCAGGCTACAGGTTTTAATAGGGGCAATCATACTGTTGGGTGGGGTGGCAGTCTTAGGTTTTGCTTAAGCTAAGTTGACATTGTTTCCGGTAGTTCCTAAACTGGATGTATGGGTCTAGGATTCTCTCCTCTTAAGGATAAAAAGTTTTTATCAATTATTTTTTTATTTTTGCTTTTTTCAATTTCAATCCCTTTGGTCACCTTGTTCTTTAGAGATCAGATTAAACAGAAGTTTTTTCCTTTAAACCTAAAACTCTCAACTACTCCGAAAGTAATTCGGGAGGGCAAGATTAACCAAATTGCGGATCCAGCTGAGCAAGACTTCTTTTTTGCCAATTTAGAATACGATCCAAAAAGCGGTTCAGTTATTCAACGTGACACAGGAAGAATTAAGGCGGATTTAGTTCCTTTGTATCCCAGTCAACCTAAGGATGTTTCCAACGCTGCATTTGTTTATAAAATTGAGGTGATATCAAAGGAAAGAGAGCTACTACAAAGCAGTTGGGGGGTTACTCTTAAAAAGATTATACAAACTTCCCAAGGGACTTTTAATTTTGAGGTGGTTGTCATATATCGGCCCAATTCTGTAATTAAGGTGTATATTCCGGAAAATAAAGGCGATAAGTTAATTTGGACTGGGAGGATGGTATAACAAAATATTCGAAGATGAAAATTGCAAGCAAGTTATTTCTATTTTTTCTGTTGATGATATCTCCTCTGATAATATCGATTCCTTCTTATGCAACTGATGTGTATATAGTACAGCCTATTATTCTAATACCAAAGGATTGGAAAGACAGGGAGAGTGCCGAGGGCATACAGAGTTACAAGCAAGTTATTGTAAGTAATTTAGGAAGTGCTCAGCAATTTTTTGCCACCAGACTGAATGGTAAGAGTTTTAATTTTGCTAACACAGTAGAAGTTGTTTACAGTGATAAAGAAGTCTTTAATACTAGCGGAGAGATAGAAAAGGTGTTCGATTATCTTAATATTTTAGATTCTACTGGGAAGCAATTGATACCTTACCAACTTAATAAAATACAGGCGATTTGGATTATAGGTTCGAATACTTCGGGAAAGGCTTATGCCTTCGCAAACTCTGTGGGACGGCTTGATACAAGTTTAGTGGTAATGCCTTATGTGGATTTATTTAATGCTCGTGGCGATCTGGGTTTTGATGCGAAGCAATGGAGTAAGTATGCTCTAGCTCATGAACTAGGGCATGCTTTTGGATTGAACTATAGCGGTTATGGCAAGGGCCATCCCTGTACAGAAGTAAGTACTGGAGAATGTATTGATGGAACTCCACAACCACTTCCGCCAGCTCAAGAATGGACAAGTGTGATGGGGTATGGAACACCCTTTACAGAGTTTCCCAATATTAGATTCAATAATACCTTCGCAAATCCGGAAATTACAAAACTTTACAAAAGCCCTTTTATTAATTCGGAGAACGATCCGGCTCCTGAGCCTACTGTTGATTCCGGAGTGAAAGCACCTACCGTTTTTCGTTTGGGTTCGGAACAAATTGTCCAGGCCGGAACAGTATATAATCTTTTCAATGGCGATAAACTTTTCGGGGAAAAGCCCGGGAAAATTGAGTTTATATCCACTGTAGACAAAACCACCACCTTGCCACCGGACAGTTATGAAGTTAAGAATTGGAATGGTATCGGGATTGGAATTTTCATAAAGGATAATGCCGTATCGCCCGCGGCGCAAAGCCGGTGGACTATGCAAGTTACCACGGCGGATGGGGCATTATTCCAAGCAGACAAAGATTTTATCATTCAAGGCAAAGATTTTAATAAGCCTGCTTTAATTCTGACAGTAACTCTATTAGCCGCTTGCGGAGCAGAGAAAAAACCGCTTGCCGCAGAATTCAACCTGTTTGGGGGGCCGGATCCGAATAAACTTATCGGTACTTCCACCTTTACAGATAAGCTAACCGGCAAAGGAGAAATAAGCTTAGGTATTAATAATCCTGTGGTGGGAACTCAGTATCAATTGGATGGTAGATCAGTATCAGGAGTTGGTCATATAATAGAGACTTATACTTTAAATGCTCAGGATATCCAGGCGGGCGAAAAGATAGGCAATGTGCAGTTTTTTGATCCCTCATGTCCCGCAGCAGCTGATAGTCAGTCTACACCTAGTCCAATTCCATCAGGAAGTATAATGCCGGTACCTTCTGGCACAGTGGAACCAAGTCCCACTAACACTCCAGCATCCATTTGCCCTGCTGCTGCGGATAACTGTGTTTATAGCCAAGGTGATAAGTGTTACAGTGGTTATACCAGCGATACAAGTACTTGTACTTGGATAAATGATACTTGTTTAAATCCAACCGCAGGTTGTGCTTATTCTTGTGGACCACTTGTTAGTTGTCCTACCAGTGCTAGTACAAAACCCACTCCTATTCCATCCTCAAGCGCTGAACCGACGCCGACATCTACTCCAATCGTAACTCCGCTGGCTACACCTTTCAGTTCAAGTGAACCTACTCCGACTTCTGTATCCGAATCAACTCAGGTTTTAATCTCCAACTATGTTGATTTTAGGAGCGATAATGCACCGACAGATGCAGGTAGCCCAACTGTCGCTATTAACAACCCCAGCGGGCAAACCATAACATGGAAACTCAGTACCTTAGTTCCCTCTCCTACAAGACGGGTTTTTGTGAGGGTTATTACCGGTGAAGAGTATAAAGATTATGAACCGCTGGAGATGAGAGATGGCGAAATGGTTACAGTAGCCGGTATTAATATTCAAGCTAAGATGGTTAAAAAAGTTGTCAGGCTGACCGTTACTGTCAACGGGCAAGACCAGGAGATAGATATAAATAACCCTCAAGAAATCATCACCCGTTTGCCGGGAAATGCGGGACAAGCACAAAGGTTTAGTCTTCCCTTTGTAATTGAATATTCAGATGGGGAGGTGGTTTATTCTGCGTTACTGATAAATTATCAGCCTCAGAGTGATGCTCAGGCCACGCCTCTAGTATCTGCTAGCTTGGTTCAGCCATCCAGCGGTGTACCTCAACCTACTGCAGAGCCATTTGTTTCATCTGCTCCTGGCTGTGGAGATTTCACCTTTAAGTATAATGAATGTTTTGCTTGTAATCAGTCTCGTAGAGTCCTTCAGGACAGCTGCGGTCGGTTTGATAATACCGAGGTTAATCCGGGTACAGATCCAGCTTGTGAATCATGGTGTTCCAGTTCTCCCTCACCTGAAGTCAGTAAAAAAATAGTCAGAGTAACTGTTAATGAACAGGAAATTGATCCGACTGAACTTTATTCCGGTTTTAGGTTAGACCTTCCGGGTGTGGCTGGTCAACCTCAGGTTTTCTCTATTCCGGTGGTGGTTTATTACTCTGATGGTAGTTCCAGGCCCTTAGCCTATACTTTTAAATATCAGCCGCAATCTTCGGTAGCCCCTGGGTGTACAGAAATTAGACAATATAATGAATGTACTGCCTGCAATACCTCAAGGAGAATATCTCAAGATAGCTGTGGTAATTACACTCCGATTGTTGAATCTCAATATGATGAGGGTTGCGCTTCCTGGTGTCCTATCCCTGAGCAGTCTACAGAACCTGCATTAGAGCAGTGCCCTGAAGATAGAAGCGACCAGTATCCCCAATGCGGGGGGACAGTAGGCTTGGAAGATAAAGATCCGGCCCATACATATCTGATTACCAGGGTTAAGGATTGTCAGGGGAATACCTTAAGGTATGAGCAAGAAGATTTGGGAGATCAAGGGCAGTGTCAGAATTGACAGCAGTGAAATTCAGTAATTAAGATGATAAACTAAAGATAATGAATATTAAGGATATTCTTTTAGATAAAAAATCATTAATCATTCTTGTTATCCTTCTTTTAGGTTTGGTACTGGCTGTTTATTTAGTGCAACAAAGGCAAATATTTAAACCAAAAGCCTCCCAGCAAATTTACAATGCTTTTGAAATTACGGAGCAGGATCAAAACGGTCAGGAAAAAAGAGTAGCTTGTACCGGTAATGAATGTACGGTAGATTCACTAAACTTAAAAATAAAGATTGATCCTAGCCAATTGGAGACCCCATGATTTTGCCTGAGGCTTGAACAGGAAGCCCAAATGTGTTAAATTACCTTCACTAAAATATGGACAGATTAAGTTTAAATGCCGAGGAGAGAATACTCTTAGGCAAAAAAGTTAAGAATTTAAGAAAAGACGGCAAGCTGCCGGGCCATGTTTTTGGTAAGGGCTTGGAAACAGAACATGTATCAGTTGACGGTAAGACTTTCCTGAAAATCTTTAAAGAGGCGGGGGAGACAGGTTTAATTGATCTTAAGATAAGCAAGCTTGCTGCTGACGCAGTCGATACTGAAAAGGTGAGACCGGTGATGGTGCGGGGAGTGCAATATGACCCGGTTTCAGATGAGCCTGTCCACATTGATTTTTATCAGGTTAACCTGACTCAGAAAGTTAAGGTGCCGGTGCCGTTGGTTTTGGTCGGGGAGCAGCCGGAATCAGTCAAGTTAGGGGAGACAATCGTGTTGCAAACCTTAAATGAGGTGCAGATGGAAGCTTTGCCGACTGATTTGGTGGAAAATATTGAAGTTGATATTACCTCTTTAAAGAATATTGATGATGCTATTACAGTTGGCCAGCTAAATTATGACAGAAGTAAGCTAACTATTGATGCTGTTGAGGAAGATATCGTGGTTAAGCTAGCTCCGGCTGTGACAGCTGAGATGCAGCAGTTGATGGAAGAGCAGGCTGCAGAGACTGCAGCGGCCGCTGCTGAGACTGAAGAAGGCGCAGAGAAAGCTGAAGAAGCGGCTGAAGGCGCTGAAGCTGCTGAAGGAGAAGAAGTTGCAGAAGGTGAAGCTACAACAGAGGGCGAACAATCACAAGGGGAGACTGGAAAAGGCGGAGAAGAGCCTCAAAAAGAATAATCTCTGCGGATAATTTGCGTTAATTTTGCGGTAAATCGTGCCTGGGAATGTTTATCGGCGGGGATGAACAATAGCTGCCAGTCTAGGACCAATTACAAGTCGATCATTTTTAACATCCTTGATTACGATCCCCTTTTTTCCTAGTTGGAGTTCTCCATTTACTAAGTCAGTACTGCCTTTTAATTCGCCTCTTGGGTTTCGAATACCTACCTCTAATAACTGTACAGCCTCTGTGATTTGTTTTGCTTTAACAAAAACTTGATTACCGGCTCCATCGGGACCATTAAAAAATATTGTTTTATGAGGACTTTCTGGAATGTTTTCACCAAGCATGTGGGCGATCGACTGAACAATTTCTCTATCCTCAATTCTAACTGCCATACAATTAATTAATATCTTCTTTATAACTTAATGTCAAGCCTCTGGCCATTTTGTTACCATGATCGATTTTTCTGCATGGGGTAGTTTTTGCCAGAGTTCTTCGGTCAGAAATGGCATAAATGGATGTAGTAGTTCCAGACTGGTTTTGAAAACATGTTCCAAAACGGGTTGGGCTTCAGCACGTCTATTTTTAGTTGACTCAATGTATTTATCAGCAAACTTATGCCAGATAAATTCATATAAGGCATCTGAGGCATCATGGAAGCGGTAAGAATCCAAAGCTGTAGTTGTTTTTCGAACGGTTTCTGCCAGCATTTCTATAATTCTTTTGTCGTCTGGATTTGACAAACTATTGACGATCGTTAAGTTTTTGTCAACATGTTTGGCGTCTTCCGGGGCAAAATCAATGATAAAGCGGCCAATGTTCCAGAGTTTATTGGTAAAATTCCTCATGGCTTGCAGTTTAGGATGGGATAAGGCTTGGTCATGGCCAAAAGCCGTGCCATATACTAGAGCCATTCTGAGGGCATCTGCGCCGTACTGGTCGGCAATTTCAATCGGGTCAACCACATTACCTTTGGACTTGCTCATTTTCTTACCAAGCGGGTCTAATACTTTACCATGCAGTAGGATATCTTTAAAAGGAATTTTGCCGGTAGAATAAAGACCCAACATGACCATTCTGGCTACCCAAAAGAGCAAAATATCATACATAGTTTCCATGACTGAAGTAGGGTAGAATTTATCAAAATCTCCCTCTTTGGTGGTTTGAAGAGTAGCAAAAGGCCACTGACCGGAGGAAAACCAGGTATCAAATACGTCGGAATCCCGTTCCAGCGTTGTGTTGCCGCAATTTTGGCACTGGGTAGGAGTCTCACCTTCTGTGACGGTCCACAGGTTACAACTTAAACATCTCCAGGCCGGAATTTGCATACCCCAGACAATTTGGCGGGAAATGTTCCAATCTTTAATATTGTTTAGCCAAGAATAATAAGTAGATTCCCAGTTTTTTGGATAAATTTTGACCGCTTTATTTTTAACTACTTCAATGGCCTTTTTAGCCAGGTTTTCCATTTTGATAAACCACTGCTCCAAGGGCAGCGGCTCTATTTCGCTGCCGCATTTATAACAAACCCCCACCCGGTTTTGGTAATTTTCATCTACTTTTTCAATTAAGCCTTTTTCCTGCATTTCTTTAGCTATGGCAGCCCGGGCTTCTTTAACTTTCATACCGGCAAATTTGCCGGCTTTCTCATTTAAGCGGCCGTCATAGCCGATAACCTGCCTAATTTCTAGGTTGTGCCGCTGGCCAATTTCAAAATCCACCATCGCATGGGCCGGGGTAACCTTGATAACTCCGGTACCAAAGTCGGGGTCCACTGCTTCGTCGGCAATAACTTTAATTTTGGCCGGGCCCAGAACTGTTTCAATATCTATTGCATGACCGACGTATTTTTGGTAGCGGCTGTCATCCGGATGCACAGCCACGGCTGTATCACCGAATTTGGTTTCCAGTCGGACTGTAGCCAAGGTAAGGGGTCCATACTTGATGTAATAAAGCGGGGTAGTCCGGTCTTCGTAAAGCACTTCCAGGTCGGAAAAGCTGGTACCGTGTTTGGTGCAGTAATTAACCAATCTGAGGCCCCGGTAAATTAGGCCGTCGGAGTACATTTTTTTAAAGGTTTTATAGACCACTTTGACTATTTCCGGATCAAGGGTAAATTTTTGCCGGGACCAGTCCAGGGAAAAGCCAAGTCTTTTAAGTTGCCTCTCCATAGTGCCTTTGTTAGCTTGAACAAAGTCCCAGATCATTTGATATAAAGTTGGCCGGTCAAAATCAAAGCGGGATTTACCCTCTTTCTCTAGTTGTTTTTCAAACACCACTTGAGTTTCAAAGCCGGCATGGTCTGAACCGGGCAACCAAAGAGCAGAATACCCTTTCATGCGGTGGTAGCGGATTAAAATATCCTCTACTGTGTACATGGCATGGCCAAAGTGAAGTGGAGCATTGGCATTAGGGGGAGGGAGAATGATGGTGTAGGGTTGGCCTTCCGGATTTACTTCCGGTTTAAAAAAACCATTCTCTTCCCAGAATTTGTACCATTTACTTTCAGCTTTAGCCTGGTTATATACCTTGTCCATACTATTCCTTATAGAGATTGTTATTCCATATTGCTCGACTGGAGGGTATGATTCTAGTTTGACCACTTGTGTTTATCTCTAATTCTTCCGCTTCTTCCATATAATGAGTAAGAAGTTCTGTCGCCATTACAAGATTAACGCCTTGAGTAAGTTGATTTCTCCTTAAAACTAAAGCAGCGGTTCTGGTATGAGCGCTTGCCATTTGCCATCGTTCTCTGATTTCCTTCCAATCGTAATTTGGCAGAATTACTCTTGCCGCTCCCAACCCAGCTTCTTTAATGCGCTGGTTTAAGATTCCACCTTCTAGAACAAAATCTATATGTTTTTCTCGAGCCATATGGTAAGTATATGATTAATTGAAGCTGGAAGCAATTTGATCTTGAGATATCGAACTACTCGTCTAGAGAATTCAGCTCAGGATAAAGTGTTCGATAAGGTTTGTCTAATTTAACTGGTTCATCGGGTCGATGAGTTAACCATTGCGATTCGTCTCGTAAGTTATAGCCAAAAACTCTGGTATCAAGGCAAGCGGGCGCAGAAACAGGGACAAGATGTTCAGTCATAACAGGAGTATTAACATCCTGATCTTCAAAAACAACTTCTTTTAAGCCTAAACCACGGAAGGTGATTGTTGTTTTGCCGCGATTTCCAGAAGCGATTAGGCAGCGATTGTAACTTGTCCTCGGATCTACTTGTTCCATGCCCATCCAGGCTCTTGCAGCCGGATGTAATTCATGTTCTTTTATCTTTGGTGATTGTTCTCTTTCCATATTCTCCTCATAAAAAAACCTCCCTAGTGGGAGGCTCAAGCTTTTTTTTGATTGTTCATCAAAATTACACTGCAAAACCTCCCTCTTTAAGGGTAGTCATTGCAGGACAACAACTTACAGATAACTTAACCATTGAGTAAAGTACTTTACTTGGTTATCTAAACTTTGTCAAGCCTCACAGGGATAAATTGGGGTTGGCTTGGAGGGTTAAGGGATCAGTGGGGTGGTAGTTAAAAAAGGCAGCCGTAGCAATCATGGCAGCATTGTCAGTACAGAGTTCAGGCGTAGGGATGTGCAATTTAATTTTTAATCCTAAATCATTAATTTTTAATCTTAAGTCACTTTTTAGTTTTTGGTTGGCAGCAACTCCACCAGCCACCATTATTTGCTTGACTTTATATTTCTGGGCGGCCTTGAGGGTTTTGGTAATTAAAACATCAACAATAGCTTGTTCTATGGAAGCGGATAAATCCTGGAGAATATTTCGGTCGGCAATCCCGCTCACTTGCTCACTAACGCAAGCGTCCTGCGTCCGCCCTGGCGGACTCGGATACGCTCGCTTCGCTCGTCTAGAGTTCGCTGCGTTCAGGGACAGCACCCCCTCATTTTTTAAAAGGTTAGAAACCGCAGTTTTTAAGCCGGAAAATGAAAAATCAAAGTCTTTGGAATCAATCATAGGTCTGGGGAGATTGAACCTTGAAGCATCTCCACGTGTGGCTAATTTAGAAATTTCCGGCCCACCAGGATAAGGTAAATTTAAAAGCCTGGCGCATTTGTCAAAACATTCCCCGGCTGCATCATCCCGGGTTCCACCTAGGTAGTCGTATTTATCATGGCTTTTGAATAAAACTAAATCAGTATGCCCGCCGGAGATAAGCAAGCCAAGGCAGGGGAGGGTAGGCTGATCATTAATCCAATTCGCATAGAAATGGCCCAGTAAATGGTTTACCGGAATGAGTGGTTTGTTCCAGACCATGGCCAGGGTTTTGGCTGTTTCGACGCCTACTAAAAGTGAGCCGATAAGTCCGGGACCGTAGGTAATTACTATTGCATCAATAGGAATATGTAGTTGGTAGTTAGTAGTTGGTAGTTGGGGAAATGCTTCAGAAAGTGCCTCTTGGATAACAGGAATAATAGATTTTATTTGTTCTCTGGCAGCTTGTTCGGGGATTACACCGCCGTATTTAGCTTGCAGCGCAGCTGAGGATGCCACAACATTGGATAAAATTTTTACCCTTTCTCCGGACTTTTGCACTACTGCAGCTGCCGTTTCATCACAACTGGTTTCAATTCCCAAGATTACCATGTTGTTATTGTAGCAAATTTGTAGTAAGAATTAAGATTGTGATCCCCAGGCAAAAACATGAATATATTAAGGATGCTTTGTGGATTTCATATACCGGACTGAAAGACTTTTTAAGATGTCCCCGTGCCTATTACCTTAAAAATAGGTACAGAGACCCGAAAACCGGGAATCGTCTACAAATAGCTTCAGCTCCGATGACTTTAGGTTCCCTGGTCCATGACGCTATCAAGTGGTATTTGCAAACCGGCAGAATGGCTGATCAAGACAGTGTGATTAAGCAATATAAAAACCACTGGTTAAAGTACCGAGGCAAAAGGGGTGGTTTTAGCTCGCGCGAAGAAGAGGCTGAATTTGGCAAACGGGGTTTGCAAATGCTGGATAATTTTTTAAATAATGTTAAACACCTGGGGCCTCATGTTCCTTTGTTTGATTTTCTTAGGTTTAGATTAGATGAAAAGATTGTTTTAAATGGTAGAGTGGATTTTGTGGGAGAGCTACCGGATGGCAGCCTGCATATCCTGGATTTTAAGACCGGCTCAAAAGAGGAGGAGGATTCTACCCAACTGCACACTTATGCCATTCTGGCGGAATCCAATCTACAAAAAAGAGTCTCGAAAATAAGTTATTGGTATTTGGATCGGGAGTCTGTCCCAAAAGAGGCAGTTTTAGATGAGTTGGAAGAAAAACTGGAGTGGCTTAAGGATAAAGCCTTACAGATTAAACAGGCAATCGGGGAGGACAATTGGGTGTGTATTAAGGGGGATGATTTATGTAATGATTGCAAAAATTACCAGGCAGTCATTGATGGTAAAGGCGAGTTTCAGTTTTCCGATGAAAGTTTTAAGAAAGATATATATTTTTTGGATCAATCTAAAAAAGCTTAATTTCTGCCAGGGTGTTGTGGTAGTGGATGCCGTTTTCAGGAGCAGATTCAAATAGTTTGATGGAGCAGATTTGAATTGGAGCAAAAGGGGCGGACATGATTTTTTCAAAACTATCTTCCAAGCCATTGCCAATGTTAAAAGGTTTGCTGAATTTGGCTACGGAAATATGCGGGATAAAACGTCGTTCATCTACCGGTAAATGTAAACTTTTCAATCCATCTTTAATTCTTTCCCTGATGATGTGAATTTTATCTATATCTCCCTTGACACCTACCCATAAAACCTCCGGGTGGTGGATTTGGGGAAAACCATCAATATAAGCCGGGGTAACCTGGAAAGTAAGTACCCCATTTGTTGAACCCGCAATGACCTGAATTAAATTTTCCTTTAGCTCCTCTGGTTGTTCTCCTACAAAGGCTAAAGTTAGATGAATCTTATCTAGAGCAGTTAATTTTGCCTGAGGAATTAATGTGTGCAATTTAACCTGAATAGATTGAAACTCCGGTAAATTCTCCTTCGGTATTTCTAGGGCTATAAAAAAGCGCATATTTATTAATATATCATAAGGTCGGTTCTTTGCGACCTTCGGTCTTGAAAAATCTCATGCAGCTTTTGTAATTATTTGTAAAGCATTAATGCCAGAGCTTGCCGCTTCTACTAAGTAAGATCTGGTCCAGCCCAGGTCATTTCTATTAGGGTAGTAAATACCTATTCCAGAGCCGTGTTCAAAAAGCTCTGGAATGTAACCATACTTATCGTTAATATCGAGAATATCCTGCATTCGATCTAAGCCGTGATCAAGACTTCTAAGACTTGCTGTAGGGTGAACAGAAGCTAATTCCATGGCTTTTCTAAAATAGTATCTTGCTAATATTGGTTTACCCATGGTCCATTTTGCTTCAGTTCCGCCTTTTTTCCAGGTATCTCCCAACCATCGGTAGAAACCAAGACTATTTTCCAATTCTCCTTCGGCAATTTTTCTGATGATTTCTAATTGTTCTTCTGGGGGTAGTTCTATATCATTCAAGACTATCAATGAAGCTAAATCTCCTGCAAAATGGTGACCTGTTGAACTAGTATAATCACCACGATGCTCTTTTACTGAAGGCCTTAAATTCTGAATTGCTGTAGAAACACCTTGTTTTTGAACAGTCACTTCGTAACCTTTTGTATGACCATCTTGTTCTATCTGATCCCATACCTTTAACATCTGCTCTAAGCCGGCCAAGACAATGCGCCTGGTCGAGTATGATGACCAGATAATATCTTGTTCCCAAATTGATCTGCAATTGAGTCGTTCAACTTTCAGATTCGCGACATAGGAAGTGATATTAGCTAAAACCTCTCCTGGGTTGAATTTTTCAGCTTCCAACATCGGTAGGCCCGCCTCAATGCCTTTTCCGGCTTCCAAAAGCAAGATACCCCAGTTATCCGGTTGGTTGTGTCCCCAATCACGGACAATACTGCCATCAGGACCATAAAATTTAATTGCAGGAGCTTGTTGATCATCAATACTACAATATCCATTTCCGTCTGGACAGCTTGGTCTTGTTTTGAGTCTCTCCATTTGCTCGGGGTTAGTTTGTATTTCGAGTAACCCTCCAATTGTAGACAGATAAAGTTTTTCAGCACCTTCTATTAGACGGGGAAACGCTTGTCTAAAATCCGGATCAAGCGCAAATTGTACGGCACGCGCAGCATCTTTTATCCAGACAGTATCTTTAAAGTGATGATCGTCATTGCGCCCCAGGGATGCAGGAATGGTGCCATTAGGAAATTGATGATCTTTTAGTAATCTGAAACTAGTGGCTACAAGCCCCCGTAGAATGGTAATCTTTTCACCTGAGGCTACCTGATTTAAAATTGGCCTTTCAGCAACAGCTAACATACCTGATGGGCTTTATCAGTATGCCTATATTTAAAATTTTCTGTCAAGTCCCCTCATGCCAGGAGGCGAGGTATTTTTTCTGGTCTTCCGTCAGAGTATCAATGGAAATACCCAAAGATTTAAGTTTTAGCTCGGCGATCATGTCATCTAATTCTTTTGGTACTCTATAAACATCTGTTTTAAGTTTACCTTTATTTTTTACCAAGAATTCTGCTGCTAGGGCTTGGTTGGCAAAGGACATATCCATTACATCCGGTGGATGGCCTTCGGCTGCGCTCAAATTAATTAACCGGCCCTCCCCCAGTACGAAGACTTTTTTACCCGCTTCGCCCGCGAAGCGAGGCGAGCCGTCTTCCAGGGTAATTTCCTCCAAATTATCCCTTAGCAGGCGTTTCTTTTTGGCTATTTTAAGCAGGCCCTCATAATCAAATTCCACGTTGAAATGTCCGGTATTGGCCACAATGGCGCCGTCTTTCATTTTTTTGAAGTGTTCCACCGAGAGAACGGTTTTATTGCCGGTGGCAGTGCAGATGATGTCAGCTACTTCGATAGCCTCGTTTATGGGCATTACATCATATCCGTCCATGGTTGCTTCCAAAGCTTTTAAGGGGTCAACTTCAGTAATTATTACTAAAGATCCCATACCTCTGGCCCGTTGGGCCAGGCCTCTGCCGCACCAGCCGTAACCCACTACCACAAACTTTTTGCCAGCCAACAGTACATTAGTAGCCCTGATGATCCCATCAATGGTGGACTGTCCTGTGCCATAGCGGTTATCAAACATGTGCTTGGTGCTACTATCATTGACTGCCATGACAGGAATCTTGAGTGTCCCATCTTTTAGCATTGCTCTAAGTCTAATCACTCCGGTAGTGGTTTCTTCTGATGAGCCAATGACATCTTTGAGTTGGGATTTTCGCTCGGTGTGAAGCAGCGTGACCAGATCTGCTCCGTCATCCATGGTAATTTGGGGATTAAAGTCTAAGACAGTATTTAAGTGTTTATAATAGGTATCTTTATCCTCACCTTTTATGGCAAAAGTAGGAATGTGGTAGTCTTCTACCAAAGAGGCGGCTACTTCGTCCTGGGTGGAAAGGGGATTTGAGGCACACAAAGCTAATTCAGCTCCACCTTCCTTAAGTGTAATCATTAAATTGGCAGTTTCGCTTGTAACATGAAGGCAGGCTCCTAAAGTGATACCTTTGAGGGGTTTCTCTTCTGAGAAGCGCTTCTTGATAAGTTCCAGCACTTTCATCTGGGATCCGGCCCATTCAATCTTAAGTTTGCCTTTTGCTGCTAGGTTTTTGTCTTTGATGTCATATTTGATCATAAGTTCAATTCCCTTCCAAAATTCTGGTGGTATCTTTCCTTAAATTCCTCAATCGTAAACTTGTGATTAGTTGTACCATATTTTTCTATCGCGTAACAAGCAGCTACAGATCCTATTTGTCCGCAAGCTTGAAGGTTTAACCCTTTGGTAAATCCTGCCAAAAATCCGGCCCGAAAAGCATCACCGGCACCGGTGGGGTCAAGTACCTGGTTTAGTTTAGCAGCCGGAATTTGCAGCGTCTGGTTTTTGGTTTGGATAGTTGAGCCTTTTTCACCCAAGGTGGTAATTAGAATTTTTACTTGTTCCAGCAGTTGTTTGTCGTCCAGCATCAGTTTTTCTTTCAGAAGAGAAATTTCATAATCATTGCCAATTAGGATTTCTGCGCCTTTAATGCCGCTTCGTAACTCCTCATCTGTCAGCCGGGGAAGCTGCATGCCGGGATCCAGCATGTATTTGATATTAAGTTCTTGGCACTGTTTGGCAAATTTAACCATGGCTTCCGGGTTATTGGCAGAGACAACAACAAAATCCGTGGTGAGTCCATCCAGAGAAAGTTGGGTTGCATCTTTCATGGCGCCAGGGTAAAAGGCTGTAATCTGATTATCTGCTTTGTCGGTCATAATAAAAGCAGAAGAGGTTAGATTATTTTCGGCTGTTTGGATCTTTGAAATATCAACACCGGTATTTTCCAGGAATTTGGCGTATTCCGGAAAATCATGGCCAGCCATCCCTACAACGGAAACAGGAGTTTTTAGAAGAGCTAAATTATAGGCAATGTTTCCGGCAGTACCGCCTTTTTGCTTACTTAAAGTATTAACTAAAAAAGATAAGTTTATCTGGTGGATTTTATCCGGCATAATATGATCGGAAAATTTGCCAGGAAAATCCATAATATGATCAAAAGCTAGAGATCCGGTAACTGTAATCATGGTTTTAAGTATACAATAAAAATGAATACCAGTATGTTGGTATAATATTTTCATGTCAGAAGGTCAGCCAATAGAAATAATCCCCGGTGTTAAATCTGTTTTTACGGAAACCGGTATAGATGGTGACGTTATTAATGCTTGGATGATAGATTATACCCGTGCTCTCTTGGGAAGATTTGATGCATTGGTACCTGTTCAGCACTACGGTGAATATTTCAGAGAACAAGATCAAATATATGAAAAGATCGGAAAACCGGGTTTGTTTGAGGCTACCATGGAAAGTAGTAATCCGGAAACAGTGGCGGCATTTGATCGGTTAGTGGATGAATTTAATGCCAATTTAGCGCAAATAAAAGAACGTAAAGACAGTAAGGAAGTTCAGGCATTTTTAGAAAGAGTTAAAGATTTAAAAAAGAAACCGAATGAGATTCTAACATCGGGAGTTGCAGGAAAGCCATAGAATTTTAAGATTGGAGAAGAGCTTTCATTTTTCCGGCGAAAAACGTAGAATTTGTCTGGGATAAAGTGGTATAATTAAGCGTATATGGCTAAGAAAAAAGTCGCAAAAGTTTTTCAATATACTGCTATTTTTGAACCTGAGAAATCCGGAGGATACTCTGTTATCATTCCTGCTTTGCCCGGATGTATTTCACAAGGCGAAAATTTTGAGGAAGCCCTTACTAATATAAAAGAGGCAGCAGAACTTTACCTTGAAGACTTAAAAGAATCTGAAATCCCCAAGGAAGAAAAGCCCATTGTTGTTTCTCCGGTGCAAGTTGTTATATGAAATCCGTTAAACCAAGACAGATAATTAAAGTCTTGGAGCAAAAAGGATTTAAATTTATCAGACAAAAGGGTAGCCATAGGTTGTATAGAAAAGAAGATTTACGGGTAACAGTGCCATATCACAATAAAGATTTGAAATCAGGTACATTTCAAAATATTTTAAGACAATCAGGGATTAAACAAGAGGAACTTTAGACAATTTTCCTAAAAAAGAGCTTTTATTTTTCCGGCGAAAAACGCAATTTGCACTGAGCGCAGTTGAAGTGTAGAATCTGCTTGAAATGAAAAGAAAATATGACCCGCGTTATTTAGATTTTAGTCATAGAAAACTAAATAAAAAATCGAAAACGTACAGACATGAGGTGTCCCACTTAACTAATGATATGTTAAGTATAGTCAGAAAAATTAATCAGAAATTGGCTGTTTGCGAGAATATAATTCGTATATTAGGTAGCAGAAAACAAGGTTTTAGAATTAAAAATCCCACGATTCATGATGAAGATTTTTCTGAACTTCATTATCATATAGAAAACTTTATTTATAGAGTTCACTCATATAGAGATAAAATATGTATGTTTATAAATCTCGTAATGAAGGTTGGTTATTCTGAGTCGGATGATGGACTGTTAGATAAGCTAATGGCAAATGATTTAGTGAAGCAATTTCATGTAGATACAGAATTAAAAAGATTTAAGGTTGACGAAGTAGCAGAATTATTGAATACGAGAAAGTCTATGTCACACAGAGTATATTATGATTCGTATAATCCCCATTTTATGCCAGATATAAACCCAGAAGATGTAGGGTATTATAAAGCGAGTTTGGCATGGAAAACAAAAATAAAGAAAGAGGTAAGTAAAATAGATGATTGTATGGAGAAGATGTTCGACATAAATACGAATCTATCTGAAAAGCTTTTAAAATTTCTAAACGAGAAATAAATTTAGAGTTTTTGGAGGTGGGTGGATTTAAGGAAGAAGAGGCAGAGTATTTAGTAGAGATTGTAAAATGCCATTTTTGTCATAGATAATTTTTACTCCGTTTGAGATCACACGTTTAGTTCCCGGGTCAACCGGATTTGTTTTAGCCCACTCGAGAGTGGTGATGCCGAATTCTACTTCTAGACCATTGTTGTAAAATACCCGTAGGGATTGGACCAAACCCCAGTCTTCATTCTTAATTTCCTTAATCTGCCCAAAGTTTTTTAGCCATAGGGCATCTTTTAAAAGCGATTTTGGATCATTAGTAATAATTACCAGGTCAATATCAGAATCCGGTTTAGCTGCGCCTTTGGTATATGAACCAACCAAAGCAACTGTCTCAATGTTATCCTGACTGGTCGCCCATTGCTTGAAATTTTCTAAAAATAGATCAACTTCTTCTTTCATATCGGGGGGTTACTGGGTTCCCACCAAAAATACTGCCTGCCAGGGTTTGAAGTTAGATCTCCAGGTTTCATTTATAATTTCCTGCCCGTTTCTGGTAACTACCCTTTTAAAGCTGACATTAGCTCCCCAGGCTGCCCAATCAACTTGTTTGACTGTGCCTTTGGGTAGCGTCGGATCATCCTGGCGGAGTTCCGGAGGCGGCGGAGTTTGGTTGGTGACGATTGGTTTAGTCAAACTGACTACCCTGCCATCCGGCGTGCCGTATAAATCAAAATATAGAGTTGTCCCGGAAGTATAGGCCTGGATTAAAATATGGGCGCCGGTGTCATTTTTAAACTGAAAGTCCACACTGGGGTAAAAAACTGTGGCATCCAGGCCCGGCGGAAAACCCTGCTCATAATAACTGACCCGATAAGCATGAGCGGTTCTTTTTACAACCGGAAGCCCCGCATTTAATACCGCTCGGAAAAGGGTAGTTGAATCCTGACAAACACCACCTCCGTCATCTAACACTGTCCGGCCCTCTTTAATCACATAAGCCTGTTTAAAACCGGTGGCAGCAGAGATATCACCAATTGTTTGATTAAAAGAAAAAATTTCACCCGGAGGAACTAATACCCCATTGATTCTTGAAGCAGTCAGGCCGATGTTGTAGATCCTGTTAGCGATAGAGCCGGCAAAGTTGGAAATCCCCCGTCCCAATAGCTCCTTAATACCCAAACTGTTCACATCAGAGGTGGCAATTTTCGGTTTGACAATATCAACCGGCAAAGTAATGGTTTTGGTGGAAGTGGAAGCCAACGCATCATTAATCAGGAAAAAAGTTTTATTAACATCTAATTTTTGACCTTCTTGTGATGGTTTAAAAGTAGTAACCCTTTTAGTGGCAGGATTAAATTCAAACAATCCCTCCTGGACTTCCCTGTCTATTTCTTGAGCTATTCTTCCCAGAAAGGCAAGTGTCTGGTCTTTATCTAAAATTAAATCGCCTCCTTTTGCCGTGTCCAGGAGCGTCAAAAGCTGTTTAACATCCAAAACCCAGCTACTTTCGTTAAACACGAGTTTTAAAGGTTCTTTAATGATGTTTTCCAGGACCGTCTTAGCTTTGATCATTTGGTTGGTGGTAATTTTGGGATCGGTCACTTTGATAGGAAGCTCTGATTTAAATTTACCGGTTAAAAGATATTCGTTGACCAAATTTTCTACAGCCACTTTATCCAAAGACTGGCCGTTTACACCTTCCTTGATTTGAATGCGGGCTGAGGGGGTACCTTCCGGGTTGGGTGTTTCATCAAATATCAACTGGGCATTTTGGGGCGGCTTATCTACAACTGAAGCTACCTTAGCTAATTGTTGGTCTATATTGAAAGTAATTTTTGGAGTGATTTTAGAATTTCTGAACAGATTAAGCGGACCGGCGTGGCTTTGTTTAAAGTCTTGACTTAGGGCTGAATAATCAAGAGCGGCTGATGAGGTGGCTAAGTCAATGGTAAAAGAATCAAATTGCAGTTTTTGTGTCAGCCTATTTTGAAAACTGGCTTGGACTTTTCTGATGGCTTGGCCCTGTGTTAGAAAAGAAATGTTGGTGTCTCCCACGTAAGTTAGTGGTAAGTATTTATCCGCTAAAACTGTTTGGTAGGTTAGCAGAGTTAAAGAAAAAAGCAGCAAAGATAATATGATCGGTAAAACCTGCTGTTTAATCCGAATTAAATTTGATTTTTTCTTATGTTTAGCCACGGCGATATTGTACAGTTTTAAGGTATAATTTAAAAGATGAAGCGTATTATCATTATTGTTCTGAGCCTCAGTATTGTTTTAGGATTTATTTTTTGGAAATTTGCCCCCAGCATCTCTTTATTTAACAAACCCAAAGAGGAGAGTCCGATCACTTTAACCTATTGGGGACTGTGGGAGGATGACAATTTAATTAAACCAATTATCGCCGAGTATCAAAAACAAAATCCCAAGATTACCGTCAATTACGAAAAGAAATCTTCTCTAAATTATCGGACCAGAGCCCAAACACAGATTCGGGAAGGGGTAGGTCCGGATGTTTTCCGGATTCACAATTCCTGGTTGCCGATGTTTCAAGCTGATTTAGCCAGCGCTCCGGCCAGTGTATTTACAGTGGCTGATTACAGGAAAATGTTTTATCCGGTAGCGGCGGAAAGTTTTATCAAAGGAGATCAAATTTACGCTGCGCCAATGGAAATAGATGGATTAGCCCTATTTATTAATGAAGAGATGCTGAACGGTATTGGCGGTAGCCCACCCAGGAATTGGCAGGAGTTTATCGATCTTGCTACCAAAATGACAGTTAAAGATGCCAGCGGGATTAAGACTGCCGGGGCAGCTCTGGGAACTGCCGGCAATGTTGACCACTGGTCGGATATTTTGGGGCTGCTGCTGCAGCAGCAGCCGGGGGTGGATCTTAACAACGTGGCGACGTCTCAGGTGGCAGAAGTGCTGCAGTTTTACACAGGTTTCATAACTGATCCTAAAAAGAAAACCTGGGATGTGAATTTGCCTAAATCTACCGACATGTTTGCCCAGGGAAGATTAGGCTTTTACTTTGCTCCTTCCTGGAGGGCGCATGAACTGCGGGTAGTTAGTCCTAACTTAAAATTTAAAGTTGTGGCGGTGCCGCAATTATCTGGTAAAGCTACTGCTTGGGCCAGCTTTTGGGGCGAGGCAGTTTCTGGCAAATCTAAAAACTCCCTTGAAGCCTGGAAATTTGTCAAATTTTTAACCTCAGCTGAGACGGAAAAGTTAGCTTATCAGGAAGCTGCTAAGATTAGGTTATTTGGCGAGCCGTATTCGCTAGTTTCTTTAGGAGGGGAGTTGGCAAGTGATCCAGTTGTAGGGGCTTTTGTGACTCAAGGACCTATTTATAAATCCTGGTATCTGTCATCAAATACTTTTGATCTTGGAATTAATGATGAAATGATTAAGTATTTCGAAGACGGCATCAATGCCACGTTGGCCGGGATAGACCCAAGAGCTGCTTTGCAGACAGTTGATCAAGGGGTTAAACAGGTGTTAGATAAATATACCAGGCCACAGCCGGCCGTTTCACCATAAATATGTTTAAGATTATCACCTTTGTACCGGTAAAAGATGTGGGAAAAGTGAGAGTGGCTATGGGAGATGCCGGAGCAGGAGTGTTAGGTAATTACACCCATGCTTCTTTTTCAACTAAAGGAGTTGGTAGGTTTATGCCAACTGCTGGAGCTCGTCCGGCCATTGGAGAAGTGGGGAAATTGGAGGAAGTGGAAGAAGAAAGAATAGAAATGATCTGTCAAAAAGAAAAACTAAAGGCTGTCGTGGCAGCCATTAGGAAAGCTCATCCTTATGAAGAAATACCCCTGGAGATTTACGAGTTAATTGACGAGGAAGAATTAGAGTAAGGGTGGCAAGTTGATTAATTGGACTTCGGGTTCTAAGGTGATGCCGAATCTTTCTTTCACTTTTTCAGCATAAGTTTTGGCTAAATTATAAAAAGAATCTGCTGTGCCTGTTCCTTCATTAATAAATAAATTGGCATGATAAGAAGCGATTTCTATTCCATCTACGGATTGTCCTTTGGCGCCGACTTCTTCCAGCAGCGCTCCGGCAGGTACTTTCCCGTAAACAATTTTTCCCTTGGGGATATTTTTTAGGAGTTCGGGGGGGATTTCCGATACCACCAGATTTTTGAAAAAACTGCCCGGGCATTTAATCCCGGGAGGGTATTTCACTAATCTTTTGGACAAAACATCCTCCGCTTCTTGTTGCAGCGCATTGGTATCTCCCGGTTCCAGCCGGAATTTGGCTTCCAGAATGGTAAATTTATTTCCGAAGGAAAGAGCTTGCTCATTTTTTTTGAAGATGCTGTCTCTGTAGTTAAAGCTACAATGGTTTGTTGATAAAGTAACTATTTTTTCATCGTCAAAGACACTAACTTCTATTAAAAAATCGCTTATTGTTTGACCATAGGCTCCGGCATTACCATAGATTGCTCCGCCAACAGTTCCGGGAATACCGGTTAATTTTTGGAGCCCTGCGAGTCCGTGACTGATGGTGTAATCCACAAGAACTTGTAGCGGAGTGCCGCTTTTAACTGTGATTTCAGTGCCGTTTTGTACTATTCCTGCAATTTCATTTTTAATAACCAAATAATCTACTCCTTCGTCTGAGATCAGTAGATTACTGCCGCCACCGACTACCAGAAAGGATAATTTTTGACCCTTGGCATATTGGATAGCTTCGATTAACTCTTCTTTGGTTTTTACTGCCGCTAATTTCTTAGCAGGACCGCCAATACCTAAAGTGGTTATATTTTTTAATGGATAGTTATCTTGAAATTGCATGTGGTTAATTATACATGGTAAATTAGCGACATGGAAAAAGCTATATTAAAAACTTTAATTTATGCTGATATTTTTGATTATCCCTTAAAGATGAATGATATTCATAAGTGGTTGATAGGCAGGAAAGCTAACCTAAGGCAGGTGGAGTCGGCCATAGGTCGATTAGTTGAAAATTCAAAGCTAAAAATACAAGGAGGATATTACTTTTTGCCGGGGAAGAATGGTTTAATAATAAAAAGAAAACGCCGGGAAGGTCAGTCCGCTAAGTATTTCCGAAAAGCTAAAATACTCTGTCAGATTTTAAAAATAATTCCCTGGATAAAATTGGTGGGGATATCAGGGGGACTGGCTTTATGTAATGCTTCTAAAAAAGATGATATTGATCTTTTTATTATTACTGCTAAAAATCGCTTATGGATTTCCCGGCTGTTGGCTTTGGTGTTACTGTCTTTAATAGGACAAAGAAGAAAAGTTGGGGAAAAGGGTAAAAAAATTGCCGGGAAGCTGTGTCTTAATATTTTACTCGAAGAAGACCGATTGGAGCAACAGAACAAAGATATCTTTGTTGCACACGAGGTGCTACAAATGAAGGTGCTGTGGCAAAGGGATGGGATTTATGCAAAATACCTGGAGAGAAACTCCTGGGCTTTTAAATTTTTACCAAACTGGGTGGGTGTCGGGGAAGCTCGTCTGGGTTCTGGTGATTTCGGTCGGCAGCCCCGCTCACTTGCTCACCAACGCAAGCGTCCTGTGGCTAATCGCCTCGGATACGCTCTCCGCCTGTCGGCGGATCGTCTAAGGCTCGCTGCGTTCGGAGGCAGCCTCCCTTTGTTGTTAGAGATTTTGGCTAAAAAGTTGCAGCTGAAAATTATGCAAAAACCAAAAGGTTTGGAGAGAATAGAAGACGGGGCGTTGTATTTTCATCCCGAAGATTGCCGCAGTAAAATCTTATCTGAATATCAACGAAATTTACTTGTTGTGCTACAATAGTGTCCTCTTAAGACTTCAGCAATTATGATCACGAGAACAATTGCTTTAAGCGCACTGTTTGTTGTCCTGTATAATCTGTTATTTTTCCATACCCAACCGGGTCTTGGGACAGGACTGCTTTTTTTGTTTCTCAATCTCTACTTTTTTACTGTCAAAGATACTAACGCTAAGAATTTGTCTGTTGCAGTTTTAGCTTCTGTAGTCAGTATTATTTTTGCCTTTTTGTTTATTCTTAGGGCCAGCGGTGTTGTCCAACTGATTGATATAGCTGCCGCTGTCTTTTTCTCTTTAGTGGCACTTTATTTTTATAAATATCAAGGCCAACTTTCCTTTCAGATAGCGCATTTTATTGGTCTTCCCTTGGTTGTCCTTGTTTCCTCTGTGGGTGGATTTTTCAAATTGTTTCAAGCAGGTAGTTGGTCCGAAACTCCTTTCGAACACAAAAGTACATCTTCACTGATACGTGGTTTAGTCATTACTATACCGGTATTTGTGGTTTTGCTTTTGTTATTGGTTCAAGCAGACCCGATTTTTGATAAATTGACCCAAAACCTTTTCTCGGGCATTGGGGAAAGGGCGGTGAAGTCTGTAGTTTTATTTTTGACCCTTTTAGGATTTGGGCTGGCAACTTACAAACTGCAAGAACAAACTTCGGAAGAAAAGATAGCAGAAGGTAAATCACATGAGCTGATAGTGATCACCGGTTCAGTGACTCTCCTGTTTGCCGCTTTTATTCTGGTGCAGTTTCGCTATCTTTTTTCATCAGTGGGTGAACGGGAGCTGGCAGAGCTGGGAATTAATAGTTTGACCTATTCAGAATATGTCAGGAAAGGATTCTTTGAATTACTGGTTGCCTCAAGTGTTGCTTGTGGCTTGTTGCTCTATGTATTGCGTTACATTAAGCAGCTGAGGGGCAAATTGGCAGCAGTTGTTCACCTTTTCGGAACGATCTTGACTATTGAGACAGGATTTTTGCTACTTTCGGCGGTAAAGCGTTTACTATTATATGCAGATGCTCATGGATTGACCAGGGCTCGGGTCTTTGGCTTTATATTTTTGGTGTGGTTAGGTATTTTACTAATAATTTTTCTGGTCAAACTTTTTCAAAGAGTAAAACAACAATGGTTTTTTGGGAGCATCGTGGCGGCAACACTATTTGTCTTGATACTTGTAAACGTCATCAATGTTGATGGGTTGATAGCCACCTCCTATAAACCAACTGTTAACGGCGAAATTGATTATTATTATCTTGCTAATTTATCTCCTGACGGCGAGCAGTCCTGGCAGCCGGCGATTGAAGACTCCATAGAAACTGTTTCCCGCCTCGAGGGGATTGCCAATATTTCAACTGAGCAAAACAGACAGCTCTACTATCGGAACTATACGCTCCGCAAGCTTCAGGAAAGAAAAGATTATCTGTTGGGTAAATATGGCACGGAAGAGGGAATAAGCTGGCAGGCGTTTAACATCAGTGAGTATCTTGCCTATAAAAAAATAGCGGCAAATTTAAGGTTTTATGAACAAATACCAGTCTTACTGAATAAAATATCAGTTATAGAATCACGGGTGAGTCCGGAAGTAATCAGGAACACTCGGCTTGACCGTTCAACCCAGCCGCCACTAATTCGTTAGCACCCCTTGACAAGTAGTGCTAAGTTTTGGTATAAATCATTCCTAGTCTGCCCTCTTAAAAGTTCCATATGCCAAAAGTGAAAAAGAATATAGGTACAAAAGCGTCGATTAAACCCTTGATGGGGTATGTGTTAGTTGAGCCGTCCGGCGCTGAAAGTAAAACCGCTTCCGGAATAATTCTTCCAGAATCAGCCCAGGAAAAACCAGCCCAGGGAATAGTTTTAGCAGTTGGTGATGATATGGTATTTGAAAATGGCAAAGTTTTGAAAGCTTCTGTCAAACCGGGAGATAAGGTGGTTTATAAAAAATGGGGTGGAGATGAAATCAAAGTTGACGGAAAAGAATTAAAACTCGTAAAATTCGATGATTTGATGGCAATATTGGAGTAAGCAAAGCTTGCTAGCTACGCTCTTAAAAATATGGAAAGAAAAATAGAAAGTAAATTAACAATAAGACAAGCCCTAGACGTTGTCTCCCAAATTGATGTTAGAGTAAAGAGAGTAAAAGACGATATTAAAGCTACAGCTGGTGCTTGTTACACAGCTGATATGCTCGAGTCTCCAACTAATAGGCTGAAGGAACTGGAAATTTTTCAACTAGGTTTCTCTATAGGGGCTGGAGTGTTACCACCTGATGCAGTTGGTCCTTATTCAAGGTTGATGGCTGGAATAGTAATAAAAGATGAAGCAACTCTTATAGCAGAAAATGTAGGGCAATAAATATGGCAAAAATATTGAAATTTGATTCTGAAGCAAGAGAGAAGTTACTCAAGGGTATTAATACCCTGACAGAGGCTGTGGCAACCACTCTGGGGCCCAAAGGCCGAAACGTAGCTTTGGATAAAAAATGGGGGGCGCCAAATGTGGTCCATGACGGCGTGACTGTAGCCAAAGAAATAGATTTGGAAGACCCGTTTGAAAATATGGGAGCCCAGCTTCTGAAAGAAGCTGCTTCTAAAACTGCCGATGTGGCCGGAGACGGCACCACCACTGCCACAATTTTGGCCAAAGCCATTGTAACTGAAGGCTTAAAAAATATTCAGGCCGGCAGCAATCCGATGATCTTAAAACACGGCATTGAAAAAGCAGTGGTTATTTTAGTGGAAGAACTCAAGAAAATGAGCAAGAAAATTGTCTCACAGGAAGAAGTGGCTCAAGTCGCGACCATCTCTGCAGCTGACCAGCAAATAGGCAACCTGATTGCGGAAAGTTTGCAAAAAGTTGGCAAAGACGGAGTGGTCACGGTGGAAGAAGGTAAAACTTTAGAGATGAGTGTGGATTATAAAGAAGGGATGGAGTTTGATAAAGGGTTTGTGTCCCCATATTTTGTGACTGATACTGATAAAATGGAAGCTTCAATTGAAGATGCCTATGTTTTAATTACCGACAAGAAAATTTCTTCCGCGGCGGATTTAGTGCCATTCCTCGAGAAATTTGTGGCTGTCAGCAAAAACCTGGTAATTATTGCCGACGGGGTGGAAGGAGAAGCGCTGGCTCTTTTGGTGGTCAATAAACTACGAGGGACATTCAATGTGTTGGCTGTGAAAGCTCCGGGATTTGGTGACCGCCGCAAGGAGATGTTGGAAGACATTGCTATTTTGACCGGCGGAGCAGTTTTGTCTGAAGATACCGGCAGAAAGTTCGAGTCAGTCGAGATGGATGAGTTGGGTAGAGCCGGTAGGGTGACTTCCGATAAAGATAATACCCTGATTGTAGACGGCAAAGGCGCAAAGGGTAAAATTGAAGCCAGAATCTCTCAAATTAAAAGAGAGCTGGCCTCATCTGACAGCGAATTTGATAAAGAAAAATTGCAGGAAAGATTAGCAAAACTTACCGGCGGGGTAGCGGTGATTAATGTGGGAGCTGCCACAGAGGTAGAACTGAAAGAGAAAAAAGAAAGAGTGATTGATGCGGTGGCTGCCACCAAAGCTGCCATAGAAGAGGGAATTGTGGCAGGCGGAGAGGTGGCACTCCTTAGGGCTGCCAAAGCTTTGGATAATGTTACAGCTTTCGGCGAGGAAGCGGTCGGGGTAGAAATAGTTAAAAAAGCCCTGGAACAACCCTTTAGGATATTAGTCAAAAATGCCGGCATGGATGATGGAATTGCCCTTTCTAAGGTGATGGCCAGTTCCGGAAATATGGGAGTTGATGTACTAGACGGCGAAGTTAAAGACTTAGTTAAAGTTGGTATTATTGATCCGGTCAAGGTAGCAAGATCTGCGCTGCAGAATGCAGCCTCAGTGGCAGTGATGGTGATGACTACGAATTGTTTAATTACAGACAAACCAGAACCGGAAAAAGCTCCTCAAATGCCCCCCGGCGGCATGCCTGAATATTAGTTTTAGACTGATTCTGGTACAATCTACTTGATGGCCAAGTTTCATTACCGTGAATCTCCTACCCAGAAGCAAAAAAATACTTTCAAAAAATATCTTTCAGAGGATGAAGAGTTAGTTTTAGTCACCGGTTTATCTCAAGCTTACATTAGGTCTAAGTTCATACTTTACCTTCTTTTTCCCGGTATGCTTTTTTTAGGATTAGGCCTAGGGTTGGGATGGGTTTTGGGTTTAGGTAAAATCTGGGCTTTGGTTTTAGGGATAGGAGGCATGTTTTTATCTGCAACTGTTAAAACTATGCACACCTATCATGCCAATCGGTATTTACTAACTACCAGAAGAATTATTATTAAAAAGGGGTTGCTGTCCGTTAGATTAACTGCAGCGCTTTATGACAAAATTACGAACCTAGTAGTGGATCAGTCAATGATAGATAGATTGTTACTACATCATGGTACTATTGTTGTTAACACCGCCGGTGTCAGTAAAGGAGAGATAGTGCTACAGTTTGTAGACTATCCTCTGGAGCTTAAAAATTTGCTGGAGAGACTGATTAACAGAGAAAGAGAACAATTTGGACTGCGGGGGGCGACCCTGACAGAAGTAGAAGGTGAGATCATTTCTTGACTGCGATTATTGGCTCGCCTCGCAGAGTCGAAGCGGGCATGTCAGGAATTTCCGGAAGCAAAGGTTGCGGATTTACATAATTTCCATTTAAGGTTACTTCCAGGTGGGTGTGCGAGCCGGAAGTGCGGCCGGTTAAGCCAACTTCACCTAAGGTGCTCTCCTCCGTGACTTTATCTCCCACTTTAACGAAAATTTTGCCCATGTGGGCATATTTTGATTTAAAACCGTTTTCGTGACCAACTTCCACAAAGTTCCCTAGACCCCAAAAATCTCTGCCGACTTGGAGGATTTCCCCGTCAATAATAGGATGAATAGGCATTCCCAAACCAGTGGCAATATCCAAACCAGGATGCCAAGTAGAAAATCTGGTTGACAGGTATCCGGGATGCGGTAGAATAAGAGGTTTAGAAAAGTTATTTGCAATAATTTCTCCTTTTTGTTCGTCTGAGGCAGCTTTCACCACAGAGTGTTTTATAGGCGGGATAGAAAAAGCTGGATAGTATCCGAGTAAAGTGAGAGAAAAAAATAATATTATGGCAAGCTTTGTAAACTTATTTAAGAACCTTGGCTTGATTTTAGATAATTTGCTGTTTAGGGCGTCCCTTTCAGAAATTATCTTAGACAGAAGGTTTTTGTTTTGACTTTTCAAAACAAACCCTGTACCGTTCGGTGCAGGGTGAGTGCGTATGATAGCAAATTTTAGGATTAATGTCAAAGATTTTAAGGTATAATTAAATAATGAAAAAAATAATTATTTGGCTGCTGGTGTTTATTAGTTTGGTAGCGTTAGTGTTTCGTTTCAGTGACAGATTAGCGGAATTTTTTCTCGGTATTAAACAAACAAGCGGTATTTCTGTTTTATCTGAACCCACCGGGGCGACAGTCTTTTTGGATGGTCAAGAGGTTGGTAAAACGCCTTATGAAGAGAAAGGTTTAGAAGTAGGCGATCACAGTATTAAACTAGAAAAAGAGAAGGCTTTCTGGGAGGGGAGAGTTAGGCTCTCGGCTGGAACTGTCACGGTGGTGAATAGGGATTTAAGTTTTGATTCTGCTTCTTCTGCCGGGGAAACTTTAACTTTAAATAGAGGGAAGGGGTTAACTATTGTTTCTAATCCGAGCGGAGCTTTAGTGGAAATAGAAGGGAAATCTTACGGCAATACTCCAATTACTCTGGATATTGATAGCGGTGAATACACCTTATTAGTTAGCCAGCAGAATTATTTAAAAAGAAGTATTAAGGCTTATTTTCCGGAAAATTTTAATTTGACAGTTTCGGTAGATTTAAGCTTGTCTGAAGCAGATTTAACCACGACTACCCCCACCCCTGTTATTACTCAAACACCGGAGATTGTAGTCAAACAAACCCCCACAGGTTTTTTAAGAGTCCGGGATAAACCAAATTTGAATGGGAAAGAGATTGCCCAGGTGAAACCCGGGGAGACACTAATACTTTTAGAAGAGTTAGGATCTTGGGACAGGATACGTTTATCTGATGGAAGAGAAGGTTATGTTTCTTCTACCTACGTGGAAAAGAAAAATCCTTAGGTAATTGATTCAAGGGCACACTCTTCTTTAAGTTTTTGAATATTTTTTATTATCAAGTATTTACCTTGGTGGTTAATGAAACCCTTTTTCTGCAGTTTTTCCATTTCAATACTGACAGTTTCCCTGGCTACTCCAATCAGATTGGCAATGTCCTGATGAGTTAGAGGTACCTGGATAATGATACCCTGTTTATCCTTAATGCCGAATCTCTCAGCGCAAATTAAAATTATGGAGGCGACTTTGCTGCGGGCATGGCCGAATATTGCATATTCCATTCGGTTTAAGACTCCCCCAAAACGCATGAGAATGCGGCGGGTTAGCTCAAATAACACCTCATTATCGTTTTTGATAAACTTTAAAAATTCCTCTTTCGGCGCCTGGTGGAGTTCAACAGCGGTGATGGCCTCCAGGTAGTACGTATTCGGGGCATCATTCATGGTCCACATTAACGGGAAGATGTTCCCCGCTTTGAAGATAATCAAAGTCAGCTCTTGGGCATCTTTAGAAAGTGAGTAAAGTCTGGTGTAACCTTTTTTTAAATAGAAAATACCAGGAGGTTTATCACCTGCCCGTAGGATGAGCTGACCTTTTTTAAACGATAATTTTTTAAATCCCGAGAAAAATTTATTTAATTTCTCGTAAATCTGCTGCTCCATTATCTTTAGTCGCTATACTCCCAGAAAATAGATAATTCCTAGCACTAAGACTCCCCATGTTAAAACAGCGATAAGCAGTGGAGTGTCGGTTAAGATAACCCGTTCCGGGGATTCACCCTCTTTTTTCTCATAAATAATATAGAGATACCTCATGACGGCGTAAAGTACTAGCGGTACTGTGGCCATGAGATACTTAGCTTCGGCAAAAGGTAACTCAAACCCTCCCAATAAATTTGAAACTACCCGCCGCGCTTGAATGGGTGGTTGCAAAAAGGCGAAGAAAGCATAAGTTAACCAGGCAGAATTAGCAAACATAGTAGTGAGACTGTCTAATAAACTTTCCGGATAGTGGAGCAGGGTTTCCCGGTGGCGAGAAGCCTGGGAAGTCATTAACGTTCGCTCGGATCGCCTTTTTCCTACTGCTAAAAACAGGGCAAAACTGGTGATAGACAAAAGGAACCAGACATTTAAGTGAGCATCTATGGCCCAAACGCCCGCATAAACCCGGAGCACAAAACCGGCGGCAATTACCAAAACATCAACTAAGATAACTTGCTTAAGATAGCTTGAGTAAAAAAGTTGTAGAATTAAATAAGCTAGCGCGGCGAAGAAAAAGGCTGGAGATAGTGCGTAAGATAGCGGCAGAGAGACGATGATTAAGATGAGAGCTGTGGTTACTGCTAAAGGTACAGGAATAAGCCCTGAGGCAATTGGCCGTTTTTTCTTAAATGGGTGAAGTTGATCTCTTTCAATATCAAAGACGTCATTTAAAAAGTAAGTGGCGGATGAAAAGATGCAAAAAAGGAAGAAAGCCGCCAAGGATTTGAATTGATTTGTAGGATCAAAAAGCGTCCCGGAGAAAATTAGGGCAGCAAAAACCGCGAAGTTTTTTATCCATTGTCTGGGGCGGGCTGTTTTGAATAATCCCCAAAAAAGTTTAACCATAAAATACCCCCTAATAAACTTAAACCGACGAGCAATGCTGCGAATAATTTGCCGGAACTGGACAAATTTAAGGCTGCTGCCCCCAGGATAACACTTCCTAAAATGTAAAACAAGGCTATCTGCTCATGAGAAAATCCTTTTTCCAGTAATTTATGATGCAGATGTCCTCTGTCTCCCCAGACAGGTGATTTACCTTGTAAAATCCTTCGAAGGAATGTGTAAGCAAAATCAGTGGCTGGGATTAAAAGTACCAGTCCGGCAGTAGCCAATTTTCCTCCGGATAAAATTGCCAAAATTGCAATCATAAATCCTAAAATTGTGGAGCCGGAAAATCCCGGAAAAATTTTGGCCGGATGCCAATTAAAAATAAGCAGTCCAAAAGCGGAAGCGGCAGTAATAAATGAAAGTTTGGCTAAATTTGTTTGTGCCGGATCGGAAGAGAGGTTAAGTTTCAAAGATAATAACCCCAAGATTAGGGCCGAGACTGTGATAATCCCTGGCATTTGGCCGTCTACCCCTTTTGACCAATTGATCATGTTCATTACCCAAACAATCCAAATCACGGCTAAGACATCGGCTAACAGAGCAATTTGGGGGGTAGCATCAAGATGGATAATTCCTCCAAAGGGGTTAGTGATAAAGTCAATACCGATACCGCTGCCTATTGCAACTGCGGCTGCAATGAATTGAGCGAGTAATCTAAGGTATGGCGAAAGTTTTTGGTGTCTATCATCAAGAAGACCTACCAGCAGTAAGATAAAAAGCCCTGCCAAAATTCCCACGGTATAGCTTTTGAAAGGCGTAAAGATCAGTATTGAAATGGTAATGCCGATAAATACCGGCAACCCTCCTGCTCGAGGGACAATCCGCTCTTGTGTATGCGCAGGATGGGGTCTGGTCTCAGGGTTATCCAGTAATTTAAATTTTTTTGCCAGTTTGATAGTAAGAGGGAAAGAGCAGACTGTAGCGAGAAACGAGACAATAATGGGTAGGCTTAAGTCCATATTTAGACAAAATTTAGAATTACTTTAATAAAGGCTACAGTCAATATTAAGCTGACCGCAACCGATGATATAAGGAGTGCCTTTTTGAAAAATGATTGAGAGGGATGTAGTTGCCAGGCAATCAAGAGATTAAGCAGGGCAACTACGCTGATGCTGGCTGGGATTACTAAAAACTGTTGATGGGTTGCCAGTTGCGCCTCACCCCAGGGTAGAGAATAAAACAGCGGCAGACGGGGAGGTAAGAATCTAAAGGTGGTAATGATAACTGCGGCAATACTCAAACTTAAAATTAATATGGTTAGTCCAATCCAAAGATGTAATTTATTAGACATAATTTTTTAAGCTTTTTCGAGTAATCTTGCCTTGTTAGTTACTCTAAATTCCAGTTTCCTGCCGAACATTAGAGAAGTTTGGGCATCAATTGCCGGCAGCGAGGAGATAGTAATTAGGATAAGTGGTATTAAAAGCCATTGGATGTATGACCAGATTTTTGTCAGGATAGACCAGTGCGCCGGTCTTTTGGGAGCTGTTTTCTCATGGACAAATATGGTGGCAAAAAGCCCGAAGAAGGTTACCGTTAATATCCATGAAGAGACAACTGGTAAATTTACTGATAGCACGGATGATCTAAAACCAGGATTGATAATAGGGATCAAGAGGCTGCCAAAAGTGACAAAGATAGCCAAAAATCCCCATTTTAAATCTCCCCAAATTTTAAACAAGACTTTGTCGGTCTTGTCCCAAAAATCAATCTCTTTGGTGAAGTATTGCTTGACAATAAAAGGAATATGTTCCACTCCGTAAGCCCATCTTTTAATTTGTAAATATTGGTTCTGAAAGGTTTTTAAGAGGGTGGTGTCTTGAACGGCGTCAGCGGAAAGGGGAAGAAAGTGAGGGACGACCTTATAGTCTCCGTTAAAGTGGAAATAGGCTTTCCAATAAAAACCATTATCGTCGTTAACTTTATCCGGTATCCAAAGGCCGATATCGAGCAGTGCTTTAAGGCTTAAAGACATGGAAGAATAATTCATATATTTATCAGAGCCGACCATTTCAGCTAGCTGCCAAAGGGAAGTGCCGGTGGCCATCAGCCGCATCGGGGTGGGTGTTTGCCAATAGTTATTATGATATAGAAACACTCCGGTAAAGGTTCTTTTATCCCGCTCCGGCGCGGGTAAAGATAAGTATTTGTGCAGTGCTCCGGAGAGAAACTCCCGGTGGATGACGAAATCAGCATCCAGGGTAGTAACGAAAACATCCTCAATTTGGATATCTTTCTCTTTAAGTTTTGGTACAAGATGGTTGATCATCCAATTTTTATTTGATCCCTGGCCAGCTACTTCACCGGGAAGTCCATAAGGGTGGACTGTAATAAATACACCAGCTACTTTTTTCTCAATTTTTTTAAGATAGTCTTTTGTTTCTTGAATTTTTTGCGGGTCATCCCTTTCTTCAAACCCGACTGCGATAAGAATTTTATTTTTGGGGTAGGTGCAATTTATGATCGCATCAAAAGTGGGTTTTAAGATATACAGCGCTTCTTTATAAGTGGGAACCAATATCAGCTGATAATACTTTTTAGATTCTTCCGGAAAATCTTTTTGCAAGAGCTTTTGCCAATTCTGCCCCTTTGCCCACTCCATTTTTTTGTAGCCGATCAGGATTAAGATGGCAATCCGAAAAGCGGTCAACAGCCAATAGACATCAGCGATCAAAATTAAGTAAGCTACGGCGTAAGGCAGCGTGAATGAAAGCCAAATAGGGGAGGTTAAAGCCAGCCAAGTTAAGCTGCCGGGCAGGATTTCCAGAAACCTTTCAAATCCATTCTCGTGTTTTAAAACAAATTCTTGCTCCGTCTTTTCGAAAAAGATAAATCTTTGAGATAGCAGGTGATGAATAATGAGTCCCAGACCTGCACCTACCAGCAAAAAGGCTACTAAAACATTTAAGCCGCCGTTTAAATAGCTTTGGCCAAGAAATCCAACCAAAAGCCCTGCCAGAGCAAAAATTATGCCAATAAAACTATAGCGGACTCCGTGTGTGATTCGCTTTAAAATTTCCGCAAAATAAAAAAAGGACAGGAAGCCAATAAAAAAGAACAGTAAAATCCGCATAGATGTACCCCTAAGTGTACTTTTTTTAGCCTCAGAAAGCAAATATTTTATTAGCGTTTGCTGTGGTTTGGTCGGCGACTTCTTCCAGAGATACTCCTTTTAAGTTTGCAATTAACTCGGCGATTTCTTTGACTGCAGATGGTTCATTCCTTTGGCCTCTTTTACTTTGGGGAGCCAAAAAAGGGGAGTCTGTTTCTAAAAGAATTCTGTTAAGAGGTAGGGTCTTAACAGCTTCTCTTAAATATTCATTTTTGGGGTAAGTGAGATTGGCTGCAAAAGAAACAAATAAGTTTGCAGTTCGTAGTAGGTAGTTGGTAGTTTGGGAAAGTCCACTATAACAATGTAAGATGGCAGGTTGGTTGCCGACCATTTTTATTACTTCACCCCAGGCTTCAGAATTGTTTGGATCTTTTGACCTGTCATCCCGGCAATGGACGATTAAAGGAAGGTTTAGTTTTTTGGCCAAATCAATGTGGGCTTTAAAGAGTTTTTTCTGACTAAATACCTCCGAGGAGTCAAAGCCCACCTCGGAGGTGGAAAAGAAATCCAGACCGCATTCACCAATCCCGACCACCCTTGTTTTATAAGGAAACCTTGAAAGTTTGCTTGAAAGGTTGACTTTCAAGCTTCGCTTATCGGAAAGATAGATTTGTTCTAGTTTTTCCATAGCTTGTTGCAGAAATTCATTAGAATCATATTTAGATGATTCATGGGGATGTATGCCAATGGTGGAGTAAACTAATAAACCTGTAGGCCATGTGGTGTTTTTGGCTTGATCTAATGCTTTCTGGCTTGTTTCAATATCCACGCCGATGTTAATAATGGTGGAGATGTCGGTATCAACAGCCCTTTGGATTATTTCATCAAAATCTGCCGTATATGAATCCCAATAAAGATGGGTATGAGTATCAACTAATTTCATAGCCTGGCCTGCCCGCCAATTGCTTCGCCGCTAGGCGATGGCAGGCGGGGAAAAAGCGGTGGGGCGGATTTAATTTGTCCGGAAAATTGTTTTAAGATTTTTTCGGCTGTTTCAGGTAAAAATGGCTGCAGATTAAAGGCAATTTGTTGGATTTTCTTTACCAAGTCCGCCTCTAAAACTACACGGAGATCGTCTTCCTTTAATGTCCATGGTTTTTCTTGATTAATAATAGAATCGACTTGAGCAATTTGTGTCCATATATAATGTAGAGCTATATCAAAGCGAAAATCAGCGAGTGACTTTTCCACGATTGTATAAAAATTCCCTGATGTAAATGAAACGTTAAGGTTAATTTTTTCGCAAAGTTTGGCTACTCTGGCCACTAGATTACCCAAACCATTTGCTAGGTCAGCATTGTAAAGTTCTTTAAATTTTTCTTCAGAGAAATCGCCATCACCATAAGCAGGGATTTCTTTTAGAAGATAATAGCGGACAGGGTCTGTGCCGTATTTTTGAACCAACTCAAATGGATCAACTGTATTACCAAGAGACTTGCTAATCTTTTGGCCGTTTACCGTTATATAACCGTGAACAAATTCTAAATTCGGTAAAGGCAAATTTGCTGACAATAACATTGCTATCCAATATACTGCATGAAATCTGATAATCCCTTTTCCAATAATGTGGACTTTTTCTGAATCTTCCGTCCAATACTTATGGAAAAGTTCCCCATTTGTTCCATAACCTAATGCCGTAAGGTAAGTTACTAAAGCATCGAACCAAACATATTGGATTTGGGAGGGGTCGTTGGGAACTGGGACCCCCCAATCTTTAGCCCGGGCAACTGATCTGGAAATACTAAAATCTTTGAGACCTTGTTTTATAAATGAAAAGATTTCATTTTTCCGAGTCTGGGGAACAATTTTGACTTTATCTTCCTCTATGAATTTCTCTAAATCTTTTTGATAGTTAGTTAGTTTGAAAAAATAATTCTCCTCACTTACTTTCTCCGGTATGATGTTTGGGTGCTCGGGACAGTGACCATCTATTAGTTCGTCTTCAATGTAGAATTCTTCACAACCAACACAGTAAAGGCCAGTATAAGTTTGTTTATAAATGTCCTCTTTTTTACAAGCTAACCATAATTTCTGTGCACCTTTAAAGTGCTCTTCTGTGGCAGTTCTGTTGAAGACGTCATAAGAAATATTTAATACCGATTTTAGGTCCGCAAACCTTTTTGCATATTTATCAACTAATTTTCTAGTAGGAATACTTTCACTTTCTGCTGCCTGGACATTTTTCAGACTATTCTCGTCTGAACCAGACGAGAAGAAGACATCCTCTTTTAAGATGTCACGATGGTAGCGTGCAATTGTATCGGCTTGTACGAGTTCAAGTGCGAAGCCTATATGCGGTGCAGCATTAACATATGGTATAGCTGTTGTAATGTAGTATTTGTTCATAAGTGCTTCGTTAGTTTAGGGATTTTTGGTTGTTTAGTCAAACCTTTTCTTTTTGCTTTTCTAAAATAACTGGCTAGTAAATAAGTAGCTACAACGATTAAGATACCGGTAACGATGTTTAAAGAGTCCAAGGCGCTAAGAATTAATAGGAAAATTAGACCTAAGCTGATGGAAGATGAGAAAAGGATATTTTTAAATAGAATGTTCAGGGTAAATACTAAAGCCAGAAAAAGGCTAGCAAAAAATGGGAGAATTTGAGTGAAATTAGCCTGGGTTAAACTGTCCGGATAAGGCACCTGTAAAACTACATAGGCAAAACTGGCCCAAAAAACTAAAGCCGGAAGAATTTTGAAAATAATTTTGGCCATGAATACATTGTAACTTAAATCCCAACCACTTCAAAAGTAGAACCTCCTGAGTTTTTGGAGACTTCAATCCTGACCGGGAATTCCTCCTTTAGCTCTTCAATATGAGTAATGACAATAATTTTTTCAAAATCATCTTTGATGGTATCCAAAACTTCCACGAGTCTGGCCCGGCCGGGCGCATCCTGGGTGCCGAAACCTTCATCGATGACTAGAAATTGTAACTTAGCCCCGGCCCGGTGGGTTAATAATTTTGAGATAGCTAGTCTGATGGCAAAATTCACCCGGAAAGTTTCCCCGCCGGAATAAAGCTCATACGGCCGCTCGCCCATTTCATCCGAAATAATAATTTCCAAAGTTTCCACTATGGCATAGCCTTTTTCTCCCTCCGACAGCAGCACTTTGGTTTTAGTTTCTTTTTGGGTTTCTAACCTGATTTTCATCCGGCCTTCAGTTAACTTGTCCAATAATCTGTTGGCTTCATCCTCTATTTCCGGGATGGCATTTTCAATAATCATGGCCTGGATGCCTTTTTTGCCAAAGGCCAAAGCTAGCTCATCAAAAATCTCTTTTTCTTTTTGTAAATTAAATTTTTCTTCACCTTTATTTTTTTGCAGTTTTTCCATCTGGGCAGTCCGGGAGATTAATTCATTGATTTGTCCCAAAATCCCGCGGGCTTCTTTTTCTTCTTCGCGGATACTGCTTAACTCGTTTTCCGTGCTGGCGATTTCTTTGTTTGAGTGAATAATTTTTTCCGATAAATCAGGCAGTTTATTAATTTCTTCTGATAACTTATCAACCTGGGATTTTTTGTTTTGGAATAGTGTCCTCATTTCTAAAACTACCTTTTCCTCAGTTTGCAAAGTGGCCTTAAGTTGCAGCATTTCCTCTTTTTGTTTTTGGATTTCTTCTAAGTTTTTAAGTTGTAGTAGGATTTGTTGATATTTTTGAGGATCAAAGAAAAAGGTTTTTAATTTTTTCTCTAATTCAGTTAATATTTTTTCTTCCCTGGAAAAGTCAATTTTCAAAAGGTCTTTTTTTAGAGCTGTAATTTGAGTTGTCAGTTGACTGTGCACATGGGATTTTTCAGCTTTGCCGATTTCCTGTCCGCAAGTAGGACACTTGGCTCCTGTTTTTGATGATGCTGTTAGTTGAGAGGTTAATTTATCGATTTCATTTTGGATATTTTGAACTTTAAGTTTTTTTAAATTAATCTCCCCGGTAATATCGGATAATTGTTTTTCTGTTTCCAGTTTTTCTTGTTTAATTTTTTCCAAATTTTCTTTTTCCTGCTGGAGGGATTTTAAGTTCTCCAGTTCTCCGGTAACTCCCTGCAATTTTTCCAGCTGCAGTTTAAGGGAGTCAATTTTACTTTTGCGGTTTTTCCCCTGAGTGATGATTTCTTCTAATTCTTTTTTATTTTCCAAATAATTTTGCTCTAATTTTTTTCTTTGTTCGGAAGCCAGACTTAATGCTTCCCGCTGCTCCCGCAGGGTTTTTAATTTTTCTTCCGAGGATTTAATTTGTGTTTCAACTTCGGTGATTTTATTCTCAGTTGCCTTTTTCTTTGCTGAACGGTCTTCTTTTTGGGATAACTCTGCCTCTATTTCCAGCAGCTGGTAATCCAGCAGCGTCAATTTAGTTTGGGCTTCTTTAGATTTTTCCTTGGCTCGCTCTTCCAGTTTATCGTAGTGGTCCAGCCCTAAAATATCAGCCAGGATTCTTTTCCGGTCAGTCGGACCCTTGGTGGTGAACTCATCAGCATGGCCCTGGCGAAGGTAAGCTGAGTTGGTAAAGGTTTCAAAACTTAAATGTAGGGCATCAATGATTTTGGTTTGGGTTGCTTTAATAGTGCCTTCTGTTAAATTGTGGGAATTGGACCAAAGTTCCAGGGCTGTTTGGCCGCCACCTTTTTTGATCCGTTTCCTTTTAACGGTATAAAGGTGGCCGTCCAGTTCAAAAGAGAATTCCACGCTCATTTCCTGGCTTCCCAAGTGGACAAGATCATCAGAGGAGTCGCCGGCTCGGGAAGTGCCCCACAAACACCAGGTAATGGAATCAAGGAGTGATGATTTGCCGGCGCCGTTTAATCCGGAGATGGCAGCCAGTTTAAATTTGGTAAAATCCAACTCCGGAGGATTTCCGCCGTAGCTGGTAAAGTTAGATAATTTAAGGTTAACAGGTATCATGTTTACTCCAGTAACAAGGCAGCATATTGTTCTAATTTTTTCTGTTTTTCGGGGGAGTATTTTTTACTTTCAAAATATTTTTGTAAAGCCTGGATAGGAGTAAGGCTTTCTACTTCACTAGTTTCTAGTCTGGCCCGTTCAACCCTTTCCACATTCCGGGAAATGCCGGCAATAAAATTGGCATCTTTCAAAACTTTTTTAATCTGGTCCATTTTTAACTCTTGCTCACATTCGGTCGGAATATTAATTATTACCTTGACGATCTTGTCTTTGATATCTTTGCTTTCAATTGTTTTGATAATGGTTTTGGTGGGATCGGTATCTTTGGCATCCAGGTTGATGGTGATAGTTAAAAATTTCCGGGCATTGGTGGGAATAAAATTAAAAGTGGCCTTGTTCGAAGGTGAAATTTCCACTAAGCAAATCCCCTTTTCCTCTTTTTCTTCCCCGAAATCCACCCGCTGGGGCGAGCCGGAGTAAACAATTAAAGTGGAGTCGCCCGGTTTTGATAAGACTTGGTGTTTGTGTAGGTGGCCTAAAGCTACATAAGATATTTTTTTATCCTGGATCAGCGGTAGGGGAATGGTGACATCATTGGTAATGGCCATGCCTTTTTCGCTACCGAACTGTGCCCCTGTTATTTCTGCATGGGAAGCTAAAATAGCAGGTCCGGCAGCTGCCGGAGGTTTAATTTTGCCGTAGAGTAATTTTAGTTTTTCTGCAATGGTTTTGTAATCATTTTTATGTAACCAGGGTAGGGTGACCACTTGCAAATTTCCTGATTTGGTAGAGATTTGTAAAATTTCCGGGTGTCTGGAAACCCAAACATTATCTATCTCCAAAGCCGAGTAAATATCCAAAGTATTGGCCTTGCCTTCGGCATTAGGAGTGTCATGGTTTCCCACAACTAAGATTACCGGTATCTTCTTGGCTATTTTAGCAATCCGCTGCCCAAAACCCCGTTGCTGGGTAGGGTTGGGGTCACGGGTTTTATAGGCATCCCCGGCAAAGATAACCACATCGACATTTTCTTTAAAGGCAGTATCCACAATAAAATCAAAAGTTTTGAAAAAATCCAACAGCCTAGTGGAAAGTCCGGTTTCCGGATCTAATTTTGCATAATTTTCCATGCCAATATGAAGGTCGGAAAAATGGAGTAGTTTCATCGTTTAGGATTATATCATGGTAAAATGGGGGCATGTTTGAGCAGAGGATAAAAGATATTAGACAAAAACTGCTGAAAGCAAAACTGGACGGTGTTTTGATTTCTTCGGTTTCCAATATTAGTTATCTTTCCGGTTTTACAAATTTTTCCAAGGACGAACGGGAGGCATATATTTTTATCGGTAAAGACTTTGCCTACATTATTACTGATGCCAGGTATACAGAGGCAATAAAAAGGGAGGTTCCTCACTTAACCATTTTTGAAAGAAGTCATATAAATCCCACCAAGGAACTTTTTAAAAAACACCACAAAGAAATTAAACGGTTGGGGATTGAAGAAGATAATTTAACCGTTGGGGAGCATAAATCTTTAAGCAAACACTTCAAAAAGATAAAACATTTTGATGTTGGCCATTTAAGAAGCGTTAAGACTGAAGAGGAAATAAAAAAAATAGAAAAAGCTTGTAGGATTGGAGATTTGGCTTTCGATTTTACTCTTAAAAAGATCAAAATTGGGGTCACTGAAAAGCAGGTGGCAAATGAGCTGGAAAATTTCATTAAAGATAAAGTGGCTGAAATTTCTTTTCCGCCAATTGTAGCTTTTGGTAAAAATTCTTCCATTCCACACCATCAGACAGGTGAAACTAAATTAACCGGAAATGGAGAATTTGTTCTACTGGACTTCGGGGTAAAGCTGGAAAATTACTGTTCTGATATGACTAGGACTGTATTTTTCGGGGAGCCAGCTGGTAAACAAAAAGAAATCTACCAGACAGTTTTGACAGCCCAACAAAAAGCAGTGAATTTTATCAATTCTACTATTAGAGCTGGTAAAGTAATTAAAACTGCAGAAGTGGATAAAATAGCCCGGGATTACATAACTTCCAAAGGATTTCCGACAATTCCCCATTCCTTAGGTCATGGAATTGGTTTGGAAGTTCATGAACACCCCAGTTTGTCACCCAAAAGTAAAGAGATTTTAAAAGAGGGAATGGTTTTTTCCATAGAACCGGGAATATATGTACCTGATTTTGGCTCGCCTCACTCGACGCGAGTCGAAGCGGGCGGGGGAAGGATTGAAGACTTGTTCGTGTTAGAAAAAAGTGGTTTTAGACAGCTGACAGTTTCACCAAAGAAACTGATTGTTATTTAGTATAAATCCAAAAATCCCCGTTTTTCTTGGATGGCTTCCAGTTCGGAAAGTGGTAAGTTTGAGTAATAACAATTGATCCTTTTTTTAATTCTTTTCGGAGCTTCTCTTCTAATTTCTTGACCCCTTTGTGCAGAAGATAAATGTAGACTACATTTGCATCTTCGTAAATTCTTGAAAAAATATTGCCATGATAAAACTTTGTGTTCCCACTTGACGAGTGGGAAGCCGATTTGTAACGCGAGTAGAGCACACGAAGCCATGATTGTTCTATTCCAACTGAATTTGCTCCCAGTTTGGCTGCTGCAAAAACCACCCGGCCGTCTCCTGATCCCAACTCATAAAATTTTTTGCCCTTTTTAACACCAGCCAGTTTTAGAATTTTCCTGATTCTCTCCATCTTAGTTGGGACATAAGGGGCATCAGAGCCGGCAAACCAAGAAAGGCCGATGACGCATCCTAATAAGATTCCGGCGGAAATGATTAAAGTTGTGTCCATTTATTTCCCCAATAACCTTAACAGAAAAACTTTTAACGGGGTTAAACGATCAATTATAGTAAAAGTAAAATACACAGGCCAGTTAAAAACTAAATCATAAGTGCCAATGTATTCGGTAAGTTGTCCTCCGTATCCCTGTTTGAATTTGTGAAACCCAAACCAGGAATCCTTGGGATTGGCATCAGGACCTAGCGCCCCCCACATGTCAAATTTTTTAAGCCCTAACTTTTTACCTAATTTTATTGCTTTCCAGGCTACGAGATTATTAGCCATCACTTCTCGGTGAGTAACGGATGAACCGCCATAAGGATAATAAAGGGTGTCTTTAAAATTTAAAAGCATCCAGGCGGTTAGGGGTTTGCCTTCATAAAAAGCAATTAGTAATCTTGTCATACCGGCAGTTTTTAAAGTTTCCCATACTTCCCGGTGATAATATTCATTGTGTCCGTGATAACCTTGTCTTTTAGTGGTCTCAAAGTAGAGTTTTAAATAAACCTCAAAAGCTTCATTATCTGTTTTAGTTTCTACTTTTACTCCATGTTTTTGAGCCACTTTAATGTTGTATCTGGTTTTGGGATGTAAGTTTTTCAAAAGTTCCTCTTCTGATTTTGTTAAATCAAGAACGAAATTATATTTGGTAAAAAGGGGCTTGGGAGATGGAATAAATTGAAAATTGACAATTGATAATTGAGAATTCTTTTTTTGTCCATTGTCCATTGTCCATTGTCTATTTGTTTCTACATCCGGCTCAACTTTTATAAAAGCACAATTATTTTCTCTACCAATTTTTTTAAGAGCTTCTGCAAGTTCTTTATCCGGCAAGGGGCCTTTTGGTAAATAACCGACATATTGGTTGGTAAAGGGAATTTTATGTAAAGTTAGCTGAAAAGCTTTAGATAATTTATTCCCTTGGTAAATGCCGTACCGTAAAACCGGAATCCCCAAAGATTTTCTAAATTCTCCCCACTCCCAAGATTGGATCACATGAGTGACTAATTTATTGTAGGCAGCTTTTTGTTTGCCGGTGATAGGTCGAATATCCATTCGACCATTATACTAGAAGATCTTTATATCTGCTTTCTGTTTGAGGTCTTGGAATTTTTGTGAGAAGATTTGCGATAATTTTTGGTTTTTTAAAGTTTCTTCTGCCTCTTTTTGTTGGCCGGCAGAATCAGTGGCCTGTAGTTGATCCTTATTTTGTTCAATAAATGCTACAACTTCTTCGCCGGAAACTGTAGCCTCATTTGCATATAGCTTTTCAATGCTAAGTTGCAGCCTAATTTGTTGTCTGATGCTATCTCTGGTTTGGCCCTGTTGAGTCAGAAGAGCATCCAGAGCCTGGGCTCCTCCCACTTGGGTTTCTATTTCCGAGATTTTATTGCTAATTTCCGCTTCGGTTGCGATGGTATTGTTCTTAGCAGCTTCTGCCAGAATAATTTTCTCATTAATTAGCTGGGTTAAAATTTGGGAGCGGAATTGTTTATTAAGTTTCGTTTGTAATTCTAAATTAGTAATAGGTGAGCCGTTAACCATGGCAGCAACAAACCAGCTTTTTTTGTAAATAAACAGAAGAAGTAAACCAACTGCTATCAGAATTAGATAAAATGTTTTCGAGGAACGGAAATTCTTGTAAGAAGATATCTTATTTAAGAAATTATTGGTCTTGCTAAATGGAGAGATTGATTGATTAACTGGGAAACTGGATTTTTCCGCAGTCCTAGTTGCTTTGCTTTTTGTGGTTACCTTTTTGGCCATTGACCGATAATAACAGAAGAAATTGTATTTTGGCAATAGTTAAATTATGATTATTTTATGCAAAGAGGTTCTGTCCACATAGTTGCATTGGTTGGGATTTTAGTATTAGTTTTGGTGACGGCGGAAGTATATTATCTCGGTAAAGTAAAATCTGTTAAAGAGTTACAGAAAGCGCCGGATGCACCGATTGTTTCTAACCAAGCCCCACAGAAACAAGAGCCCGAAGCTGATATTTCTTTGCAAATTCCTTCAATTACTGCCGCTAAGCAGCCGGAGTTTAACGATTATTCAAATTCAGAGCTTGGATTTAAGTTTGACTATAGTTTGAATTTAAGTGTTAAGACAGACTCGGAAGAGGAGTTTAATCAGAGGGGCAATGGGAATTTCAGGAAAAACTTTACCGGTTATGTTGGGTATGAGCCGCCTAAACCCTTGGGAGCGGTGGCCGTGTTAGATCAAGATCTATCTTTTGATAAGAACCCATTTTCGGTTTGGGTATTTGATAACCCGAATAATTTAACAGCTGAGAGTTGGTTTGATAAATATTGGTACTACCCTTTTGTCTGGGGAGTTTTTGATTATACCTCCAAAGGCCATATAGCCCTTGATCAGGAGGCTACTGTGAGTGGTCAGGTAGCAAAATATAAAATTGTTGCTTACCAACCAGGTTCTCCGAAATTTATGTATATATCTAAGGATGGGAGAATGTATTTATTCAGGGTAATTGGGGAAGTTGGAGATAAAATCTTATCTGGCTTCAGATTTAATTAAGATGCAAAAAGGATTTGCAGGGATTTTTATTTTGATTGGAATTTTAGCAGTGGGATTAGGAGCTGCAGGAGCTTGGTATGCTAAAATCATCCAGATCCCTAATTTTCCTCCCCCTGGTTGTCATTACCAGCAAGTCCAATGCATTAAGGCCCCTTGTAACCCGGTTTTAACTTGTGGAACTCCATTACCAAGTCCAGTGGTAGCTCCTCAAGTTACTCCATCCCCAATTCCCAGTGTCAGCTCTGCACCGACTGGTATTGGGGAAATGACCAATGAGTTACAAGGTTTTCCAATTTATCCCAATGCTATCTATCTAGGAAAACAACCTATCGTGCCTTGTACGAATGGTGCTGAAGAAAATGGTTTTAGCACATGTAATGCTGTGGTATATTCTTGGAAAACGCCGGATGATTATGACAAAGTGACATCTTGGTATCGGGAAGGAGGATCAGGATGGATATGTGGAGGAGCTGGATCATATGATGGGCCGAGAAGCGCTGCTGGGGGTGGTAATACTTGCACAAAAAACAATCGACGTTTTGGAACGTTCTTCGATGCGACTGCTCAAGAAACTAAAATAGACTTTGCCCTGTATCCTTAGCAATTTAACAGTCTTTAGGTTTATTAATGAGATTCTTCGCTCCGCTCCAGAATGACATTAGAGCAGGTAAATATACACAAACCTTGCGCTCCAGCCGGCAGTGCGCGCATCCTCAAAGCGAACTCCTATGATAAGATAATTCTGTGAAGATCGTTTTAACGGTACATGTTTTGGAAGATAAAATTCCGAGATTAAAAGCATTAGGTTGGATTGTGTCTCAAGCAAAAATTAGACAAACGATAATGAAGCCTAAATGGCGAGGGGTTACCAGATTTGGTCAAGAAACAGCTATGAGTTTGCTGGATGAAAAACATATTTTGCGGGTCATTTTTGAGAAAGATGGTGATATAATTAGGGTAATTACCATACACCCTGCCAGGAGGGGAACATATGAAAGCAAGAAAGAGAATTAGCTATAGTGAAGATGTGGATATTTTAATGATTCAACTAAGTGATAAGAAAATTGATGACGCTTATGATACGGATGATATGATTGTTCAGGTAGACAAAGACGGCGAGCCGGTTTTACTGGAGATTTTTAATGGGAAAAAGTATCTGAAGGAATTAGGTAGAACTGTTCCTAAAAAGATCCAAAAGGAACTTTGGTCGACTCCAGCCTCAGTAGCCCACAGAATTAAATAAATGCAAAAAGGATTTGGCTGGATCTGGATTTTACTGGGAGTGATAGTAGTTGGTGTGGGGTTATTTTTAATAAAATCTGATCCTTCATTCCTCTCAACGTTACATTCATTAAGGTCAGCTGTTCCGCTACCTGTAAGGGTTATGTTTCTTGCCAAAGGTAGTGAACAGTATTGCCGGCAATTCGGCCCCGGAGGTTGTCCCCCAGATTGCGAACTTAGTGGGCCGTCTTGTCTAGTTTGCACGGATATCGGTACTTGCCATGCGAAGGGAACTTCCAAAGCTCCTTTTTCAACTCCCAGTGTCAGTCCTGCACCCCAAAACCCAAGATGAAACCACTTGTAACAGCGATAGCGATTGTGGGGTAAATATTTGTAAATGTACATCAGTAAGGAAAGAGTTGATTAGAACTCAAGATAAGGTATGTGCCAGATTCTGTCCTGGGGAACCAAAATGTATTAATAATCAATGTGTTTTGGATAAAGGTAAACCTTGTGGGGGTTTTGCTGGAGAGAAAGGTCAATATGCTTGTCCCAGCGGTTACAAATGTCAGTATCCGGAACCGGTATATCCCGATGCGCAGGGGAAATGCGTTAAGTTATAGTAGGTAGATATCTACAAATCTTGCTGACCAGCCGGCAGTCCTGGCATCGTCAAAACCTAGGTCAATAATATTTCCTTTGATGGCTCCGCCGGTGTCTCCTGCCACTGCCAGGCCATATCCCGGGACATAAACTTTTGACCTAAGCTTGATTACTTTGGGATCCACGGCAATTACCCCTTTGCCGGCTCTCATACCAATGGCTGTCCATTCATCACAACCCGGGCAACGGGAGTCATAGTGAGTGGCATAAACCCGCCTTTTTTTCCAATATCTAATTTCTCCGTCCGCAGTCGCTAGTGTTTTCCAGACAATTTTTGTCCCCCGCAGGATTTTTTTATCTTTTGCCGGAGTTGTTTCCACAGAAACCAAGGCTCTGTCGTATTCTTCCCCGTCTTTAGAATAGGTGATTTTAAATATCTTAATTTTTTTGCCATCTTCCCCTTCTTCTAAAACTTTTTCCTCACCGGCTTCTGTTTCCGGGTCATCCTGATAAACTGTTGCTTTTGGTAGGATTTCTGTTTCTTCCTGGAGTTTTTCTGTAAAAGAGGACTGAGTAGTAACGGATTGGTTAACCGGTAAAGTTTCAGTTGGCGATGGAGTAGAAGTGCCTAAAACAGCCGGCGATTGCCACAAGCTTTTAGCAAAGATGGCAAGGATGATAATTAAAAGAGCGCCTAAGTATCTTTCCATAATGTTAAATCTTCAGCCAATCATCCTCATCTGTTTTATTGCTGACATCATCTAAGAAACTATCCTGGTCCCTAAAATTGGTATTGCTTTCAATTAGGTTCTGGGGAATATCTCCTAAGAATCGGGAAACTAAATTATTACTGCGCTGTCCAAAATATAACCTTTGTCTGGTATAAGTTAAATATAATCTTTCTCTGGCCCGGGTAATGCCAACATAGCAAAGCCTTCTTTCTTCTTCCAGCTGAGCTACATCCAGCATAGATCTGGAATGAGGGAATAAACCTTCCTCCATACCAACCATAAAAATTACCGGGAATTCTAAGCCTTTGGCCGAATGCAGAGTCATTAAAGTAACGGCATCATTTTTTGGTGTGTCAGTGTCTCGGTGTCTCTGTGTATCGGAAGCTTCTACTAAAGCGACATTTTCCAAAAAATCCGTTAAGTTGGGAAATTCTTCCGCCACTGAGCGCAGTTCCTTAACATTTTCCATCCGCATCTTACCTTCTTCACTGTTGTCATCCAGATAAGCTAAATAACCGGTGCGATTTAGAATTAAATCCAATAAGTCTAATGTGACATATTGGTCTAATTTGGACTCAATTTCCGTGAAAAGTTCCATAACTTTTGAAAGTCTCCCTTTGCCGATTTTTTCTGCCCGTTTTAGGGAAACTGAATCTTTGGGGTTTTGTAACAGACGAAGATAGGCCAGGACATCCTTGATCTCTTTCCTGGCATAGAAACTGACTCCGCCGACTAACTGATAGGGAATACCGGCTTTCAGGAATTGTTCTTCTAAGGATCGTGATTGGGCATTGGTCCGGTATAAAATGGCGAATGAGTTGAGAGTTCGTGGTTCGTGGTTCGTGGTGGCTTCACCTTGGAGGCGAGTGATAGCGCTTAGGATAAACAGGGCTTCTTCAACTTCGTTTCTTACTTCAATCACCTCAATTTTCTCCCCCCCGTTTTTATTAGTCCAAAGTTTTAAAATTGGATGAGATCTATTCTTGGAAATAACAGCAAAGGCTGCATCTAAGATGTTTTGGGTAGAACGGTAGTTTTGTTCCAGGTTGAAAACTTGTGCCTCCGGATAATCTTTTTGAAAATTTACTATGTTTCGAAAATCTGCGCCTCTGAATGAATAGATTGATTGGCTGGCGTCACCCACAACGCAAATATTTTTGTGGCGTTTGGATAAATATTTACTGATTAAATATTGGGCCGGGTTAGTGTCCTGGTATTCATCTATCAGGATATAGCGAAATTGAATTTGATAGCGGATTAAGATACTTGGGTCAGACTGGAATAGTTTAATGACGTATAACAATAGATCATCAAAATCCAGGGCGTGGTTTCTCTCTAAAATTTTTTGATATTCTAGATAAATTTTGGCCACAGTTTCCTGGAAATAACCTCTGGCATATTGTGGGTATTCCAAGGAAGAAATCAGTTCGTTTTTAGCTCCGGAAATGGTATTTCTAACAGCAGCCGGAGAGGTTTTTTGAGTCGGGATGTTTAAATTACTCATGGCTTCTTTAACTGCATCCAAAGCATCACCTTCGTCGTAAATGGCAAATCCTGGGGGTAATCCCAGGGTCTGACCCTCACGGCGCAGGATTTTGGCGCAAAAACTGTGGAAAGTGCCCATTACTGGAAGTTGGAAGCTAGAGGCTGGAAGCTGGAAATTCAGAAGCTTGATTATGCGGTCTCTCATCTCGCCGGCGGCTTTGTTTGTGAACGTGACCATAAGAATACTCTCCGGTGGTACACTTTTCTCCTGGATCAGATAAGCTACCCGATGGGTCAAGACTTTCGTTTTACCGGAACCGGCTCCAGCCAAGATTAAGCAAGGACCTTCGGTAGTTTTAACGGCTTGCTGTTGAACGGGATTTAAATCATCTAAGAGAGGGGGCATAGTTGCGTTATATGTTATCATATTAACTTATGATTAAACTGCTAGACTTTTGGGCTCCTTGGTGCGGACCCTGTAAAATAATGGAACCTATTATTGAAGAGCTGGAAAAAGAACTCTCAGGCAAGATAGAAATAGAAAAAATTAATGTTGATGAGAATCAAGCTAAAACTGCTGAGCATGGAGTGATGAGTATTCCTACCTACATTATTTTAAAAGACGAGAAAGAAGTGGGTAGGAAAATTGGGGTTACATCCAAAGCTGATCTTTTAGAACTGTTGCAAAGTTGAATTTCCGGAAGCGCGTACTTGAAATCGTCAGAAAAATTCCTTATGGTCGGGTAACCACATACGGTACTCTGGCAACTTTAGCCGGAATTCCGAGAGGTGCTAGGTTGGTGGGAGGGATTTTGCATTATTATGGAGAAAGAAGCCCTTGGTATAGAGTAGTAAACAGGTATGGTTTTATTTCCACCAAATGCTTGGATCACCCAAAACAACTGCAGAAAGTGCTTCTCCTGCAAGAAGGAATAGAAGTTTCATCTGATTTCATGGTAAACTTGGAAAAGTATGGATGGTTTGGTTAAGCAAAGCTTGCCTTCTGTCGAAGGTAAGAATATTTGGATTATAGCCAATTGGAAAAGCAACAAAACTATCAGTGAGGCTTTGGATTGGGTTTCGGAGGTTGGTCCAAAAATTCCCAAGCAGGATAATTTAAAAGTGGTGGTTTGTCCGGCTTTTGATAGTATTTCGGAAGTCAAAAAAGCCATTTCTGTAGGCAATTATCCCCTTTTAGTGGGAGCGCAGGATTTATCTCCGTTTGGAACAGGAGCTTATACTGGGGAAGAGCCGGCACAGCTTTTAAATGGGTTGATTGATCTGGTTATTTTGGGACATTCCGAGAGGAGAAAAAACTTTGGTGAAACCGATGAGATGGTTGCAAAAAAGACGGAACAGGCATTGGCAAACAATATCAGTGCGCTGGTGTGTGTTCAAGGTGAAGAAACTCCTGTACCTGAAGGCGCTACTATGGTAGCATACGAACCCATTTGGGCAATAAGTACTGGTTTGAATAATACACCCGGGGCGGGCAAAGCAGATACCCCAGAGGATGCTGATAAAATGGCAACTCTTTTCAAACAAAAGTATGGACTAAACTCAGAAATAATATATGGCGGCAGTGTGACTGTAAGTAATGTTGAAGGTTTTGTAATGGAGGAAAATATCAGTGGAGTCTTAGTTGGCAATGCTTCTTTAGACGCAGAAGAGTTTATTAAAATATGTCAAGTTGTTTCGGAGAAAATTTAAGTGGAAAATTTGCGGCCCCTGCGACTGGGAAAAAAGCAACAAACTACTGATAAAAGGGTTAAAAATATTGCTAAAAAATTAGCACCAATACTTATAGTAATTGGTATTTTAATGTCCTTGGCTGTTTTTCTGACAACTTTATCCGGCACCAGCTCATATGTCAGTTCTATAATCTCCGGAACTTCCCTTAAATCTACCAATGGATATGTTAATGTATTACTTTTAGGGATCCCAGGTGGAGCGCATGACGGAAGCAGTTTAACCGATACCATCATGGTTGCCTCGTATAATTTGAAAACTAATCAAGTATATTTATTTTCCATCCCTCGGGATTTGTGGTTGCCGGCTTTGAAAAGCAAAGCAAATGCAGTCTATCAAATCGGTCTTTCAGAAAAAGATGGTTTGGAACTCCCTAAAACAGTCTTTGGAAATATTTTGGGGATACCGATTCATTACTCCTTGAGGGTAGATTTTAGGGGATTTGTAAAGGCAATCGATGCAATAGACGGGATAGATGTAGTAGTAGAAAAACCTTTTGATGATTATTTATATCCAATCCAAGGTAAGGAAAATGACCTGTGTGAAAACACGGAAAAAGAGATGGAATTTAATGAGGAAGAAGCCAAAAAATTAAATATCGAGCCAGGGAAGAGAGTTGTTTTAATTACAAAAGATGGACAAATTGCCACTGATTCAGCGGAAGAAGATAAAGGGATAAAATATTTCAGTTGCAGATATGAACATATCGGTTTTGCTAAGGGTGAGATGCAGATGAATGGGGCGATTGCCCTGAGTTTTGTACGTTCAAGACACGGTACAAATGGCGAGGGATCGGATTTTGCCAGGTCAAAAAGACAACAAAAGGTGATTGAAGCAGTCAGGAATAAAGTGTTATCCTTGGAAACGCTAGCAAATCCCAAGAAGTTGACAGATTTAGTAGAAGCATTGGGTAAAAGTGTAGATACTGATATTTCTATTAAAGAGGCGGTAGATTTTTATAAATTATCAAAGAAGCTGGAAAAAACCTCCAATTTTGTCTTGGATGATTCTTTAAAGGTTGGTTTGCCTGATGGCAGAAAGTCTCTACTGATACATCCTCCGGCTTCAGATTATGGCGGGGCATATGTTTTAATATCGGAAGATGATGACTTCTCTTTCGTGCAAGGATATGTTAGAAAGATAATCGTCGGAGAAATAACAGAATATGACGCAACTGCTTCTGCACGGGCCCGCTAAATCTGCTTCAAGAAATAAACTTGTAGAACTTAAACGAAGATTTGATCAAAATAGTGTAGTAGTTTATGAAGAGGGAACGGATTTGCAGATTATTAAAGGTAGTTTAGTTACGTCTTCTCTTTTTTCCGGCCAACAATTAATCGTCTTAGAAAACCCTCCAGAAGAATTAGCCAACTATACCCTATACCCCATACCCTACCCCGACAAAGTCGGGGCAAGCTCTGCTTATACCCTAGTTCTGTGGTTTGATCATGAAGTAGATACTAAAAAGTGGCCGGGGTTTGAAGCGCTGTTTTTCCCTGAAGCCAAAGAGGTTTCGGTTTTTCCGTTTTTGGATTTTTTAGCAGCTCAGGACCAAAAAGCCTTCTTGGAGATGGAGAAACTTAAAAATGCCGGTTTTGACATTCATTACTGTCTGACAATGGTTTTTTATCTGCTGCGCAACTTAATAGCTACCCCTAAAAATGCTCCTGATTTTGTCCGAAAGAAACTAGCCAGACAAAGAATAAGATTTAACAGGGAAAATATAAAGAATCTTTATAAAGACCTTTTGGAGATTGATTTCAAGTTCAAATCCGGGCTACTGGAAAAACCTCAGGCAGAATTTATGTTGGTTGATAAGTTTACTGGGCGCCTAACTCCTTGAGTTTTTGGGTCATTAGATCCCGGTCTTTTTGATCAACTATTCCATCTTCATTAAGATCAGCTTTTCTATTTTTGGGATTTTTGCCTAAGTTTTGCAAAATTGTAGCATTATCAGCCACATTTATTTTCCCATCCTCATTTAGGTCATATTTACTCAAATCTGTAATAGGGGAAGCAGGTGCTTCTTTTGTAGTCAGGTCAATATTCTGACCTAATTTTATGGAGGGAAGAGTATTGGAATCTGCTTTTAAGTTAAAAAGGACTTCTGATTCTCCTGAATTGGAGCGGATAGTTAGTTTGGCTACAGCCCCTTCCGTTAATTGGTATAAATCAGAAAGATCAGTTGTACGGATTTCGGCGAGGGGAATTAAGAAATTTCCGCCTGTTTTAACTAACGAAGATTGAATAGCAGCATCTGGTAGAGATAAGTAGACAAAACCGTCTTCTAAAGGAGATCCGCCGTCTAATACCGAACCGATGATGGGTGTAAATCCTGTTTGATTTGTGAGAGGTGCAGCAGTTTCAAATTTCTCTAACTCTGAAGTTATCTTGCCTGAGATAACCTTAAATTTGTAACTTGTTTTAGGCAGGAGGTTTTTAAGAGTGACATAATGGGTTAAGTGTGATTTTGGAACATTTATATCGCGGTCATCTAAAGCTGTCTGTTCTCCAGGGTTATCCCTGCCAAAGGTTATAAAAGAGGGAGCCGGCGAATTTGTCTGCCAGGAGATAACTACCGAATTATCAGTAATGTTTGTGACAGTAATGTTTTTTGGGGTTAAATTTGGTGCTGCTTGGGAAATAAAAGCTTGTTCTCTAAGGACCAAGTAAACTCCTCCTGTAATTCCGAGTATAATTATGCCGAGACCCAAAAGGGTGGGGATCTTGAATTTGTTAATAAAACTTGTCATAAGTTTAATCTTCTAAAACTTGGATATTAAAATCCGGACTAATGGGTTCAATTATCTCTTGAACCTTTTCCGGTATTTCTACTTTGGAGCGGGCATGAGCAATATCAAATACAACCCAGGCAAGAATTGTAATAAAAGTTACTATTGCCGCAATAAGCCATTCTTTTCGCCTCATATTATTTTAGGTAGAAAGCCTTTCCTGATAATGAAATGATTAATGCTTGGCTATCACTTACTTTAGAGATAGATAAATTCTCGATGGAGATTAACCTACTACTTACTTTAAGATCTTGCAAGAGAGCAATTAAATTTCTATAGTCACCCTCAGCATTAAAAGTAAAGGAGATTTCAGAAAGCGCTCCCATTTGGTTATCCGTCTTGGTAGTTATCACAAGCGGTTGAATTTGTAATGCTGATATTGATGCCTCGTGTATTTGGGCAGTTTGCTCCAAAATTTGGATTAACGATTTTAGACTAACTGTATCGGCGATGGCTACGGTGATTTTTTCTTTAATGTTTTCATCCAGATTATCATAATTTTTTTTACCCTGAGATAAATTATCCGCTTTCTGTGTAACTTTTTGCAGGACTTCATCTTGATCAGCCAGCTTTTTTTGTAACACCAAAATTGTTTCAACTGTTGGTTTGATTGCGAAGAATATAAGCAATGACATTGTTAAGAGGGTAAATATTGCCGACCCATAATTTTTGATAATAGGTAGTTTAGTTACCGGTTGAATGTATGTAAAATATCTGGAGTAGATGGTAGATTTGCTTTTCACGAACTTTCCTCCTTAGAACCTGTAAGTTTAGTAGAAGCTTCAATAGTAAATTTAATCACTCCTTGTTCCAACTCGGCGCTTGTTAAGTTTACTCCGGTGAATTCCTCTTCTTTGAGTCCGGTAATGAAGCTGGTTAAGTCACGACTAAATGGGGTTTGACCGGCAATGTTCACATTGGCAGAGCCGACAGCTTTTTTTATATTGATGCCAGTAATTTTGACGCTAACAGGAGTTTGGTCAGCAATTTTTTTTAACGTTGTCGACCAATCTAGCGAACTTTTTTTAACAGTATCTATGGTCGATAACTTAAGTTGGGTTTCTCTGATTAAAATCTCATAAGGTTTGAGGCTTTCGATATATGGAATTTGTTCTTCAATGGCTTCCTTTTTTGAGGCCAAATCTGCATCTAACTTAAATCTGGCACCAAACGCGATCAAGACTAGGGCATTAACCAGTACAAAAATATAGCGGCCGGAAGAAAGCAGCCAGTGGATAAGCTTGACCGGGATTTTTTCAGGGTTGCTTTGGGGTTTAAGGAGGTTTAGTCTGATAGTCAACTTAGGTCTAGATTTGGGCATACCGTCATTATACTAGGGTTTGGGGAGTAAGCAAAGCTTGCGATAACTGCGTTATCTAAAGCAAAGCTTGCGATAACTGCGTTATCTAAAGCAAAGCTTGCGATAACTGCGTT
>CAZAZW010000001.1:296998-308900 GCA_964489875.1 uncultured Gammaproteobacteria bacterium | reverse complement strand
ATCTAAAGCAAAGCTTGCGATCTAATCGATCTAAGGGTGTAGGGGTTACTTACTTAATTGAAGATTTCTTGGTAGTTGGTTTACTGGTTGAAGCGGTTTTTATGCCTTTTGATAATCTGGACTTGAGTCGTGCTGCTTTGTTGGGGTGAATGAGGTGAACTTTGGCAGCTTTGTCCAAAGCTGAAAAAGCAGCCTGCAGGTCTTTGGCAGCTTTACTGGTTCTTACCTTTTTAACCAAAGATTTTAAAGTAAGCTCCCGCCTTTTATTGCGGGCTGTCCTGACCTTATCTTTCCTCACCTTTTTTATGGCCGATTTGATAATAGGCATGGGCAGTATGTTATCATAGCCACTACCTTTTTAGCAAGGAAGAATGCTAAACTATTTTAAGGCATGGTAAAAAACCTTTTCTCTCTTCTTTATTCCAGACAAACCTCTATTTTATCTGCGGCTTCCGTAATAATGGCCACTATGATGCTCTCTAAGGTCTTAGGTTTGGTTCGTGACCGTTTACTTGCTCACGTCTTCTCGCCGGATATGATAGATATTTTTTGGGCCGCCTTTAGGTTGCCGGACTTGATCTTTCAAATTATTATTCTTGGCGCGCTGTCTGTGGCCTTCATCCCTGTTTTTACAGAACATCTGGAAGATAAGGGAAAGAATGACGCTTTTGAGATGGCAAGGGCTATTTTAAGTGTATTTCTTTCTGTATTTATCTTGACCACAATTTTGATTTATATTTTTGCAGGACCTATTATTACCAACTTTATAGCTCCGGGGTTTACGCCGGAGAGACAATTACAAGTGGTAGATTTAACCCGAATTATTCTTTTTGGTCAGGTTATTTTGGTGGTGGGATCTTTTTTCATTGGTATTTCGCAATCTTTTCAAAGGTTTATTATTCCGGCTATGTCGCCGGTGCTTTATAACTTAGGGATGATTTTAGGTATTGTTTTTTTGTCCAAGTATTTTGGCATTGCGGGCGCAGCTTATGGTGTGGTGGTAGGCGCATTTTTGCATGCCGCCATACAGGTGCCTTTAGTTTGGTCTTTGGGGTTTAAGCTTAAATTCCCTTTGAAATTTTTCCATCCGGGAGTCAGGGAAATAATGAGACTCATGAGCGTCAGGACAATAGGACTTGCTGCCGAACAAATTAATGAGACCGTGGGTGTGGCATTGGCGACTCTGGTATCAATCGGATCAGTGACTTACTTAACATTTGCCCAGCATTTGCAGGTTGTACCAATAGGTCTTTTTGGAGCCACGCTAGCTCAAGCAGCTTTACCGGTTCTTTCATCCGAAAGAGCCCGTGGCAAAATTGAGGAGTTTAAGGTAACAATTCTGACAACACTTCAGCAAATTCTTTTTCTGACACTGCCGGCAGCGGCAATTTTAATCGTCATCAGGATACCGGTGGTCAGATTAGTTTTTGGTGCTTCCCGCTTTGACTGGGAGGCTACTGTTTTAACCGGCGCCACGTTAGCATATCTATCCATTGGGCTGGCAGCTCAAGCAGTTTCTCTACTTTTAGTCAGAGGTTTTTATGCCTTAAAAGATACCAAAACACCGGTGATAGTTTCCTTGATAGTTGTGGCATTAAACATCGTGTTGAGTTTGTACTTAGTGCTAATTTTAAAACTTGATGTGTGGAGTATTGGACTCGCTAATTCTATCTCGGCTATAGCTTCTGCGATTTTACTTTTCTGGACACTACATTTCAAAGTGGGGAAGTTTAATTTAGTAGTAGTGCTGGGTCCATTTATTAAGATGTTCATGGCCACTATAATCATGGGTGTTGCGTTGTATGTGCCAATAAAACTTTTGGATCAGGTTATTTTTGATACAACCAGGACCATAAATTTGCTGGTTTTGACAGGCATATCTTCCATTTTTGCCCTGTCTGTATATGTATTGCTGGTTTGGTTTCTGAAAGTTCGGGAGCTGCAAACTTATGTTGAGCTGCTTAAGAAATTCGGTAAGTTTCAAGGCAAACTCAAATCCAAAGAGATTCTTCCTGAGACTGTTTAGTGGTGACCTGCTACAATATCCCATATGAATATCAGGAATTTTTCAATAATCGCCCACATTGACCACGGTAAATCGACCCTGTCAGATAGACTGATGGAGGTTACAGGAACCGTGTCGAAGGATAAAATGCAGCCCCAGCTTTTGGATTCTTTAGCCTTGGAGCGTGAACGCGGCATTACCATCAAACTGGCCCCTGTGAGATTGTCTTACATTTTAAATTCTCAATTGTACATTCTCAATTTGATTGACACTCCCGGCCATGTGGACTTTTCCTATGAAGTTTCCCGGGCTTTGGCAGCAGTTGAGGGGGCGATACTTTTGGTGGATGCCACGCAGGGAATCCAGGCCCAGACTTTGGCTCATGGTCTCTCGGCCTTGGAGCAAAATCTGACTTTGATCCCGGTGATTAATAAAATTGATTTGCCGAATGCGGATGTTGCCGGAACAAAAAAACAACTGGTAGAAACTTTTGGATTTTCGGAAGAGGAAATTTTATTAGTTTCCGGAAAAACCGGAGAAGGTGTAGAAAATCTTTTGAAGGCGATAGTTCTGCGTATTCCTCCCCCAAAATCCCCAGGTGCAGCTACGCTTCCACCCCCGAGGTGGAAGTTTACGGCATTGATCTTTGATTCTTTTTATGATCCCTTTAAAGGAGTGGTGGCTGAGGTGAGAATTATGGAGGGGGAAACTCCGGTCGTCAACGCTCCACTGTATTTTTTGCAAACGGAAGCCCAAGGTCATGTTCTGGAAACCGGTTTTTTTGCTCCTCAGCTTACTGTAAACGATGGTTTGAAGGCTGGGGAAATAGGTTATATTGCTACCGGAATTAAAGAGCCGGATTTGGTGAGAGTTGGAGATACGATTAGCTCTACATTCGACGTAGAACCATTACCTGGGTATAAGGAAGTTAAACCCATGGTGTATGTGGGGCTTTTTCCGATAGATGCTGATGAATATTTTGAATTGAAAGAGGCACTAGCAAAGTTTAGACTGACAGATCCGGCTTTTTCCTATATTCCGGAACAATCTCAGGCTTTAGGAGCTGGTTTTAGGTGTGGATTCTTGGGATTGCTGCATGCAGAAGTAGTGCAGGAGCGGTTGTCAGGGGAATTTAATGTCGATCTTTTAGCTACTGCTCCCTCGGTTGAATATTTATTAGACGGGAAACCGATCATTTCCCCAAGTGAGCTTTCGCAGGGCGAGAATATCAAAGGTTTAAAAGAACCTTGGGTGAGTCTGCGGATTTTTGCGCCGCAAACTTACATTGGTTCGGTGATGGAGTTGGTACAGGATAAAAGGGGGAAGTTTTTAAATATGCAGCATTTTGGAGTGGCTGTTGAGTTAAGTTATGAAATGCCGCTATCTGAGATGGTTTCTAATTTTTATGACAGGTTAAAGTCGGTTTCCTCCGGCTTTGCCTCGTTGGATTGGGAATTGTTGGATTTCCGGGAAGTGGAGGCGGTGAGGGTTGATATCCTGGTTTCCGGAGAAAAAATAGATGCGCTCTCAACAATTGTTTTCCGGCCGAAAGCAGAAGGTTTTGGTAGGAGAATGGTGGAAAAATTAAAAGAGGTGTTGCCCCGGCAGAATTTTGTGATTGCTATTCAGGCTGCCATTGGGGGAACCATAATTGCCAGGGAAACCATTAGTCCGTTCAGAAAAGATGTCACAGCCAAATTGTATGGCGGAGATAGGACTAGAAAGGACAAACTTCTAGAAAAGCAGAAAAAGGGTAAAAAGAAAATGAAAATGGTCGGCCGCGTCGAAATTCCCCAGGAAGCTTTTTTGAGTATTTTAAAATCATGAAGAATTTAGTACGCGAAGGTTATAACAAGGTAGCTAAGAAGTATTCTTCTAATAGGGATCAATTTTCTAATACAAAGTATTTGGAAAAATTAGCAAGTCTTTTGCAACCTGGAGCTACTGTTTTGGATCTTGGTTGTGGATCTGGAATCCCCATCGATAAGTTCTTGATAGATAAAGGTTTTAAGGTTATTGGGATAGATATTTCAGAAAAACAAATTGAACTGGCAAAACAAAATACTCCAACTGCTGAGTTTTTTGTAAAAGACATGTCGGAGCTCAAAAATGGCGAATTTAGCGTTGATGCAGTAGTTTCTTTTTATGCTATTTTCCATACACCTAGAGAAGAACATCAGGAGTTATTTAAAAAGATAAACTCTTTTTTACCTGAAGGTGGTTTAATTCTGGTCACTATGGGATCTGGTGAATGGGAGGGTGAGGAAGATGATTTTCATGGAGCCAAAATGTGGTGGAGCCATTACGGTGCAGAGAAAAATAGAGAAATTATTGAGAAGGCTGGTTTTGAGATTATTCTGAATGAAATCGACACTTCTGGAGGAGAAAGACATTTATTTATTCTAGCTAGAAAAACCTCTTAACTTTTGTATAATACTTCCATGAAAATTATTAAACCTCCCAAATTAAATATTGGAGATACGATTGGTATTGTGGCGTCCTCTTTGCCGGTACTGCCTTCACACCTGGATCAATTTGAAAGAGGAAAGAAATTAATTGAGGAGATGGGTTTTAAGATTAAAGAAGGGAAGACGATCGGGCAAAGAAGGTGGTGGATGGCAGGATTTGCTAGAGAGGTGGCAGCAGACTTAAATGCGATGTTTGCTGATCCGGAAGTTAAGGCCATTATTGCCCACACCGGCGGTTATTCTGCCATTTCCGTAATTGAACACCTAGACTATGAATTAATTGCCAAAAATCCCAAACCCTTCATGGGGATGTCTGATATGACTATTTATCACCTGGCAATACTCGCCAAAACCGGTATGGTAGGATTTCATAAAGATGATGTCAGTTTCGGTTTCGGCAGGGAGATAAAGCCGGGGATGGAAAATTGGCCCAAATTAAACCAGGAACTTTTCCTGCAGTTTTTAACGGAGAATAAGGCTCCGGGAATCATTAAACCTATTACTGAGTGGGAGGAGTGGAAAGAAGGTCGGGCAGAAGGACATTTAATGGGCGGAATCTTGGAAAGGATTTCCACTTTAGCCGGGACAAAATATTTTCCCGGGGAAGAGTTATGGAATGGAAGCATTTTATTTTGGGAAGAAATAGGCCGGGATTTATCTGATATGTACCAATATCTTCACCAGCTAAAAAATATGGGGGTTTTTGAAAAAATTAACGGAATGCTGATAGGGAAAATTAAGCATTTAAAGCCTTTAAGAGAAGCTACGAGAGAAGAAATAATTGAACCGAGCTTAAAAGAGATGATTTTAGATACTGTGAAAGAATATGATTTTCCCATTATGGCAAATTTGGATTTCGGCCATTTTACAGTTAATATCCCTATGCCTTTGGGGATAAAAGTTTCTTTTGATACGGAGAAAAAAGAATTAAACTTTCTGGAGGGAGCGGTAGTTTAGTCATATAAAAATATGAAAGAGCCTAAAGACGAGTTGGGTAGGATGAAAGAATCCAATGTATTAGCTAGAAATCTAAATGATGAGCAACTCGCCCAATTTTTAGCAGATGATCTTAAAAAGATTCCTAAAGAAGGGACAAAAGTGATAGTGCTTATAGGGGGCCCCAGAAGTGGTAAATCAATTTTGGCTGCAAGAGAGGCGCAGTTATTGGAGAGTACAGCGGTAATTAGTACGGATAATTATGTAAAAGGGGACAGGTTATGGAGAAGAACTAATGTAGAAGAGAAGGGTTTGGATCCTCTTTTAAAATATGATCCAGATTTTTTAAATGAACAAGTGCAAGCTATTAAGGCTCTTTCAGAAGGACAAGAATTAGGTATTCCAGTATATGATGGTGTATCCGGTATAGCGATAAGTCAGGATCCAAATCACAGGCCAGACAATTCCGCTTATCCAATAAAAATAAAAGGACCTAAAAATTTTGTGATTATAGAGGGAGATTTTCAACTTCTTGACCCACGAGAAATTGATAGGTTAATTTATTTAGACGTTGATGATAAAGTACGATTAGAAAATAGAGTCTATCGGGATACTGTTGAACGGGGAGAGCCGGACCCGGAAAAAATAAAAGCAAATTTTGGATTCAGGCAAAAAACACAATTTATTTCTCATACACTTCCGCAAAGGGATAATGCTGATATTATAATAAAAGTTCATGCGAAGCCGCTGGAAACTCCTACCCCTGAAACGAAATTCGTATATTTTTATGACGTAATAAGACAAAGTCGTGTAGCGTGAAGGTTTTTATCCCCTTGTGACTTTACAATTAGGACACCTCAAAGATTCCAATTCATAAATCTTGGCTGTCTGATCAGACAACTTAAATTGAAGTTCTGACCCTTCATCTACTTTAAATATGTCCGGGTTATTATCAAAAGACAGCGTGGCGTCACCTCTCATCAATTTAAAAGTGACTGTATCTTCGTCTGTTAATAAAACAGGTGGCTCCTTTTCAGTAATATTATTAAAAGCCATCCCCCAGCCTTTTTTAAAAGTTTCTCCTGTAATACTTTTGAAATATCCGGTGGAACCAAAGGGGGTAGATAAGACCACACCGTCCCCGATCAGTAATTTGTTTGTGTCTGCTACCTGAAAACGGATGGCATGCATAGGCGTAGCATTTCTGATAACAAAATCATTCAGGGCAGTAAATGTCCGATAAAAGAAGGTAGTTTCCAATTTTTTGTATTCCTTTAAGTTTAATCTGTCCTCAAGTAAACTTTGTAGTAAAACTTTTTCATTGTGATCAGGGCATTTTTTGCAAACCAAGCTGTCCCTGATAGGTAATTTTGGAATCCCCGGGTACAGTCTTTCTGCCGTCAGTAAAGTCCCGTCTCCACCGTAGCTGATGATTGCATCAGGACTAGAGGTGACTATTGCAAACCCCAAGCTTTTTGCCAGGAGCTCAATATTTTTAGCGTTTTTCCCATGCAGTAGTAATTTCATTTACGCTCATAATACTACAAAGTTTATGGATATTTCAGGTATACTTTAATTTTAAGTTTTATGACATCTAAAATTTCACCCTTTGTAACTTTAAAAATACCTGTTTTTAGGAATTACATGTTCGGATCTTTTGTTTCTGAAATTGGCAACCAAATGCAGGTGGTGGCAGTAGCCTGGCAGGTTTATGAGTTGACGCGCAACCCTGCCGCTTTGGGCTTAATAGGTTTAGCAAATTTTTTACCGATCCTGGCTTTTTCTTTGATCGGAGGTTTAACCGCCGATAAATGGGACAGAAAAAAGCTTTTAATTATCAGCCAAAGCTCTTTAGGTATTATTTCGTTTGTTCTATTTGTACTCACAGCCTTCAGTTTAATTAATCCTTGGATGATTTATTTAATATTAATTTTACATTCAACAGCTTCTTCTTTTTCCCTCCCTGCCAGACAAGCGGTTTTGCCAAGTTTAGTGCCGAAGAATTTATTTTTAAATGCAATTTCTCTATTTAGCCTTCATTATCAGTCGTCCCTCCTGATAGGGCCGGCGATAGCGGGATTTTTAATAGCCGGATTTGGAGTGGGATCGGTTTATCTTTTTAATGTCCTCTCGTTTTTGGTTTTTATAGGAAGCGTTTTAATGATTAAAGTACCACTTAATTTGGGAAGAGAGAAAATTGAATTTAGTGTGAATTCAATTTTGGACGGGGTGAAGTTTGTTTTGTCTACCCCCATTCTTTATTCCACCATGATGTTAGATTTCTTAGCTACTTTTTTTGGGACAGCCACGATTTTAATGCCGGTTTTTGCCAAAGATGTTTTACATGTTGGTCCAAAAGGGCTGGGGCTGCTCTACAGTGCGCCGGCCATGGGAGCAGTGGTCGGAGGTTTGTTGCTTTCTTCTTTACCACACCATCAGATAAAGAACCAGGGCAAGGTAATTATCACCTGTATTCTTCTTTATGGGGCAGCTACCATTGGTTTTGGTTTCTCTAAAAATTTAACGCTGTCGCTAATTTTCTTAGGGTTGGTAGGGTTTTGGGATATGATTGCCACTGTCATCAGGAATACGGTCAGGCAGATGATTACACCAGACCATTTGCGAGGTAGAATGGTTTCAGTAATGAGGATTTTCTTCCAAGGCGGGCCGCAACTAGGGGATATTGAGGCCGGGCTTTTGGCAGCAGCAGTGGGCGGGCCGGTGTCAGTGGTGGTAGGCGGGGCAGGAGTGATTGCAATTACCTCTCTAGTAGCCTACTTTAATCCTAAACTGCGAAATTACCAGGGGAAAGAACTGGTAGTGTAACTGGCGAAGTTTTCGCAAGAAATGTCTTGACATTTCTTAGCAGTCGTGGTAGATTAGTGCTAGTTTTAAAACTATGGCTGAGTTAACTGAACGCCAACAAGCACTTTTAAAAGCGATCGTGGAAGAATATATAGAGTCCGCGGAGCCGATAGGCTCTGAGGTAATTGAGAGAAAATATAACCTGGGGGTCTCCCCTGCTACAATCCGTATTGAAATGGTGCGTTTAACAGATATGGGGTACTTGCGCCAACCTCATACATCTGCCGGCAGGACGCCCACCTCAATGGGAATGAAGTTTTATATTGCGGAGCTGATGAAGGAAAAGCAATTACCTGTGACAGCAGAGGTTTCCATTAAAGAGAAGATGATGTCACACAGGTTAAAGCGGGAACGGTTGATTAAAGAGGCCGTGACTGCCTTGGCGCAAAGGCTTGACATGTTAGGTTTGGCAATTGATGATGAGGGATCGGTTTATTACGCAGGAGCGGCCAATATTTTAGATTGGCCGGAGTTTTATGATATTGATGTGACCCGGTTTGTCCTGTCTTTGTTTGATGAAAACCCCAGGCTACAGGAGATAATCGGCAGGGCAGTCGGATCTGATCCGATCCATATTTTATTTGGGGAAGACATGGAGTTTGAATATTTGCGGCCGACCAGCTTTGTGTTTACAAAATACGATGTAATGCCGGATAAAACAGGGATTATCGGAGTAATCGGGCCGGCCAGGATGAATTTTTCCTTGGTATTGCCTTATGTAAAATATGTCAGAAATTTATTGAATGAAGCAGTTAGGATTTAGTAGATAGTAGTATGTAGAAAGTATTATGGGTAAAAAGCAAAATACACAAACAGAAGAATTTAAGAAATTGCAAGACGAGCTTGATTCTGTCAAGCAGTTAAGCGCACAGTTGGAGAGTCAGCTAAAAAGAGCAGTAGCAGATTACCATAACTTGGAAAAAAGAGTGGCAGAAGGCAGGTCGGAGCTGACAAAATGGGGAACCAGTGAACTGTTGGTTAAGATTTTGCCGACTTTGGACCATTTGGAGCAGGCCTTGGGTGGAGCCAGCGAGCAGGAGAGGGAGTCAGGTTGGTTTAAAGGGGTGGAGTTGGCGGTTAAGGAATTAAATCAGGTTTTGCAGTCAGAAGGCCTAGAACAGATTGGAGCAGACGGACAATTTGATCCAAATCTTCACGAGGCAGTTGACACAAGGGCCGGTGAAGATAATAAAATATTAGAAGTAGTCAGGAAAGGGTATACTTTAAATGGTAAGGTGCTGCGCCCGGCAGCAGTGGTGGTAGGACGGAAAAGCGAAAGCAAGAGCGATGAATCAGTAATAAATGAGGAGGTAATTTAAGAATATGGCAAAAATTATTGGAATTGATTTAGGTACAACTAATAGCGCGGTGGCAGTCATGGAGGGCGGCAAGCCCAAAGTGATTCATTCTGCCGAGGGGGAAAATATTATTCCCTCAGTAGTTAATCCGCTAAAAAATGTGGTGGGCAGGGTAGCCAAACGCCAGGCAATTGTCAATCCTAAGGAAACAATTTTCTCTATCAAAAGGTTAATGGGTCGTAAATTCAAGGATCCTGAAGTCCAACGTGATATGAAATGGTTGCCTTATTCTATTAAAGAAGGCCGCGAAGGTATGGCTGTGGTAGAGGTGGAAGGGCATGATTATACTCCGCAGGAAATTTCCGCCCAGATCCTGCAAAAGATTAAAGCCGATGCTGAATCTTATTTAGGCGAAAAAGTTACTGATGCTGTAATTACAGTGCCGGCTTACTTTGACGATGCCCAGAGGCAGGCTACTAAACAAGCGGGAGAAATTGCCGGGTTAAATGTGCAGCGGATTATTAATGAACCGACTGCGGCAGCCCTAGCTTATGGCTTGGATAAATCCCATGCTCATACTATTGCAGTTTACGACCTTGGGGGAGGCACTTTTGATATTTCCATTTTGGAACTCGGAGACGGAGTTATTGAAGTTAAATCCACTAACGGGGACACTCACTTAGGCGGCGATGATTTTGACCAGGTGATTTTGGACTTTTTGGCAGAAGAGTTTAAAAAAGAGCAGGGGATTGATCTAAAAAGCGACAAACAGGCTTTGCAAAGACTTCGCGATGCGGCTGAAAAAGCTAAAATTGAGCTGTCCAGTACACAAGAAGCTTCAGTCTCTATTCCATTTGTGACCGCTGATGCGGCAGGCCCTAAGCATCTGGAGATGAAGCTGTCCCGCGCCAAGCTGGAAGCCATGGTTAAGAGTCTGATTGATAAAACTTTTGAGGCCGTTAAATCTGCTTTAAAAGATGCCAAATTAGAAGCTAAACAGGTAGATGAGGTGGTATTAGTAGGTGGAATGACCAGGATGCCGGCTGTGCAAAAAGCAGTCCAGGATTTCTTCGGTAAAGAGCCGCATAAAGGCATTAACCCGGATGAGGTGGTGGCAGTGGGAGCGGCTATCCAGGGTGGTGTTTTGGGCGGGGAAGTCAAAGATGTGCTGCTTTTGGATGTCACTCCCCTTACTTTAGGTATAGAAACTTTGGGTGGGGTCAGGACTCCTTTGATTCCCAGGAATACTACCATTCCGGCTTCCAAGTCAGAAGTTTTCTCCACTGCTGCTGATAACCAGACTTCGGTAGAGATTAATGTCTTGCAAGGCGAGAGGGAAATGGCAGGGGATAATAAATCTTTGGGTCGATTCATTCTGGATGGTATTCCGCCTGCTCCCCGGGGTGTCCCACAAGTTGAAGTGACTTTTGATATTGATGCCAACGGGATTTTGAATGTGACGGCTCACGATAAAGCCACCGGCAAAAAACAAAATATAACTATCACCGGCTCCACAGGTTTATCAAAAGACGAAGTGGAAAAGATGACCAAAGAGGCAGAGGCACACGCAGAGGAAGATAAAAAGAAAAAAGAAGGCATTGAAATTAAAAACCAGGCAGATACTCTTGTGTATACGGCTGAAAAAAGTCTGAAAGATGCCGGGGATAAAGTTTCAGCTGAAGTGAGAACTGATGTTGAGCAAAAATTGAACGATTTAAAAGGTGCTATCCAGACAGCTTCCCCTGAAGACCTAAAACCCAAAATGGATGCTTTATCTGAAGCTTTGCAAAAAATCGGCGCAGCTATGTATCAACAGCCGGGCCAGCCTGGTCAGGAACAAGCTGGTGGAGAGCAGCCCGCAGGTGAACAGGCTCCTGATGGCGAAACCAAGAAAGAAGAAGCTGTGGAGGGAGAAGTGGTAGAAGAAGAGAAAAAGGAGGAGTAAGCAGCTCGTCACATCAAAAAGCACCGTTCGTGTCTCCAAAGCACTCACTATGGATTTGTTTCGTGCCAGGTAATTTCCTTAAACATTAACTTTAGATGTGCACTCAACTTCATCGATTGCTTTTATGATTGTGACTTCGCTGCTTTCTATTAAGCTGTTATAATTTGGAAGCTTATGACAACTAAACGGGATTACTACGAAATACTTGGTGTGAATAAATCTGCTTCTGATGCGGAGATTAAGTCTGCATACCGGAAGCTGGCCAGGAAACACCATCCTGATATAGATAAATCTGCCGGGGCAACGGAGCGGTTTAAAGAACTAGGAGAAGCCTATCAGGTTTTATCTGACCCGCAAAAAAGCAAGCCTATGATCAATTCGGCCA
>CAZAZW010000001.1:271713-296967 GCA_964489875.1 uncultured Gammaproteobacteria bacterium | reverse complement strand
GGGGGACAGGGTGGCTGGCAGCAATATAGCTGGTCATCCGGCGGGGCAAATCCTAACATTCAATTTGATTTCGGGGGGTTTGAAGACCCGTTTGATTTATTTGAGCAGATTTTTGGCGGTGGTTCACCTTTCGGGCAGGGTTTTAGAAGGCGTCCGACTTACCAACTTAACTTAAACTTCGATGAAGCAATCCATGGAGTTACAAAAGAGGTGGAGATTGAATCAAGGGATCAGCATGGAAAGTTAACCCGTAAACGGATGAAAATTAAGGTCCCGGCTGGGGTTGATAATGGAACCCGGATGAGGTTTGGCGATTTGGATATTGTGTTTAATGTCAATCGCAGTCCCCATTTTTTGCGGGAAGGGCTGGATATTTTTTCCGAGATTACTGTTAATATCCCGCAACTAGTACTGGGAGACATTTTTGAAGTTGATACTGTGCAAGGTAAAGTAAAGGTGAGGGTTCCGCCGGGCACCCAGCCGGGATCTTTGGTGAAGCTAAAAAGCAAGGGTGCTCCCCGTTTGGGTTCTACTGGTCATGGAGATCATTATGTAAGGGTAAATCTAGACGTCCCCAAGAATCCTTCCAAAGAAGAAAAACAACTTTACGAAGAATTAAAAAACTTATCTTCTAAGAAAAAAGGCTGGTTTTAAGAAATATTGACTTCAAGTTACCAAAAGAGTTAGAATATGGCTGGTTAACAATCCAAAGGACCTGAAGGGTGGGCTAGTCCCACCTTTTTTTGAGTAAGGAGATAAAAATGGCTCAAGCTAGAACAGAATTTGCAGCTGCATTAAATCAAATAGCCTCTGAAAAAGGGGTTGATACCGAGGTGGTTTTAGATGCCATCAGGCTGGCTGCTTTAGCTGCTTATAAAAAAGATTTGATGCTTCGGAATGAGCCGATTCCGGAAGATTTTGAAGAATTTACTTCTGCGGTTGATCCAGTGACCGGTGAAATTTCCATTTTTCATGGCAAGGAGAATGTGACTCCTCCGGGATTTGCCCGAATTGCCGCCTCCATTGCCAAGCAGGTGATAATGCAAAAGTTGAATGAAGCTGAGCGAGGTACAATCTTGGCTGAATATGAAGGTAAAGTTGGGACTGTTATTTCAGGCAGTATTCAGCGGCAAGAAGGTAATACCTTTTTTATAGATTTAGGACGGGCTGAAGGGGTATTGCCTCCATCTGAACAAGTTCACTCTGAAATGTATCATCAAAACCAGCGCCTAAAGTTTTTAGTGAAGGAAATAAGGGAAAGCGGTAGAGGTTCAGAGGTAGTGGTTTCAAGATCTGACCCGAATTTGGTGAAAGCACTTTTTGCGCTTGAAGTGCCGGAGATCCAATCAGGCGCGGTAGAGATTAAAGTGATTGCCAGAGAAGCAGGGTCCCGAACTAAAATTGCGGCTTCCTCTACTCAGGACGGCGTTGATCCGGTGGGGAGTTTAGTCGGCCAAAAGGGAGTGAGGGTGCAAGCTGTTATCGGTGAGGTAGGCGAAGAAAAGATTGATATTATCAGTTATTCGGATGACCCGGCCAGGTTTATTGCGGCTGCGCTTTCCCCGGCAAAGGATATCCAAGTTAGATTGAACGAAAAGGATAAGTTAGCTACGGTGATAGTTCCGCAAGGCCAACTTTCGCTAGCAATCGGTAAAGGCGGACAAAATGTGAGACTTGCTGCTAAATTGACCGGTTGGAAGATTGACATTGAAGGAGCAGAAGAACCGGAAGTAGCAGTAGAATCAAAGGAAGCAGAAGCTGAGGGTACTGCAGAAAAGAAAGAGGAGCCAACTACTGCTCCGGCTCAGGTTACGCCGGTTGATGATACTAAAGTTGCAGCAGAGACAGAGAAAGAGCAGGCAAAAGAGGCCATAGAAAAAGAGGTTGCTGAAGCTGAGGAAAATACAACCGTAGCCTCAGAAAAAGAAGCAGCAGAGGAAGCCGGAGAGGTTTTAGAAAAAGCAGTTGACGGAGAAAACCCGGAGCAGGAAAAACAGCAATTGGAAGAGGCAGTTGGAGAGACAGAGGAAGAATCAGGGAAAAGTAGCAAGTAGTATGTATTAAGGGTATGAAAACATTTTTAATTCTCCATAATACTTAATACCAGCTACTAAACCCTCTGAAGCGAGTTTAGGAGGAGTAAATTTATAGTATGAATGAAATGAATAGACCGCCAATCGTGACAATACTTGGCCATGTTGATCATGGTAAGACCACTCTTCTGGATTTTATCCGGAAATCTTCTGTAGCTGCTAAAGAACATGGCGGAATCACCCAGCACATTGGGGCATATCAAATAAGTGTACAGGTTACAGGTGACAGTGGACAGAAAGACAAAAAATCTTCTGAACTGAAACCTGTAACCTCTAACCTGATAACTTTCATCGACACTCCCGGGCATGCGGCTTTTGAAAAAATGCGCTCCCGTGGGGCAAAGGTGGCTGATATTGCCATTTTGGTGGTGGCGATAGATGATGGGCTGATGCCGCAGACCATTGAGGCGATTAAGCATATCCAGGGAGCTAAAGTTCCTTTGATTGTGGCAGTTAACAAAATTGATTTACCCGGGATAGACAAAAATGTGCAGCTGGCCAAGATCAAAAAGCAATTGTCTGATCAAAAAGTTAATCTGGAAGAATATGGTGGGGATGTGCCGCTGCTGCCTCTTTCTGCCAAAACAGGAGAAGGGGTAGATAAACTTCTGGAAATGATACTTTTGGTCTCCGAAATGCATGAGATAAAAGGCAACCCGACTCTCCCGCCCGCCGGGGTTATAATTGAAGCTACACTGGATAAATTCAAAGGGCCGGTTGCAACTATTTTAGTTAAGAATGGTACTTTGAAAAAAGGTGATCAAATAGAGATAGGTGAAATTAAAAGTAAGGTCCGGGGAATGTTTGACTTTAGCGGTAAACCGGTAGATTCAGCAGGGCCTTCTACTCCGGTGGAAGTATTGGGTTTGGAAGCAGTGCCGGCAGTTGGGGCAGTTTTAGGTGAGTTGGCTGAGGTCAAAGAGGCAGAAATCATGCAATCATTAGTAGAAAAGTTACAACAGGGTGAAACTAAAACCCTGAAAGTAATTATTAAAGCTGATAAGCAGGGGTCTTTGGAGGCGGTTCAAACCTCTTTAGAAAAATTTAATACTGAGCGGAAAATAGTGGACTATATTTCTACCGGTACTGGGGACATTGGAGAAGAAAATATCAAGCTGGCTGCCTCAGTAGGGGCAATTGTGATTGGATTTAATGTCAAAGTTGCCCCAACTGCCCAAAAAATGGCTGAGAATGAACATGTTTTGATCAGAACATACAATATTATTTATGAACTGTTGGAGGATGTTGAAGAGGTGGTTAAGACACTCCTTGAAGTGGGGCAACTTGAAGAGGTTTTAGGGAAGGCTGATATTATAGCTGAATTCCCTCACGGTAAAACCGAAAAAATTGCCGGGTGCCGGATGACAGAAGGGACTATTGCCAAAGGACAAAGAATTAGGATAGTCAGAGAAGAAGAGATAATTGGAGAAACTAAACTGAAATCTTTGAAAAAGGTCAAAGAAGAGGTTAATAAGGTAGAAAAAGGTAATGATTGCGGTATGCTCTTTGACCCTCCGGTAGATTTCCAGATTGGGGATGTAGTGGAGTCATTTAGAGTAATTTAATCTGCTATTTGTCATCCTGAGCGATTAGCGAAGAATCTCTGAATTTATTTCAGATTCCTAAGATCATTAAATTTAGGGTTAATTGTTTTTATTAACTCCGTTTTCTTCTTTCTTGTCCAGCCTTTAATTTTCTTTTCTGCAGCTATTGCATCATTAATATCTGAAAATTCATGATAGTAAACTAGCTTATTTAGATTATATTTTGCAGTAAAACTGGAGATAGTTTTAAATGAATGTTCATTTATTCTTCTTTCCAAATCATTAGTGACACCCACATATAAAGTATTTGATTTATTGGTTAGGATATAAACGAAATATGTCATTAAATCATTGTATCTCAGACAAGCTGAGAGATTCTTCGGACTTCGTCCTCAGAATGACAACTACTAAATAGGGAAATTTTATTTATGGTTTTTCAAGGAACCCGTGTTTTACCAGTTTTTACTTCTTCTCTACTTACTAAAAAATCCAATCTAGCCTGCATTTCTGCTAATTTTTTGGCATCCATAATCACTACCTCCGGTTTATTGTTTTTCATTACCACTATTGGTTCTTTAGTTTTTTTAACCTCATCAAAAATTTTTCGGTAATTTCTTTGTATCTCTCTGGCAGTAGTCATTTTAGGGAAACTAAACATAATATATATACTATTATACATACAATCGTATGTCAAGAGTAAGCTTGACAAATGATTAAACTTATAGTAAAATGGGTGCTTATATGATAGATGTATTACGCAATAATCCATCCCTAGAGCAAATTGCAGCTAAACCACAGCTCAAAAATCCTGATGATATTAAACCAGGAAGGTCCAGATGGTATTTGGGAGTAATAGCTGCCACTGGATTGTCGCTAGTGTTGGCATCGGGTTGCGCTTCCGAAGGTCCAAAGCCTACGCTTACTCCTAGACCGCTTCCTACCCGTGAAGTTCCGGTTGGAAATAATATCGAAGATAAGGCTCAATATGATGAGACTGTAGCTGTTCTGAATCGGGTTCTTGATCCAAGTATTATTAACAGGCTTGTAAGCCCCAGATACTCCAAGATCAGCAGGGCTCAATCAAAAGAATACGCGCTAAAAGCGGGAAGAGCTACATATACAATGTTTGAGCCAATCGATATACAAACACAGATGATTTATGACTCTAATGGGAGAGGTGTGGGGTTTACTGCTGAGGTATCTATGTCCAATCCTCATCTATACGTTGGTTGGGAATTTGCTGAAGAAAATCGACGTAATTTTATAGCTCAATTTCCCAATCTGGCTAAATTTCTTGAAACCAGTAGTGAAGTTAACTGGGCGAAAATGCCGGCGGGCAGCGAGCCGGAATTTGCCAAAAAGATGTTAAATTTGCCGGAGGATACTGTTTGGATCACCCGCAAAGATCTTAGGTATCAATCTGGCGGAGTCTTTGTATTTGGAAGAGGAAAACTGGCAGATGGAACGCCTTATTTGGTAGAGGTGAATACAGGCGATAGGTTTGTAAGTTATCGGGAGGGTGATACTGTTAAAGACTTTGAGTCTTCTTTGAAGCAAGGCGATGTCATCATTCTGGCAGAAAGATATTTAGGGGTAGAATCTGGAAGAGTTTCAGAATCCTATCCATATCGGGCGCTTTGGAGGTTGAAACCGGTTTCCGATCAAAACGGGGAAGCGGTTTGGTCAATACTTAATCCTGCTGTTGTAGAAGGCGGTATTACGGCTAGAGTGCAGTACGGGCCTAACGGAGAATTGTTGGGGGCTAAGTTCGAGGGAACTTGGATTGCAATAGAAAGTTTGATTAGGAAGAGGGCTAGATTTGACAGGCAATTAACTCTTACAGAAGTGGCAAGTGTCGTTTTTGGTGCATCTGTTGAGAATACCAAGTTTCAAGAGGATGTGAATAAATTAGAAGGTACAATGATCAAGTTTGGTAAAACAGAGGCAGATGATAAAGAAAGTATGAGGTTTATTATAGATGACGATGGCTTCAGAGTCAGAATTCTTGATTTAAATAGCGAAGGAAGGCCCGATAAAACGGAGAAATCTGCCGCAGTTAATTTCGGTCAGTTATTTGCTCCCCACAAGTTTACTGCAAGTGGGCATTTAAAGCCGCGATTTGCATCCAGAAACTCAATACCTAAAGCTTGATTTTTATGGGTTATTGAGGTAAAATTGCCCCATCATAATGAAGTACGATTCACAGCTTGCGGAACTGAAAAACCTTTTACCTTCTGCCAAAAATATTTTGATTGCCATTCCTACCGGTGCGGATATAGATAAATTGGCAGCCGGACTGGCTTTATTTCTGACTTTTGAGGCTGCTGGAAAACAAGTTAGCGTAGTTTCTGATGATGCCATGTTGGTTTCCCATACCCACCTTTTTGGGGTTGATCATGTCCAAAAAACCCTTTCTTCCACAGACGGTGGTAATTTAACCTTAACCTTGGAAGGCGTGGCCGCCTCTGACGGGACAGTTCCGGCCCTGGAAAAGCTGGATTGGTATGCCGAGAATAATAATTTAAACTTGGTATTTCATGTTTTACCGAACCAAACGTTCCAACCCGCTAGAATAGTTCCCCGTTATCAAGGTTCCGGATTTAATTTGATCTTTACCATAGGAGCAGCTAATCTGAATGCTTTAGGAAGTATTTATTCAGGGCAACCCCAAGTTTTTTCCGGTACCCATATTGTCAACATTGATATTCAACCAGCCAACACCAGCTTTGGCCAAACTAATATTCTAGATTCACAAGCGTCTTCTTTATCAGAGGTGGTTAGTTCGGTCATTACGGATCTGGGTTTTGCCCTAGATTCAGACAGTGCCAGCAATATTTTGGCCGGAGTTTTTGATGCCACCAATAATCTAATTGATTCCAAAGTGACAGCTGATACTTATATGGCTGTAGCAGGATGTCTTCGCGTTGGAGGCAGAAAACCGGTTGCCGGGATCCAAAGTCAACCAGTCCAGACTAGCTCTATACCACAGCAACCAACTTATGATTGGAATGCAGTTTCAGCAGCCATCGGCCAAACAAAAACTCCTCAGATAGAGCCTGTTTCCGAATTTACAGTTCCGCCCGTTGTTTCCCCGACCGGAGATCAGTCTCAAGCTTCACCTGAAGAGCGACCGGCCGCAGAAGGGGTGGTTTCCGAAACTGTTGAGCCTGAATGGCTGACCCCCAAAATCTTCAAAGGCACATCATTAGGGTAGTTGCATATTTTTAACATTTTTGTTACAATGCGCCCAAACCAAATTTAGGACGACTTTGGCATCAAAGTTGTTCCAGAGAAAGGAATTTAGATTCCACTTGATACAAAGATTAAGCAGAAAATAATTAAAGAGTTTGCCACAAAGAGCGGAGATACAGGTTCCCCTGAAGTACAAGTTGCGCTTTTAACAGAACAAATTAAGCATTTAACTGATCATTTAAAAGAACACCCACACGATATTCACTCCCGACGCGGACTTTTATCAATGGTTAATAAAAGGAGAAGGTTGCTTCAGTATTTATTCAAAAAAGAAACAGACAGGTATAGTATGGTGATTGAGAAATTAGGATTATCTAAATGATTGTGGTATACTTATTTAAGTAAGAGAGATTTGGGGATTGCAAAGAGTTAGTTAGCCTTTAGCAATTGGCTGTTAGCTATTTGGACCTAAGAGTCTAAAAGCGAATAGCTAGGAGCAAATAGCTAGTTGCCTCTTATCCAGTTTCCAAATACTCCATAAACAATATTATTTACACATATCCCGAGGTTTCGGGATTATAAGGAATAAATGAAAAAAATTATTACTAAAGAAATTGACCTTAATGGTCGAAAATTGAAGTTAGAGACCGGGAAGTTGGCTTTACAGGCTGATGCTTCGGTGGTTATTTCATGGGGAGAAACAGTTATTTTAGCAACTGTGGCTACCCGGCCTTTGGCTGAGGATATCGGTTATTTCCCACTTTCTGTAGAATATGTAGAAAAACACTATGCCGGTGGGAAAATTTCTTCATCCAGATTTATCAAGCGTGAAACAAAACCCTCCGATGAAGCAGTGTTGACCGGCAGGTTAATCGATCGTTCAATCCGTCCCCTCTTTCCGAAAGACTTTCGCAACAACGAAGTACAAGTAATTTTGACTGTTTTATCTATTGATCAAGCTAATGATCCGGATATTGTTGGTTTAATTGGAGCTTCAGCTGCACTGTCTATTTCATCTGTGCCTTGGGATGGCCCAATTGCCGGTGTCAGGGTAGGCGAGCGAGAGGGACAGTTGGTGATGAATCCTACTATTGGCGAGATGGAGCATCTTAACATGGATCTGCTGGTAGCTTCGGGTAAAGAGAAAGTGGTGATGATAGAGACCGGCGCTAAGCAAGTTACAGAGGAGTTAGTTTTTGCAGGTATTAAAGAAGCTCATGCCCAGTCGCAGCAGATTATTGCTCTAATAGAAGAATTTACCAAAGAGGCTGGTAGAGAGAAACAAACCTATTCTCATTTGGCAGAAGAAGTGGAAGAGGCTTTGATGTCTGAGGTGACAAAGATTACCAAAGAGCGGATTGAAGCTGCTCTTTTTGATAACGATCACCCTTGGCATGAAGCCACCGGAGACCAAATCAAAAAAGAACTAGCCCTCCAGTATGCCGAAACCCTCACCCCCCAAATTATTGCCGGAATTTTTGATAAAGTTGCCAAAGAAATTGTGCACGAGACAGTTTTAGAAAAGGGCAAAAGAGTTGATGGCAGGGCTATGGATGAAATCAGGCCACTTAATCTGGAGGTAGGTATCTTACCGAGGACTCACGGCAGCGCCCTTTTTGAACGCGGAGATACCCAAGTTTTATCAGTGGTAACCTTAGGCGCTCCATCACTTCAGCAAACTCTGGATGGGATGGAGGGAGAGAGACAAAAAAGGTTTATGCACCACTACAATATGGGTATTAATCCATTTTCAGTAGGTGAAGTAAAAAGAATAGGCCCGCCCAACAGGCGTGACATCGGGCACGGATCTTTAGCTGAAAAAGCCCTTATTCCGGTGATACCGACTGAAGAGCAGTTTCCATATGCAATTAGGGTAGTATCCGAGGTTTTGGCAGCGAATGCCTCTACTTCTATGGCTGCGGTTTGCGGAACTACCCTGGCCTTGCTTAATGCGGGTGTACCTTTGGTTGAACCGGTGGCCGGAATTGCTTTAGGGCTTTTTTCCGATGAGAAAAAATTCCAGGTAGTGACAGATATGAGAGCTGTAGAGGATTTTTATGGAGAAATGGACTTTAAAGTGGCCGGGACTAAAAACGGGGTAACTGCCATACAAATGGATACAAAGCTCTCAGGCTTAAGTTTTGAAATTATCCAGCAAGCCTTGGAAATGGGTAAGGCTGCCAGACTCGAGATTCTAGAAAAGATTAACCAGGTTGTGCCTAAAGTTGGCCCGTTGTCTCCCCATGCACCAAGGGTGGAGATATTACATATTAAACCAGAGGAAATCGGACTATTAATTGGGCCGGGTGGTAAAAATATTAATGGAATTATTAGTAGGACCGGTGCGCAAATTGATATTGAAGATGATGGGACAGTGATGGTTTCCGGGACAGATTCTGCCGGCGTAGACAAGGCAATTGAAGCTGTTGAAGGGATGTTTAAAACTGTGAGTGTCGGTGATGAATTTACCGGCAAAGTAGTCAGGCTTGCTCCTTTTGGAGCTTTTGTGGAAATTACTCCAGGTAAAGATGGACTGGTTCATATTTCACAAATGGCTCCGGGTCATGTAGAGAGAGCGGAAGATGTTGTTACTGAAGGACAAGAAGTGAAGGTAAGAGTGACTGATGTTTCACCTGATGGGAAAGTTGGGTTATCAATGCTTTTTGGAGCAGATATTAAGCCTGAATCAGAAAGTAGGCCCCGTTCGAGCGGCGGTTATAGGCCGTCGGGAGGTGGAGGATTTAGACCTCGACCTTCTTTTGGTGATCGGCCCAGGTTTGGCGGAGGCGACTCGCCTCGCGGCGGAGCGGGAAGGCGGCCGTTCGGTGGAGAAAGACGAGGCGGTTTTGACAGAGGCCGTGGGGGACGGGATCGCGGCGGCCGCGGTGGTTTCAATCGTTAATAATTATCCTATTGGGAATCTTTAGTCTATAAGGTAAAATATACAGTGAAATGGATTCTGCCCGAGCTACAATCGAAGAGCTGAAGATTAAAATTTCTCAGACTAATTTACCTTCTGAGGTCTCTGAAAAACTTTTAAACCGGTTGCAATTTAGCGGATCAAGCGCAGAACTTGCCAGTTTAGTTTCCTATGTTGATTTTGTAATTTCCCTACCTTTTAACAAATATTCCCAGGATATTTTGGATATAAATAGGACTAAACAAATTTTGGATAAAAATCATTATGGTTTGCAGAGTGTAAAAGATAGAATATTAGAATATCTGTCGGTTTTAATTTTGCACAAAAGCACTGGCCAGGAAAATAACTTCCACGCCCCAATTTTAGCTTTTATTGGTTTGGTGGGAACAGGTAAGACTTCTCTGGCTTATTCAATTGCGGAAGCCTTGGGAAGACCACTGGTTAGGATTCCTTTCGGAGGATTAGGAGATCCGGCTGCTCTGCGAGGTACATCTCGTATTCGTCCTGATGCTGAACCAAGTCAGATTATCAAAGCTATCAAATTCGCCAAAGTTTCTAATCCTGTTATACTGTTGGATGAGATAGACAGGGTGGCGGTTGAACATCGGGTGGATATTATGGGAGTACTGGTAGAGCTTTTAGACCCGGCCCAAAACCAGGCATTTTTAGATCATTACTTAGATTTCCCATATGATCTGTCACAGGTGTTATTTATTGCTACAGCCAACAATACCGGAAATATTGCAACTGCAGTGCTGGATAGACTCGAGCCAATTGTGATGCCGTCTTATTCTGATGAAGAAAAACTGACCATTGGTAAACAATATCTACTACCTAAGATTATGCAAGAGTCAGGGATTAACAAAGAAATACTAACTATTGATGAGGCAACTTGGCCGCTAGTTTTGCGGCCGTTGGGTTTTGACTCGGGAATTAGATCACTCTCAAGGTCTCTGCAAGCTATTTGCCGGAAAGTAGCCAGGAAAAAGGTGGAAGGGAAAGTTGGTCCGTTCAAGATTAGTCAGGAAAATTTGGGAGAGTATTTGTCAGGATGAAATCATTTAAACCAAAGTTTTTGAATATGCAAAATAAGACAAGCTTGACGCTTCGCGATAACAACCAGCCGCTGAGAATTATTCCCTTAGGCGGAGTAGGTGATGTGACTAAAAACATGTATGTCTACGAGTGCGGCAGCGACATTATTATTGTTGATTGTGGAGTTGGCTTTCCCGATGAAGCCATGCCGGGAGTAGACCTGGTTATTCCGGATATCTCGTACCTGCGGGGTAAAATGGACAAAATCAGAGGAATTATTATTACCCACGGGCATGAAGACCATATTGGCAGTCTGCCCTATATTTGGCCGGAGATTCAGGCCCCAATTTATACCCAGCGTTTAACTGCCGGGTTCATCCGGGCTAAATTCACTGAACATAATTTGCCTAAAGACAAAATTAGGGAGGTCAAAATTGACGAAAGCCTTGATTTAGGCAGTTTCAAGATTTCTTTTTATCAGGTGTCACACTCTGTGCCTGATTCTACCGGAGTGGTGATCAGGACGCCTCAGGGAATAATTATCCATCAAGCAGATTTTAAGATTGACTGGACACCGGTATCAGGCCAGGTGACTGATGTAGGAACAGTGGCGAGAATTGGTAGTGAAGGGGTGCTACTTTTACTAATTGATTGTTTGCGGGTGGATAAACCAGGTTTTAATAAGTCGGAAAAATCTATTGAGGAGTCTTTTGAAAAAGCAGCACTGGAAACTCCGGGAAAGCTTTTAATTACTATGACTTCGTCAAATGTTTCCCGGATGCAACAGGCAATTAATGTAGCAGCGAAGTTAGGCCGCAAAGTGGCAATTGTGGGCCGTTCTTTTGAAAATAATTTTCAAGTATCAAGAGACTTAGGGTATTTATCGGTTCCACCGGGGATTATGATTGCACCTGATGCGATCTCCTCATTTGCTGCCAATAAACTACTAGTCTTAATTGCCGGGGCCCAGGGCCAATCCGACTCATCGCTTACTAGGGCTGCAAATGAGGAACATAAGCAGGTGAAGCTTGAAGAAGGGGATAGTGTGGTATTTTCGGCTGATCCCATTCCTTCAACCGAATCTGCCCAAAACGCCTTGATTGATTCGTTGTCCAGGCTGGGACTAAATGTTTACTATTCTGCCGTCGTTTCTGACCTGCATGTTTCAGGTCATGCGGCATTGGAGGAACTGCGGTTAATGGTTAATTTAATCAAACCAAAATTTTTGTTTCCGATCGGAGGAACCTATAGGCATATGGAATCTTTTTCTAAGATGGCTGTGGATATGGGCTATGATAAAAAACAAGTTTTGGCTGCTGAGGATGGAGATATATTAGAGATCAAAGACGACGGGATTAAGTTAACCGGTAAAGTTGATGTGCAAAATGTGTATGTAGACGGCTTGGGGATTGGGGATATCGGCCATGTGGTGCTGCGGGACAGGCAAAAAATGAGCGAGGAAGGAGTGGTTGTGGTGGTAGCATCAGTAGATGCTCACACCGGAAAGTTAATATCTGATGTAGACATTATCTCGCGAGGGTTTGTTTTTGAAGAAATGGCTAAGGATCTTTTGAAAGATGCCAAAGAGGTAGTCAAAGAAGCCCTACAAAAACATACCCACAAAGCCTCTGATTGGCGTTTTATTAGAAGGATAATTGAGGACTCCCTGGATAAATTCTTTTACCGGGTGACAGAGAGGAGACCACTGATATTATCGGTTGTGGTGGAAGTTTAATTACCCTATAGTTTTATGTGGTATAATTTAAGATATGGCACGAAGAAGATCTATTTATAAATTACCCAAATTTAAGCTTAAACAAAAAACTATTACTGCTATCGGAACACTGGTAGCTTTTGCTTTAGCTGTTTTATCCGGAGTCTCACTGTTTACTCACTCTCAGGTTTTGGCGTTTTGGAGTAATTTCTTAGGAGAATATTTAGGAGTAATGAAGTTTACAGCGCCGATTGTTTTCGTTTTATCTGGATTGGTTTTAACCAAAGCCAGATGGAGGTTGGCACAGACTAATGTATTACTCGGATTTTTATTACTTATTTTATCTTTCGCATCCTTAGTAGCAGCGGTAAAATTTGATCGGGGTGGTTCAATTGGTCAAACTCTTTGGTCAGAACTGTCTTCTTTTGTTACTCCTTTGGGGGCCGGCGCGCTATTGGTAGTAGTTTTTTTGGTGGGTCTGGTGGTCATGTTTAATACCTCGCTGCAGCAGATTTTTAGTATTTTTGTTTGGATTTTTAGCTCCTTGCAACACTTACTTAAACCTATTTTAAACAGACAGCGAACTTTTGAAGCAAAGCATATTCCTATTAAAGTTTCCGGAGTAGATGACCGGCCAATTGCCCCGAGACCTCAACCACAAGTAACTAAAGGGTCAATTATTGCTGATGTGCTGGTGCAGAATGTGGCCGGCAAAACTGCAGTTTGGAAATACCCACCGGCTTCCCTTCTTTCCGACAAAGTCGGATCTGCTGCTGATCGGGGAGATGTCAAAAAGAGCGCTGCCATTATAGAAAAAACCTTGGATTCTTTCGGAATTGCTGCAGAGGTGGCAGAAGTCAACGGCGGCCCGGCTGTTACCCAATATGCCCTGCGGATTTCTGCTGGGACCAAAATTTCCAAAATTGCCAATTTACAACATGATTTGGCCCTCGCCTTGGCTACCCCGACCGGCACGGTCCGGATTGAAGCTCCTATTCCGGGTAAATCTTTAGTGGGTATTGAAGTACCGAATCACTCTTTAGAGATAGTGGGATTAAAACATGTTTTATCCTCGGATGAGATGGCCCGCCATAAATCAAAATTAGCAGTAGCCTTAGGGCGGGATACATCTTCTAAGCCGATGGTAGTAGATATTGATAAAATGCCGCACTGTTTAATTGCCGGAACAACGGGGTCCGGAAAATCCATTTTACTTAATGCATTTATTAATTCACTGCTTTTTCGAAATTCACCCGATGAACTTAAATTAATCTTAATTGACCCAAAAAGAGTTGAATTGACTAACTATAACGGGATTCCTCATCTTCTTACCCCGGTGATTACCGAGCCGGAAAAGATTTTATCTTCTCTGAAATGGGCTATGGCAGAAATGGACAGGCGCTATAAACTATTCCAGTCTGTGGGTGTTAGAAATATCAGCGGGTACAATGAAATGTCAGGTTTTCAGGCTTTGCCTTATATCGTGATTGTGGTTGATGAGTTGGCGGATTTGATGATGTTTGCGCCGGTGGAGATTGAGGATTCTATCACCAGGATTGCGCAATTGGCCCGTGCCACTGGTATTCATTTAGTGGTAGCAACTCAACGGCCTAGCGTGGATGTTATCACCGGTTTAATTAAAGCCAATATCCCCTGCCGGATTGCCTTTAATGTCTCTTCAATGATTGATTCCCGGGTAATTTTGGATGGACCGGGAGCGGAGAAGCTCTTGGGTCGGGGAGACATGTTGTTTTTACCACCGGATGCTTCCAAACCCATGCGTATCCAGGGAGTGTTTGTCCAAGATTCGGAGATTAATAATTTAATTAAATATCTTAAATCAACCGGGATTGCTCCGCAGTATACGGCCGAGGTCACAGAGATGCCGCTCGGGAGATGGGGTGGAAAGGGAGGTAATGGATCTGAAAAAGATGAATTATTTGAGGAGGCAGTTAGAACTATTTGTCAATATGACCGGGCTTCGGCTTCACTATTGCAAAGAAGACTTAAAGTCGGTTATGCCCGGGCGGCCAGGATTATTGATGAGCTGGAAATGGCAGGAATTATCGGTCCGGGTGAGGGAAGTAAACCCCGGGATGTACTGGTCAGAAATGCTGATGACTATTTTGCAGCTCAACAAGCATCTCCAGAAAGTTAAAATTCTTTGTATTTGTTTGGTACAATGGGGCAAATGGAATCCAGTGATTTAAGTTTCCAGGAAGTTGACAAAATTGTTGATCTGCTGAAGGCCGGGAAAGTTGGGGTGATGCCGACGGATACTATTTACGGCATTGTGGGATCTGCCCTGATTCCTGATGCTGTAGAAGAAATCTATACTTTGCGTAAAAGAGAAAAAGATAAACCCTTTATTATATTGATATCTTCCATTGATGAGTTGAAGAAGTTTGATGTTTCCTTGACGAAAGAGCAAAGGGATTTTTTAGAAAAGAACTGGCCAAATCCCTTGAGTGTTGTTTTAGTGGTGAGCTCTGAAAGATTTAATTATCTTCACCGGGGTAAAAATTCTTTAGCATTTAGGATGCCAAAAGATCAGAAGTTACTGGAATTGCTTAAACAGACAGGTCCATTGGTTGCTCCTTCTGCCAACCTTGCCGGAGTAAAACCGGCAGAAATAGTAGAGGAGGCAAAAAGATATTTTGGAGATCAGTTATCTTTTTCTGTTGATGGAGGGAAATTGAAATCAAAACCTTCAACAATAGTACAACTGCTTGAGGATGGAACAAAAATAGTTTTAAGAGAAGGTAGTTTCAGGGTATAATTCCAGGTAACATGAGAACTGTAGGACAAGTTTTAAAGGAAGAAAGAGAAAGAAGGTTTTATACTTTAGAGGAAATTGAAAAAGCTACCAAAATCCGCAAAGAATTGCTTGAGGCACTGGAGGCAGGTCAATATTCTAAACTTCCTCCCCCAACTTTTGTCCAAGGGTTTATCAAAAATTACGGTAAATTTTTAAAGTTAGATACGGAAAAGTTGTTAGCAGTCTTCAGGAGAGAATTTTCAGACATAATTCATCCGCCCAGAATTTTAGAGAGTTTCAGTAATCCTATGGATAAGAAAAAGTTTAAGCTTACTCCTACAAAAGCTTTAGGAGGAGTAATTTTGAGTCTGGTAATTATCTTCTTTGTTTATCTTTGGTTTGAATACCGTTTTTTGGTGGGTGGGCCTTTTTTGGAAGTAAGTCATCCGGTAAATCAGCTTAGTACTGATTCTCCGGCAGTTTTGGTTTCAGGTAGGACTGATCCTGAGGCAAGCTTAAGTATTAACAACCAGGAAATTGGAGTAGATCCGGCGGGTAAATTTTCCCAAGAAATTAAGCTGTCTGATGACATCAATACAATTGAAATTAGTGCCGTTGGGAAGAGTGGCAAAGTAACCAAAGTTGAACGAACTGTATTTTTTAAACACTAGCTGGTAAGATAAATCTTATGGATTTTTTGCAAATAGCTCTGATTTTTTTAATATTGTTGCTGTCTATTTTTCTGGCAATCACAGGCATTCAGGTATTTTTTATTTTGCGGGATTTAAAAAAGGCCTTAGATAGATTTAATGCAATTTTGAAAACAGGTGAAAATATAGCAGAGGATATTGAGAAGCCGGTGGCAGCTGCCAGTAATCTGGTGACTAGCGCCGGAGCACAAGTAGCTGTAGGTGCCGCTAAAGCACTAAGTAAAATAATTAAGCCCAAACCAAAGCGGTTTTATAAACGAAGTTTGTAAGCTTTGCTTTCAAACGAGTTTTCAAGCTTCGCTTATAAGAAGGTCCTCTGATATAATCGCTACGCTTCTTGTAACGCGTTGCGTTATAATAGCTTCATGACTTCTAAAGATATTAGAGAAAAATATATTAAGTTTTTTGTTGAGCGTGGGCATAAGGAAATTGCGCCGGCGAAATTAGTACCCGAAAATGATCCAACAACCCTTTTTACCTCTTCCGGCATGCAGCCACTGGTCTCCTATCTTTTAGGTGAGGAGCATCCGGCCGGTAAAAGATTGGTTAATTCTCAGCCGTGTTTTCGGGCAGAAGATATTGAAGAAGTGGGAGACAGTCGCCACACTACCTTTTTCGAGATGTTAGGTAATTGGTCTTTAGGAGACTATTTTAAAAAAGAACAATTACCTTGGATTTGGGAATTTTTAACTGAGGAATTGGAATTGCCAAAAGAAAAATTATATGTTTCTGTTTTTGAAGGTGGAAATGGCGTGCCGAAGGATGAGGAATCCTACGAAATCTGGAAAAGCTTGGGGCTACCTGAAAACCACATCTTTTTTTATGAAGCTGATAAGAATTGGTGGTCGCGTTCCGGTTCACCCGATAAAATGCCGGTCGGAGAAATTGGCGGACCGGATTCTGAGGTTTTTTATGAGTTTACGGAGGGAGAACATGACACAAAGTATGGAGAAAAGTGCCACCCAAATTGTAATTGTGGCAGGTTTTTAGAAATCGGCAATTCTGTTTTTATCCAATACCTAAAACGAAGCGATGGAAAGCTTAAAGAGCTATCTGAGAACAATGTTGATTTTGGAGGAGGATTGGAGCGGTTAACAGCAGCAGTAAATAATAACCCAGATGTTTTTCAAACAGATCTCTATGATTCAATTATTCGAACAATCGAACAAGTAACTGGTAAGGGATATGAAGATAATAAAGCTGAGATGCAAGTAATAGCAGATCATATGAAAGCTGCAGTGTTTTTGACTGGCGATGGAGTCATCCCTTCTAATAAACTACAAGGTTATATCTTAAGAAGGTTACTGAGAAGGTCAGCTGTGAAAATGAGGCATCTGAATAAAGATATTAAACTAGAACAGTTATCGAGATTAGTTAAAACTATTTTGACAACCTATGAAAAAGAAGATGACGGATCTATTGAGAAGGCAGTAAATGAAGAAATGGATAGGTTCTCCAAAACTTTAGATCATGGGTTGAAAGAGATGGGAAAGATTGATCAAATTGATGGCAAAAAGGCTTTTGATTTATACCAAACTTTTGGATTTCCTTATGAGGTAACAGAGGAACTCTTTAGGCAAAAGGGTCAGGAAATTGACAGGGAACAATTTAAGGCAGAGTTTGAAAAGCACAAGGAGCTTTCGCGGACTGCATCGAGCGGAATGTTTAAAGGAGGTTTGGCAGACCAATCTGAGATTGTGATTAAATACCATACTGCCACCCACCTATTGCATCAGGCTTTGCGGGATGTTTTGGGGCTGGAGGTGTTTCAGAAAGGGTCTAATATTACTACCGAGAGATTGCGGTTTGATTTTTCGTTTGATAGGAAGTTGAATGATGAGGAAATTAAAGAAGTTGAAGATTTGGTCAATAAAAAAATTGAGGAGGATCTGAAAGTGGATCGGAAGATTATCAGTCCTGATGAGGCCAAAAAAATAGGCGCCATTGGGCTGTTTGATGAAAAATACGGCAGCGAAGTCAGTATCTATGGAATTGGACCAGGTTATTCACTAGATCCGGATGCTAAGGATCAAAGAGTAAGAGCCGGATATTATTCTTTGGAGTTTTGTGGCGGGCCACATGTGGAACGCACCGGGGTAATTGGAAAGATTAAAATTGTCAAGCAAGAAGCTGTTTCTTTCGGCATTCGCCGGATTAGAGCACAAATTGTGGCATAGAGAATAAATATTGTGTTAAGATAGGTTAGGCCTCCCTTCAGGCAATAAGTTATATGAGCTTCCTTGATAAAATAACTGCCCTTCTACCGTTTCGGGAAAGGCAAGAAAATAAAGAATATTTTTTTGGCCTTAATATTGGGGCAGAAAAATTAACGGCAGCACTGTGGGCCATAGAGGGTTCAGAACTAAAAATCTTGGAAGTTGCCGCCGATGATTATTCTTCCCAAGACGACATTCTTACAGTGACAGATAAACTTCTTGATCAAGTCTTAGGATTAAAAGAGATTGAGCCGCAAAAAATTCTTTTTGGTGTGCCGCATTCCTGGCTAATCGATGACAATTTAAAAGATGAATACTTAAGACTTCTGCGGGTACTCGTGAAAGAGTTGGAACTTACCCCAATGGCTTATGTGGCAACCAGTAATTCTTTAATTCATTTTTTGGAAAAACAAGAAGGCGTTCCTCCGACTGCCATCCTTGTTGATTTTGAGAAACTTCATCTGACGGTTACAGTGGTAAGGGCCGGTAAACTTGATGGAGTTAAAGTGGTCACAAGAGGAGAAAATTCCGGTTCGGATATAGAGAAAGCCTTACTGACATTCACAGATATCGAGACCTTGCCTTCTAAGATTTTAATTTTTGGTGTGAGGGCCCAAGAATTAAAAAGTCAATTATTATCTTTTTCCTGGATGTCAAAGCTTTCTTTCCTGCATTTTCCCAAAATAGATATCTTAGGAGAAGATATTGAGATTAAAAGTGTGTGTTTGGCCGGTGGATCAGAGATGAATACAGATATTTCCTACACTGAGCGTCCGGTTAAAAAACAAGCAGAAAAAAAGGGAATTTTGGAAGAGGAGACAGAGAAAATAGAGTCAAAAGAGTCAAATGAGCCTAGTGAACCGAAGGCGAGCGATGACTCTCTGACTCAGTCGGAAACTACCGAGGGAGATAATTTTGGGTTTGTCGTCGGTGATATTGCAGAGAAAGAAAAACCAGCCGGAGCAGAGGAATCTTTATCAGAAGAGTTAGCTTCGGAGGATATAGTAGAAGACGGCGAAAAAGATTTAGCGGTACCGGAGGAGCAGTCACCGGTTGAGACTCAGGATTTTTTAGCAGAAGACCAGCCGGTTTCTCCACCTCAAACAGGCAAAATAAATAAAAAATTAGTTCTGACGAAATTTATTCCAAAAGGTTTTACCAATCTAATAATACTGGCCGGGATAGTTGTAGGCTTAATTTTATTGTTAGGGGCTTATATTTTCTTACCTAAAGCAGAAGTGAAGATTTTTGTTGAGCCTAAAGTCGTAGAAAAAGATGCCCAGGTAATAGCTGATCCTAAGCAAAAAACCGTAGATGAGGATAGCAAAATAATCCCCGGGGAGGTAGTGGAAGCGGAAGTATCCGGCTCGGCTAAAGACAGCGCTTCAGGCAAAAAACAAATTGGCGATCCGGCTAAAGGTACGATCATAGTCTATAATAAAACTTCCGGTTCCCAATCTTTAAGCAAGGGGACAAGTATTAGCAGTGGGGGTATAAAGTTTACACTGGATACAAGTGTAACTATTGCTTCACAATCAGCGAGTGATTCCGGGATTACTTTTGGGAAAGGAAATACTACGGTGACTGCTGCGTCAATCGGAGCTGACGGGAATCTATCTTCCGGATCGGATTTTACCATTGCCGGTTTTACATCAGATAAATTAGTGGCTAAATCCGAAGGTAACTTTTCCGGAGGGACTTCTAAAGATGTGACTGTCGTTTCCAGTGAGGACCAACAAAGATTGTTGGCAAAGCTGTCATCAGATTTAAGACAACAAGCTCAACAAAAGTTGCAGGAGAAATATCCCAACAAAAAAATCCTGCAGGAAGCTCTTTCGGAAAGTGTTAGCAAAAAAAGCTACAGTAAGAATATTAATGACCAAGCGGGAGAATTTTCTTTGAATATGACTATCCGTTACAAAGGTACGGCCTTCGAAGATAAAGATCTTAAATTAATTGTTTCTAAACTAGTGACCACCCAAGTACCGGAAGGCTTTGAACTTGATATCTCCGGGACTGAAACTCAAGCAGATGTTTCAAAGCTGGAAAAAGACGGAAAACTAATATTTTTAGCCAGATTTAAAGCTAAGCTTTTGCCAAAAATCGATACCGAGAAAATCAAAAATCAAATTAAATTTAAGTCGCCTGATGAAGTTGTCGAAGCTTTAAAAGGAATGGATAATGTTTTAGGCTCTGAGATTAATTTGTCACCAAGCTTGCCAAAAATTCTGCAACGGTTACCGGCATTTGCAAACAATATTAAGATTGAAGTAGGACTCAAATGAGGGTTGCGGCGCTTTCGTTTCTATCAGTTGGGGTATTTTTGCTGATGCAGGTAATTCTGCCTCTTGTCTCCTTTCAGTTTTGGCAAATAGGTCAGAAATTAAATAATCAAATTTTGATTAGTCCGAGCAAATCGGGCAGACAAGTTTTAGGAATCTCGGTTCAAAGTAAAGATAATTTTCCTGGTTTTATTTCTAGCTTAACAAGAGAAATGAGCCCTCCTTATAGCCAATTTCAACTCTCAGTGTCCAAATTAAATATTAAAGAAGAGGCGGTTTTCGTGGATAGTAATGATTTGTCTTTAGGTTTAGCACAACTACCCGGTTCGGCGCTACCCGGTGAAAAGGGTAATTTGTTTATTTCCGGTCATTCGGCGCTTAATAGATTTATCCCCGGCCAGCGGGCGATCTTTGCTAAATTGACAGATTTAAAAAAGGGAGATGAGATTTTAGTGGAAGCTGCAAACAGTAAATTTAAATACAGAGTGGTGGAGATTAAAGTGGTTGACCCAAGTGATTTATCTGTGATCCCGGCGCCGGATGAGGTAGGAAGGTATATTTCCCTGATGACTTGCGTGCCGCCGGGATTGAATTATAAGAGATTGGTAGTAATTGGAAAAATGGTATGATAACTTTTTGTAAATATGAAGTATCTAGGTGTAGACTTTGGATTACGTAGAATAGGCTTGGCCGTATCAGCAGGTGAGATTGCCTCCCCCTGGCAGATTTTAGAAGTTAAAAGTTTTTCCGATGCTGTTGAAAAGACTGCAAGAGTTATAAAAGAGGGAGAGTTTGAGAAAGTCGTTGTCGGTTTGCCGGAGGGTAAGATGGGTCAGAATGTTATCGGATTTGTTAATGCTTTAAAAAAAAGAGGATTTGAGGTGGAAACAGCTGAAGAAACACTATCCAGCAAGAGAGCCCTGGAAGCAATGATTGAGCAGGGTGTTAAACAAAAAAAGCGCCGTCTTAAGGATGCCTACTCGGCAGCAGAAATTTTACAAGGTTATTTGGAAAGCCCATGAGAAAAATTATAACCATTATAATTTTTATAATTATTATAATTTTTATAGTCAGAGGTTGGTGGAGTCGTCAGTTGTCCAGTGTTTCGGCGAATCAATCTACTAAAGTGTTTGTTATTTCCAAAGGAGCCGGAGTGTCAGAAATTGCCAAAGATTTAAGAGAAGAAAACCTGATTCGGTCAGAACTCGCCTTTAAGATTTATGTTAAACAAAATAATCTGACTAATAAAATCCAAGCCGGTTCATATAAGCTTTCCTCTTCCATGTCTACACCAGAAATAGTGAAAACTTTGCAGGCAGGCAGTGAAGATATTTGGGTGACTTTGATAGAAGGATGGCGGATGGAGGAAATGGCGGCTAAATTAAGTTCAGAGTTGGGAGTTTCGAGTTCGGAGTTTCTAAAAACAGCCAAGGAAGGATATATGTTTCCTGATACTTATCTTTTCCCCAAAGAGGCAACTGTGGAATATATCACTGGCACTTTGAAAAAAACCTTTGATACTCGTTTTGCTCCGGAGCTTCGCTCAAAAATCCGCGCCCAGGGTTTGACTGAAACTCAGGGAATAATCTTGGCTTCAATAGTGGAGCGGGAGGGTCGCTCCGATGGCGTCAGAAAGGCAGTGGCATCGATACTTTTGAAAAGATTTAAAATAGGCATGGCTTTAAATGCTGATGCTACTTTGCAGTATGCTCTGGGTTATCAGCAGGAAGAGAAGAGCTGGTGGAAACGTCATTTGAGCAGCGAAGATAAAAAAATAGACTCTCCTTATAATACTTACCTTTACGCCGGTTTCCCTCCAACTCCAATTGCAAATCCCGGACTATCGTCTCTTAAAGCAGTGGCTGATGCTGATCCCACAACTCCATATTTATACTACTACCATGACTCAAAAGGAAATTCCTATTACGGCGAGACTTTGGAAGAACATAATCAGAATGTAGCCAATTATCCATAACCATGTATAAACTTTGGGGAAAGGTGAGGAAGAATAAGCAAAGAGGGAAGAAATTAGGTTTTCCTACAGCCAATATCAACTTAACTAAAAATATCCCGGAAGGAATTTATATCTCTCAAGCTAAAGTAGGAACCTCGATCTATCCTGCGCTTACTTTTATTGGCATAGCCAAAACCTTTAATGAAAAAAGTTTCCAGGCAGAGACATATATCTTAAATTTTAAGCAAAATATTTATGGTAAATGGATTTCTATAAAACTTTTAAAAAAGATAAGAAACAATCAAAGATTCAATTCTACTGAAGAGCTGATTGCTCAAATGAAAAAAGATGAGGTTGTAGCAAGAAGATATTTTAATATATGATAAATATAGAGGTGAGGAATAAATGAAAACAGAATACCTTAAATGGGTTTTAAGGCTGGGAGTGGCCGGGGAGTTTGTCGGTCACGGGGTGTTTGCCTTGGAAGGAAAAAAACAGTGGGTGGGTTGGATGCAACAAATCACCGGAGTGGATACAGCTTTAGCTACCCAACTAATGTTTTTTGTGGGTCTATTGGATTTAACTGTAGCCGCAGTGGTGCTGATTAAACCTTTCAAGCCGGTTTTACTTTGGGCAGCTTTTTGGGGTTTTTGGACAGCGCTACTTCGACCTTTAGTGGGAGAGTCAATTTGGGATTTTGTGGAACGCTCTGCTAACTGGGCAGCTCCATTGGCACTCTTCTTGCTTATTAAGGAAGAGAAGAAAAAATAGGGTGGGGTGATTTGACCTCTTGACGGCTCGGTGTTTTTGTGGTATTTTAACCTTAATTCAATAGAAAAAATGGAGGCGTACGAGTACGTATGCTTCTTTTTGTTGATTCTGTCCCATAGGCCATCTACTAATGTCACTGAACTCATCTATAAAAGACATTGAACGTAAATATTGGAGCAGCGCGCCCGCTTCTGTTCCCGAACTTAACCTAATTAAAATCCAGCTTGATTCCTATCACTCCTTTCTTAAAACCGGAATTGCCGAAGTCCTCGAGGAGATTTCTCCTGTTGAAGACTTTACAGGAAAAAACTGGACCCTAGAACTGGGGTCCTTTTATTTTGGGAAATCCAAATACAGTGCCGAAGAAGCCAAAGAAAAAGGTGTCACATATGACGCGCCTTTAAAGATTCAGGCAACATTAACCAATAAACAAACCGGACAAAAGTATAAACAGGATGTTTTCTTGGGAGATATCCCCCAAATGACTGATAAAGGCACCTTTATCATCAATGGGGTGGAGCGGGTGATTATCAATCAATTGGTCCGCTCTCCCGGAGTATTCTTCCAAGCCTCCGATGATCCAATTACCGGCAAGAGACTGTTTTCAGCAGAAATACGCCCATACCGAGGTTCATGGTTGGAATTTTCCATCACTAGAGGTGGGGTTTTAACTGCCAAGATTGACAGAAAAAGAAAATTTGCGGCTACCACTTTACTTCGCGCACTAGGGTTTTCCGATAATGAATCAATTAGCGCGCTTTTTGCTGATGTGGATACCGGAGAAGACAAATTTATTGACACAACTCTAGCAAAAGATCCCACTGCAAATTCCGAAGAGGCCTTACTTGAGATTTTTAGGAAGATGCGCCCGGGTGATCCGGTAGTTTTAGATAATGCCAAAGCGCTCTTGGATGGAATGTTTTTTAATGCCAGACGATATAACTTAATTAAAGTGGGTAGATATAAGATTAACAAAAGGTTGGGTTTAAATATACCAAATACTCCGGAGAATTGGATTTTAACTAAAGAAGATATTGTCGCGACTTTAAAATGCCTCATTAAATTGAGTCAAGGAGAAGGTAAATTAGATGATATAGATCACCTTGCTAACAGGCGTGTCAGGTGCGCGGGAGAGTTGGTCCAACAAAATGCATTTAGGATCGGGGTTTTAAGGCTTGAACGTATTATTAAAGAGAGAATGAGTTTGACTTCTGCCGATCAGGAAGTTAGTCCGGGTGGTTTAATTAATGCTAAACCGGTGATTGCTGCAATTAATGAATTCTTTAGGTCTTCGCAATTATCTTCTATTTTAGACCAAGTCAATCCTTTATCTGAGCTGGATCATTTAAGAAGACTTTCTGTTATGGGAGCAGGCGGTATCACAAGAGATAGAGCTTCTTTTTCCGTCCGTGACATCAACCATTCGCAGTACGGCAGGATTGACCCTATAAGATCTCCGGAAGGCCAAAATATCGGATTGGTGACATATCTTGCACTTTATACCCGTATTAATGAATATGGTTTTTTGGAGACTCCTTACAGAAAAGTAATCATGCAACGGGGTAAACCAAAAATAACCGATGACATAGTTTATTTCACGGCTGATGATGAAGAGGATTCTCATATTACTGAGGCTACGGTAAATACAGATGAGCGGGGTTATATTTTAGACGAGAGGGTACCAACCCGTTTCCAGGGAAACTTTTTTGAAGGACCGGCCGAAGATATTTCGTTAATCGATATTTCACCTCAGCAAATTTTTGGCACCAGCGCTTCTTTAATTCCATTTTTGGCAAACGATGATGCTAACCGAGCTTTGATGGGTACTCAGATGCAGTGCCAGGCAGTTCCGCTCCTTAGGCCTTCCGCTCCTATTGTTGGAACAGGGATGGAAAGAGTTGTAGCTGATAATATGGGTAGGGTGGTTAGAGCTGTGGCTGACGGAACTGTAAAATACGTGGACGGTAAAAAACTCATTTTATCTACTAAGGGAGAAGAGATTCATGTTGAAATCAAAAAGTTTGTTCATTCTCCTCAAGGCACTTGTTATTCACAAAAACCGGTG
>CAZAZW010000001.1:176746-271671 GCA_964489875.1 uncultured Gammaproteobacteria bacterium | reverse complement strand
AAATGGAGAGTTGGCATTGGGTCAAAATCTGCTGATTGCCTATATGAGTTTTGAAGGTTTAGGTTACGAGGATGCCATTGTTATTTCAGATAGATTGGTAAAAGAGGATACTTTGACTTCAATTCATATAGAGGAATATGAGGTTGATGTGGTGGAAACCAAACTTGGCCCGGAGGAGCTCACCAGCGACATCCCCAATGTATCTGAGGAAGCGCTTATTAATTTAGACGAGAAAGGAATCGTCAGGATCGGTGCGGAAGTGGGACCAAATGATATTTTGGTTGGTAAAGTCCAACCTAAAGGCGAGACCGAACTTACTGCCGAAGAGAGACTGCTGCGGGCTATTTTCGGAGAAAAGGCAAAAGAAGTCAGAGATACTTCACTTCGAATCCCTCATGGTGAACGAGGGACTGTAATTGGGGTACAAATTCTCTCGCGAGACGAGGGAGATGAGTTGGATACAGGAACACTGATGAGGATTAAGGTCAAGGTTGCTCAACTTAGAAAAGTAACCGCAGGGGATAAGTTGGCTGGTCGCCACGGTAATAAAGGTGTCATTTCCCGGATTATTCCGGTCTCCGACATGCCTCATCTCTCGGATGGTACACCGATTGATATTATTATTTCTCCCCTTTCAGTTTTGTCCAGGATGAATTTGGGACAACTTTTGGAAACTCATTGGGGGTTTGCAGCAGCAAAGCTCGGTTATAAAATAGCAGCGCCTGTTTTTGAAAAGATTCCTGAAGAGAAATTAATCGAGGAATTTAAGAAAGCAGGACTTTCGGTTGATGGCAAAGTGCAGCTTTTCGACGGCAGAACCGGAGAGCCGTTCGAAAATCCGATTGTGGTAGGGCGCAATTATATCCTCAAATTAATCCACATGGTGGAGGAAAAAATTCATGCCCGTTCCACCGGTCCTTATTCATTGGTGACACAACAACCTTTGGGTGGAAAAGCCCAAATGGGAGGGCAAAGATTGGGGGAGATGGAAGTTTGGGCGCTGGAGGCATACGGAGCAGCACACATTTTGCAAGAGATGTTAACTATCAAATCGGATGATGTGGTAGGGCGCGCCAAGGCTTTTGAAGCAATAGTTAAAGGTATCGATATCCCCCAGGCCTTAATTCCGGAATCCTTTAAGGTTTTAGTTAAAGAACTGCAGGCTTTAGGTTTATCTGTTGATACTCTTGGCGCAAAGATAGTCCAGGCCCAAGAGGTTGAAGAAAAGCCGGAAGTGGCTGCGGAAGTAGCCCAGCTTCAGGAAGCATTGGAGATGAAACCGACTGCCGCTCCGGGTGAACTTGAAGCTGAAAGCAGTTCGTTTGAAGTTGTGGATGCTTCTTCGGAGGCAGAAAAAGAAAAGGAGGCAGAATGAATGACCTTTTGGATTTTGAAAGCTTAAAATTAACCGTTGCAAGCCCGGAACAGATCCGCAGCTGGTCTTTTGGTGAGGTGACCAAACCGGAGACTATCAATTATAGAACCCTGAAGGCAGAAAAAGATGGGCTATTTTCGGAAAATATCTTCGGCCCGACTAAGGATTATGAGTGTTACTGTGGTAAATATAAAAGGATCAGATTTAGAGGCGTAATTTGTGATAAGTGTGGAGTTGAAGTTACTCAATCTAAAGTTAGACGCGAGAGAATGGGACATATTAATCTTGCCTCGCCTGTTGCTCACACATGGTTTGTTAAAGGTGCGCCATCAAAATTATCTTTAATACTGGATATCTCACCTAAAAATTTGGAGGCAGTAATTTATTTTGCATCTTATTTAGTGATCAGCATTGATTCAAACGGAAAAACTGCAGCGCTTAAGAAATTAGAGCAAGATTTACAGGAAAAAATTGAAAGTTCCAAAGAAAATTTGGAAAAAGTAATCAAAGAATTAGAGGGCAATCTTAAAAAAGATCTCGCCGGTATCAAGAAAAAGTTAGAAAAGGAAAAATTTGAACTGGATGCACAGGAGCATGAATTGAAGGTAAAGTCAGAGATCCAAAAACTAAGAGAGGCTCAAGTTGGGGAAATCACTACTCTGGAGGGAATTTTTAAGGCCGTATCGGACTTGGTTAAGAGTGTTACACCCTTAAAACTTTTATCAGAGGAAGAATATTACAAACTAAATGAGTACGGGGTTTCGGATTTTGTGACAGTAGGGATGGGAGCAGAGGCATTTTTGGAGGTGTTACAGGGATTAGATTTGGATAAATTAGCAGCTAGTTTGCGTGAAGAAGTCCGCAAATCAACTGGACAAAAACATATCAAATCCACCAAAAGACTACGGGTGATTGAAGGGATGAGGTCATCCGGGATATCTGCGGCGTGGCTGATTTTGCGGGTCTTGCCGGTTTTGCCGCCTGATCTTCGGCCGATGGTACAACTACCCGGAGGCAGGTTTGCCACTTCCGATCTTAATGACTTGTACAGAAGAGTGATTAACAGGAATAATCGCTTAAACAGATTAATTAATCTAGGTGCTCCGGAGATCATTTTGCGAAATGAGAAAAGGATGTTACAAGAAGCCGTAGACAGCTTGATTGATGCGACATCCAGAACTTCAAGAAGAGGAGGACCTGCTACTACTCATATTTTGAGGTCTCTTTCGGATATGTTACGCGGTAAACAAGGACGATTTAGGCAAAACCTTTTGGGTAAAAGGGTGGATTATTCCGGAAGATCGGTAATTGTGGTGGGGCCAAGACTTAAGCTTGATCAGGTAGGGTTGCCAAAAGAGATGGCTCTTGAGATGTTTAAGCCTTTTGTGCTGCGCGAGGTAATTGCCCGGGGCTTAGCATCTAATGTTAAAGGCGCCAAGAATATTCTGGAACTCCGGCCGGCCGAGGTTTGGGATATCCTGGAGGAAATTATCACCGGGCACCCCATCCTGATCAACCGGGCTCCGACTTTGCACAGATTAGGTATACAAGCTTTCTATCCGGTATTGGTAGACGGGAATGCCATTGCCATTCATCCTTGTATTTGTGCCGGATTCAATGCAGATTTTGATGGGGATCAAATGGCCGTTCATGTACCGCTGTCCACTCAGGCTCGGGAAGAGGCAAAGCAATTGATGATGGCGAGAGAAAATATCTTTGGTCCAGCTAATGCTCAGCCAATTACAGTACCAAACAGAGAAATGGCCTTGGGATGTTATTATCTAACTTTCATTGATGAGACGAAAGAAGAGGAGACTTTACAGTTTTTTGCACTTCCCGAGGATGCGGTGAGAGCTTATAACCTGGGTAAAGTCGGTGTTCAACAAAAAATTCAAGTTAAGATTAACGAAGAAATTTTAGAGACATCAGTTGGCAGGATCCTTTTTAATCAGGTGTTACCTTCCCAGATGAGTTTTATGAACTCAGTTATTAAAGGATTTACCATCCGCGATATCATCCTTCGGGCTATGGAGACTTTGAGTACAGAAGAGGTGACAGAGCTTATTGACAGTATCAAAACTTTAGGTTTTTGGGGAGCCACAATTGCCGGTATTTCCATTTCAATATTTGATGCTAAAATTGTTCCAGACAAAGAAGATTATTTAGAAAAAGCAGTGGCGGAGATTGAAAAAATTGAAGCGAACACTGCTAAAGGTTTAATTACTCCTCAAGAAAAATCACAACTGGCGCAAATGGTCTGGATTAGGACAACAGAAGAGTTGGCTAATGCCACTTGGGAATACTTAGGCCTTAAAAATCCGATCAGGATGATGGTGGAAGCAGGAGCCAGGGGATCCAGAGATCAGGCAAAGCAACTTTCCGCTATGCGAGGATTATCTACTGATCCAACCGGTAAGATTGTGGAATTGCCTACTAAATCAAACTACAGGCAAGGCTTATCGGTATTTGAATACTTTACTTCAGCCAGGGGAGCCAGAAAAGGGGTGGCGGATAAAGCTTTAAAAACGGCCGATGCAGGGTATCTTACGAGAAGATTGGTGGATGTGGCCCATGATGTCATTATCCGGATGGAAGACTGCGGGACGAGTGAGTCCTTAGAATATGATATTTCAAAAGGCAGCTTCAATACATCACGAGAGAAATTACTTGGAAGGATTGTTGCGGATAATGTTTTAGAGCCTAAAAGCAGGAAGGTATTAGCCAAGAAAGGTATGCTTTTGGCAGAAGATATGATTACCAAGCTGTTGAAAGCAGGGGTAGTTAAAGTTACAGCCCGTTCACCCTTAACCTGCGAGGCTCGTTATGGGATTTGTAGCGTTTGTTACGGTGCTGATCTTACTACTCGCGCACTAGTTAAAATCGGTACACCGGTAGGCGTAGTAGCTGCTCAAGCTATTGGCGAGCCGGGGACACAACTGACGATGCGTACTTTCCACACCGGAGGGATTGTGGGGCTTGATATTACTCAAGGCTTGCCAAGGGTTGAAGAGTTGTTTGAAACCAGGACTCCTAAAGTCGCATCTCCTATGTCTGAAATAGCCGGTAAGGTTTCGGTAATTGAGACCGAAGATGCCGGAACGAAGGTTAGAGTGAGGACTACACAGAAACCACATGAAGAAAGAGAGTATATTATTCCTGCCACCGCTACCCTATTGGTGGAGGAAGCTCAACTGATCGATGCCGGGACTACCTTAGCCTCCGGCCATGTGGACATCAAAGAGATTTTAAGGATTCAAGGGCTTAAAGCGGCACAGCGCTATATTGTTGATGAGGTTCGATCGGTCTATGAATCTCAGGGGGTACCGATTAATGAGAAGCATTTTGAGGTGATTGTGAGGAAGATGTCAGATAAAGTTAGAGTTGAGACCCAGGGTGATACGAATTTACTCCCCGGCGAGATTATTGATCGGATTCGTTTTGAAGAGGAAAATAAACGGGTTTTGGCAGGTGGCGGCGAGGCGGCAACAGCAGAAGTTATCATACTTGGAATAACCAGGGCTTCCTTGCAGACAGAGAGTTTCTTGTCTGCTGCTTCGTTCCAAGAAACTACTTCCATACTTTCAGATGCTGCTATTTCAGGCAAGGTTGATAGGCTGATTGGACTTAAAGAAAATGTTATAATTGGCAGGCTTATCCCAACTGGAGAGAGAGCTAAAATAGAAACGTGAAGGAGATAAACTAATAAAACTATGCCAACTATAAACCAACTGGTACGAAAAGGCAGAAAAAAGCTTTCCAGAAAGATTAAAGCTACAGCGCTCCGCCGCGGTTTTAATGCCAAAGATCGAAAGTATACTCAGGATTTTAACCCGCAGAAGCGGGGGGTGGTAACTTTGGTTAAAACCATGACTCCTAAAAAACCAAATTCAGCTTTAAGGAAAGTAGCCAGAGTGAGGCTTTCCAATAGAACTGAAGTAACAGCCTATATCCAGGGCGAAGGTCATTCTTTAGCAGAACACGGGATAGTGTTAGTAAGAGGTGGTAGGGTAAAAGACTTGCCCGGCGTGAAGTATCATCTGGTAAGAGGAAAATATGATTTGGCAGGGGTGGTTGGTAGAAAACGAGGTAGATCCAGATATGGTACTAAGGCAGGAGGGGTATCTGCCGCCCCAAGACCGGCAGCTCCTGCACCTGCTGCGGAAGCCCCCGCGGCGTGAAAGGGAAAATAAATGAGAAGTAAGAAAGCTGAAAAAAGAATATCCCCTCCAGATCCAATTTATGGGTCAAGACTCGTTAGCAGGTTTATTAATAAGTTAATGATTAGTGGGAAAAAATCTATTGCAGAAAGAATCGTTTATCAATCTTTGGAAGAGATAAAAGAGCAATCTAAGCAAGATCCGCTATCTGTCTTTGAGAAGGCTATCCAAAATGTTGCTCCCAAGATGGAAGTCCGGCCCCGCCGGGTGGGAGGAGCCTCATATCAGGTACCTGTGGAGGTTCGGGGTGATAGAAAAGAAGCTTTGGCTATCAGATGGCTTTTAGCCGGAGCAAAATCCCGTTCTAATAAAGAGTTTCACTCTTTTGATAAAAAGCTGGCTGCAGAATTTATGGATGCTGCCAATAATACGGGTATAGCTATTAAGAAAAAAGATGATATCCAAAAGCAAGCAGCAGCCAATAGGGCTTTTTCTCATTTCAGATGGTAAGATATATTACAGTTATTACATCCCCTCTTGACAAAATCAGGTATATTCGGTAATATTTAAATATGTCTAATATTATTCAAGAACTATTCGATTTTATAAGTGCGGCGGAGCGTAGTAGAAACTATCCATCTAAGGTAGCCTCTAATCATAGAAGTCCACTTAGGCTGATTGAGCCGGAATTGACTGAAGAAGAAAAAAATTCTTTAGAAATCTTACAAAATAACCTGGATAAAATATTTCAAACTGTTTATGACAAAAACAAATCTAGAATGTCTGCTTCCTCAATTGCTGTATATAATCGAAGAGTGCGTAGCCTTATAGATGATTACGAAAAATATGGAACTGATCCTGGGAAGATGGCTTCTTGGAATAGACAACTTATTACCAGAAAACATAGTAAAGTGAAGCAAGAAATTGCACCAGCTGTTTCTATAACTGGTCAGACGGAGAATATAAATCAACAATTGCCAGAGATGACTGTAATGAACAGACATCAATTTTCATTTGGGGCTTTTATATCGACACCCTCGTCTCTTACAAAAAAGCAGTATGAAGAGATAGATAGCTATGTTAAATATCTGAAAACTACAGTTATTGATCAGGAATCTCAAGGGACTGATATCAATGATAAGGATAAGGGATAAGGAGGGGTGACTGAGTGGTTTAATAGTAATAGGGTGACAGACTATTAGCGGTGTATTAACAAGTATAACGCTCATGGGTTCGAATCCCATCCCCTCCTCCAATTATGAATAGAGCGGATTATATTGGTACTGTCGCACTACAATTTTTAGATGACTCAGACACCTTATGGCAACCGAATGCATTAGAAGATGTATTTGGTGAAGAACTCATTAAGCGGCCCCCAAATTATCTTTTTACTTTAGGTTCGGGTGTTTCTTCTAATATGGTTTCTCTAGCTACTACTCCGGCTTTTCAGTTGCCTACAAATACACAATTTTATTTAGCTGGTAGAGATGTCTTTCGGTGGGGTGGATCTAGTGATCCTTATGAAATTGATTTTGATAGGTATGGTTTTACGCCCGACTATCGTAGAGGAGTTGCAATTGTATGGAAAGCACCTAAGTCAGAACCGCATCATCTTTCAAGGTATCCTCAGATGTTAACTTTTGTTCCACCAGATTGGAAAGAAGTTTGTGAAGCAATTTTAGATAGGAAATTATAACACCTATCCCATAATATTGATTTGCTTGAATATATATGGTATTATTGTTTTGTACTTGTTAGTACACTGAACAAAGGGCCTCCAAGTGGGGCTTTTTGTTTGGTTTTTTAATACTGATATAATTTTTTCATGGTTACCATAATTTTTGAATCGCATGCTACTACTTTTGATAATGAAACTCATTTATCTTCCGGCCATTTTGATATAGAACTATCCCCTTTAGGGATTCAGCAGGCAAAAGAGTTGGGACAGCGGTACAAAAATGACCATTTTGATATTATTTTCTGCTCTGATTTACAAAGGTCATATAAAACTGCCGAGATTGCATTCGGAAACAAATTCCCAATAATTCAAGATAAAAGACTCCGGGAATGTGATTATGGGGATTTAACAAGACATCCAAGTAGTGAGGTTAATCCATTGAAAGTGAAACATATAACAGATCCTTTTCCAAATGGAGAAAGCTATGAGCAAACTGGCAAAAGAATGAAAGAATTTTTGGATGATTTAAAGAAAAATTATGATGGTAAAAAGATTATGATTATCGGTCACCGGGCTACTCAATATGGACTGGAGCATTGGGTTAAAGGAGTTTCTATAAAAGATGCAATAACTGCGCCTTGGAAATGGCAGCTGGGTTGGATTTATAGCTGGTAAATTTCCTCTCTTGATTTCGGGATATATTTGGGCTACTCTTTAAGCAATAGACAATTTTACTCCTTGTAATTATGATAAATTTGTCATAAAATTATGTTGAAGGTTATTACTGATAAGCGAGTAAAAGACTTTTTAGCTTCTTTGTCTGAGATAGATCAGGGTCGAGCCCAAGGCTATATTGAGTTATTTGAGGAAAATGGGTTCAGGCTACCAGGTCAATATTTGAAGAAGTTAGATAGTAATTTATGGGAATTACGTCCTGGATCTATTCGATTGCTTGTGGGTAAGGCAGGATCGGTGATGATCGTAGTGAATGCATTTAAGAAAAAAAGTCAGAAAGCACCCAGGCAAGAGATAAAAACAGCGAAAAGACGTTTAGAGGAGTACAAAATATGAAAAAACCAAAATATTACACAACTGAAGAACTAAAAAGAGAACTTTTTAAAGATCCAGGAGTAAAAAAGGCTTATGAGGATTTACAGCCGGAATTTGCTATTGTGCAGGCAATTATCGATGCCAGGGTTAAAAAGAAAATTTCTCAAGAAGAGTTGGCAAAGAGGATGGGAACCGGACAGGCAGTTATATCCAGACTAGAAAATGCTAATGCCAAACCATCCTTGTCTTTAATCAAAAGATTGGCTAACGCATTAAACCTTAAAGTTGAACTCCGTTTTACTCCAAGATAATTTCATTCCTCAATATTGACTAATCTCTTGTAAGTGGTAATATCAGGCTATGGGTACAAAGGAGGCGCCTGGAGAAGATCCTGTTATTAGCCGTTTAGAAGGGTTAATAGGTGGAAATTTTGTTCCTGGCAAGATCTTAGTCGATCGAATAAGTGATCCGGATGAAAGCGCTTCGGATGTTTCTGTTTTACTTGATGGTCCAACAGATAATCTAGATGCGTTAGACGTTATTATGTGGCAATTAGATCCTCTTCAATTGGGCATTTTGACTGGAGAATTAGTTTCGGCAGTAAACCTAAACAATTTACCTGGTCCACTCCATGTGTTAAATGGACGAAGATCAGTTGTACCTACAGCATTAATAAAACTATTCCAGGACAACTCTGCTTAGTTGACTTTTAGGATCAAAAAAGTTAATATTTACGTGTAGCCTCCTAAAGTTTGAGGGGGCTATTTTGATATTGGACAGATTCGGATGTATCTTATTCTGCTAATTGATACTTTCTGCCGAATCGTCCATCACGACTTAAAAGCTCGGGATGGACTTTTTGGTAGAATAACTAAATGAATACAATTAGAGATGTCCAAAAGGTCCAAAATAAATATGGATAAGAAGTTAATACAACAAAAATTAAAGATGTGGAGGGATAATTTAGCGCAACTTGAAGTAGAGTTGGGGGTTATTATGGCAAAAAAGGGTGCTGCTGCTCAAGAGGGAGATTTATCCGAGAATGCGGCTTACACAATGGCAACTGAGGATGCGGAAACAACCAGAGTCAGGATTGAAGAAATAAAAAAGATTATTAGAGGCTTGGAAAAGGGGGAATAGCATGGCAGTAATAAAAACAAAAAGAGATTTTCCACTGGATAGGATCAGAAATATCGGAATCATTGCTCACATTGATGCCGGGAAAACCACTACCACTGAGCGGATCCTTTTTTATACCGGAAAAACTTACAAAATCGGCAATATTGATGAAGGTACCACAGTTACTGACTGGATGGAGCAGGAGCGTGAGCGGGGCATCACGATTGTTTCTGCAGCCATCACGGCTTTTTGGACTGTCAAAGCTGGATTGTTTGAAGGCCATGAAATGAGGATTAACCTGATTGATACCCCGGGCCATGTTGATTTTACAGCTGAGGTGGAAAGATCTCTCAGGGTTTTGGACGGAGCCGTGATTGTTTTGGACTCATCTTCAGGAGTGCAATCCCAAACAGAAACTGTTTGGAGACAGGCTAATAAATATCAGGTGCCTTTGATTGCTTTTGCCAACAAAATGGATGTGGTGGGAGCAGACTTTGCTGCCACTATTAAGTCTGCCAGGGATAGGTTAGGGGCCAATGCTATTGCTTACAACCTGCCTATAGGTAAGGAGAATGACTTTAAAGGTGTGGTTGACCTTTTGACGGAAAAAGCCATCATTTGGGAAGGCGATGAGACAGGAGCCAAGTTTCATGAAGTAGAGATTCCTGCTGATATGGTTGAAGCAGTAAAAACCGCCCGTGAGAAACTGGTGGAAGAAATTTCAGGAACAGATGATGTCCTGATGGAAAAATATTTGGGTGGGGAGCAGATAAGTGTGGTCGAGCTGAAAGAAGCTTTAAGGAAAGCTGTTATTGCCAATAAAATTGTGCCGGTTTTTGCCGGTTCTTCTCTTCGCAATAAAGGAGTTCAGCCGATGCTGGACGGCGTTGTGGAATATTTGCCTTCTCCTCAAGATGTATATACTATAACCGGTACAAATTCAAAAACAGGGGAAGAAGAGCAAAGAAAAGCTGATCCGGCTGCGCCTTTGGCTGCTTTAGCATTTAAAATTCAAGTTGACCCGCATGTCGGTAAACTCACTTACATCAGGGTTTATTCCGGAACCTTAAAATCCGGCTCCTATGTTTATAACTCCACCAAGCAAATCAATGAAAGAGTGGGCCGGCTTCTGCTTATGCATGCCAATGACCGGGAGGAAATTAATGAGGCGTATGCAGGAGAGATCATAGCAGCTGTTGGACTTAAAGATACGATCACCGGTAATACTTTATGCGATGAATCAGCTCCGATTATTTTAGAGTCTATTTCTTTCCCGGAGCCGGTTATTTCACTTGCTATTGAACCAAAAACCAAATCCGATCAGGAAAAGCTAGGGTTTGCCTTGCAAAGATTATCGGAAGAAGACCCCACTTTCCGGGTTAAATCCGATGCTGAAACCGGGCAAACTATTATTGCCGGTATGGGAGAGCTCCAGCTTGAGATTTTGGTCGACCGGATGAAAAGGGAGTTTAAGCTGGAGGCCAATGTGGGACAACCGCAAGTTGCCTATAAAGAAACAATTACCAAACTGGCAGAAGGTGAAGGTAAATATATCAGGCAAACAGGTGGCAGGGGCCAATATGGGCATTGTTTGCTGCGTATTGAACCGCTTCCCCGTGGCCAAGGCAGGGAATTTGTTTCCGAAGTGGTGGGAGGAGCGATTCCGCGGGAGTTTATTGCGCCAATTGAAAAAGGAGTTATTGAAAAAGAAGATACCGGAATTTTGGCCGGGTATCCGGTGACAGATATTAAAGTGACTGTTTATGACGGATCTTTCCATGATGTTGACTCATCCGAGATTGCCTTTAAGATTGCCGCATCACTAGGACTTTCTGAAGCTGCTAAAAAGGCTGACATGATTTTACTTGAGCCGATCATGAAAGTGGAAGTGACCACCCCGGAGGAGTTTTTAGGAGAAATGATAGGCGACCTGTCCAGTAAAAGAGCCCAGATTTTATCTTCTGAGACCCGTGGTAATGCCAGGGTAGTGATAGCTTTAGTTCCTTTGGCAGAAATGCATGGCTATGCTACAGCTATCAGAAGTATGTCACAAGGCCGGGCCACTTATTACATGGAAGCAGATCACTATGAACCTGTACCAAACAATATTACCCAAAAAATCATCGAATCCTCCGGCTTCACCGGCCGTGTTGAACATTAACCACTTTGACTATGGGGCTTTGAATAAGTATAATCCTTTCTTATGTTAGTAGAAAAATTAAATGTGGTTATTGCGCCGGCTGGCGGAGCGTTTGGTTCCGCTATATCAATACCCTTGCTTGCAAATGGCCATGAAGTTACTTTTGCTTTCAGGAGCAAAGAAAAAGCTCAAAGGTTTAGAGAAAGTCGCCAGCTTGAAGAAGAAAGGCTTAAAGGTTTTGTCTTTCCCGAAAATATTAGGGTTACCTCTGACACAGCAGAAGCTGTGAGAAATGCTGATTTAGTAGTTTTGGCAACTCCTGCCCGTTTTATAGAAACTTATTACCCGGCAAACATACAACTCTATCGTAAACCAGACACTAAGGTATTAGTCCCAAGTAAAGGATTGGTGAAAATAGGAAATAAATATCTTAGACCTTCAGAAGTTATTTCGCATTTTGATCCGAGTGCGACCAGGCATTTGGCTGTTCTACACGGGCCAAATTTTGCACCAGAGATAGCTCGAGGATTACCTTTTGTGACGGTAATAGCGGCTGAGGATCCTGAGTTGGCGGAAGATATGGTTGATGTTTTTAGCCTAACTCCCCAGTATAGAATATACCCGTCTGAAGATATGGCAGGAGTCGAATTAGGCGGAGCGTTTAAGAATGTCATAGCGATAGCAGCAGGAATTAATGATGGTCTTGGGTATGGGGAAAATGCCAGAGCTGCTCTGATAAAAAGAGGGGAGCTTGAAATAGTCCGTTTAGGTGTAGCCTTGGGAGGACAAAAGGATACTTTAATGGGAATTTCAGGAAGTGCGGATTTGTGGATGACTTGTGGTAGTACGCAAAGCAGAAATCATGAATTTGGAGTACAGATAGGACAAGGTAAAGATCCTCAGGAGCTTTTGCAGTCCGGGGTTACGGTTGAAGGGTATCATACAGCTAAAATAGCTTGGCAGTTTGTAAAAGAGTATGGCATTAGGGCACCGATTACCAAATTGGTTTATTGTGTGCTTCATGAGGGAATGCGTGTTGCAGAAGCTGTTAAACAGCTTCAAGAAAGAGAACCAGTTTACGAAGATGGTAGACGGCTAGCTAGAAGCTCAAGTCGATAAGAGATTTAAATAATTTCACCTATTGCATTTTTATTAGGATTATTGTATATTTTGTATATTCTCCAGCTTAAGGGCTGGATTTTATTATCCAGATCGGGTAGAATACTAATATGGCAGATCAGAAAAAATTTGATAGAAGCAAACCACACGTTAATGTTGGAACCATGGGTCATGTTGATCATGGTAAGACTACCTTAACTGCTGCAATCACCAAGGTTTTGGCCGGCAAAGGCATGGCTGAAGCCCGCTCAGTTGACCAAATTGACAATGCCCCGGAAGAAAAAGCCCGTGGTATTACCATTAATATTTCTCATCAAGAATACGAAACTGAAAAAAGGCACTATGCTCATATAGACATGCCTGGTCACGCAGACTATATCAAAAACATGATTACCGGCGCCGCCCAAACAGATGGCGCCATTTTAGTGGTTTCCGCTCCGGACGGCCCAATGCCTCAAACTCGTGAACATTTACTATTAGCCCGCCAAGTGGGAGTTCCGGCAATTGTAGTTTACTTGAACAAGGTCGATATGGTTGATGATCCGGAACTTTTGGATTTAGTGGAAGAAGAAGTGCGGGATCTTTTGAAAAAATATGAATATGACCCACAATCTCCGATAATCCGCGGCAGCGCTAAAAAAGCTCTGGAAGGTGATGCTGAGGCAGTTAAATCAATTGAGGAGTTAATGGCGAAAGTCGATGAGTGGATTCCAACTCCAGTCCGTGATGTTGACAAGCCGTTTTTGATGGCAGTTGAAGATGTTTTTTCAATCAAAGGCCGTGGTACAGTGGTAACCGGAAGAATTGAAAGAGGTAAGGTGAAAGTGAATGAGGAAATTGAAATTGTCGGAATCAGACCTACCAAAAAGAGCGTGGTTACCGGAATTGAAATGTTTCATAAAATGTTGGATGAAGGTCAGGCAGGGGACAACGCCGGAATCTTACTTCGGGGTATTGAAAAAGATGATGTAGAACGCGGCCAAGTTTTAGCAAAACCAGGTTCCATCACTCCGCATTCAGAATTTGATGCAGAAGTTTATGTCTTAAGCAAAGAAGAAGGCGGCAGGCACACACCATTCTTTAAAGGCTACAGACCGCAGTTTTATGTGAGAACCACTGATGTGACCGGTGAAGTGCAACTTCCGGAAGGCGTTGAAATGGCTATGCCTGGAGATACTGTTAAGATTGTAGGTAAGTTAATTACACCGGTGGCTATGGAAGAAGGGCTCAGGTTTGCTGTCCGAGAAGGCGGCAAAACTGTCGGAGCCGGAGTTATTACCAAAATAATAGCTTAAATTGTACAATTAGCACATTGAAAGGGGAATACTGTTATGCCGAGAGGTAGAATTCGCGTAAAACTGAAAAGTTACGATCATCGGGTATTAGATAATACTTGTGAATCCCTTTTGGATACAGCCCTTCGGACTGGCGCCAAAATAGTTGGCCCCATCCCCCTTCCTACCAAAATTGAAAGAATTACTGTTTTAACTTCCCCCCACACTGATAAAGATTCTAGAGAAGCCTTTGAGATCAAAACCCATAAAAGAATGATTGATATTATTGAACCCACCCCAAAAACCATAGATTCCTTAATGCACCTCGAAATCCCGGCCGGTGTTGATATTGAAGTTAAGATGTGATAATATCTGGAACTGATAAGGAGTAATTATGGGTCACATAGAATTCAATGCTATTCCATTAAGTGATCCAAGACTTGCCAATCTTTCTACTACAGATACTGATCCTCAGTCGATGGTTGAGAGTGGTTCTCTTACCTTTGGTGGGGAAGGATCTAAGAATGCACTCGGTTTATTAACCCCACGCCAAAGGCAGATATTTTGGTTAAGATTTCATCCTGAAAACGGAAAAACTCCTTCATTAAAAGCAATTGGGGAAGAAACAGGTTGGTCTCGGTCGACTGTAAGAAGAGAATTCAGGGCAGCATTGGAAAAAATTCCAGATCCAAGTAAATTGTATTCCCGACAGCGTTAGACCTATCCATACTTGCTTTTTAGCTTCAGTTCATGTTAGAATTTCCTAGTCTGATGATTTATTTATCAGGTTAATTAACAAATTAATTAGTTTCAGTAGGTTGTGCGTCCGAAAGGATACGACAATTGAAGGCACAATTACTGAGTGAGCATCCTTTACGGAGCTCACTCTTTTTAATGCTTATTATGGTAAACACACTTTTGGGTACAAAGAAAGATATGACCAGTACATATGATTCCCGCGGTAGAAGGGTAGGGGCTACTATAGTGGAAATTAAACCAAATTTAGTAGCACAAATTAAGACTACGGAAGGTAAAGACGGCTACGATGCGCTTCAATTAGGATACGGGACAAAGAAATTAGTTAAAAAACCCCAGCTTGGGCATGTCAAAAAATCTGGACTTGATGCCAAAGTCCGTTGGTTTAGAGAAGTTAGGATTAAGGGGGAAGGGGAAAGCGTAAAGGGTGAAGTAGAAAGTTTAGAACCTGGAACAGAAATCAAACTGGACCAGGTTTTTTCAATGGGAGATGCAGTCAAAGTGAGCGGTGTCTCAAAAGGAAAGGGGTTTCAGGGAGGAGTCAGACGTCATGGTTTCCACGGCGGGCCGAAAACTCATGGTCAATCAGACAGGCTCCGGGCTCCGGGTGCCATTGGTTCCGGCACTACTCCGGGAAGAGTTTATAAAGGCAAAAAGATGGCTGGCCATATGGGTGCGGAAAGGGTGAGTGTTAAAAATCTAGAAGTGGTTGGCTTAGATAAAGAAAATAATTTACTGGTAGTTAAAGGCGCTGTCCCGGGTCCGGTAGGAAGTTTAGTGATGGTGACAAAGTTAGGCAGAATCAAAGGTTATACGCCACCGCCTGAAGAGAAACCTGAAGAGGAAGAAGAGCAAGAAACAGCTGGAGGGAATAAGACAGAAGCAACCGAAGCGCCAGTAGAACAAAGCGAACAAACAGAACAAAAAGAAGAAGTGAAGGAGGAACCAAAAGATGCCAAGGGTTAAAAAAGATACTATAGTCAGAAAAGCAGTGAAGCCAGCAAAGAAAGTAGCTGACAAAAAAGCTGCGCCAAGGTCGAGTGGTTTATCTGTACCGGTCTATTCCCTGGCAGGTAGAGCTAGCGGAACTTTGAGTTTACCAAAAGAAATCTTTGGGCAAAAGGTGAATAAAAAACTATTGTCACAGGCAATCAGGGTTTATGCAACTAATCAGAAAAATTTGACTGGCTCTACCAAAACACGGGGTGAAGTTGCCGGTTCAACCGCCAAAATTTACCGGCAAAAAGGAACAGGCAGAGCAAGACACGGAGCTGTTAGAGCGCCGATTTTTGTAGGTGGAGGTATTGCTTTTGGTCCTAAACCTCGCAAAGTGAGATTGGAATTGCCACAAAGGATGAGAAAGGCAGCACTCTTATCTGCCTTATCTGCCAAGACGGCCGATAAACAATTGATCGGTTTATCAGGACTGGAAAAAGCCTCCGGCAAAACTAAAGAAATGGTTGGACTTTTAGGTAAAATAGCCGGTACGACTAAAAAAATTAATTCTTTAATCATGACCGCAGAAAAGCAGGATAACGTAGTCAGGGCTGTTAGAAATATTCCTGGAGTTGATATTTTGCCGGCAAACTTGGTCAATGCATATGAAGTATTAAAGCATGATTTACTTCTTATAACAAAAGAAGCAGTGGAGAAATTAAGCAAACCACAAGTTAAGGAGCAGAAATGATAGTTTTAAAGAGACCGATTATTTCCGAGAAATCAATGAAGCTTGCCCAAAGTGGTTTATATACCTTTGAGGTAGGAAAAGATGCCACTAAACCAGTGGTAGCTAAAGAGGTGGCTAAAAGGTTTAATGTAAAAGTTTTAGCAGTTAAGATGGTAAATATTAAGGGTAGAGTGAAACAACAGAAAAGGGTGAGAAAAGTTTACAATCTTCCCGGATTCAAAAAGGCTTTAGTTCAAGTTAAAAAAGGAGAAAAGATTGCCATTTTTGAAACTCCAAAAGAAGAGGAAGTGACAGTGACAACTGCCGAAAACGAGCCGATTAAATTGAAAGAGAAGAAAGATCTTTTGGGTAGGACAAAAGTTATGGTAGAGAAGAGCGCAGTAGGAGCTGCACCGACCACCCAGAGAAAGGTAATTACAGGGAAGTAATATGGAGAATATAGTTGCGCCGAAAAATTTGAAAATCTTGTTGAAAAAACATTCCGGAAGGTCCTCAGGCGGGATGGTGACTGTTAGGAGCCAGGGCGGCAGGCATAAAAGGTATTACAGGGAGATTGATTTTAAGCGGGATAAGTTTGGGGTTTCGGGTGAAGTAGCAGCTTTAGAGTATGATCCGAATAGGAACGTACAGATTGCCTTAGTTAAGTATGAGGATGGGGAATATAGGTATATTTTAGCTCCAAAAGAGATGAAGGTGAAAGATAAGATTATTTCAGGAGAAAAGGTGGAAGCAAAGATGGGTAATGCAATGAAGCTTAAGAATATTACGATCGGAACTTTGGTTCATAATGTAGAGCTTGTACCTGGTAAAGGCGGACAAATAGCCCGCAGCGCCGGTATGGCGCTCCAACTGCTGGCCAAAGAAGGTAGCTTTGCCCAATTGAAATTGCCTTCCGGTGAAGTTAGAATGATCCCTTTAGAGTCTTTGGCAACAATAGGTGTTTTGGGTAATGAAGAAATTAGACAGCGGGTTTTAGGTAAAGCCGGCAGATCCCGTCACATGGGTATTAAGCCAAATGTCCGGGGTGTGGCTCAGGATCCTGATTCTCATCCGCACGGCGGAGGAGAGGGAAGATCCGGAATTGGCCGGAAGCGACCAATGACCAAATACGGCCGGCCGGCTGTGGGTAAAACCAGGAATAAAAGAAAATATTCTAATAGATATATAGTTAAAAGGAGGAAGTAAAGCTTAAACAATATGGGAGTAGAATCAAAAAGAAGTAGGCCTGAGAGTTTCGGAAGAAAAATTGCTGAGTCGCCCATAGGTTGGGCAGTGAATACTGCCTTTATTGTGATGGCGTGGCGTGTCGCCGCAGTATCATGTGGGTTCGCTGAGAGTTTTGCTAACAAGTCACAGGAGCTTTATTATGGTATTCGTGGCAAGCTCGATAAAATGCAACTTAGAAGGACGAAAGGATTAGGAAGGTAATTATGTCTAGAAGCACTAAAAAAGGTCCTTTTATTGATGAGAAGTTATTGAAAAAAGTGATGGCCCAAAAGAATGGTGGAGCGAAAAGCCCGATTAAGACTTGGGCCAGAAGGAGTCAGATTCCGCCGGAATTTGTGGGACACACCTTTTTAGTTCACCAGGGCAAAAACTTTGTGACAGTATTTATAAGCGAGTCAATGGTAGGACATAGATTAGGAGAATTCGCTCCTACCCGGAAATTTCACGGTCATGGAAAGGTGACAGAGAAATCAACATCCAAGACTTAATATGGAAATAACAACTATACAGAAATATCTACATACCAGCCCTAGGAAGCTCCGATTAGTTTCGGACATGATCCGAAACATGGAGCCGGTCAGGGCTTTAGCTGTTTTGGGATTAACTCCTAAGGCTGCTGCTAAAGATTTAGAAAAAGCTTTGAAAACAGTTTTAGCTAATGCAAAACAAAAAGGTTTGGATGAATCCAAATTAACTTTTAAAAAAGTTGAGATAAACGAGAGTATGAAAATGCGCCGTTTCAGGGCAGGTACCAGAGGTAGGGTCAAGCCGTATAAAAAGAGAATGAGCCATATAAAAATAGTTTTGAGTGATGAGTTGGATCGGAAAACTCAGAAAGACTCAGAAAACCAGAAGATCAGAAAATCAGATAAGTCAGAGAATCAGATAGTCCGAAATTCTGATAAATCTTATAAATCCGGTACTCCGAGTCCTTCCGAGTCTTCTGAGAAGAAAAAGGAGGTTAAGTAATCATGGGGCAAAAGATTCATCCGGTTGGTTTTAGAATGGGGATCGGGACAACTTGGAAGTCGCGATGGTTTGCTCGTGGAGTGAAGTATCAACAATACATTGCCGAGGATATCAAAATTCGTGATCTTTTAATGAAAAAGCTCCGGCCGGCAGGTGTGGCTGCGGTCGAGATTGAGCGGGCGGTGAATAAATTAAAAATCATAATTTTCGTTTCCCGTCCCGGAATTTTGATCGGACGAGGTGGCAGTGGTTTGACCGAGATTAAGAAATTCTTAATGAATGAATTAAAAGTTAAAAACGATAATAATCTGGAAGTTGTACCAATGGAGTTAAAATCAGTTGATCTTTCAGCCTATCTTGTTGCGCAATCTGTGGCTGAACAGTTGGCACGGAGACTTCCGGCCCAAAGGGTGATGAATCAGGCAATTGAAAGAGTAATGAGGTCAGGCGCAAAAGGAGTCAGGATTGTTCTATCCGGTAGGATTGGCGGAGCGGAAATTGCCAGGCGCGAGTGGAAAGCGGCAGGAACAATGCCGCTACATACACTGCGGGCGGACATTGATTTTACAGTTTATCCGGCTTTAACAAAATCAGGCTATGTCGGAGTAAAGGTGTGGATAAACAAGGGAGAGGTAGAGATTTAATATGGCATTACTTCAACCAAAAAGAATGAAACACAGAAAAATGTTTAAGGGTAAAAGAGGGGGTGTGGCTACCCGGGGAAATAGTTTATCCTTTGGAGCCTTTGGACTAAAGGCTATGGAGGCCGGTTGGATTACTGCCAGACAGCTTGAGGCAGCCAGGCGGGCAATGGCTCATTTTACCCAACGAGGCGGGCGTATTTGGATCAGGGTTTTTCCTGATAAGCCAGTCACCAAGCATCCAGCCGAGAGCCGGATGGGTTCCGGAAAAGGTGATGTGGAAGGGTATGTGGCAGTGGTAAAACCCGGCAGTTTAATTTTTGAAATGGGAGCTGTCACCAAAATAGTAGCAGAAGAAGCACTAAGGCTAGCTGCTCACAAGTTGCCGATTGGTACTAAGTTTATAGAGAAAGGGATTGGATAAAATATGAAGAAACAGGATTTTGTACAAGTAAAAGGATTGGATCTAAAAGAGTTGAGGATTAAAGTCGGTACTTTAAAGGGGGAGATTGCAAACTTAATTTTAGATAAGAATATGAAGAAATTGAAAGATTTAAAGACGATTTCAAAAAAGAAAAAGGAGATGGCAAGGGTTTTGACTGTTATAAGACAGAAGGAGTTGCTTGAAGAATTGGAGACAAAGACCATGAAACTCAATGAAATTGAAGCTGAAGAGAAGAAAGGAAAAGAGAAATGATAGGTAGAGTTGTTTCAACAAAAATGAAAGAAACCGCCACTGTTTTAGTGGAAAGAGTGGCTAAGCACCCTTTGTATAAGAAGACTTTTATCCGAACTAAAAAGTATTTAGTGGATACGAAGGTATCAGTTAAAGAGGGGGACATGGTAGAAATTGTTAAGATCAGGCCAGTTTCTAGGAACAAGCATTGGAGAGTTCTGAAAATAGTGGGGAAAGATTTAGAAGCTATTACTGAAGAGAAATTGAAGAGGGAAGCTGAAGAGGTGATTGCGGAGGTAATGCCGGAAGAAAAAGAGGAGGTACCACAGGTGGAACGGGTACCACAAGTACCACGGGTAGAAAAACCCCGTGATACCCGTGGTACTTCCAAAACCCGTGGTACTTCTAAGAATAAGGAGACTAAATAATGGTTCAACACAGGAGCAGACTGACAGTTGCAGATAATAGTGGGGCAAAAGCCCTGATGGTTATTCAGCCTTTGGGTGGTACAGGTAAAAGGAAGGCTAGCTTGGGACAACGTGTTGTAGCGGTAGTTAAAGGTGCGGATCCTAATGGACAGGTGAAGAATCATGAGTTGGTGAAAGCAGTGATTGTGCGGACTAAAAAAGAAGTTAGACGTGATGACGGCTCATATATAAAATTTGATGATAACGCAGGAGTAATTATAGATAATGACGGAAATTTGCGGGCTACCCGTATTTTTGGTCCGATCGCCCGAGAAGTTAGAGATGCCGGCTATACCAAGATTATATCTTTAGCCCAGGAGGTCTGGTAAAAATGAAAATTAAAAAAGGAGATAAAGTCAAAATATTATTAGGTAAAGACCAGGGTAAAGAAGGCAAGGTGGCTTTTGTATTAGGAAAAGAAAGCAGGGTTTTTGTAGAAGGAGTGAATCTTTACAAAAGACATGTACGGAAACAAGGAAGCATTGAAGGGGGAATTATTAATATTCCTAAATCACTTAATGTTTCCAATGTAGCTTTAATCTGTCCTAATTGTAAGAAGCCAACTCGAGTGGGTTTCAAATTTGAAGGAAATGAAAAGTTAAGGATTTGTAAAAAGTGTGGAAAGGAGATTAAGGAAGATGCAAAGGCTTAGAGAAAAATATATGAATAAGGTACAACAAAAATTGCAAGAGAGCTTGCAGTTAAAAAATAAACTGGCAGTCCCTCGTGTAGAGAAAATTGTGATCAGTATTGGTTTGGGTGAAGCAAAAGAAAACGCCGGCATCTTAGATAAAGTGAAGGTTTATTTTGCGCAGCTTGGTGGTCAAGCTCCTGTGATCACCAAGGCCAAAAAATCTATAGCATCTTTTAAAGTCAGTAAAGGTCAGCCTATCGGGATGATGACGACCCTTAGAGGTGATAGGATGTATGCTTTCTTGGATAAGCTAATAAACATAGTTTTGCCGAAGGTGAGAGATTTTAGGGGAATTTCAGAAACTTCCTTTGACAGCCATGGAAATTTAAATATCGGCTTGAAAGAGCAGACTATTTTTCCGGAAGTTGATTATAAGAGCGTAGATAAAACCAGAGGTTTGGCAGTAACTATTACAACGACTGCCAGAAACAAAGAGGAAGGAAAGGAGTTATTAGGAGCCTTAGGGTTTCCTTTTAAGGGTTAAATTATGGCAAAAGTATCAAATATTGTGAAAATTAAATTTAAATTTAAAGTGCAACAGAAAAACCGTTGTATGCGGTGTGGTAGATCTCGGGCGTACCTCAGTAAATTTGGGCTTTGCAGACTTTGTTTTAGAGAGTTAGCACATTTGGGATTACTTCCGGGTGTGAAGAAAGCGAGTTGGTAGAGATGAGTGATTCTGTAGGTGATGCATTAATTAGAATAAAAAATGGCTATTCGGTTGGCAAGGTTTCAGTAGCTTTGAATTTTTCTAAGCTGATTTTGAATCTTGCTAAGTTACTTCAGAAAGAAGGCTATCTTGCAGAAGTCAAACAAGACAAAAGAGAAATTGTTGTTGTGCTTAAATATCATTCTCGGATACCTGCCATAACTGATATTAAAAGAGTCTCAAAACCATCTCTCCGAGTTTATAAAGGGGTTTCCGATTTACCTTATGTTTTGAATGGATTAGGTATAGCTGTTATTTCAACACCCAAAGGGTTGATGACTGATAAAGAGGCACGCAAAGTTAAGGCAGGAGGGGAGGTACTGGCGCTCGTCTGGTAAATAACTTATGAGTAGAATAGGAAATTCACCAGTTAATATACCATCCGGAGTTGAAGTTTTGAAGACCAGCAGTGTTATTAGTGTTACAGGTCCGAAAGGCACCTTGAAACTTGATGTTAACCCCGCTGTTTCAGTGGAGATTGAGGGTAGTCAAGTTATTGTAAAAAGGAAAAATGACCAGAAAAAGGTAAGAGCATTACATGGTTTAACAAGGAGTTTGATTGACAATATGGTAACTGGAGTTAATACTCTTTGGATAAAGAATTTAGAGCTGGTCGGTGTAGGATTTAGGGCACAAGTAGCCGGTAATAAGTTAATCCTTAATGTTGGCTACTCCCATCCGGTAGAGATGATTGCTCCCGAAGGGATAACTTTTGAGGTAACAGATAACACCAAGATTAAAGTTTCCGGCATAGATAAGCAATTAGTTGGACAAGTAGCAGCTAACTTAAAGAAGGTCAGAGTACCCGATGTGTACAAAGGTAAAGGCATAAGGTATGAAGGCGAATATATCAGAAAGAAGGTAGGGAAGAGCGCCAAAGTTGGAGTTGCCGGGGTTGCTGGAGGAGGCAAATAAGCGGAGCTTGTGGGCTTCGCCCTAAATCATGAAGAAAAACTTAAGGGTAAGAAAACACACAAAAATACGGAAAAAGATCATAGGTACTAAAGATAGGCCAAGACTAGCTGTGTTTAGGTCATCTCAACATATTTACGCTCAGATTATTGATGATCAGGCGGGCAAGACTTTAGTTTCTGTGGGCGATTTAACAGTAAATTCAGGCCCTAAAAAGGAGAAGGCTTATGGGGCCGGAAAGAAGTTGGCAGAAAAGGCTTTAAAGCTTAAAATTAAAAAGGTAGTATTTGATAGGGGAGGATTTTTGTATACTGGCAGAGTAGCAGAATTTGGTAGAGGGGCCCGGGAAGGAGGCTTGGAGTTTTAATGGATAAGAATAGAATACAAAACACAAATCAACAATTAGAAGAATACTTCGAAAGGGTGGTCCAGGTAAACCGGGTCTCAAAGAAGACTAAGGGTGGAGATAAAAGATCTTTATCTGTTTTAGTGGTAGTGGGAGATAAAAAGGGGAAAGTAGGAGTAGGTTTAGGTAAGGCTGCTGAAGTGCAATCTGCAGTTAGAAAAGCCACGGCTTATGCAAAGAGGCATTTGAGGGAAGTTCATTTAAAAGGCAGAACGATACCTCATCAGGTTTTAGTTAAAAGCGGTGCAGCTAAGGTACTTCTAAAGCCTGCTCCGGTGGGAACAGGAGTAATTGCCGGAGGAGCAGTTAGAGTAGTAGTAGAAGCAGCAGGTATTCATGATATTGTTTCCAAAATCTTGGGTACTAAAAATCAAGCCTCTAATGTATATGCTACTCTTGAGGCACTGGGGAAACTCAAGAAAGTAGAGCCTAGAGAAGCTAAGCGCGATAAAAAAGGAGAGGTATGAAACTACATGAATCGTTAAAAGTTAAAACAAGATCCAAAAAAAGACTTGGCCGTGGTTTAGGTTCCGGAAAGGGTAAAACCGGAGGTAGGGGTACCAAAGGACAAAAAGCCCGAGGTAAAATTCCCGTTACTTTCACCGGGAGTCTCTCTTTATTTAAAAAATTGCCTCTTAGAAGAGGAAAAGGTAATCCTAGCCCAAAGATAAAACAAAAACTGATCAATCTTTCAGCACTCAGTGTTTTTAAAGATAAAACAGTGGTGGATTTAGCAAAGCTTCTGGAAGCAAAAATTATTACACAAAAAGAGACCAAGAAAGGTGTAAAAATTTTAAGTAACGGAGAGGTGAGTAGTGCTTTGGTGGTTAAGCTTTCCGCGTCAACTGCTGCCCGAGAAAAAATTGAAAAAGCGGGCGGGAAAGTAGAAAATGTCTAACATATTATCTCCTATTATTAATGCTTTTAAGATTGCAGATCTCCGGCGGAAAATAATTATTACAACAATTTTAGTTATAATTTTTAGGATTGCCGCGCATATACCTGTTTCCGGAGTAGATTTGGCTGGGCTTCGTGAGTTATTTGCCTCTAACCAATTTTTAGGGCTTTTGGATATTTTTTCAGGTGGAACACTGGCCAACTTTTCTGTTATTTCTTTGGGGCTTAACCCTTATATTAATGCCTCAATAATATTTCAACTGCTTACAATGGTCAGCCCTAAACTGGAGGCTTTATCTAAAGAAGGTGAAATGGGCAGGCAAATGATTAATCAATATACGAGATACTTAACTGTTCCGCTTGCTATTTTGCAAGCAATCGGTATGTTTGTATTGCTGAAGAACCAGGGGATAATTACTCAAATTAGTCCGCTTCAAATAGCCGCTATTATTGTCGGTATGACTGCGGGAACAATTTTTTTGATGTGGATTGGGGAGCTGATTACAGAATATGGTATTGGTAATGGAATATCGCTTTTAATTTTTGCCGGGATTGTATCCCGAGTGCCGGTTGTTTTAACGCAGACAGCTTCTGTTGTGGATCAAACACAACTAATAAATATGCTGATTTTTGCCGCCCTTTCGATTTTGGTAGTAGCAGGGGTAGTATTCATTAATGAAGGAAGAAGACAGATTACAGTTCATTATGCCAGAAGGTTTGTAGGCGGAAGAGAGGGGAAAACAGGCGCAGAAACTTATTTACCTTTGCGGGTTAATCAAGCCGGGGTGATTCCGATTATCTTTGCAGTTTCACTGGTTTTAGTTCCTTCTTTCGCCGGGTCATATCTGTCTGGTTTACCTCAACCACAACTGTCTGCCTTAGGTAATTTTTTGGCGGTCAACTTTAATCCAAACAGCTTAGTTTATAATCTGGTTTATTTTCTTTTGGTGGTGGGCTTTACCTTTTTCTATACTGCCGTTATTTTTAATCCTACAAAAGTGGCAGATGAAATTAAAAAATACGGCGGGTTTATTCCGGGGATACGACCGGGGACTCAGACGGCAGCTTTCTTAAATTATATTATGGTTAGAATCACTTTAGCCGGAGCAATATTTTTAGGCGCAATTGCAATTTTACCCTCGATTGCATCTTCCGTGACAGGGATTCAAACTCTGGTTTTGGGGGGAACAGGACTCTTGATCGTGGTATCGGTTATCTTAGATACTGCCAAACAGTTTGAAAGTAAATTAATTGAAAGAAGTTATGACGTATTTGCAAGAAGATAAAGACGAAATATGAAAATATTACTGATTGGGCCGCAAGGATCTGGTAAATCAACTCAGGCTACTCTTTTGGCGGAGTTTTTGGGTTTTCCAAAAATTACGGTAGGTGATCTCTTCCGCCAAATTGGGGCTTCCAATTCTGAGGATGGAAAAAGGATCAAGCAGATTTTGGACTCCGGCCAATTAGTGGATGATCAAACTACAGCGCAGTTAGTGAAGAAAAGAGTTGGCGAAGAAGATACAAAAAATGGTTTTGTTTTAGATGGTTATCCGAGGACTATAGAACAAGTAAATATCTTTGAGCCGGATTTTGACAAGGTGATTTATCTAAATGTCCCACGGGAGGAAGTGGTTCAAAGGCTTTTGCAAAGAGGTAGGGCGGATGACACGGAGGAGCTTATTAATAAACGTCTGGATTTGTATTATCAGCAAACACAGCCGTTGCTCGATCATTATAAGCAACAGGGTATTTTAGTTGAAGTTGATGGGGTAGGAAGCATTGAGAAGATTCAGGATGAGATTAGAAAGCAAGTTTAAGGGATGAAAGCAAGAAATACCTACGAGCAAAGCTTGATGAAGAAATCAGGTATTATTGCTGCAAGAGCCTTAAAGCGGGCGGTGGAAGCAATTAAGGTTGGGGTAACAGAACTTGAGGTTGATGAGATTGCCAAAAGAGAAATCTTCAAACTCGGTGGAGATTTGTCTTATAAGACGGTGCCGGGATACAAGTTTGCTACCTGTATCACGGTAAACGAGCAGGTGGTTCATGGGATACCAACATCTAGGAAATTTGAGATTGGTGATGTGGTGAGTGTGGATTTGGCGGTAATATATAAAGGTTGGCACACAGATTGCGCCTGGAGTGTTTTAGTTGGTAAAGACAGGGAAAAAGAGAAATTTCTAAAAACAGGAGAAGAAGCGCTTTGGTCAGGCATTGCCCAGGTAGCAGACGGAAAAAGAGTGGGAGATATATCTGCCGCCATTCAAGCCAAAGTGGAAGGATCAGGGTATTCTGTAGTCAGGAGTTTGGTAGGACATGGTGTGGGTAGAAGTTTGCATGAGGATCCGGAGATACCCGGATTTGGAGAAGCGGGTACAGGACCGCTACTAAGAAGCGGTATGAGCTTGGCGATTGAAGTTATCTACACAGTAGGCTCGCCGGAGGTAGTTTTGGATGATGACGGTTGGACTTTTAGTTCCTCCGATCGTTCCTTGGGAGGACTTTTTGAGATGACAGTAGTTGTAGACAGAAAGGAGGCTGAGGTGCTGACGGATTGGCGAAACGTTAATTCTAGCGATCCTATAGTGGGTTGACGATTCGTGCGTAATCTGTTAGAATCAATCAGCTTAAATAGCACTAATGGCTAAGGATGTTATAAATGTTGAAGGTAAGGTTAAAGAGGTTCTGCCCAATACTTTATTTAGGGTAGAGATTGACAGGAGTGTTGATGTGCCGGAGCTTCTGGGACGGGTTATTTTGTGTCATATCTCGGGTAAAATGAGGATGCACTATATCAGGCTTTTGGAAGGTGACAGAGTGAGGATAGAGATGAGTCCAAAATATGATTTGGATAAGGGACGGATAACGTTCAGGCTCAAATAATAATTATAACTATTATAATGATTATAAAAATTATACTATGAAAGTTCAGGCATCAATTAAGGCTCGGTGTAAATTTTGTAAAATAGCCAAGCGCGAGGGCATTTTGTATGTCATTTGCCCCCGTGACCCAAGACACAAGCAAAGGCAGGGATAATTTATGGCTAGAATTGCAGGAGTTGATTTACCGGAGGGAAAAAGAGTTGATATTGGCTTAACCTATATTTTTGGGATAGGTCGCTCTAATGTGGTTTCAGTTTTAAAGGATGCAGGCGTAGACGGAGCGAAAAGAGTAAAAGATTTAACAGAAGAGGAAATTAGTCGTTTACAAAAAGCTTTAGAAAATTTTGTAAATTACAAAAGAGGGTTGAACAGTTTAAAGTTGAAGGAGATTTAAGACAAGAGGTCGAACAAAACATTAAAAGACTGGAAGAAATTGGTAGTTACAGAGGTACGAGGCATAGGAAAGGTTTGCCGTCTCGGGGACAGCGGACTAGGAGCAATGCCAGAACCAAGCGAGGTAAAAGAAAGACTGTTGGTACTGTCAGAAAAGAAGTTGTTGCTAAAACGGGCGGACCAACAAGTGGGGGAGGAGAAACTAAAAGCTAATGGTTAAGAAGAAGATTCAGATTAAGAAAGAGAAAACAGTAGAGAAGAAAGTTACCAGTGGAAGAGTGTACGTTACCGCGACTTTTAATAATACCCTGATTACTTTAACAGATACCTCCGGCAATACCCTAGCCTGGGGGACTTCCGGTACGGCAGGTTTTAAGGGGGCGAGACGTGCAACGCCGTATGCGGCAATTTCTGCCATGGAGAAGCTAGCTCAAACTGCCAAAGGATTCGGAATGAGTTCAGTTGAGGTATATATCAAAGGCCCCGGTTCGGGTAGAGATGCTACAATCAAAGCCTTAAGAGGAGCAGGTATTAATATTACGATGATTGCCGATGTAACTCCTATTCCCCACAATGGCCCAAGGCCTAAGAAAAGGAGAAGAGTTTAATGGCACGTTATACTGGTCCGAAGAGAAGACTCTCTAGGAGAGAAGGTTTGGCTTTATTTGCAAAAGATGCCAAATCCTTGGAGAAGAAAGGCGCAGTGCCTCCGGGACAACACGGTTTAGGTAGAAGGCGGCGAATATCAGAATATGGTGTGCAGCTTAGAGAAAAACAAAAAGCCAAAAGGATTTTTGGATTACTTGAGAAACAATTTAAGAGATATTTTGAGGAAGCAAGTAAAGTGAGGGGTGCAACCGGCCTTGCCTTGCTTCGGACTTTGGAAACAAGATTAGATAATGTAGTCTATCGGTTAAATTTTGCCAAAAGCAGAGCCGGAGCAAGACAAATGGTAAGCCATGGACATATCAAGGTAAATGGCAAAAAGGTGAATATTCCCTCCTTCAAAGTCAGCATCAATCAGACTATTGAAATTTCACCCCAAATGAGAGATAATACACAGGTTAAAAAGAGTTTAGAGGAAGAATCAACCTTGCCGGAGTGGCTCGACAGAAAAGCTACAATAGGCAAGGTTTTAAGAATGCCGGAGCGGGAAGAGATGGAGCAATCAATTGATGAACAGCTTATCGTAGAATTTTATTCCAGATAAGGGGTATTTATGTTTAAAGTTAAAACAGAAAAAGAATCAGAAAATTTCGCTAGTATTGCACTCGAACCGCTTGAGGCAGGTTTTGGTCATACCTTAGGCAATAGTTTAAGGAGGGTACTGTTAACTGTTTTGTCAGGTGCTGCTGTAACTTCAATTAAGATTGATGGTGTTGCCCACAGATTCTCCACAATTGATGGTGTTTTGGAAGATGTTATTGAGATTATTTTAAATATTAAAAAAATTCGCTTAAGCATCCCGTCCGATAAATCCGTGAAGCTAATCCTTAAAGCATCAGGTAAAGGCGTTGTTAAAGCAGGAGATTTGGAAATTTTAGGAGACGGAGAAATTATAAATCCAGACCAACATATAGCAACTCTAACTGATGCTAAATCCAAACTGAATATAGAAATGGAAGCTGTGTCGGGTAAGGGTTATTCAATTTCAGATGAAAGAAAAACCAATGAAATTGGTGTGATACCAATAGATGCATTGTTTAGTCCGGTTGTGTCGGTTAATTACACTGTCGAGCCAACGAGGGTAGGGCGAAGGACAGATTTTGACAAGTTGGTTTTAGATGTGGCAACTGACGGAACTCTTTCTCCTCTGGAGGCCTTAAATTCTGCTGCAAAGATTTTATCAGATACTTTTCATGCAGTATTCGAACCGCAGATTGAAGAAGAAGTAGAAGATTCCGGTTCTAAAATTTCCGAAGAGACCTTGAAATTGACTATTGAAGAGTTGGACTTACCAGTCAGGATTACTAATGCCTTGAAGGCAATAGAGATTAATACTATTGAAGATTTAATCAATACTCCGAGACAACAGCTCCTAAAAGCCAAAAACCTAGGTACCAAATCTATACGTTTGATATCAGAGAAGTTAGTTGAGAGGGGGTTGACTCTCAGTGAGGCATAGAGTTTATGGTAAACACCTTGGAAGAAATAAGGATCAGCGTAAAAACCTTTTTAAAGGGTTAATATATTCTCTTTTGTCTCATGGGACAATACAAACTTCTGAGGCTAAGGCTAAGGCAATCAAAGGTTTAGTGGATAAAGTCATAAATTCGGTCAAAAAAAATCCAAAATCGGCCCCTTTAGATTTACAAGAGTTGATAGGCAGAATCATTCCAAAATTAGGAGCCAGAACATCCGGCTTTACTCAAGTAGTCAGAATGGGAACACGGTTAGGAGACCAAACTACCATGGTCCGTATGAGCCTGATTGGAGCAGAGGAATTAAAACCAATAGAGTCAAGAGTCAAGAGTCAAGAGTCAAGTAAAAAAAGCACTCAGGCAGTAAAGACAGAAAAAGAAACTGTACAGACTAAGCCATCAAAGAAAGTAACTAAAGCATCTACAACAAGAAGAGGAGGAAAAAAGTCCTAGACTCTTGACTCTAGCGACTAGTCACTAACTTATGTCGACTAATAAATTATCAGCTAAAAATATAAGAAGAGAAACTCATACTATTGATGCCAGCGGAAAAATTTTGGGTAGACTGGCAACAGAAGTGGCAACTATTTTGATGGGTAAGAAAAAGCCGCAGTTTGTGCCGTATTTAGATACGGGAGATTTTGTAGTGGTAACAAACGCAAAGGATATTAAGGTAACAGGAAAGAAATGGAAGTACAAAACCTATACGCGTCATTCAGGGTACCCAGGTGGCCTTAAAGTTGAGACCTTTGATAAGATGCTAACTCGCAAGCCCGAGTATATTATTGAACATGCGGTCAAAGGTATGTTACCTCACAACAGATTAGGCAGCCAAATGATTAAAAAATTAAAAGTATTTGCAGGTCCCGCCCAAGGCGAGGCAAAGGAGGCAAGGTGATGGGAAATATTTCTACTGTTGGTCGTCGTAAAGAGGCAATAGCTAGAGTTAGATTATCAGAAGGTAAAGGACAGGTAACTGTTAACGGTAAACCTATTGTGGAATATTTCCCTGGTCCGCTACTTCAAAAACAATATAACAAACCTTTGGAAATTACGGATACTTTGGGTAAGTTTACAATTTCGGTCAAGGTAGCAGGCGGTGGGCAAGCTTCGCAACTTGATGCGTTTGTGCATGGAATTGCCAGAGCTATTGCTAAAACAGCTCCGGCCGCCCGGACTACTTTAAAAAAAGCAGGTTTTCTAACCCGTGATCCGCGGGTGAAAGAGAGAAGAAAATACGGCCTAGCCCAAAAAGCGAGAGCGAAGAAGCAGTCTCCTAAGCGTTAATTTTCTGAGCTCGCAGTCCTTCTTAATCGCTCCACGAGCCGTATTCGAATAGAATTAGAAAGGCGAGTGGTAAGATTTGTAGGACGAGGGCGAAAAAACAATCTCCAAAGAGGTAAAAGTTATTTACTTGATGAGGGTTTGGTCCATAAAACCAATGCACCGCCATTTCCTTGAAGACTGCTATAATTTTTACCTTTAAATTCTTCTTCCACCTCAGGAATATTCACAGATACGAATTGATCGCCTCTTTCTTCACCGTATTCTCTAACTGCTTCATCGATATAATCGTAATTTGAAATTCTATATTCTTGACCGTTAACAGTTATTAAATCGATATCTTGCTTTGCTGCTTCTTTGCCTATGCTCTCAATTAAGTATTGAATAGCTTTCTTCCAATCTATCCGCCGATTTGGGATTTGGATAGCATCAAAGTGCCAGACCTGCATAGGATTATGATCAATTACTGTTTCTGTAGTTGTTACCAACAAATACATATTTCCTATATGTTGTCTCTTATTATTAAAAACTTTAGTGTTATAGAGTGGTATACTAGGCTCGATGAATGGAAGCGGTTCGCCTTCTGTGCAGTCTCCACTGACGACACCTGGGTCTGTATCATATGCAGGATCTGGTGTTGCATCCAAATAGAGAGTAGTTGATTGCCCTGTTTCTTTTTTTTCATTTGCTAATAATTCCTGAATATTTTTTATCTTATCTCCTAAGATTTTTGCTTCTATTTGAGGAGAAGAAAAATATTCCTGCATACCCTTTTGGATTTGTTTTCTTCTTTTAATCTCTTGTTCAATTTCCTTTAGTTGTTTACTAACTTGTTTCTTTTCTTCAATAGAAGCTGATTGAATGCTAGCTTTAATAGTTCTTCTTTCTTCATCTAAAACTCGAGTAAAATTGGCTTCCTGAAGTAATTTTGTTGCTTCTTGGGGAGAGGCAGCATGTTGAAGGGTAGCAGCTATACCTTCAAGATTCAGATGTTCAAGGTAAGCACCAAAAACATTTGTTATGAGAGTATAATTATCGGTTAATTTATGACTTGTAATATAACGTTGTAATTGAGGATATCTTTTCTCAGGGTGTTCTCCGATGTCGATCTCATCATTGAATGCGTCCTGAAAGTCCTCATTTAGTTGATGCATATCAGCAAAAGTACCTCTCTGGCGTTCAAAGAAAGTGAAAAGAGCCTCACTTTTTGATTGTGAGATGGTGACAGCTCTTTCATCTTCAATGAAGCCTTGGACAAAAGCATCACTGCCTTCCGGAATAATGTCTGAAAAATTACTAGAATAGAGGGAGCAATACCCGAAAATCTCCTCTTTTAGTCTACTAGTTTCTTGTTCTTGAAAGCCTAGTTTGTCTTTTGACTGATCTAAAAACTTGCTGAAATCATTAAATAAATAGCAATAAGGACTATCAGGAGAAAGAGTATGCTTTATTACACTATCAATCGACCCATGAGCCCTATCAGTAAAGCGTATCAAATCTTCTACTCGATTAGTGAGTTCTGTTACGTCGTCATAAAATAAGTCTCGGAAAGGAATATCAGTTTCTGGAACTTGTACAGAAACTCCTTTAAGCGGTGTTCTCTCAATTTTTTCCTGCATTTTTGTTTGTTCTGCTAACTGCTCTTTTGCTCGTTGATCCATTCGTTCTACCGGTATCAGTCTCCAACCGCCTTCTATTTGTTCCCGATAATAGCCTAAGCTCTTTAGTTCTGTATCAGGTATTCCCTCTGATCCGCCGTATTGCTTAGATAAAGTATCTAGCTTGGCTATACGTTCGTTAAGAGGTGGCAAAAGAGTATCTTTTTGTTCAGGCATAGATTTTTATTTCATTATGATAACACAAATTATGCATTTTGCTATTCTTGCTTTTCTTTTACTGTTGTTTGGCAAAATGTGGTATTGACGAAGAGGGGGAAATTAGCGGATTAGTTTGCGATATAGAGAAATTATAGCAAAAAGTAGGGCAAAACCCAGTAAATAACCCCCTATTACATCAGAGAACCAATGGGCGTGCAGATAAAGCCTGGAAGGGCCCACTAGTATAATAATGGTGGATAAAGTGGCAAGTAAAATAAAACGTTTCCGCTTCTTCTTAATATATCTTGAAACAAGATAAGCCAGATATCCGCAAAAGATTACATAGGAAGCAGTATGACTTGAAGGGTAACAGGTTTCAAAAAACCCGATGGATTGAAGGGCTTGTAATAAACCAAAAACTTCCTGATTAGCTAAGAATTTGCTGTAATAACTTTGCGGACAGGAAATATTAAACAATGGTTTTAAAATAAACTCAGCTAATATGGCGCCTGAAAAACTCATCACGCTGACCGCCGCTTCTTTGTTTTGTTTTTTTATCAGGAATTTAATAAATAATGCAGCTACTACTGTGCTTAAGGGAACATACACAAAGGCCAGAGCTTTGGAAATAAAATATACCGGACTAGTTAGTACAAAAGGTAGGGTTTGATCGATATATTGGTCGATCGACAAGAATAAACCTCTCCTTACCAAGAGACTGAAAACAATAAAAGCTAAGCTAAATATAAGTGATAAAAACATTAGCATCATTAATAATATACAATTTAGAACTAGATATTAAGAGCTTGAATTTAATTTAAGAATTAGCTATAGTGGGATGCATCTTATGGATATACCCCCGGAAAATATCTTCAAAAGTTATGATATTAGAGGTATCTATCCTAAAGAGATTAACGAAGAGTTTGCTGTTTCGATAACCCGCGCCATCTATAAATTAATTTCTGATCAATTATCTTCTACCAAGCCTTTAACAATTGCAGTGGGCCGGGACATGAGACTTTCCTCCCCGGCTATTTTTGAGGCAGTCAGTAAAACTTTGGTGGAGTTGGGGGCAAAGGTAGTTGATTTGGGGATAGTATCGACACCAACTTTTTATTTTGCAGTTTTTAAATACAATTATGATGGAGGATTGCAAATCACAGCTTCCCATAATCCGAAAGAGTATAACGGAATCAAAATCGTTAGGAGATCATCTACAGGTTTGGTAAAAATTGGTAAAAACACTGGTATGGATGAAATAAAAAAGATGAGCAGGGAAGGGATAGAAATCATTAGTCGGGGGAAAGGCAGTATTACCAAAAAGGAAGACGTACTAGAAGAAGAAGTTCAAAATGCACTGAGGATTGCCGGATATCCGGAAATTAAGAAATTTAAAATAGCAGCTGATGCGGCCAACGCTTTAGGTTCCCTTTATATTGATGCTTTGTTTAAAGCTATTCCCGGAGAACTTATCAAGTTGAACTTTGAGCTGGACGGAACTTTTCCGGCCCATCAGGCTGATCCTTTGCAATTTGAGACTTTAAGGGATTTGCAGAAAAAAGTGATGGAAGAAAAAGCTGACTTAGGGCTTGCTCCTGATGGCGATGGCGATAGGTTATTTTTTATTGATGAAAAAGGGCAGATTATTCAGCCCTCCTTAATTACTGCCTTAGTTGCCAGGGAACTGCTGTCAGAGAAAAAAGGAGAGACTATTCTTTTTGATATCCGCTATATTTTAACCCCCAAAAAAATTGTGGAAGAATATGGAGGGAAATATGAGATTACCAAAGTGGGTCATGCTTTTATAACGGAAAAAATGCACGAAACTGGGGCTGTTTTCGCTGGTGAATCCTCTGCTCATTACTTTTTTAGAGAAACAGGTAATGCCGAATCGCAGCTGCCGATGATTTTGATAGTACTTAAAGTAATGAGTAGAGAGGGTAGTCCTTTATCTGAGATAATAGAGGGTTTAAAAAGAAGCCATGAATCCGGAGAAACTAATTTTAGGGTAAAAAACGCTTTGGAAATCATTGAGGCTTTAAAAGAAAAATATTCGGATGCACAAATTAGTACATTAGATGGGGTAGCGGTATCGTATAAAGATTGGCGTTTTTCTCTCCGCAGCTCCAATACAGAACCACTGCTTCGCCTTAATATTGAGCATGTTGGTAAAGAGGCTTTGGAAGGTAAGAAGCAAGAACTTTTGGCAGAAATAGAAAAACAGGCGGTTTTTGAGGACTTGCCAAAGTAAAGTGTTTATGGTTTACTAATACCTACATCAGGAGTGCCGCCTAAAAGGCGAGCCGGCAACCGTAAAGTCACGGTGCCAAATCCGCGAGGAAGATGTGTCCCGTACCGTCTGGTACAGGAAAACTTTTAACCTCTCGTCCTGAGAGGTTTTTTAAAAGGAAAAAAATGAGTCATCTTAATGGTGCTGTAACAACCTTTACATCTGAATCAGTTTGCGCCGGTCATCCGGATAAAATCTGTGATGCAATCTCCGATGCGATTTTGGATGCAGTGTTAGCACAAGATCCGAAAGGCCGGACGGCAATTGAGTGTCTGGCTGGCAACAATAGATTAGTTATTGCCGGAGAAATCGGGGCCAAAGCCAGGGTGAATTTTAAAAAAATAGCCCGGGATCAGATAAAAAGGCTGGGCTATATAGACCCGAAATTTAATTTTTCAGATAAATCACCTATTGAAGTCTTTGTTCATGAACAGTCATCAGAAATTGCAGTGGGGGTGAAGAAAAAAGGTGCAGGAGACCAAGGCATGATGTTTGGTTTTGCCTGCCGGGAAACTGAGCACTTGATGCCGCTTCCAATATCTGTGGCACATGCTTTGGTTAAGAGAATGGATCAGGTTCGGGAGGAGAATATAGTTAAATACCTGCGTCCGGATGGTAAATCGCAAGTAACCATAGAATATAGACAAGGAAAGCCGTATAAAGTTAATCAGGTGGTTATAGCTGTACCTCATAAAGAATCCATAAATTTAGACGAGGTTAAAGATGATATCTACAACATTGTAATAATCCCGGTGTTGGATATTTTCGGCTTCAAAATCGAAAAAAAGGATATTATTGTAAACGGCACCGGTATTTGGCACCACGGCGGTCCGGCCTCAGATTGTGGTGTGACAGGTAGAAAAATTGTGGTAGATACTTATGGCGGTTATGCCAGGGTGGGGGGAGGAGCTTTTTCGGGTAAAGAGCCGTCAAAAGTTGATCGGGGAGGAGCTTATGCAGCGAGATTCCTGGCCAAAAATATTGTGGCTCAAGGATTAGCAGATAGGGCAGAGGTAAGGCTCGCCTATTTTATCGGGGCGAAAAAACCTACTATGCAGGATGTGGAAACTTTTGGCACCGCCAAAAAATCCCACAAAGCAATCCTTTCTTTTATGGAGAAAATTTTGGATACCTCGGTGGAAGGGATTATTGAAGGCCTAGATTTGCAAAGGCCGATCTATTTGCCAACTGCCGCCTATGGCCACTTCGGCCGCGAACAGTTCCCCTGGGAAAAGATTGTTTAATTAATTGTAAATTCTTTGAAATTTTTTAGGGAACCTTCAGAAACTTCGACTTTTTCTACCCGGGCTAGCATTGGACCGAGATGACACCATTTAATAAATTTATCTAAGTTTTCTTTTTCTCCTTCTACTTCTATGTAAACTGACCCGTCCGGCATGTTTTTGGCAAGTCCACTGATTTTTAGTTTATCAGTCTGTTCTTTGGCACTGGTCCGGAAAAATACCCCCTGGACTAGTCCATAAATTTGGATGTTAAAATGTTTTTTCATGAAAATTCCAATATCATAGGTAGATGATCTGATATTTCTACCTTTGGTACTTCGAAACTCTTTACTTGAATTTCGTTAGACACAAAAATATAATCGGCAAACTTTTGGAAATCTCTTCTACCGTAAAAAGGACTCAACTTGCTTCTGGTTCTTTGGATATTAAATTCTTTAATTAGATTTCTCATATTATCTTCAAGCATTTTAATACTCTTGGTTGCTGGTAATAGGTTAAAATCACCAACCATAATTTTTGCGCCGGGTTTAGAATTTAAAAATCTTTTTATTTTATGAGAGTGTTCAATTCTTAAGCTTGTATCCAATTTATCTCCTGGAAATGGTGTACCGTGAATATTAACAATAGTGAACTCTTTTTCGTGGACAGTAAATTGTATAGATTGCAGAGTAACAGCAAGATTAGAAAAATCTTTTTTTAAGGATTTTTGCTCTCTGTTACCATACAGTAAAATATCCTTAGGATTGTTTACTTTAAAATGATCCTTGATAAATATGGTCTTGCCGAAAGTTAAGTCAAAATTTACAGGTCCAGAGGCGGGATCAAAGCCACGGATTTCGATTGAGTAGAAGACTTGGAAATCTGGCAATAGCTTTTTAAGCTCATTCAATAGATTAGTTCTAATGTCTTTATATTCTTTAATCTTAGTTTCTGTATCGTAAACTTCCTGCAAACAAAATATATCAGTATCTTTCGAGTGTTGCCTAATAAAATCCATTAAAGGCTGATAAATTTTCCCGCCCCAGGTATTTAAAGAAATGAGTTTCATGAATAGTATTCTATTCTAGTAAGCCTAGTGTTAAAATACAACAAGTTCCGGGGTGTAGGTCATCGGTAGACCGCCGCGATGGGGTCGCGGATGCAGCAAGTTCAATTCTTGTCACCCCGACATTTTTGGGTCTTGACCTTTGGGAAATATTTGGTATCTTATAAATATGACACAAAACGGTGATGCAAGAAAAGCGGCGATTGATGCCGCTATGGCACAAATCCAAAAACAATATGGTACTGGTTCCATTATGCGTTTGGGTGAACGAGCTGAGAAATTTGCAACAGATGTTATCCCGACAGGTTCCCTTGCGCTGGATTTGGCGTTGGGTGTTGGCGGTCTTCCTAAAGGCCGGATTATAGAAGTTTATGGTCCTGAAGCAGGTGGAAAAACAACGGTTACGCTTCATGTAATTGCTGAGGCTCAAAAAAAAGGCGGCGTTGCGGCTTTTATTGATGCGGAACATGCCTTAGACCCCCAAAGAGCCCAGAAAATCGGGGTTAATTTAGACGATCTTCTGATTTCCCAACCTGATACAGGTGAGCAGGCCTTGGAGATTGCAGAGGCGCTGATTCGCTCCGGCGGGGTGGATATTTTAGTAATAGATTCTGTGGCAGCATTGGTACCCAGGTCCGAACTGGAAGGAGAAATGGGAGATTCCTCAATGGGTGTGCAAGCCCGTTTAATGTCGCAGGCTCTTAGAAAATTAACCGGTGCAGTTTCTAATACAAATACTATCGTAATTTTTACCAATCAACTGCGGCAAAAAATCGGCGTAATGTTCGGTAATCCGGAAACAACCACGGGAGGACTGGCTCTCAAGTTTTATTCCTCTGTCAGATTAGATATTAGAAAAATTGAAAATATCAAAGAAGGGGATTTGGTGGTTGGTTCAAGGCACCGGGTGAAAGTTGTCAAAAATAAGGTGGCTCCCCCATTCCGGATTGCCGAATTTGATATGAATGAAAATGGGATTTCGCATGAAGGGGAACTGTTAGATATAGGAATAGAACTGGGAATTTTAACAAAGTCCGGTGCCTTTATCCGCTGGGGAGAAAAAATGTTAGGTCAAGGCCGCCCAGCATCAATTGCTTATTTAAAAGAGAATAAAAAAGAAGCAGAGAAACTGGAAAAAGAAATAAGGGATGCTTGGGGAAAACAAAAAGAAGGTAAAGAAAAGATTGTAGTCGGTCCGCAAGAAGAAGTTCAAGAAGTCGCTTGATGGCAAAAATTACCTCAGTAGAACCTCAAAAGAAAAACCCCAAGAGATTCAATATTTTTTTAGACGGTGAGTTTGCCTTTGGAGCAGATGAAGATTTAGTGGTTAACAGAAGATTGGTGGTTGGTAAGGTAATAGCGCCAGAGGATATAGAAAAGATTTTATTTGAGGCAGAAGTGGGAAAGTTGATGGAGAGGATGTACAGATGGTTTAGTATCAGGCAGCATTCGGAAAAAGAGGTTAGGGAGTATTTTAGAATCAAGAATTTAGAATCAAGAATCAAGGGAAAAGAAGAAAGAAGCCAAGCAACAGTCGATGTGTTGGTGGAAATCTTAAAGAAAAAGGGGATGGTAAATGACCTGGAATTTGCCAAAGCCTGGACAGAAGCCAGAAGAAAAAGCAAGCAAAAAGGGATTAAGGCAATTAAAGCCGAACTTTTTCAAAAAGGGATTGATAGGGAGATTATTGAGGAAGTGGTTAGGGTACAGGGTACAGGGTACAGTGAAGAAGAATTGGCAAAACAGGCGTTAGAAAAAAAGATGAAATCTTGGAAGAATTTACCCTCTTTAGAATTCAAAAAAAAAGCTTATGAATATTTAATGAGAAAAGGGTTTGAGTATGATGTGGTTAAGGAAATAATTGAAAATTTTACCAAAAAGGAGTAAAATAGTTTTGGAAGTCTTAAAAACTGAGGTAAATTCATGAAAGTATACTTTCTAAAATTAAATATCCCTCAAATTCTCGGTTAAGTCGAGAGGTTTTCCAGACTTCAAACCATTTATGCAACGAACATTTGGACCGATTAATTCGCCCGCTTCGCCCGCGTCGCAGCGAGGCGTGCGAGGCGAGCCGGCTGCTAATCCGACACAATCAAATACTGATGCAACAGAACTCGCCAAGCGAGAGGGGATTTTGGAAGAGAGAGAGCGGCAAATTAGTGAAAAACAGAAACTGATTGATGAAAAATTGGAGCAGCTGGAGAAAGTCCGCAAAGATTTGGTTTCCAAGTTAGAAAAAGTTTCTTCCATGTCTAAAGACGAAGCCCAAAAAATCCTGCTGGAAAACGTTGATAGAGAGTTGGCCGCTGAGGTTTCCAAAAAAATCAAAGAAGCGGAAGAAGAAATTAAGCTAACGGCAGATGAGAAAGCCAAAGAAATTTTAACCGAGGCAATGCGCCACGGTGTAACAGATTATATTTCTGAGTTTACTACTTCCAAAGTCAAACTGCCTGATGAGGAGATGAAGGGTAGGATTATTGGAAAAGAAGGTAGAAATGTTCGGACTTTTGAACAAGTAACAGGTGTTGATGTGGTAATGGATGATGAGATTCCGGATACTTTGATTCTTTCCTCATTTGATCCGATCAGACGCGAAATTGCTAAAGTGGCGTTGGAGAGACTCATGGAAGACGGCCGCATTCAACCTCAGCGGATTGAAGAAATCGTAGAGAAAACTGAGACAGATATTAATAAACTAATGAGATCAGCCGGCGAAAAGCTTTGTCATGATGTCGGAGTTTACAATTTACCTGTTGAACTGATAGATATGATTGGCAGATTTAAATATAGATATTCTTATGGTCAGAATTTAATTCAACATACTCAGGAAGAAACCCAAATTGGTATAGCTCTGGCAAAAATGACCGGGGCAGATGTTAATGTAGTCAGACTTGGTTGTTTGTTGCATGACATAGGGAAAGTGGCGATGGAGGAAGAGGAAGGGACTCATGTTGAAAAAGGTGTCCAGTTAGCTAAAAAATTCGGACTGCCGGAGAAAGTGATTAATTGTATTGCCGAACATCATGAAGATAAACAATTCTCAGCTGTAGAATCAGTCTTGGTTTATATTGCTGATGCGATATCCGGGGCAAGACCTGGGGCAAGACATGAGAATGTCGGCGATTATATTAAGAGAATGGATGACATAGAGAGGATTGCCACTTCATATGAAGGGGTGGAAAAAGCATTTGCCGTACAAGCCGGACGAGAGGTCAGGGTAATTGTGACTCCGGAGAGGATTCCAGATGATGAATTACCAAAGTTGGTACACGATATAGCAGAGCGAATTTCCAAAGAAGTGATGGTACCGGGGGCTGTTAAGATAACAGCCATTAGGGAAACCCGTTATAGTGAAAGTACTATGACGACTCCCTAGCGAGATCCTTCGTCGGCTTAATGCCTCCTCAGGACGAAGCAAAGCTTCGTTTTGGGGCTTGCTAAAGGGCAAAAAATCTGGTAATTTAAGGCCATGACTAAGAACGAATTAATTGAAAAAGTTGCCAAGAAAGCAAATTTAACCAAAAGAGCTGCTGCCGATGCAGTTAATACTACATTCAATTTAATAAAAGACGGTTTGGTCAGAGGGGAAAAGGTGGTCATAACCGGTTTTGGAACATTCCTGATCAGATCCCGAGCTGCCAGACGGGGCAGGAATCCTCAAACAGGAGAAACTATACAAATCCCAAATAAAAAAACTCCCGGTTTTACCTCCGGCAAAACGCTTAAGAGATTAATTAAATAGCTCCGTTTTTATGACCAGAGTTTTGAATTCCTTTAAGATTCGTCTGGGAAATAAGATCTTTGATTACCGCTTAGGTGAAGATTTTTTTCTTAAAAAGATTAAATCTTTCTTTCAAAAAATTTATCAGGTTAAAAAGTTATGGAAGGGTCCGAGGCATGTCTTGGGAATTTTAATAAAGAATAATCAAATTTACTTCCTGAAACTGGCTACTAGCGAAGGGATTAGTGTTGTTACTCAAAATGAATACTATTGGAATAATTATTTTAATAATTATTCGGAAGATATAAGATACTTAGTTCCTAAAAATTATGACAGTGGTTTATATGAGAACAAATATTTTTATTTAATAACAGATTTTTTTGACGGTAAATTACTCTGTGAAACTCGCAGGGGTTATCAAAAAGCCTCTAATTTAGTTAAATACATACCGCAGATTATTGAACTCTCCGAGATTATCCAGCAATTACCACGGGTTAATTTTGCAGACGATAAATATGAAGATGTTAATTATAAGGTAAGATTTTTAAGTAAGACACGTAATTGGTTTAGTGATATACCAGCCGGTGTTTCTAAAAAATTTAATATAGAAAGTCTTTTGGAAATAGCTGAGAAAGGAATTTGTGAATTATCTAGCAGACCAAGGCATGGAGACTTTGCCCCTTGGCATATTGTTAAATTACCGGATAAAATATTGGGATTGATTGATGGAGAACATGCGCTACCAAAGAGTGTTGAAGGTTATGATATTTGTTATTTTGTCCAACGAACTTTTAGTGTATTAAAAAATCCCCATATTGCCAAGGATATTTATTCTCGATTAAAGGAAAAAGGATATCAAAAGGATAAATTAAAAGTAGTGCTGGCAGCCAGAGCAATCGGAGGATTTTTAGATGAATCATTAAGTGAGAAATCTGATTATAAATATGCTAAGGGTTTTCAGGATTGGGTGACGAGTCTCTAAAAAGGATTTTTTGATAGATTAGTCAGTAAGAAAAAGTCAATAAAATTTCTGGGGAGAGGGATTCCTGTTAAGAAGGGAAAAATCAAAAGGAAGCTTAAGACTATTAAGAATAGGAGTACAAATGCCAGTTGTTTTCCTCTTCTATCTTTAAGAAGTGTATTTAGTTGGTGTCCTAAAGCTAAGGTTAAGAAAGGAACTGAGGGGGAAAAGTGATATAAGAACATAATCCGGGGTGAAAGTGCCCAAGGTAGCCAAAATGCGAAGAAACCTAAGAGAATCAAAATTAAGTTTATTGATCTTTTTTTAATCACCTTCCATACTGTTAATATGACTGCAATGCTGCCTAGCCAAAAAACTGCCGGATTACCTGATGCAAATATATTGGCCATGCTATTTTTTTGATAATCCACAAAATACCAAACCGGGTATAAATTAAGAGGCCAAGACCACCAGGGCGAGGAATAGGTATGGGTGGCTTTAAGGTTAGTATGATACCACCACATCTGCTGTTGTAACTGCTTAAATTGATCTATGCTGTGTCCAGTGAGGAAAAAAGGCAGATAAGTAATAAAGTAGATTATTGGGGGGATGATAAGAAGAAATAATATTTGGCGATATTGTTTGTCCTTTATTAATAAAGGTATAAAAATTAGATATCCGTAAATTGCCGCCCACTTGCTGGAAAGTGCTAATCCTAAAAGGAGAGCGGAAAATAAATATTTTCTGTTGAGGAGAAGTAGTAATGCTGCCAAGAAAAAAGTGATGTAATAAATGTCATTCATACCGGTTCTGGATTGAACAAAATTTAATCCGTCTAAGGAAAAAACAAATGCGGCAATTAGCGCAGCACTGCGATTTATCAATTTGACACCTAACAAATAAACCAGATAGACGGATAAAACCCCGAGCATTGCGCCTGGCAGTCGGTAGGCCCAAGCTTCTTGAGTGCGAAAGATAAACATAGAGGCGGCCATGATCTCTTTTGCCAGAGGTGGGTGAGTCCACTCATATGCCACTCCTGGCGGTGGTTTAGTCCACCATTCCCAGGCTTCCTTGTGTCCTACTAAATATTCTTTGGCTGTAAAGCCGTGATAAACTTCATCAAAAACATATTTGTTTGGATAATCAAGCCGATAAAGTCTTAAAAATGCAGCTATAAGAACAATAACGATTAAAATTGTAAATGGTTTTAATTTCATAACTTAGTCTATATAATAGTACAAATTATGTTTTTTGAGTATCTCCCTTCGATTATTCTGTTATTAGATGTAACTTTTGTGGGATTTTTAGTTACTTATTTTTTTAACTTGGAATTATTTTTCGAGACAAGAATTGCAGTTGGTGCTTTACTCGGAACATTGCTTTTAGGATCTTTGTCCTTGTTTATTTCATATTTTTTAGGACTGAATCTTTTGGGGATGATAATATTCTTGGGAATCATTAATTCAGTTGGTCTATTTCTTCTTAAAAGAAATACAGAGAAAATTAGATATGAGTTGGAAGGCTTTAGAAGTCGGTTGAAGGAATCTTCTTGGAAGTTATATCTACTGTTTATTGGTTTTTTTGTAGTGTTATTTGGTTATTTAGCTTTTCAACTGCTGACTTTTAATAACGGGAGATATTTTGTGCAACCGGTACATTCATATGGTGATATATCACTCCACCTCAGCATCATTTCATCTTTTGCTTTCGGCAATAATTTTCCTCCCCAGAGCCCAATACTTTCAGGTGCAAAAATTTCCTATCCATTTTTGATTGATTTTATAACTGCAGTATTTGTAAACCCACTATCTTTAAGGTTTGATCAGGCAGTAGCTTTAGTAGGAGTATTAATGATGGTTGTTTTAATAATACTTCTTAGTTATTTTTCATTGAAAGTTATAGGAAATAAATTGGCAGCCTGTTTGGTTCTTTTCTTATTTTTCTTTAACGGTGGCTTAGGATTCTTATATTTCCTTAATGATTTGCAAAATAGTAACTCAAATTTCTTTCAGTTTATTCAGGCTTTACCGAGGGATTATACTGCCTTAAAAGATTTAGGTTTTTTCTGGATTAATGTGGTTTTGTCTATGCTTTTGCCGCAGAGAAGTTTTCTACTGGGTTTACCGGTGGCAATTTTGATTCTATATATTTTTTGGGATTTATCTGAACGATTTGATGTAAGAAAGCTTTTTCTCGGGATATTGCTAGTCTCACTGTTGCCTATAATTCACGTCCATAGCTTGATTGTACTAGCTCCCTTTTTGCTTTGGTTAACCATTCAGATAATTCTAAAAAACAAAAATAGAATAAGTGTCATTTTTGTCTTGGGATCTATCGGGATTGTGATAATTTTAGTACTAAGCAAGCTTTTCTTAGAACAATCAGAAAACCCGTTTTCTTTAATGAAATATAAATTAGGTTGGATGGCTCCCAAAGGGGGAATACTTTCCTTTTATATTAAAAACTTCGGTTTTAATTTACTTTTAATACCAATAGCCATTTTATTGGGGCTAAAGAAAAATTTGAAATTAGCATATTTTGCTATAGTTGGGCAACTATGGTTTATATTGCCAAGTCTATTTATTTTTCAACCTTGGGATTTTGATAACACTAAGTTTTTTATCTACTGGTATTTATCTTCGCTATTTATCCTGGCCTATCTGTTGAGTAAGCTAATATTAACGCGCCAGGTAACAAATATAATTTTGGCAATCACAGCAATATATTTAGTAAGTTTTTCAGGATTCTTGGATATTGTTCGATTAATTTCTTCATCTGGAACAAGATATGAAAGTTACTCTCCTCAGGCAATCAAACTGGCGGAATTTGTTAAAAGCAATACAAAACAAGATGCGGTTTTTTTATCTGTGGATAAATTTGATAATCCGGTTGTAGCTCTTTCGGGTCGTAAGGTTGTAGTTGGGTTTCATGGGTGGCTTTGGACTTATGGTCTAAATTATTCCCAAAGAGAATTAGATGTAAGAAATATATTAGCAGGTCAAAGCAGTCAAGATTTATTCAAAAAATATAATATTAGTTATGTAATTCTTTTCGAGAATGAACAGAGTAATTATGTAATCAATTATGACTTCATTAATAGATATCCGTTAATATACAACCAGGATGGTTACAAAATCTATCAAATCTAAACTGCTGGTTATTTTAGGACCTACTTCAACTGGAAAAACTGATTTAGCCCTTCAACTTGCAAGCAAGTTTCAGGGTGAACTTGTTTCGGTGGATTCTCGACAAGTTTATGTGGGTCTAGATATTGGGACAGGAAAATTGCCAGTAAAATTGAGAATTGACAATGGACAATGGACAATTAAAAAAGGCAAAAAGTTTTGGGAGATGAATGGGGTAAAAGTGTGGATGTATGATGTGGTGGATCCAAAGAAGCAATATACAGTTTATGATTATGTCAAAGATACCGGGAGGGTGATAAATGATATTTGGAAGAGGGAGAAACTGCCTATTGTAGTTGGAGGAACTGGTTTTTATCTGAAAGCCTTACTTGAAGGTTTACCTAATTTAGCGATTCCAGTAGATAAAAATTTAAGAAAGAAATTAGAAAAGTTTTCTAAAGAACAGTTACAAAAGAAGTTACAACAAATCTCACCTGATAAATGGGGAAGTCTTAATGAGTCTGATAGGCAAAATCCCAGAAGGTTAATTAGGGCAATTGAGATAGCTGTTAAAACCAAAGCAGATAATGAAGTTGACAAAAATCTAACGATCGTCAACTTTTTGTCAACAGCAAATAGAGATAAACCCCAGAAGAATATATTAAAGATCGGTTTAACCACTTCAAGGGAAGTTCTATATCAAAGAATTGATGAACGAGTGATGAGCAGAATAGATCAGGGTATGATAGATGAGGCCAGGAGATTACACAGTAGCGGTTTAAGTCTTAAAAGGATGAGACAGCTAGGACTTGAATATGGAATACTGGCAGATTATTTGGAGAATAAAATTAGAAATAAAGAAGAATTAATTAAACTGCTGCAGGGGAAAATTCACGGCTATGCCAGACGCCAAATTACTTGGTTTAAGAAAGAAAAAGAAGTTTTCTGGTTTGATATGACAGAAGAGGGGTTTGCTGAGAAAATAGAAAAATTAGTGATCAAGTGGTATGATAAATGAGATCAAAATAAAATATGCCGCATAAAGTCGACATTTCTCATAAAACAATTATATTTGTGGCGCTTTTTATTTTATCCCTTTGGATAATATACCTAATCCGTGATCTCTTAATAATTTTATTCGTGGCAGTTATTTTTGTTTCCGCCCTCTCCTCCTTAGTCAATTTTTTTATCAGATTAAGGTTGCCAAAAGTTTTAAGCATTGCAATGACCTACATCATTATAATATCTGCGCTAGCAGCATTTCTGGTGAGTATCATACCCCCGTTAGTGGAACAGAGTAATAGATTGATAGTTTCATCTCCTCCGCTGATTACCCAGTTTCTAAATGCCATCAACATTGATAGATCTGTTTTATCTTCTGAACTGACAGATCTTTCAAAGAACCTATTCTCAATCACCTTATCGGTATTTGATAACTTATTAGCAATTATATTTATGTTGGTTTTAACTTTTTATATGTTGTTGGAAAAAGAAAACCTAGAAAGTCGTATTTCTTCTCTATTTAAAAATAGAGAAGAAAGAGTTAGGAAATCAATTGTAAAGATAGAAGAAAAATTAGGGTCATGGTTACAGGGTCAGTTAATTCTAAGCTTGCTCGTCGGCCTTATGTCATATATTGGTCTAATGATTTTAAATATTCCGTATGCACTACCGCTTGCCCTGATAGCCGGAGTGATGGAAGTCATACCTGTGATAGGTCCGATAATCTCAGCTATACCGGCAATTCTTATTGCATTAACAATCTCTCCCTTCTTAAGTGTAATGGTTGCCGTTATGTATCTTATCATCCAGCAATTGGAAAATAGTTTAATAGTGCCTCAAGTTATGAAGCGAGCTGTTGGTTTAAATCCCCTCATAGTAATTTTAGCAATTGCTATCGGAAGTAGGTTGTTAGGTATAGCCGGGGCGCTTTTGGCAGTTCCGATGGCAGTAGTATTTCAAATTATAGCAGCAGAGATAATTGAAGGAGAAAAGAGTTAGTTGTATAATATACAAGCCTAGGAAGAAGGATGATTAATCTGTGCCATTTGGTACAGATAGGAAAGTCCAGACAGCATAAAGCAGGGTGTCCGGCGTAAGCCGGAAGCCGCAAGGCCTAGTTAGAGCAACAGTGACGAACCGGGGTAAAGCTCGGGTGAAACGTGGCAATCCTCCCCGCTGCAATCCTAGAACCGACAGAGCTGCTTGCTTAATTGTCGAAATCAGGAGCGTTAGATAAATGATCATCTAAAACAGAATCTGGCTTACTCTCCTCCTAGGCATTTTTTCTTTATTCTCCCCATAGTATACTGTTGTAGATGCTGGCAAAGATAATCTCTGGCGCAAATATTGGACTAGATGCAAGTTTAGTTACTTGTGAGGTAGATATTTCCGCCCAGGGTTTGCCCAGTTTTACTATAGTAGGTTTGGGAGATCGGGCAGTCGAAGAAAGTAAGGAAAGAGTACGGGCAGCATTTAGAAACTCCGGGGCTGATTTTCCTCTTCATAGAATTACTGTGAATCTGGCACCAGCCGATATGCCAAAAGAAGGTCCGGCATATGATCTTCCAATTGCTTTGGGGTTGCTTCTAGCTTCAGGTCAGATAAGTTCCAATCCGGAAAAATTAGATATTGGGAATACTTTAATTGTGGGGGAGTTATCTTTGGATGGAACTTTGCGGAAAATTAATGGGGTGTTGCCTTTGGCGATTTCAGCCAAACAAGCTGGTATAAAAAGGATGATAGTGCCTAAGGAGAATGGACAAGAAGCTGCAATTATAGAAGGTTTGGAAGTTTTAGCTCCCGAGTCGCTACAGCAGCTAACCAGGTGGCTTTTGGGACAAGAAGATTTGGGATTTGTAAAAAGGCCGGTTTTAAGTTTGGAAGACGGTTTAAATTATGAATATGATTTTTCCCAAATTAAAGGGCAGGAAAGCGCCAAGCGGGCTTTGGAAATATCAGCGGCAGGCGGACATAATATATTACTCAAAGGGCCGCCGGGAGCAGGAAAAACTATGTTGGCCCGAAGTTTCCCTTCAATTTTGCCGCCTTTAACTTTTGAAGAAGCAATAGAGGTAACCAAGATTTATTCTATAGCCGGTCTTTTGGATGGCAATAAGTCACTCGTCACTACCCGTCCTTTTCGCTCGCCTCATCATAGCGCTTCGTATGTCGGGCTTCTTGGCGGCGGAAATAATATTAGACCGGGTGAAATTTCGCTGGCACATAGAGGGGTTTTATTTTTGGATGAGGTGGCAGAGTTTCCCCGCCAGAGTTTAGAAAGTTTAAGACAACCTTTAGAAGATCGCCGTATCACAATTTCCCGAGCATCAGGGTCAATAAGTTTACCTGCGCAGTTTGTTCTGTTTGCTGCCCAAAATCCCTGTCCTTGTGGTTTTTTAGGAGACAGAAAAAGGAATTGTACTTGTATGCCAGGGCAAATTGCCAAATATAAGCGTCGGATCTCTGGGCCGTTTTTGGACAGAATAGATATTTACCTGGAAGTGCCTCCGGTGGAGGTAGATAAATTATCTACTGATTTAAAAACAGAGAGTTCTGCCGAAATCAGAACGAGGGTGACTGTAGCCAGAAAGATTCAATTAGAGCGATTCAAGGGGAGGATTTTGGCTAATTCGGAGATGGGAAATAAAGATATTAAAGAATATTGCTCTTTGACTCAGGAGGGTTTGGATCTATTAAAGATGGCCGTCTCCTCACTTAATCTGTCTGCCCGTGGCTATCATCGGGTACTTAAACTTTCCAGAACCATTGCGGATCTGGCCGCTTCGGAAAATATCCAAGCAGAACATATAGCCGAAGCTTTGCAATACCGCGCCCGCGAAGAATCTTAATACATCCTTGTCCCAGGGTCTTTTTTATGTCACAGTTTAATTAATGTCGAATCAAGCTATATTTGATCTGGCTTTAGTTTTTATATCAACCTTCATAACTATAGCGGTAAATCCTTTACCCAAAACGTTAAAAGATAAAATTCCTTCAGATAAATATTTAAGTGTTTGGTTTAATCTGTCATTCATTAAATTTCTGTACTTTGGAGCCATAATTTATGCAGCTAGTTTTTTTTATTCAGTATTATTTTGGCCGCTTCTATTGGGAAGCCAATTTGCAAAGCAACAAATCATGCTTTTCTTTTTAATTAAATTGTTATTTTTTAATGGAATTTTTTTATTAACAAAATTTATATATGAGCATGTTATTATTTCTCAAGATAAAGAATTATTTCTAGCTCGCTATTTATCTCGAGGCAAAGCAAGCGAAATGACTTATTCCAATTCAGAGCAATTAGCCGAAGGTGAGGATATGAAACAAGTCATTATTAAACCTATGCTGATGGGTATAGTCTACTGTGTGATTTGTTTTACGATTCTCGTATTGGCGCTGATTTATGGGTATTTTAATGGACTAACTATTAGATAGTTAAATACACAGTTTTTCTTTGATTAAGGCATTGTTTTTATTATCTAAAAGATATTTAATTAAATTAATGAAAATAAAAATAATTGGTTGGCTTTTTATAATAGCAGCCCCCATTTTTATACTTGCTGGTATTGGACTGCTATTAAGTGGGAAGGTGTTCGGGGTATTGGGATTCTGTTTAGGAATTTATGCTTTTTTTCTAGGTTCGGCAGTTAAAGCTCATAAAAGATGGTCATGGTATGCAGGAATTATTACGATATCGTTAGTTACGATAGGAAATCTGGTTTCATTGGTAGTAGCATTTTCGCCTTTTTCAATGCTACCCTTTCTTTTAGATGTATTTACTCTTTACGTTTTTATAGTAGATAGAAATATATTTTTACAATCAGATAACTTTATCCAACAGCCTCCGCATTATCCGCAACAAGTTACCATCCCTCCCTCACCACAGATTCCTCCCCATTAATCAATCGGTTTTACTTGGGACAACTTAAGAAAAATCCCACTTACTCCGGCTTAGCCGGATTCGTGGGATTTTTCGAAATGGTGAACGTTCACCAGAACTTCCTGGGTTACTTCTTTATTTTATGGTATCGCTCCGCTGAATATTGGTAGTAACCCGTAAAATTGTCATTTAGACAACTTTACCCACCAATTCTAAACATCGAGGTTCCGCAAACAGGACAAGTACCTTTGCTGGCTTTCTTGCCATTTTTCATAGTCACCTCTTGTACATTTTCAGCGTCTCTTTTTTGTCGACACTTCACACAATACATTTGTGCCATAATGATCTTCACCCCCTTTCAAAAAAAATTTAGATTCAAAATATGGTTTTTCAAAAGAAAGAAAAGAATTACTTGTGCGCCGATTGCGAAAGACGAAAAAGTTAAAATCTTTAGTAAATCGTGGTGAAGGTAGGTAAGGTCGGATGAGATCGGTGTATCGGTGGTTCGGTGAATCGGTGTTTTAGGCTGATCCACTGATTTACTGATATACTGACTCTCTGGTTCCCGACCATAGACTTGTCTGCGCAGTAATTGAAGGCGTTTTTCCAGGTCTGACTGTTTTTTAGTTTGAATGATAGCCATGCTAAACTTAAATTTCTACGCTCAGTTGAGCCTAGCACGATACGATAAGCCTGTCAAGCACCAACTGAACCTAAGACTACGGGATATGCTGGATTACTTGTGATATCCTTAATAAGGATGATTAAAAATGGTATTGAAATTATTCAGTGCAAGGATAAAAATGAAGCTTCCAAAAATGCTTTAGCGATCATTTCGGGCAAGGTTGATCAAGAAACATTACTACTTCTATCAGGTGGCACTTCTCAGATTTACTATATCAACTGATCGCCCGCAATGGAACCTTAAAGCCGGGATCGGTGGCATTGATAGATGAAAGATTCGGACTACCTATGCACGAAAATAGCAATGAGAAAATGATTTATGAGACTCATTTATTGAAGTATTTACTCACTGCAGGCATCCCTTTTTATGGAGTATTGAAAGAGGAAGATTTAGAAAATATTGCGGAGCAGTATGAAAAGACTATTAGAAATCTTTTTAATAAATATTCTAAAAAAGTGGCAGTAATGGGAATTGGTGCAGATGGTCATACAGCAAGTATCAAGCCGGGGTTAGATTATGATCATGGTAGATTGGTAGTCGCTTTTAATGATATAAACGGACCCTTCGGTAAGAGAATAACTTTAACTTTTGAGGCCTTGGATGAAGTTGATGAGTTTATAATTCTTGTCTTTGGAGAAAACGAGCAGAGTTCCGCTACCTCTCAGACTAAAAAGGAAATGCTCATAAAGATGTTTCAAGAACAGGATGCAAAGAGACTTCCAGCTGTATTTTATGCAAAAATTTCAGCGAAGGTGACCATATTAACTGATATAGATTTATCTTCTTAAGCTATCATTGACAAAGTTTAGTAAGATAGTTATATTTAAAGAGTAACTTATGTATTCGGATTGGATTAGTCTCCTAGTGGTGGGACTAGTAATAGTTTGGCTAGGATTTTTAAGTTTTCTGGTTTGGCAGCAAAATAAGTTCCTAAAATTAATTTTTCCAAAGTCCGGAGAAAGGGATATCAGAAAAAAATTTGAAGAGCTTAAGAAAACAATTGAAAGCTTTAGGGATGAGTTATCAGATTTGGAAAATAAAGTTAAGATAGTGGAAACCAGAGGGTTAGAGTATATACAGCGGGTAGGGTTATTGCGATTTAATCCTTATGATGATACAGGGGGCAATATTAGCTTTACGGTATGCTTGTTGGATCACCAGGGATCGGGTATTGTAATAACTAGTTTACACGCAAGATCAGGGACAAGAGTTTTCGGCAAAGAAATACTTTCCGGAAAAAGCAAAAATCAAGAGTTATCAAAAGAAGAGGAACTGGTGATTAAGAAAGCAATGGCAGAGCAATAAACTATGAAAGAGGGAATAAACAATTTTGTTACTAGCTTAATAAAAATATTTCAGGGTTTAACTAACTTACAAAGAATATTGAGTTTAATTATTTTAGGGATAGTTTTATACGGTCTTTCAACAAGCTTATCTTATTTCCTGTTTAGTCAATTCAGGCCAGTTTCATCCACCAAAGAAAGCTTGGCTTCCCTTCCTACCCCCAGTAATGCATTTTTAGAAGATCCAAACGACCCAAAAACGGAAAGCTGTCCGTTAAATGGGGTTATGCGGACTAAAAAAGCCAGGGATTTTTGGGAAAGAAGAAGGCCTTTGGCTGTAATGATTGAAAACCACACAGAAGCCAGGCCTCAATCGGGTTTAAGCTCTGCAGATATAATATATGAAGCAATTGCCGAAGGTGGAATTACCAGGTTTATGGCGATATTTTACTGTAATCTGGCAGATATTCAGGTTGGACCAGTTAGATCAGCGAGAACTTATTTTCTTGATTGGTTAGGGGAGTATGATGCGCTTTACGCGCACGTCGGAGGAGCTAATACTCCAGGCCCGGCTGATGCATTGGGACAGATTATTAAATACGGTGTTAAGGATTTGAATCAATTTAGCATCGGGTTTCCTGTTTTCTGGAGAGATTATCAAAGGTTAGGTCATTCAGTTGCTACAGAACATACCATGTATTCAACTACTCAAAAGCTTTGGGAGGTGGGAGCAAAACGCGGCTTCACCGCCACAGATTCAGCGGGGATAAAATGGGATGATGATTTTGCCCCTTGGAAGTTTAAAGATGATAAAGGTGGCAGCACTACCTCTAAAATTACAGTTAACTTCTGGGAGAGTCAACCGGGTTACCAGGTAGAATGGGATTACGACGCCGCCACAAATTCCTACAAGAGGAAAAACGGCGAACCTCACATTGATTTAAATAATAAACAGCAACTTGATGCGAAAGTTGTTGTTGTTCAATTTGAGAAAGAATCCAATGCCAATGACGGTTATCCGGGTAATGTCCATCTTTTGTATGGGACAGTCGGTTCTGGCAAGGCGTTAATCTTCCAGGATGGTAATGTGGTAGAGGGTAAATGGATTAAACTTAAAAGAACTATAAGAACAAAATATGTAGATGGCAATGGCAAGGAAATAGAGTTTAATAGGGGTCAAATTTGGATTCAAACTGTCCCGGAAGGATCTAAAGTTAGCTACTAGAGCCTAGGCTCTAGCGTATACTCCACTGCTCAGAAAGGTGGTGTTAAAATATTATGCTTGAGGAACTTTTTGTCTCAAGAGTCCGGGTAAAAGTACTACAACTTTTTTTATCTGCTTCTTTCGATACGCTTTTCCATGTTCGTGAGATAGTAAGACGAGTATCTGAAGAGATTAATGCAGTTAGACGTGAGTTGGCCAGGATGGAAAAGTTTGGCATGGTTTCTTCTGAATGGCGGGCCAATAGAAGATTGTATAGGTTTAGAAGGGATTATGTTTTCCATAAGGAACTTCTATCTTTAGTTGCCAAAACTACCGGGATAGGAGGAAATATAATTAAAGATAAACAAAAGCTCGGTAAAGTAAAGTTTGCTTTTATCTCCACAAAATTTTTAAAAGGTAAGGTTTCAGCCACAGATGACGTTGATATTTTGGTGGTAGGTAGTATCGTTCTGCCGGAGCTACAAGCAATTATCTCCGATGAGCAGGCCAAACGGGAGGTAGAAATTAACTATTCATTTATGGATGAAGCGGAGTTTAAGTTTAGAGTTAAAAGAAGAGATCCATTTATCTTACGGGTATTAATCCAACCAAAAGTGATGTTGATTGGGGATGAAGATGAGCTTTTGGAAGGAGTCATGGTTTAAGGTATAATCTTTTAATGCGGCCGCGAGTAGTTTTATGGATAATTTTGTTTTTAACAATCCTGGCAGTCTGGGTTGATATTCCCTCATTCAAACAAATGCCTGCTTTAAGAATCCTCGGCAAAAGGGTAGATGTTTTCGGCCTCTTTCCTTTAAAGTTGGGACTTGATTTACAAGGAGGCACCCAGTTAATTCTTGAGACTCAGATGGAGAAGATTGATCCAGAAAATAGGGACAGTGCTTTGGAGTCAGCAAAACAAGTTTTAGAAAAAAGAGTTAATCTATACGGAGTTTCCGAGGCGCTGGTACAATCTTCTAAAATCGGCAATCAAAGAAGAATATTGATTGAGCTGCCTGGGCTGAAAAATGCCTCAGATGCAGCTAATCTGGTTGGTAAAACTGCTCAATTGGAATTTAGGGAAATGGTGGGAACTCCATCGGCTGAGGCAACAGAATCTGCAGCTTCTTTACTTGACACTTTTAAGCCAACAGGGTTGACCGGTGCTGATTTAAAAAAAGCCCAAGTAACTTTTGGCTCGGCCCAAGGGGGGAGGTCAGGGCCACAGGTTACAATTGAGTTTACCGGCGAGGGAGCAGAGAAATTTGCTGAAATTACTAAAAGGAATGTCAATAAACCTTTAGGCATGTTTTTGGATGGAGTACCGATTAGTTGGCCTCCGCCTGTGGTTCAACAGGAGATTGTGGGCGGCAATGCCGTGATTACCGGACAATTTACAACTGAGGAAGCAAAGAATTTGAGTATACAACTTAATGCCGGAGCATTGCCGGTGCCGATTAAAATTATTGAACAAAGATCTATCGGGCCAACCTTAGGTCAAGAATCTGTAAATAAAAGTTTAGTAGCCGGCATAATAGGACTTACTATAGTGGCTGTATATATGGCAGCATATTACGGCATTTTAGGGTTAATTGCAGATTTAGCTTTGGTTATTTATACCCTGTTAGTATTAGCAATTTTTAAGACCGGTCTTTTTATTTTACCTCCTGTGACGCTAACTCTGGCAGGAATTGCCGGATTTATTTTATCAATTGGTATGGCAGTTGATGCCAACATTTTGATTTTTGAAAGAATGAAAGAAGAAATTCGTTGGGGGAAAAGTAAAGTTTTTGCACTGGATTTAGGATTTAAAAGAGCCTGGTCTTCAATCTGGGCTTCAAATGTTTCTTCTCTTATTACTGCAGCGATCCTTTATGGGATGGGGACATCTTTAATTCGAGGATTTGCTGTTACTTTAGCAATTGGGGTAATGGTTTCTATGTTTACAAGTTATGTGGTAACAAGGACATTACTTAGATTCCTGATACGCGAGAAATAATATGAAGTTTGCATCCAAGACACCGCATTACGAGTATTTAAGAAAAAAATGGATTTCTCGCCATGGCGCGATCCAAAATAAATTCTGGGAAAAACATGGGCAGTCTCTAAAACACTTAGCCGTGGGGTCTTTGGGAGGATTAATGTTATTGTCTGCTCCTCACAAACAACTGCCCACTCCTAACTTAATTGTCAGTAGCGAAGGGATCTTGAAGGGTTATGATCAGAATGTATTGCTTGCAGAAATCTTATCTAATAAGATACCCAAAGAGATAAGGCCCTTAGATCCAGAGGAGGAAAAGGATATAGTTGATATCTTATCCAGTAATTTTGGTTTTAGAATAACAGCAGAAATGGATAACATCCGGCTTAACAGAAATTATGGTTTAATTGGAGGGGAGCAACATTTGTATCGTTACCCGGGTGATAATTTATACGCTCATGCAGATTCTGCTTCTGATTTTGCAAACTATGGTGGAGCCGGAATCGCGCCGGGCTTAGGCGCCTGGGGATATTTCTCGTCTTCTAAACAAGAGTTTAGCGAAGTTGACAAAAGTAGGGAACGTTATTATTTGGCGATTCAGACATTTTTAGCTCCTGGTTTTGCAGAGAACTTTGGGAAATATAGGGATTTTTTTAAATTCAGAAAAATGTTGGTTGTTAATCCCAAAACCGGCCAGGCGATTGTGGCAGTTATTGGCGACGCTGGTCCTGCCGACTGGACCGGCAAACATTTGGGAGGATCACCTGAAGTTATGGATGCATTGGGGCTCGCAACCGGTTCCAGAAAAGGCCCGGTGTTATACTTTTTTATTGATGACCTGGAAGATGAAGTTCCACTGGGTCCGGTTAAAGTTAAGGAGGAAGCGTGAAACAACAATTCTACACCCATCTAATTGAGATAGAGTCGATTATCATAGAGCTGGATAAGCTGGATTTATCAGAGGAGCAGAAGATCCATCTGACAGGTCTAATTGATTCTAGCTTGCACCACACAATTTTGGATGCTGTATTATCAGAACTGACACCTTCGGATAAAAGAGTCTTTTTAAATCACTTAAAGGAAGGCGATCACAGTAAAATCTGGAAATTTTTAAATGAGAAAGTTGATAAGATTGAAGAGAGAATTAAAAAAGCTGCTGGGGATTTGAAAAACGAGTTGCATGAAGATTTAAAGGAGGCGAAGGATAAATGAATAACCTGATGAAATATAAAACTTGGTATTTTGTTTTCTCCTTGCTGATTATTTTACCGGGGTTATATTATCTACTTACCTCGGGACTTAGACTCGGAATAGATTTTACCGGAGGAGCTTTACTTGAATATAGCTTTGAAAAAAAAATAAATGTAGATGAACTAAATAAACAGATCTCTTCACAAGGGATTGAGATAGGTCAAACAACCTTTTCTGAAAACAATACTTACATTATTAGGACTAAGCCTGTTGAACAGGAAAAATTAAACAATCTCAAATCTTATCTTAAAGAAAAGTTTGGTGAGGTGACTGAGAGAAGGGTAGAATTCGTCGGACCGGTTATCGGATCAGAGCTTAGACAAAAAGCAATTATTGCAGTATTGCTGGCATCGGTAATAATAGTTTTATATATTGCTTTTTCTTTTAGGAAGATACCTAAACCGGCATCATCTTGGAGATTTGGTGTTACCGCAGTTTTGGCGCTAATTCATGATATTTTAGTGGTTGTGGGAGTGTTTGCAATATTGGGAAAGTTTCTAAGGGTTGAGATTGATACGCTTTTTGTAACAGCTCTCCTGACAGTTATTGGTTTCTCTGTGCATGATACGATTGTGGTTTTTGATAGAATCAGGGAAAATTTAAGCAAACACTTGGGGAGAAAATTCATTGATGTGACTAATCTATCTGTAATTCAAACTCTGGGAAGATCTTTAAATACCTCTTTAACAGTAGTTTTTGTATTACTGGCTCTGTTTTTGTTTGGGGGTGAGACCTTGAGGTGGTTTGTGGTGGCGCTTTTGGTGGGCATAATCTCCGGTACCTACTCTTCCATCTTTAATGCAACAGCTTTGCTCGTTTGGTGGGAGGAAAAATTAGGCCATTAAGTCAGCTGTTTGATTTTTTCTAAGAGAGTTTCTTTCTTGTTTTTTGATGGATCCTCTAATACTTCTTCAAAAAGTTTACTTAAAATTTCACCAACTTTCGGGCCGGATTTAATGTTTAAAGTTTTCATTACATCCTTACCGTTTACTTTTAAATCAGAAATTGAAAATGGTTTTTTAAGGACTTGCTTTATTCTTTCTTCGAATTTTTCCATCCTCCAGGAAACTGCTTTTTGTGTCCCGCCGCCCAACCGGTCGCCGATTCGAAGTGCCGTCATATCATCAATATTTTCCAGCCCCACATTTTTAATAAAACGTCTAATAGCTGAATCGGTCTGTCGTTCGTCAACCGTAAATAAGTGCCATCTGACCAGACGGTATAGTTTATCTTTTTGTTTTTTTGATAAATTAAATCTTCTGGCGATTTTTAAAATTAAATTTCCGCCAACCAGATCGTGGTTATAAAAAGTGACATTTCCATCCGGTGCAGTTTTAACAGTATTAACTTTACCGATGTCATGCAAAAGTGCGGCAAATCTCACTAAGGGATCGTTAGACGGGGTGTGTTTTAATGCAAGTAAAGAATGTTCTCCGATATCGTAGATCCGGTCATGTTTTGGTCCTTCCTGAACTATGCCGAAACAGCTCTCCAGCTCAGGCAGGATAATTTGCATTAATCCTGTTTCCCTAAGTTTTATAATTCCTGTGTAGGGACTATCTGATTGAAGGAGTTTAAATAATTCATCGCGTATTCGCTCATTGGCAACTTCTTTTATAAGATGAGCATTTTCTTTAATGGCTTGAGCAGTTTCAGGGTCTATTTCAAATTCCAATTCTGTTGCTATTCTGATAGCTCTTATCAATCTGAGAGCGTCTTCTTTGAATCTTTGATTTGGGTCTCCCACGGCCTTGATAATTTTGTTTTTGATGTCGTCTTGGCCATGGAATGGATCTACTATGTCATCGGTAGGAGATAAGGCAAGAGCATTGACAGTAAAATCCCTTCTTGCTAAATCTTCTTCAATTTTATTAGTCCAACCAACTTTCGTGGGATGGCGGAAATCTTTGTATAAACCCTCTTTCCTCATGGTGGTGATTTCTAAAATACCTAAGTCAGAGGAAATTCCCACTGTTCCAAATTTGTTGTCATAAAATCCTTCCGGTAATAACTTAAGAATCTTCTCTGGAGATGCATCAGTGGTAAAATCCCAGTCAGAGATCGGCTTTTTCATCAACAGGTCACGGACCGCCCCTCCCACAATATAGATTTGGAAATTATTTTTCTCAAATTTGTCAAAAATATTTTTTACCTCTTTAGGTAGTGCGTAGTGCATGATGTAATTTTACCTGTTAGTGGGTTATGATACAATGCAGCTTGCATGAAATGGAAAATACTCCCCAAAAAATCTGATGATTTGGTTGAGCAATTACTAATAAACCGCGGTATAAAAACAGCTAAAGACAAGGAACAATTTTTCCACCCCACAATAAAAGATTTTGATAGTGACCTAAAAATTCCGGGGATTCCCAAGGCTACTAAAAGGATTCTGCAAGCTATAGAAAAAGACGAGTTAATAATTGTTTTTGGTGATTATGATGTTGATGGAATTTGCTCCAGTGCGATTTTGTATAAAGCCCTGACCTCAATTGGTGCAAAAGTTTTGCCTTACATTCCTCATCGAGAAAAGGAAGGTTATGGATTATCAAAGTTGGGATTGGAATTTGCGAGGGACAGCGGAGCTTCGCTTGTTATTACTGTGGACAATGGAATTGTGGCAGTGAAGCAAGCAAAATTTGCCAGAGAAATCGGTTTAGATCTCATTATTACAGATCACCATGTTCCGGGAAAGGAAAAACCGGATGCTTTTGAGATAGTGCATTCCACTAAAATGTGCGGGGCAGCAGTAGCCTGGTGTTTAATTAAAGACTTAGTTAAAAAAGAGTTAGTAATGGAACTCTTGCAATTTGCAGCAATTGCTACAGTTTGTGATCTTCTTCCTCTTGTTGGTTTGGGCCGGGCATTTGTTTTTGAAGGATTGCAGATTCTGAACAAGACTACTAATCTGGGGTTACTGGCATTAGTTAATGAATGTGGTATCAGCCCAAAAGATATTGGTTCTTTTGAAATAGGCTATATGATAGGACCCCGGTTAAATGCCATGGGCAGATTAGAGCATGCCATAGATAGTCTGCGGCTTCTTTGTACCAAAGATCCACTTAAGGCAAAGAAATTAGCCCAGCTTTTATGTGAAACCAATGCCAGTCGTCAGAAGATGACAACAGAAGCATTTGAGCAAGCTAAATTGTTGGTTGATGAAGGGCAGAAGATTCACGTTTTAGCCAGCAAAGATTGGTCTGCCGGCATTATTGGTTTGGTGGCGGGTAAAATTTCGGAAGGATATAATCGTCCGACAGTAGCCATATCCATAGGTGAAGAAATTTCCAAAGGCTCAGCCCGTTCCATAGACGGGATAAATATTGTGGAGCTAATCAGAGAGCATGTTGATATTTTAATTGATGTAGGGGGTCATCCCGGTGCGGCAGGTTTTTCCCTTTATAACAAACACATAGAAATTTTTAAAAAAAGGTTAGAAAAACAGAAGATAATTTTACCGGAGGAAGAAAGAGTTTTGGAGATAGATGCTGAAGTAATCGGCAAACATTTGACTAAAAGTTTAATAGATGAACTTCAAAAATTTGAACCTTTCGGATTGGATAATAGAAAACCTATTTTTGCTACCAAAAGCATGAGAGCTTCGGATTTAAGAACAGTAGGTGAAGGTAAGCATTTGAAGGGTAAAGTAGAAGGCTTGGATTTTATTGCTTTTGGAATGGGCGAGTGGGCAGGTATGTTGCAATCCGGCCAAATCATAGACCTAGCATATAATCTGGAACTTGATAACTATAATGGTAACAATAAGCTACAGTTAAAAGTTAGGGATATAAAGGTCGGTTAAAAGATAAAACTTTATTGTCTTATTTGAGGAACGTCTTTGATTACTGGTACCTTTTGGTCCATGGGTTGTTCTGGTAAAACAGAAGTAGGATCAATTTCATCAGGTTCTCCTATATAATCATAATTTTGTGTGTCAGGATTAAACCTCCAATTATCTGGATCTACTCCACCAAAACCCCTAGCTTGTAAAACACCATTCTCGCCGTTACGAAATATTCTTGAATGAGTTGGTTCGCCTTCTAATCTTGCCATTATTTATTTACCTCCTTTCATATTTTTTTCCACAAAAAAACCTCCCGTTTGGGAGGCTTTAGTTTCCTTTCTTTTTAGATTCTAATTAAAATCTAAAAAGGCCTCCCAAGAATGCTCCGGTAAGGAGCACTATAAGGAGGACGACTAAACTTTCTACTCTTTGTAAATCAATAGCGATCATTTTTGACATGACCTTAATATATTAACTGTAGTCTACCTATTTGTCAACTGAGGATGGAATATCTAACAATTGTTAGTCCGTTTTCTTTTTCAATTGAGTCAATGTTTATTTTCCCAACCTCACTAGTAGTTTTAACTTGAGTCCCACCATCTGCTACTGCACCTACACCTTCAAGTTTCAAAGTACGGAGTGGCTTATTCGTCGGTAAACCCGGGATGAGATAGATAGCTTCTTTTTGTAAATCCTCTAAGGGTTGAAAATACCAAGTAAGTTTTAGGTTTTTAGCAACTAATTCATTAACTTTGTCTTTTAATTCTTGTTTAATATCTTCTTCCAGAGTGCCTTGGTAAATAATGTGGGGATTTTTATTATGGTCCGCTTTCATCGGTACTAAGGTTTTAGGGGAAAGCCCAAGTAAATACATGGCAAAATCTATAATGTGACCCGCTGAATGAAGTTTCATATTTTTATATCTCCTATCCCAGTTAATGCTGCCATGTACCTTAATTCCAATTATAGGAGCAGTACTTGCCTTTACAAAATGCCAAATTTCTCCGTCTCTGTTTATAACTTGGTAAACTTCTCCTGACCAATTATCTCCTTTTAGCTCTCCTTGATCAGTAGCCTGGCCGCCGCCCATCGGATAAAAAACCGTTTGATCCAAAATCATCCGGTATTGGTTTCCACCTTCCGGCAAAACTTCCAAAACCTCCGCATCCATTTCTTTAAGATATGAATCGTCAAGGTATAAAGGTTTAGTCTTCATTCTTTGGTTCTCTATTATCTCCGCAAACTTGCTACTAATGTTGCATCTGAGTTTATCATGGGTTCTTGGCGTGTATCAACCAATACCCCGTTTTGTAAAGGACACTCTACGATTCTACCTGTTGAAAGTAAACCATCAGGATGTTTGCAAAGAGTATCAAGTGTTGGATCTAACTTAGGACATTTTATTTCTTTATCCTTGTCATCAACCTGAACGCATGGGAAAATTGATAGAACCTCTTCGCCTCTTTTTGCTCGTTTTACCAAGATCATAGCTTCTGTGATCGAACTAATCTCTCTTCCATTTTCAACTGCCATATTAAACACCTCCTTTCATAATTTTTCTCATAAAAAAACCTCCCATTCGGGAGGCTAAAATTGGTCAAGACCTTTAAAATAAGGTTATCCCAATAAACCTCCCTCCTTTCGGAAGGCAAAAGTAAAGTAAAAATACCAAATTTTTAATAAATTCATATTTTTTGTGTGCCTAACTTTTAGTACTTTAACATTGAAGCTGACATCTTGTCAATATTCCCTTTTGGCTGTTATGATGCAGAAAGCATGGAGCGCACAGTAATTTTAGACTGCAAAGAGAAAATTGGGGAGCAAGTTAAAGTATGTGGTTGGGTTTATACAAAACGAGACCATGGAAAGATTTCATTTTTGGATATTACGGATAGGTCCGGAATAATCCAAGTGGTGGCAACAAATTTAGTACACCTCGGAGGAGTCATGGCTTCGCAAGCTCAGCCTGCCACCATCCGAGGTGATTTGGAAAGTTTACACCCCCAAGACGTAGTTTGTATAACTGGAAGAGTTAATAAAAGGCCGGAACATTTAGTTAACAAAAATATTCCCACCGGAGAAATAGAGATTTCAGCGGAAAATATTGAAGTTTTATCAAAAGCAGAAGAGTTGCCTTTTGACATGGGAGGGAAAGATTTAAATTTACAACTTCCAACATTACTCGATTTTCGTTCCCTAACTCTAAGGCATCCCAAAATTAAATCAATTTTTAAAGTTCAAGCCAGTCTTTTGGAAGGATTTAGAAAAGTTGCAAAGGAGCTGGGTTGTACAGAAATTGTGGTGCCAACAATTGTGGCCGGAGCAACAGAAGGGGGAGCAGAAGTTTTTAAGATAGATTATTTTGAACACAAAGCTTATCTTTCTCAAAGTCCGCAACTTTATAAACAAATGTTAGTGCCGCCGTTCGAGCGGGTATTTACAATTGCTAAAGCTTACCGAGCTGAACCCTCAGTTACCACCAGACACTTAACAGAAGTTACTCAAATGGATGTGGAGATTGGTTTTACAGAATTTGCAGAGTTATTAGATTTTCTGGAGGGGGTAGCAGTTAAAATGCTAAAGCTTACAGAAGAGGAGTGCTCGAATATTTTATCAGACTTTGCTGTTGAAAAGATTGCATTTGGAAAAATCCCCAGACTAACTTTAAGAGAAGCGCAAGAACTCATTTTAAAAGAATTCGGGCGTGACAATAGAAAAGAAAAAGATTTGACTCCGCAGGACGAAATCGATTTGTGCCAGTGGTCTAAGGAAAGACGTGACAGTGATTTTGTTACAGTAACACATTTTCCAACTAACGCTAAGCCGTTTTATACAATGCCGGATCCGAAAGATCCGGAATACTCTTTAAGCTATGACTTACTGTTTCGGGGGGTGGAGATTATGAGTGGCAGTCAGAGAATTAATGATTATAACCAATTGGTTGAAAATATTAAGAGCAGGGGAATGGATCCTAAAAATTTTGAGATGTATCTACAGGCTTTTAAATATGGCATGCCCCCGGAGGGAGGATTTTCCTTTGGACTCGAGAGAATCACCATGCATGTTTTAGGTCTGGCTAATATTAGAGAAGCTTCGCTTTTCCCAAGAGACATGGAGAGGGTAGATATCAGGCTCTGATGAGATATTATTTTTATTCTGCCGGTTTAATTTTAATTGCTGTCATTGTGGCTTCTGCTGTTCCGTTTCTATTTAAGTTTACTGACGGTTTACTTATTAGCTTACAGATTCCTCAGAATAGCTCTCAAGTGGCAGGTATCCAAAAATACAATAGCCCACCCGTAAGTAAGAATTTAACCCTTCCAGAATTTAGCGCCCGGGCGGTCTTGATAAAAGATTTAGCAACCAGTACTACTTTATATCAAAAAGATGCGGGTATCTCTCTCCCGGTTGCTTCTACTACCAAGATTATGACAGCATTGGTAGCAAGCGAGTATTTTAAACAAAATTCAGTGCTGACTGTTGGTAGCAGTGCTAATACTCCGGGGTCTAAAGTGGGTTTAGTGAGTGGAGAGAATTTAACCTTTCGAGCATTACTTTATGGTTTGCTTCTAAACTCCGGCAATGATGCGGCTTATACTTTGGCTGAAAATTACCCGGGAAAAATTTTAGGTTTTGTATCGGCTATGAACAAAAAAGCTTTAGAGCTCGGTTTAGTAAATACGCATTTTGATAACCCGGCAGGTTTTGATAGTCCAAACCATTATTCATCTGCAGAAGATCTTTCTAAAATCACGGAAGAGGCATTGAAAAATTACCAACTGGCGAAAATTTTTGCTACTAAGGAAACGAGTATTGTTTCTTTAAATAAAAAATACACCCATCAGCTATTTAATTTAAATAAACTTTTATCTTCTGTTAACGGAGTTTTAGGTGTAAAAACCGGAACCACCGAGGGTGCAAAAGAAAGTTTGGTAACTTTAGTGGAGAGAAAAGGACACAAAATATTACTGGTTCTTTTGGGAAGCGATGATCGGTTTGGAGAAACTACTAAGTTAATAGATTGGACCTATACAAATTTTAGTTGGCTTGAGTTTGAAACTGTTCGTTGATTGCAGGAACGTAGGCGACAAAGTTGGGTCCTTCAAAAACGTATATTGGTTGCAAATACGGGCTGTAATTTTCCGGCAGAAAATAGCCTAGTGAAATAGAAGTGATAGAAACTTGAGGTTTATCAGGTTCAATTACTACAGCACCTTTTCCATTTTTTAAATCATCAAATGCTGCCTCTGCAGTTTTGAGCGGATAAGTGGCAAAAGTAGAAGTATCAATTGGATAGTAAGTAAAGTATAAATTTAAGTAATTATCTAAACTATTGGCGTTGCCTGAGATGGCAGCATTAACCAGTGACTTATTAAAGTCAGCAGTAAAAATTAGTCTTTTATCCACCGGAGCTGGCCACAGTGAAACTTGGACAGTTTGCGCTTCTTTCAAAAGAATAACTTTGCTTCTGCCAATCCTCAAGTCTTCTTTTAAAACTCCTAAGCTGGAAAGGACCTGCTGGAAATCCGAGACGATCTTTTTATCATCATCAGGACTGATCGCGGCAGACGGAGAAGCGCCGTTGATATAGGAAAAATTACCATTATCCAAATTTACGGTGAGAGTTTTATTTTGATTTTTAAACTGATATTTTGTTTCACTTAAGATATTTGGAGGAAGACTAATACCAAATTTTTCCGCTAGGTCTTCTGATCTGTCAGGCGAAAGCAAGGTGGCAAAAGTTTGGGTTACAAAATAAACCTTAATCATCTTTTCAAAACCCGGATCCGCTCCAACTTTGGGTAAACCGCCTGTTATTGTATCCAGTGAATAGGAGAAATTTGATGTAGAAACAGTGCTACTCGGAAAATTAGGCGGGGGGAGTAGGCCGAATTTTGTATCCGGTTTTTCCTCAACCGGGGGTAAGTTTGAAAGGTAATATGCATACCAAATTCTGTAACTTGTAAAACTTACAATACCCACTACTAAAACAATAATAGAAATAGTAATAAGTCGTTTTACAAGGATGGCAGTTTGGGTCAGGGTCATTAACATAATTATACAGGAAGGAGTTACAGACTGGTATAATTAGGGCATGATTAAAACCAGGTTCGCGCCATCTCCGACAGGATTGATGCATATAGGTGGTGTTAGGACAGCATTATATGCATTTTTAGTAGCCCGCCAAAATAATGGAACATTTACTTTAAGGATTGAGGATACGGATAGAAATAGATTTGTCCCCGGCGCAACAGAGGATATTATCAAAAACATTAAGTGGTTGGGTTTAAATTTTGATGAAAAACCTATTATTCAATCAGAGCGTAAAGAAATTTATCAAAAATATGCTAAAGAGTTAATTGATAAAGGTGTGGCATACGAGCAGGAAGGTGCTATTTGGTTTAGAATGCCAAAGGAAGGTAGTTTGAAGTTTACAGATTTAATTGGCAATCGTGATATTAGCTTTGATTTATCGGAGCAAAAAGATTTTGTCCTCTTAAAATCTGACGGTTTTCCTACTTACCACTTAGCTCATGTAGTTGATGATCATTTCATGGAAACAAATCCGATAATTAGAGGGGATGAGTGGCTTCCTTCTATACCAAAACATGTCTTAACATTTCAGGCTTTTAAATGGGAAGTGCCTCAGTATGCACATTTGCCTTTAATCGTGGGGACTGACAGATCGAAACTTTCCAAAAGACACGGAGCAAGGCCAGTGGGGGAATTCCGCCAGGATGGGTTTCTACCTGAAGCGATTTTAAATTATATGGCGCTTTTGGGATGGACGCCGCCCGAAGATAAAGAAATAATCACTTTAGAGGAGATGATTAAGGCTTTTAATTTAAAAGATGTTCATTCGACGCCGGCAGTTTTTGATATAACAAAACTCGAATGGATGAACGGGGAATATATTAGGAAAATGAGTGATGAGGAGCTGACAAAAAGACTGCAGGAGTTTTTGGTGGATCACCCGGCTAAAGACAAACTATTTCCTGTTGTGCCTTTGGTTAAAGAGAGGATTAAAAAGTTATCGGATTTTGTGCCGTTGACTGACTTTCTTTTCGAAAAACCGGAATATGATAAAGCGCAATTTGAAAAACTAAATATTAAAGACGTCACAGATTCATTAGAGAGGGTTCTGAGTAAACTGGAAGCAATGGATAAACTATGGAAAGCAGATGTTTTTGAACAAACTTTCAGGAAACTAGCGGAGGAGTCTGAATTGTCAGCTTCCCAAATGTTTCAGCTTATCAGGGTGGCAGTCTCAGGACAGACTGTCACGCCGCCTCTTTTTGAAAGCATAGAAATTTTAGGTGAAAAAGAGACTATAAAAAGAGTTGCAGAAGCTCTTAGATTCTTACAATCTTCTTAATTGCATATCTTATAGCTTTGTGGTAGAATTGCGGCATGGATGATCCTAAGTGGTTGAGATTTATGGCTATCGGGTTGGTTTTAGCGGCTGTAGCCGTGGGATATTTTTTACTGAGTGGAAGATTGTCTCCCGGTAGTATCACAAGAACACAAGCCAGTCCGGCACCTACCGTCTTGGGACAAGAAAATCAAAATGTTCCTACCCCAACACCTTCTGTAGCGCCTTCATCTACTCCGAGCTCTGCTTATAATGCATTAGTGGATCGTACCAGGAATGGGACTCAAGTTTTACCCAATACAGGTTTTCCAGTAGGACCTGCAGTGATTTTTTCGGTCTCAGCAATAATCGCTGGTTGGGGTCTTCGCAGATTTCCAAAATAACCTTTTTGTTCACACTTTAATTTTACAATTTGCCTTCTTTTCCGGAAAAACGTAAAATCTACATGCATTGCGGGGTCGTCTAACGGCAGGACGATAGCCTCTGGAGCTATCTATCATGGTTCAAATCCATGCCCCGCAGCTAGCAAAATTTGAGCTCATTCGAGCTTAAATTTTGATATGTTGGGCTAATGATTCGTACCCAGCTCGAAGAGCGGTTCAGCCCCGCCTTTGGCGGGGGTGTATTATCCATGCCCCGCAGCAGAATTGGACACCAAGAATATTTAATATGAAAAAAGAGGCAAATTTAAAGTTGTCTAAATTTTTTAGTAATCCTTGGGTTGAGGGCATAGGGGTAACTATTATTGGCGGGTTAATCCTTTATTTTGTTTTCGGCGTAGGTAGCCCTGCCACAATCCAAAGTCCTTCTCGCTCAGCTATTAGCGATAGTTCTCTAGCATCTTCTTCAGCAAAACAAGACGATCGTCAACCTAACACTCTTCGAGCCCTAGAACCACTGGAAACAAATAAGGAAATGTCAAAATTGCCAGATGGTATTTATGGATATGCTTACGCTTTTAATATTGCACGTTTTATTCAGAACGATACAAACAGTTTAACATTAACAAATCAACCGGATAAATATAAATTTGAAATCCAAAAAAACAATGATGAAACATTGATTGTAGGGTTTGTTGATGAAACAACATTTTCAAAAGTTGGTGAGATAACAAAAACTAATCCGTCGAAGGTAGTAGTATTTCCAATTAACTGGAAAAAAGACAAACGATTAGTATTAATTCCTATTAAATCATTTATTGATGTAACTGATAGAGAAATCGATATTGACCAATGGACAAGAATAAGCATCTTAGAAGGAACAATTTTGTCAACAAATTCAGGCAACGGTATTAAAATTTATAGAAATGACTCAAATTAATTTGAAATTTGAGTTATAAGGATGAAATAGTCCTAGACCGGGGCCTGCTCAGCTAGGCACAAATACTCTGATATTTCCTTAGGTGCTAATAGAAATTCATATCTCAGGTAGGATTAGGGTTACGCCGTTTACTTTTTTCTTGCATCTGTTGGTAAGTCTCTTGCAGTTAATTCGAATGTCTCCCATACGGGATAACGCGTATTAGGCGTATTAGGAGGGAATTTACTGTTAACAGCTAATTCTATTTGTTCCTTAGACCATTTAAATGGACAAGTAACAAAAAACGCTTTTCGTCCTGCATGACCAGCTTCTCGAGGGTGCATTACTAAATGTGAACAAACTTTCTTGTAAGGCCTTTCTGATCTGTCTTTTAATCTTTCCATCGTATGGATTATACTATTAATCTCGTTTCTGTCAATCTTAGGGTCGTAACTGTTTTAGAACTTAAATAGGAATCCACCTCCCAGGTAGAAGTGGGGTATTATTAATTAAATTATTCTTCTTTCTGTGGTGTAAAAGCCTTAATGCTTAAATACAAGGCAATACCAAGCACTGCTGCATGCTCGATAGCATCCAGCAACCCCTCCATATTCATGCTGCTGATCAAAAGTATGATCACTGTACCTAACCAAATGGCTGCCCAGGTAGTGACCAACTTAGGCCACAATCGCAGAGCGATAAGCATACCAACAGTTGCATCGTGAATCCCTATCAAAAAAACAGGCACTTTTCCCAAGAGTTCTTTAAAAACCAGCGAGTTTTCAATAACTTCGGTGATTTCATCAGGAGCCAGAAATGATTTAGCAGCCATGGCAAAAAAGACTAATGCCAACGCCAGATTAAGAATGTATCCCTGCCATCTTTGCATAGTTTATTTACTAATTTATCAGTTTATATAACCAATTGTCAAAAGATTGTCGTCAAATTTTTTATGGGAAATATTTTTTAGTTTCAGCGCGTTTCGTATAGTATCCGCACCTTTTCCGCTAATACTGATGGCATTTTCTCCTCCGATTATTAATGGAGCATGGAAAGCATAGACTTTATCAATTATTTTGGAATCAATAAAACTTCCCAGAGTTTCTCCTCCGCCTTCAACCAGGATACTTATTATTTCATGGATATTTTTTGGATTAATAATTAAGACATTTTGATCGCGTAAAACTTGAAAATTTTTAGGAATTTGTCTTTTGGAACCAAGAATAATTCTCAAGGGATCTTTCTTACACTTAGTCCGTACACCTAAATGTGGGTTATCCAAAAGTACAGTATTTATCCCTACCAGTACTGCCTGATATTGTTTCCGCAAAGCCCTGGCATATCTTCTGGCGCTGTCATTGGTAATCCATTTTGAATTGCCTGATCCGGTTGCCATTTTTCCGTCCAAAGAGGCAGCAAATTTTATTGTCACAAAGGGGCGTTTCTTCTCATGAAAAGTGAAAAATGCCTCATTTAATTTCCTGGCTTCATTTTCTAGTGCCCCAATAATTGTATCTATACCAGCTTCTTGTAACTTTAGTATTCCTTTACCATGGTTTTCTGGATTTGGATCTAAGGTAGCACAGACAACTTTTTTAATACCGCTTTTGATTATCGCCTCGGTACAGGGTGGGGTTCTTCCGTGATTTGAACAGGGCTCAAGGTTGACATAAAGTGTAGCGCCTTTAGGGTCTTCGGTTGCATTGTTTAAAGCCTCAATCTCCGCATGTGGGTGTCCTGCTTTGTGATGAAAGCCCTGGCCAATTTCATGACCATTTCTCACAATTAACGCCCCAACCATTGGATTAGGATTGGTCCAACTCAATCCCTTTTTGGCAAGTCTGAGGGTTTCTTTTAAAAAGAAGATATCGTTGTTCATGTCCTTTTTTGTCACACTAATTTTAATGCGTGGTTCATCTTCCGTTTTTTAACTTTAAGATATTTTAAATCTGTCTTGTTTGGTTTAATTTCCAAGGCAATTCTTTTTGAAATATGAATTCCGTATTTGGAGAGCTGGTCGGGTTTATCAGGATTATTTGTTAAAAGATCAATGTCCTCTGCCCCCAGATCTTTTAAGATATCGGCCGCTATTTTGTAACTACGTAAGTCTCTTGGGAACCCAAGCGCCTCGTTAGCTTCTACCGTATCATAACCTTTATCTTGTAGGGCATACGCCTTAATCTTATTGGTAAGGCCAATGCCTCTTCCTTCCTGGTTTAGATAAAGGATAATCCCCGCACCCTTTTTGCCGATCATCTTCATACTTTTTTTAAGCTGGCCCCCGCAATCACACCGAAATGAAAGAAAAGTATCTCCGGTTAAGCATTGGGAATGGATTCTGGTTAAGACTGGTTTTAAAAGTTTTCCCAAAGTTAATACCGCATGTTCACGGTCATCGGTTGAACATTTATAGATTATTATCTTGAATAATCCATATTTTGTAGGCAATCTTGAACTTGCAGTTTTAATAATAGAATGAGTTGAAACTTTCATTGTAATTTGGATAATGTTTTAATGGTTTCAAGCAAGACTAAAGCTGCCTCTTTACCTTTGTTATTTTTTCCCACGCTTCTTTTTTTAGCCTGTTCTAAATTGTAGGTTGCCAGTACCTCAAAAATAATAGGGATATCAAATTTTAAGGAAATATCCATTAGGGATCTACTGCACTCCTTAGCCAGAATTTCAAAATGGTAAGTCTCTCCTTTAATAATTATGCCAAATGCAATAATTCCGTCGAATTTTTTGCCGGCAGCTACAGTTTTGGCGATGAGGGGGATTTCCCAAGAACCAGGCACTTCAAAGGTGGTTATATTATTTTCCTTGACTCCGCTGGAGACTAAATATTCTTTGCATGATTTTTCTAAACTTTGAGTTAGATCTTGATAGTAATTGCTCCGGACGATAGCAACTTTTAATTTTTGGTTATCTTGACTGTATCTAGTTAAATTTTTGGATATTTGGATCATTTTAAAAGCCTTTCTAAATACTTTGCTAAAATATCAACCTCGATGTTTGTAAAACTACCAATTTTCATGGTGTGGAGCATAGTATTGTTCCAGGTATAGGAGATAATGCCAACAGTAAAGCAGTCTTTTCTTGCTTCGATTACAGTTAAAGAGATTCCATTTATGGTAATTGATCCTTTTGGGATTATATATTTTGAGAAAGCAGGGGAAGTGGAGAACTTTAAGATTCGGCTACTACCCCGGGTTTTAATATCCAGCAGTTTTGAGGTGCCGTCAATATGGCCCTGGACAATATGGCCGGACAGAAGTGAGGTGAGTGTGGCAGGTAGTTCCAGGTTGACTAAATCACCTACTTCAAGATAGCCTAATGTTGTTTTATCAAGTGTTTCAGGCATGACCTCGATAGAAAAGTGAGTTTTGGTTGGTTGATTGAGGGCTGTCAGGCAAACTCCATTGATAGCAATACTCGTGCCTTTTTTAATTTTCCTGCAGAAATCCTGGTCAGTACTAAATGTAAAAACAGCAGCCTCTTTTTTAGTCAATTTCCCTAAATTTGTAATTATTCCTGTAAACATTTAAGAACCTCGCTTTGCGAGAACCTTGCGACCGTAAAACGGTCTAAAAAATCCCCTCTCGGGGATTTTGGTTACAACACCACATGTGGTGTAATATTCTTTCTTTCATCCCGACTGTACGGTCGCTACCGGATTTTCACCAGTTCGTCCCTGCACCAGACGGTGCGGGGTCGCAGAGTTTACTGCCGATTTTGACTTACACAAATCCCCGAAAGAACAGTTATATTTTACCACAAAAAAACTCGCGCAAGGCGAGTTTTCTTGAAAAGCTATCTTTCGATAACCATATTTTTTATATCAAATATTCTTAAGCTTGGTCAAGTAGTACAAACTAGATCAAGCTTCTTGGAAATACGAGCTTCGTTAAGAGAATAACTTGTGATATAGTATCTTCAATGAAAGTCTATCTTGCCACCGACCACGCAGGCTTTGAGCTAAAAGAAAAAGTTAAGGAATTACTGAAAGTGGGGGGTTATGAGGTAGAAGATTATGGGGCATATGGGTACGATAAAGATGATGATTATCCTGATTTTATTTCTAAAGCAGCAGAAGCTGTCTCAAAGGATCCGAGTAGCAAAGGGATTATATTTGGCAGTTCCGGCCAGGGCGAGGCCATGTTAGCTAATAAGTTTAAGAACGTGAGAGCTGTAGTTTTCTATACACCGTGTACCCCTTCCCATAACGTGGATGTAACAGGTAGAATGAGCGAAAATCCTTTAGAGATGATTCGTTTGACGCGTGAACACAATGACGCAAATATGTTGTCGATTGGGGCAAAGATTTTAAAAGAAGAAGATGCGCTAGCAGCTATTAATCTTTGGTTAAAATCTCCTTTCAATGGTGATGTGCGGCATGTAAGGCGAATCGAAAAAATCAAAAAAATTGAAGAAACAATATAATGGTTCAGATTATCCCGGCCATATTAGATAAAACTCCTGAAGATTTTACAAATCATATGGAGCAGCTAAGAGGTTCTGCATCTTTTAAAGAAGGTTGGGTACATATTGACTTCGCGGATAATGAATTTGTTCAAAATGGAACGATTGATATAGATACTATTGCCAAAGACCCTAACACTCTTAATAAAGAAGCACATCTGATGGTGGCTCATCCGCTCAAGTGGATATATAAGCTTAAAGAGACCGGTTTCAAAAGGGTTATTTTCCACTATGAATCAAAAGATGATATTTCGGAGTGTATTAATAAAATAAAAACACTAGGAATGGAGGTTGGAGTCGCTTTAAATATTGATACTCCAGTTGAAAAATTAGAGCCATTTAAGGATAAAATAGATTTAGTGCTGATAATGGCAATCGTCCCGGGATTTCAAGGCCAACCATTTCTACCGGAGGCTCTTAATAAGATAAGAGCTTTAAAGCAGTTGAATTGGCCGGTTAGAATTTCGGTTGACGGGGCAGTTGCAGACACCAACGCTAAACAAATTATTGATGCAGGCGTAGATCAGTTAACAATTGGTTCTTATCTTTTGAAAGGTAATATTGATGAGAATTTGGAGAATCTCTGGGAAAAAATCAATGGATAATTTAAAGGCAAAATCAATAAACCAAGTAGCTATTTTTGGCTCATCCCATACAGACGAGAAGAGCCAGTTATACAAGGAGACTTTTGAGGTCTGCAAGAGATTGGCAGAAGCAGGTTATGCATTAGTTGACGGAGGTGGCCCGGGAGTAATGAGGGCGGCGAGTTTAGGAGCAAAAGCCGGCGGAGGCAGAGTTATTGGAGTAACTTTTGAGGGCAATGAAAGGATGCATTTTGAAGGAAGGGATCCCCGCAATAAGGTGGATGTAGAGATAAAGACAAAAAATTACTTAGAGAGAACCCTAACTCTTTTGAAAGAAGGTCAGGTTTATGTAGTTTTTAACGGCGGGACCGGAACTATTTCTGAATTTGGAATGGCTTGGGGGTTGGCAAAGCTTTATTTTGGTCACCATAAACCGTTAATTTTATATGGCAAATTTTGGGAAAAAATAATCCAAGCATTTAAGGATAATATGATATTGCGGCCGGAAGAACTGGAGGTTTATAAGATTGTGGATAATGTGGAAGCTGTTTTACAAGCAATATTAGATTTCGAAGAGGAGCTAAAACAAGGACAACACACGCATATTAAAGCAATTACAGATGATTTTAGTATATGATTAGTTTTATGTCGCTTTCAGCTCAGGAGATCCATAAATTAGAAGACACAGCCAATATCATCCGCCAGGATATTATCGAGATGTTAGTTGAGGCTAAATCCGGCCATTCTGCCGGCCCTTTGGGGATGGCGGATATCTTTACTGCACTTTACTTTCATATTTTAAACCATGATCCGGCAAAGCCGGACTGGGGTGAGCGTGATAGATTGATACTCTCTCACGGCCATATCTGCCCGGTGCGATATGCCGCCATGGCTCGGGTCGGTTATTTTCCTGTTTCCGAACTTAAGACTCTTCGCAAGCTTGACAGTAGGTTACAAGGTCACCCCCACCGGGGTTCCCTGCCGGGCCTGGAAACTACATCCGGACCCTTAGGATCTGGATTATCGCAAGCGACGGGTTTGGCTTTGGCTGGTCGGATGGACAACGCCAAATGGCGCGTCATTTGCTTGATGTCAGACGGAGAACAGGATGAGGGGAATACCTGGGAAGGCGTTATGTTAGCCGGGAAGAATAAACTGCATAATTTAACAGCTGTGCTTGACCGCAATAATATCCAGATTGACGGGTTTACTGAAGATATCATGCCGCTTGATGATTTGAAAGCAAAATATGAAGCTTTTAACTGGCACGTTATTGAAATTGACGGTCATAATATGCAAGAGATTATTGCAGCTTTCGACGAAGCAAAGGCTATTTTTGAAAAACCTACCTTAATTCTTGCCCATACCATCCCCGGGAAAGGGGTTAGTTTTATGGAGAATAAATATGAATGGCATGGTAAACCACCTAATGAGGAGGAAGCTAAACTAGCTTTAGCAGAGCTTAAAGAAAATGATTAACCCACAAGCATATTTAAATCCGAAACTTTTTGATCCTGATATCGAGCTGGTGCCGTCACGAAGCGGTTTTGGCGAGGGATTAGTTTTGGCAGGGGAAGAAAACGAGCAGGTAGTGGCACTTTGCGCAGATCTAACTGAATCTACCAAAATGGATGCTTTTGCTAAAAAATTCCCGGAAAGATTTGTGGAAGTTGGAGTAGCGGAACAAAACCTAGTTACCGTAGCAGCCGGAATGGCGCTGGCGGGAAAAATCCCTTTTACTGCCTCGTATGCTACTTTTTCCCCGGGTAGAAATTGGGAACAAATTAGAACTACTATTTGTTATAACGATGTCCCGGTTAAGGTGATTGGATCCCATGCAGGTGTTAGTGTCGGACCAGATGGCGCGACGCATCAAGCTTTAGAAGATATTGCCTTGATGCGGAGTTTACCGAATATGATAGTTATCTCTCCCACGGATTCAATTGAAGCCAGGAAAGCCACTGTTGCAGCGGCCCGGCTTCCTAAACCCTGCTACATCAGACTATCCAGAGAAAAAATACCTGTTGTAACTACCCAGCAGACTCATTTTGAGATAGGTAAGGCAGAGGTGTATTACGGCGGTAAGGATGTGGCAGTTATTGCTACCGGCCAGATGGTTTATAGAGCCTTGCTGGCTGCTGAAGAGCTAAAGTCGCACAAAATATCTGTTCGAGTAATAAATTGCCACACTATTAAACCTTTGGATAAACAAGTAATTCTGAAAGCTGCAGAAGAATGCGGAGCAGTTGTAACAGCAGAAGAGCATCAGGCTATTGGTGGTTTAGGAGGAGCAGTGGCAGAAGTTTTGTCTCAAAATTTTCCAGTGCCGCTTAAGATTATCGGCATAGAAGATAGATTTGGGGAATCAGGGCCACCTAATGAATTGATGGAAAAATTCGGTTTAACAGAAAAAGCAATTGTTAAAGCTGCAGTGCAGGTATTGCGGATGAAGGGAAAATGATTTCATCTAAGCTATCTAACCGGATAATTTTTGTTTTAAGTTTACTGGGACTTCTGGTAGCCTCCTTTTTATTTTATGAATACAATATTACTGGTACGATCATTTGTCCCACTGGTAAAGGTTGTGATATTGTCCGTGCCAGTCCATATTCCAGTTTTTTAGGAATCTCTATTCCTTTCTTGGGAATTATTTTTTACCTCACAATGGCAATACTTTCAGTAGTTCATTCCCATGATTTACCTAAGAAATTAGCCAGAAAATTACAGCTTCTAGTAGCTGTTATGGGTGTAGGTTTTGGTGTATATCTTACATATCTGGAAGCTTTTGTAATTGGGGCTTATTGCTTTTGGTGCGTATTATCGTTTATTATATCGCTGGGGATTTTAGGAAGCCTTCTGTTTACCCGAAAACCACATGACAACTGAAACCAAAATTTTAGGAATAGTTTTAGTTCTAACAGCAGTACTTTTGTTTGGTGGTGTATTTTTTTTAAGTCGCGGAGGGTCTTCTTCAGGTATTACCGGAACTTCTGTTTCACAAATTGATTATACTAAAGGACAGAAGATTGGTAGCGATAGCGCCAAGGTAAAATTGGTGGAATTTTCCGACTTTCAGTGTCCAGCCTGTCAGGCTGCTGAACCAGCAGTCAGAAAAGTTCGAGCTGATTATCCGAAAGATGTGCAATTTATTTACCGCCATTTTCCTCTTCCTCAACATGCATATGGAAAACAGGCGGCGTATTTTGCGGAAGCTGCCGGGGAGCAGGGTAAGTTTTGGGAAATGCATGAGAAACTTTTTGAGACTCAAGAGAAATGGTCTGGTATGAGTGAGAACGATGCGACTGCGTTCTTTCTAGAATTGACTAAGGGGTTGGGATTGGATGAGGACAAAATTAAGCAAGCTGTTACAGAAAGTAATTTGAGATTGAGAGTTGAAGAGGATACAGCTGAAGGACGGCGTTTAGGAGTCAATTCCACGCCGACCTTTTTTATCAATGGACGAAAGCTAAACTTAAGAAGTTTTGATGATTTAAGCACTGCGGTAGCTGAGGAGCTGAAAAAATGACTGATATTCTACCAATAAGAAAATTGTTAGATCTTTCCGGAAAAGTGGCAATCGTGACGGGTGGGGCCAATGGGATTGGTTTGGGGATAGCCTATCGCTTGGCAGAGGTAGGAGCTAGTGTGGTGGTTGCGGATTTGAATAAGGAAGAAGCAGATAAAGCTGCCAAAGATTTAACAGCAAAAGGTTGGAAAGCCAAAGGGGCAGGAGTTGATGTTTCAAATGAGGAGGAAGTAAATAGACTGGTGGGGGAGGTAGTCTCGGATTCCGGCTCGGTTGATATTTTAGTTAATAATGCCGGGATTTATCCGAATATTCCTGTTTCAAAGATGACTCTCTCGGATTTTGAAAAAGTACTGGCAGTTAATTTAAAAGGGGTTTTTCTTTGTACAAAGTACGTTTCAGAGCAGATGATAAAACAGGGTCGGGGTGGCAAGATTATTAACGTTACCTCTATTGATGCTCTGCATCCTTCGTCCGTGGGTTTAGCCCATTATGATGCTTCAAAACACGGGGTATGGGGGTTTACCAAAAATGTCGCTTTAGAGTTGGCTCCGCATAAAATTTGGGTAAATGCCATAGCTCCTGGTGGAATTTTAACCCCGGGGGTGGAACACCTACAGAAAGAGATGCCGGTACCTCAAGGAGTTGACATGCCTAAGATGATGGAAGCTTTCCTAGCTAAAATTCCCATGCGCAGGATGGGGGAACCGGATGAAATCGGTAAAGTTGCCCTATTTTTGGCTTCAGGTATGTCTTCATACATGACCGGCAGCCAAATTGTAGTCGACGGCGGAGTATTGCTTTCTTAAGAATCCTCATTTTAATATTTGACATCACTTCCCTATTTAGGATATTATATCCCCTATAGGGGGATTTAATGTACAGACCAAAAGATACTCAGGAGCGAATATTACACCGGCTGAAAATTGCCAAAGGGCATCTGCAAAAAGTGATCCAGATGGTTGAAACCGGACAATATTGTATTGATGTAATTCATCAATCCCAAGCTATTCAGCGGGCCTTGGAAGAAGCTGACGGTGTAGTTTTGGAAAACCATCTTAAAACTTGTGTGGTTGACCACATTAAAAACGGTGAAGCAGATGCTTCCATAAAAGAAATTATGAATGTTTTCAAGAAAAGTAATTAAGATCTATGGCTGACAAAAAAATTATAATCGGACTTATTGTACTGACAATGTTGATATTAGGTGGCGGAGTATACTTTTTAAGTAGCACCGCTACTTCGACTCAAGTTACTCCCTCACAAAATGTCAAAGTAGAAATTCCCGAGAGAACTTTTGATTGGGGTAATATCCCCTACAGCGGTGGCAATGCTACCAAAACTTTTACTATAAAAAATACCGGTACCGGGGTGTTGCAACTTAGCGGAGTAAAAACTTCTTGCACCTGTACTAAAGCTCAGGTTACAATAGATGGTAAAGGGAGTCCTTATTTTAGTATGCACCCAACTTCCGGTTGGGTTGGCCAAGTGGCTCCGGGAAAAGAAGCACAGCTTCTGGTTATTTTTGATCCGGCTTTTCATGGTCCGACAGGTGTAGGACCGGTTGAAAGGTTGATTTCGCTTGAAACAAATGATATTCAAAACCCAAAGATAGAGTTTTCTTTAAAAGGGGTAGTGGTTAAAGATAAATAATTATGAAAAAAGGAAAAGCCCTAGGAATCTTAAGTAAAGTAGTGCCTTTATGGATGGTTATTTTAATTGTTTTAAATTCCACTATGGTGATGGGGTTTGCCCAATATTATTTTTTAAGGCAAGAAATCCAAAAGAATTTAAGTGAACTTGCTAAAACCACCCAAAGCCCAGAAGAGTTAGTGGCTGTTTTAAAACAGGAAGTATTGCCACAAGCAGGTTATAAAACAGCCCTAAAATGGAAAGATTTAGGGAAGCAACTGGTTGAGGTGGGAGCAATTGATAAACAGAAATATGAAGAAATTTTTGTTTCAGAGGCAGATGGGAAAGACCATATGAAATATTTAGACGGTAACTTTGACGAAAACATTACTATTAATGAAAAAAATTCCCGATTTATGGTTAATACTTTATGGGCTTTGGGTTTGGTTCAAAAAAGCAAAGTTTTGGACGCCGGTCCTATGAGAACGGGTGGGAATCCAACCGCTAATTTTGCCTCTACTGCCGGTTGGACTTTGGGCGCTAAACCTGCCATGGAGCTTTACTCTTCTGCAACAATTATTCCTTTAACTGATGAACAACAAGAATTAGTTAAAAGAATTGCAGAGAATGTATTTCGTCCTTGTTGCGGCAACTCCACAGCCTTTCCTGATTGTAATCATGGTATGGCAGCTTTGGGCTATATTGAGTGGGCTGTATATAATGGTTTGCCAGAGAACCAGATTTATAAGGATCTGTTGGCATTTAATTCTTTCTGGTTCCCGCAAAATTATGTAGACATGGCAGTGTATTTTGACAAGCAAGGTACTAAATGGAAAGATGTTGATCCTAAGTCAGCTTTATCGGCCAGTTACTCTTCTGCTCAGGGGGCACAGCGTATTAAACAAGCAGTGCAATCAGTACCAGGAGTCGGTGGTCAAGGAGGGGGTTGTGGGGTATGACAAAAGTTCAAAGTTTAAAATGCAAAGTGCAAAGTTATGAATTTTAGAATTTTATGGAAACTGTGCTTTTTCAGACATCGCTTATAGCGGCATTTGTGGCAGGGATGGTAGCCCTGTTTGCTCCTTGTTGCATCACCTTCTTACTTCCTACGTATTTAGGCAGCGTGTTTAAGGAAAAAGAAAAGGTTATTTTAATGACCTTGGTTTTTGGGGCCGGGATTTTTGTAGTACTTCTGCCTGCAGTTTTAGGGGTAGCTTTTGTTTCAAAACTGCTTTTCCGCTATCATGACATGATTTACATTGTAGGGGGAATTATCATGCTGGCGGTGGCGGTGACGACCTTCTTAGGTATTAAGCTGCCAATGCCGAATTTGAGCGGAATCAATGCCAGCGGAAAAACCGATGTGGTGTCAATTTTTACCTTGGGGATTGTGTCCGGTATTACTAGCGCTTGTTGCGCCCCGGTTCTAATCGGCATTATGACTTTGACTTTGCTTTCTCCTACTTTTTTCGGAGCGATACTAGTGGGTGGAATGTATGTCCTTGGTATGGTGGTTCCCCTACTTTTGATTGCGGTTTTTCTGTCGGATAAAATGCCCAAGTTTACCCTCCTTAGAAAGCCTGTTTTAGATCTAAAGCTTTTTGGCAAAACTTATGTGGTGATAATGAGTAATTTAATAGCAGCGATTGTTTTTTTAATCACCGGGCTGTTGGCTTTGGGGCTGACTGCAACAGGAAAATTGTCCGCTGAAAATATGGATGTATTTACCAAAACTATTACAAATGCGCTAAATAGTGTTAACGGAATGTTGGGAAATAATATTTTTGTCAATATTTTGTTCGTGGGTGGGCTAATTTATTTTATTTATTGGATATCAAAAAAGGTGTAGTCTAAATATAGGAGGTGAGAATATGGCAAAAAATAACGGTAATAATCCGCTTGTCTATCTGATAATAGCAGTTTTAGTCGGAAGTTTAATTGGCTATCTTGTAGGTCAAAATAGTAGGCCTTTTTCGGCAGGCTACATGAATCAAACTGCTTCGACGATGAAAGATAATGGTTCTAATATGGTACAGATGGGTAGAATGATGATGGATTCCGGTCAGATGATGCAGCAAAAAGGTGAAACATATGGAGATCAGGAAATGATGCAGAATGGGAGGGAATTAGAGGAAAATGGTTCTATGATGCAAAATAAAGGGAACAGTATGATGGAAAGAGGAAGTGGAATGATGCAAATGATGGGTAGATAGGAGGTGAGATAAATGTTGAATGCAAAAGCTTTTGCAAATGCAGTCACGGCTGTGACAGTTGTGTTTTACGTAGCCTGTGCTTTGTTGTCGTCTCTTGCGCCTGATTTGATTTTTAGTATCGGAAAAGCATGGATGCATACGGTTAATCTTGAGTCAGTCAAAGCGACATTTAGCCCGGATTTTGGGTCATTGGTTTGGGGGCTGGTGACAATAGGTGGATTAACATGGGTGACAACATATGGGACGATTTGGCTATACAATCGGTGGGCAAAGTGAGGTTAGATAGATGAAAAGAGCAGTTTTACATGGATTTTTGGCAGGGGTAGCTCTGCTGGCTATTTATTTTTTGATAATGGGTCTTGCGTCTGGGTCTTGGGATTATACGGTTAGGCAATTGATAGACCTTCGTTACTGGATCGGCGCGTTGGTTTTAGGATTTAGTACACAAGTTGGCTTATTTAGTTACCTTAAAAATTGTCATAAGGAAACTAAGTTAGAACAGGGAACAGTAGTTGCAGGCACAAGTACATCTTCTGTGGCTATGCTAGCTTGTTGCGCTCATCACTTAACGGATGTTTTGCCGCTTTTGGGTTTATCGGCTGTAAGTTTAGTTTTGGCAAAGTATCAGACTTGGTTTTTATCATTGGGAATTTTATCAAATCTAGCAGGAGTTTCTTTAATGTTAAGACAAGTATGGAGAATGAAAAAATGAGTAAAGTAGGAATATCTTTAATTTTAATATTTATTACTCTAGCAGGATTATGGATTTGGGCAGTTAAAGGTTCAGATCATACACCGCAAAAGGAAATAAAACAGGAGTTCTTAACTAAGCAATCTAGCGATCAGGGTGAAGTGAGTATAGAAGTAACACCTGTTTCTTTAGAGCCAGGAAAGGAAGCTAAGTTTGATGTGGTTTTTAATACACATTCAGTGGAATTGGATTATGATTTATTGAAAGTGTCTAATTTAAGGGATGACAAAGGAAACAGTTTAACACCAATTTCCTGGAGCGGGGGATCCGGAGGTCATCATTTAAATGGTGAGTTAGTTTTTCCCAGTATTTCTGCCAAAGCCATATCAGCGCAGTTGATAATTGTGAACATATCAGGTTTTGATAGGAGTTTTGTATGGAATCTTTGAGTATAGATAAAATCATCGTTCTTATAGCCGGAATAGTAGGAATATTACTTACCTATTGGTTTTTTCTGATGAAGAAGGAAAAAGAAGTAGTGGTAAAAAACCAGGTAGACATTACTGTATCTGGCGGTTATTCGCCGGAAGTGATTTCTATACCAAAAAATAAACCAACAAAAATTAATTTCATCCGTACAGATCCGTCAGATTGTTTATCTGAAGTAGTGCTATCTGATTTTAAAATCCGCCGGGAATTACCAATGAACCAAAAAGTTAGCATAGAAGTTACACCGGAAAAAGAGGGCGAGTACAAGTTTACTTGTGGTATGAATATGTACCACGGAAAGATAATTGTTAAATGACAGAACTCAAAAAAACATTTCCAATAAAAGGCATGCACTGTGCCTCTTGTGTGCGGGTGATTGAGAGGGCGCTTTCCAGAGTGGAAGGTGTATCTGTTGCTACGGTCAATTTGGCCACTGAACAAGCCAGTGTGGTTTATGATGGTAATCAAGTCAGTGATCAAGATTTAGCTTCCGCAGTTTCGGGTGTGGGTTACAGAGCCGAATTGGAACAAAAAGTGAGAACCGAAGATGAGCGGAAAGAGGAAAAGCAGAAAGAACTTAAGAGTTTACGCAATAAGGTGGTATTTAGTCTAATTTTAGGAGGACTCGTGGTAGGTGGAGTGTTTTTGGGAATGCCGGCTTCCCTGCAGCTTATTTTGGCTGCCCCGGTCCAATTTTGGGTGGGTCTGGAATTTTACCGGGCCACCATCCCTGCCCTTAGAAACAGGACTGCCAATATGGATACACTGGTAGCTTTAGGCACCACGGTAGCTTTTGGCTATTCTGCTTTTGTGACAATTCTACCTCAGGTAGTACAAAAAGTCGGCATTGACCCGATGCCTTATTTCGATGTCTCTACTATTATTATTGGTTTGATTTTGTTGGGCCGCTATTTTGAAAACAGAGCCAAAGCTGGAACATCCGAGGCGATTAAAAGGTTAATTGGTTTACAAGCCAAAACTGCCCGAGTGGTAAGAGCCGGCAAAGAAGTAGATATTCCTATCTCTGAAGTGGTGGTAGGAGATGTGATTAGAGTAAGACCGGGTGAGAAGATTCCGGTTGACGGAGAAATTTTAGAAGGGGAATCCAGTATTGATGAGTCAATGGTGACGGGTGAGAGTATCCCTGTTGATAAAGCTAGAGGAGATAGCGTAGTAGGGGCCACTTTAAACAAAACCGGTACTTTTACTTTTAAAACGACTAAAGTCGGCAGAGATACTTTGCTTTCACAAATTATCAAACTGGTGGAAGAAGCCCAAAGCTCAAAAGCGCCTATCCAAAGACTGGCAGATTTGATTTCTTCCTACTTTGTACCGGTGGTGATAATGCTCGCGATTGCCACATTTGTGGTTTGGTATATTTTTGGTCCTCAACCTGCATTCTTGTTTGCCATGCTTAATATGGTGGCAGTACTCATTATTGCCTGTCCTTGCGCCATGGGGTTGGCTACTCCGACTGCCATTATGGTAGGAACAGGGCTAGGGGCAGAGAGGGGGATTCTGATCAAAGATGCCGAAAGTTTGGAAACCGCCCATAAAATTAATACGGTAGTTTTTGATAAGACCGGGACTTTAACTAAAGGTAAGCCGGAAGTAACGGATGTAGTGGGTGATGTATTACCGGTGGCGGCTTCTCTGGAAAAAGGTTCGGAGCATTCTTTGGCAGAAGCAATTGTTAAAAAAGGCGAAGAGGAAAAAATTAAGTTTTTAAGTGTGAGTAGATTCAAGGCTATCCCGGGGCATGGAGTGGAAGGTCTGATTGGAGGAAAAAAGGTGGTTCTGGGTAATAGAAGATTGATGCAGCAAGAAAAGATTGAAATTAATGAAAAGGAAGTTGAAAAACTGGAAACTGAAGGAAAAACTGTGATGATGTTGGGAGTGGATGGAAAACTTACTGGTTTAATTGCGGTGGCAGACACCATTAAGGATTCCGCTCAACAGGCTGTGAAAAAGCTGCAGAAGATGGGAATTGAAGTAGTGATGCTGACAGGGGATAACAAGAGGACGGCAGAAGCCATTGCCAAACAAGTTGGTATAAAAGCTATCTTAGCAGAAGTTTTACCTGATGAAAAAGAACAACAAGTAAGAAAGCTGCAACAGAGTGGCAAAAAAGTTGGGTTTGTGGGAGATGGGATTAATGATGCTCCGGCACTGGCTGCCTCAGACGTGGGGATTGCCATGGGTTCAGGCACAGATGTGGCAATTGAAGCAGGTGATATTACTTTGATTAATAAAGATTTAGCTTCTGTAGCTGTGGCCATAAATTTATCTAAAAAAACCATGAGGACAATAAAACTTAACCTTTTCTGGGCTTTCGGGTATAATATTATCCTTATACCTGTTGCTATGGGAATCTTGTATCCTCTATTTCAGATTTTACTGAGTCCGGTACTTGCTTCTGCGGCAATGGCCATGAGTTCAATATCGGTGGTCAGTAATTCACTGCTTCTTAAAAGGGCGAGAATTTAATACAATAATACTTTATGGATTTGTGGGTTGTTTTTCTAACCGGTTTAACAGTGGGAGGAGTATCTTGCATGGCGGTGCAAGGTGGGTTACTAGCGTCTACAATTGCCGCACGCGAAGAGGAAGATATTAGAGCAGGTGCCAACCGTAGGCACAATATCTGGCCGACCTTAGCTTTTTTGACTACCAAATTTATTGCCTATTTAATTTTAGGTTTTATTTTAGGCAGCTTTGGTTCAGCTTTATCTTTATCTGATGGTGCCAGGGTGGTAATGCAGATTGCAGCTGCTATATACATGATTTTGGTGGCCATGAATTTATTAAATGTCCACCCAATTTTTAGGTATGTGATTATCCAGCCACCCAAGTTTTTAGCTAAGATGGTCAGAAACCAATCCAGAAGCAAAGATTTGTTTGCCCCAGCCTTTTTAGGAGTGATGACAATTTTTATTCCTTGTGGGACTACTTTGGCTATGGAGGCTTTGGCTATCTCTTCTGGCAGTCCGCTATTGGGAGCAGCTATCATGGGAGTATTTGTTTTAGGCACTTCCCCGCTCTTTTTTGGCCTGGGGTTTTTGACTACAGTTTTGGGAGATGCCTTTAGGACTAAATTTTTAAAACTAGCAGGGGTAGCAGTTTTGTATTTAGGGATAACTTCTTTAAACGGAGCATTAGTAGTGGCAGGATCCCCTGTTACTTTGCAAACAATTGCTGATAACTCTCCTATTCAGATAGATTTGAGTGGAGGAGCAGTTAAGCAGCAGAACAGCTCGTTAGCTGCAAATGGCATTCAGCAAGTTAATGTCCAGGTTTTACCAAATGGGTATAGCCCGAGCTATGTTCAACTTAGAGTCGGTGTGCCTGTACAACTTAATTTAACCACCGGAAGTAGGTTAGGTTGTGCCTCTTCATTTAGGATTCCCAGTTTGGGTATTGCCAGAAATTTAGGCCCGAATACTACCAGCACAATTGAGTTTACTCCGGAGCAAAAAGGTAAAATAGTCGGTACTTGTTCAATGGGGATGTATTATATAATTATGGAGGTGGTATAAAGTGGATAAAAAGAAATTTAAAATTACCGGCATGCACTGTTCTTCCTGCGCTCTAACCATAGATATGGATTTAGAGGATCTCCCGGGGATTAAATCTTCCAGCACCTCTTATGCTAAAGCAGAAACAGAAGTAGAGTTTGATTCGGACAAAGTATCAGATAGTTTAATCCTGGAAACCATTAAAAAATCAGGTTATACAGCAATCTTTGTTGATTAATCAGCTCGTCACAGCACAAAAAAGCGTTCGTACGGTAGAGACTTACTCACTTGTGTTTGTTTTGCGAATGACATAGACTAAAATCATTAAGGTGAAATAGCACAAAACAAACAACATTTTTTGGTTGCTTGTGACTTCGCTGCTTTTGCAATCTATGTTTGATCTAATATCCATTGGTGATGTTACTATTGATAATTTTGTACAAATTCATGATGCTGAGATTAGATGTAATTTAAACAAGACTGAGTGTATGTTATGTGTGGAATATGGGGATAAGATCTCTGTTGATAAATTTGTTCATCTAGTTGCTGGAAATGCTGCCAATAATGCCGTGGGGGGAGCCAGGTTGAAACTGAGCAGTGCCATCTATGCAAATATAGGGTTTGACACTTCAGGTAAACAAATTATAGATAAGTTTAAGGAGGAAGGGGTAAGTACCAGGTATGTGGTTGCGAACGAAGGGATGGAATCTAATCTATCCACAGTACTAAACTTTAAAGGAGAAAGAACAATTTTTGTTTATCATCAACCCTGGAAATATAGATTGCCGGAGTTGGACGCCTCAAGATGGCTATATTTTACCTCTATTTCTCCATCTTTTACCGAGTCTAATTTACTGAGTGAATTAACAGTATATTTAGAAAGAACTGGGTGCAATTTACTTTATAACCCCGGAACTTATCAGATTAAAGTAGGAATTAAGAAAAATCCCAGACTTCTATCACTGACTGAACTTTTTATTGTAAATAAAGAGGAAGCAAAGAGAATTTTAGGGCATAAAGATACAGAAGATATTGCTGTCAAAAAATTGCTCAGAGGAATTTTAAGTTTAGGTCCAAAAATGGTGGTTATCACTGATGGAGGAGAAGGATCTTTTGGTTCTGATGGGGAAAAATACTATCATTTGGGAATTTTCCCAGCAGAGCTGGTAGAGATGACTGGTGCAGGAGATGCGTATGCTACAGGAGTTTTGGCCGGGCTCTTTCACGGCAAGGAATTGTCAGAGGCTATGAGGTGGGGGGCAGCTAATGGGGCGGCAGTAGTAGAGCAAATCGGTCCCCAAGCCGGACTTTTAACCTTGAACCAAATACAGGAAAGATTGAAACAGAACTCTAAAATTATAGCTAAAGAGATTTAACTTTTTACCAGATGGGTTAAGGAATACTCCAGAGTGGCATCTACCTTTTTGTGAGGATTAAAGATATTTTTGGGATCAAAGATTTTTTTAACTTCTTTAAACAGTTCATAGACTTTTCTGCCGTACATTAGTTCAAGGTATGGTCCTCTGACCAAGCCGTCGTTGTGTTCAGCTGTCATGGAACCTTTATATTCAAAAACCAGGTTGTATACTTTTTTAGATAACTCCGGAATAGCCTGGATGACTCGGGGGTCCTTCATATCTACCAAAGGAATGATATGAAAATTGCCATTGCCGATATGGCCGGCAATGGTGTAGGTCATAAATTTTTTATAAGGCTTTAATATATGCTGGAGTTTAGGCAAAAATTCCGGCAAAAAGCGAGGCTCTACTACAACATCATCAATAAAGGGAGCTGTTCTTTTATTTCCAGCATGGTGGCGGAATAAATTAAAACTTTCCCGCCTCACAGTCAAATATTTTTTCTCATCATCTTCGTCCCGAGTCATCCTGGATTTGACATGGAAATGTTTAATAGCTTTTTGTGCCGTCAAACATTTTCCGGCTACCTCTTCTTCGCTATCTCCGGTAAATTCAGCCAGCAGAATTAATTTAGGAAAACCATGTTGTAGAGTCATGTAGGCTTCCGGAATAAAATTCCAAGCGAGTGTCAGCAAGTTTTTGGGGTGGATAACATGAAGAAGTTCTGCCCAGAATTTTACAGCAAATCGGAAAGTTTGGTCATCGTAGCTTTCAAAGCTCTCGGGGGCAAATGTTAAGACTTCTTCCACAATTTCACCGACATGACTTAGGTTATAAAGGAACATTACCAACAGTTTAGTGTGTTTTTTTGGTTGGATTAGCCTGAATTTGGTTTCAGTGACTATGCCCAGGGTGCCTTGGGCTCCGCAGATCAGTTTGCTTAGGTCGAAAGTCTGTCCGTCCCAGATTTTCCAAAGCAAATAACCGGCAGAGTTTTTGGATACTTTTGGTTCTGCAGATTTAATTAACTCCTGATTTTGAGTAACTAATTTATACATATTTTGGTAAATCTCCCCTTCAAAGTTTTTTTGAGCAATTTTTTTATCCAACTCATCTTTACTCAATGGTTCAAATGTATATTCATTTCCGTCGGAAAGGATTACCTTTAAGGATTGGACAAATTTTTCCGTTTGGCCAAAAATTAGCGTCTTTTCCCCTGCTGAATTATTATTAACCATCCCCCCTAAAGTGCACAGATCACGAGAGGCAGGATAAATTGGCAGCAATAGGTCTTTTTTTAAGGTTTCCGGCTCAAAATCCCGGTAGAAAACTCCCGGCTGCACAACGGCAGAGTCCTGATCAATCTTCAAAATTTTATTAAAGTGTTTGGTCATATCTAAAATCAGGGAGTCGCTGATGGCGGCTCCGGACATATCAGTGCCGCCGGAGCGGATAGTCAAGGATAAATGCTCCCCAGGATTGTCTGTTGCAAATTTAACTAATTTTTTAATATCCTCAGCATTTTCTGGATATATAACTGCTTGGGGTTGAATCTGAAAAAAAGAGGCATCTTTGCTGTAAATTGTTAAAGTTTCGCTATCATCGAAAACTTCACCTTCAACTATTTTATGTAGATCATCCTTTAGGGACATAAAATTATGGTAACATATTTTTATGGACCAAAATCTGCCCGATATTTTTGACACAATTATTATTGGTGGAGGAGCTTCGGGGATTACTGCAGCAATTTATGCGGTCAGAAAAAATTTAAAAGTTTTAATGTTAACCAAGAATATCGGAGGGCAAGCAGCTCTTTCAGGGGACGTAGAAAATTATCCGGGATACAGCATGATTTCAGGTGAAGAGCTGGCCAGGAAATTTAAAGCAGAGCTCTTGAGCTTTGATGGTAGCGGGCTTTGGGTAAAAGAAGGGATAGAAGTGATTGATATATCCGGAGCAACTCCAAATTTTTTAGTTAAGACAGCTGACGGAAAAGAATTTCACTCAAAAACCGTAATTATAGCTTCCGGAAGGATTCCCCGGATGCTCGGGATTTCCGGGGAAAAGGAACTTTTGGGTAAGGGGGTAAGTACTTGTGCCACCAATAACTCTCCCTTTTTTAAGGATAAGGATGTGGTTGTGGTAGGCGGAGGGAATTGCGCCTTGGATGCAGCATTCTCACTAATAAAAGTTGTGCGTTCTGTCACGATAATAAACATTACTGATTCCCTCCGAGGTGATGAGGTTTTAATGAAAAATGTTACTTCTTCCGAAAAGGTGAAAGTTTTAAATGATCATGAGGCGGTGGCAATTTTAGGTGAAGCGTCAGTGGGAGGGATTAAGATTAGGGATAAGTTAACTAGGGAAGAGCAGATTTTGCCGGTTTCCGGAGTATTTATTGAAATCGGTTGGATCCCTTCGGCACCGTTTGATAAGTTAACAGAGAAAAATGAGAAAGGAGAGATTAAAGTCAACCAGTTTGGTGCCAGCTCGGTGCCGGGTATTTTTGCTTGCGGAGATATTAATGATCAAGCGGGTGAGCAGATTGTGATTGCGGCAGGGGAAGGCGCAAAAACCGCCTTAAAGGTAGCAGAGTATATCTCCAAAATCCCAGGTTAACGGACAACTACGCGGGTGCCAGGATTTTCGGCAGTGGCTCTAACTGCATTTTGTCCTTCCGGAACAACCGGTCCAGCCCAGGCAAAAAGCTTTGCAACTGAAGCAAGCGGAGAGTTAACGCAGCCGTGACTCATGGGATGGCCAAAATTGTTGTGCCAATAGGCCCCGTGGATAGCATAGCCTTTATAAAAGAACATATTATTGGGAACATTAGGAAGGTTGTAATAAGTGCCAAGCTCTGTTGAACCGCCTTCCATCTTTTGGCTGCGGGTTTTATACCAGATGTTAAAGGTTCCCTTTGGAGTAGGAGACCATAAACCTGAAGAGATGGGAAATTCCATTACTAGCTTATTTCCTTCCCAAGCTCTTAAGATTTGTTCAGCTAAAGAAACATCAATCCATTTTTCCTCACCAGTGTCGTTTGTGGTTCCTAAAACTGCTGTATCCGAATCAGGATTAGACTTTTTGGCTATTTCTTGTGCGAGACTGTAAGCTAAAGATGTCTTCGGATAGTCAATGACTTTATTGTTAAAGACTGCTACAGAGGCGTTCTCGTCGAAATTTCCATCTGATTTTGCCACCAGATCGGTGTTACAACAAGAGGTGGTAGGATCCCCCGAGATATTTAATTTGTAGGCTACTGTCCGTCTGATTGATTGGAAGTTAAATATTACAAAGCCAAGAAGGGTAATTATGGCTAAGAGAGGCAGTAGACGGTGTAACATATCAAGGATTTACGCTTTCCGTCTAAGCTTAATTTAATTGTGAGGGAAACTTGATATGGACGTCAAGGGGGAATTTCAAGTAAGATAAAAAATCACATGAGAAAAGTAATCTCGTTAGTTCTGGTTTTAGGTTTTCTCTTCTCGGCGGTGTTAATAATTATTATTCTAGACAAGAAAGATTTCCAGTTGATTTCTCCAAGACCGAAGCAGGCAAATGTTTTAGGAATCACCCAGTGGTTTCCTAAAGAAGTAAAGGAAGAGTTGAATGCGCTGCAAATTAGCGCTAAAGCAGCCATATTTGCGGATACCAAGGAGGGAAAAGTGCTTTATGAAAAAAAGATTCACGAGAAACTGCCGATTGCATCTTTAGTTAAGGTAATGACAGTACTTATAGCTTTGGAACACAAAAATATAGATGATAAATTTTTGGTCAGCCAGAGGGCGGCCGACATGGAACCGGATAAAATGTTGCTGATTGCAGGTGAAAGATTAACTTTGAGAGAGCTTTTGGCTGGAATTTTTCTAATATCGGCCAATGACGCGGCAGAAGTTTTGGCAGAAGGGACAACAGGCAGTAGGGATGAATTCCTAAAGCTGATGAATGATAAGGCAAAGCAACTGGGAATGAAGGATACTTATTTTGCAAATCCTACAGGACTTGATGAGGATTCCGGAAGTTCATATTCCACAGCTTATGATTTGGTAGTTCTCACCAGGTATTTAATCCGCCGTTTCCCGGAAGCGGTAGAGATATCAAAGACAGAACATATTTACCTGCCGCAAACAGAAGAACATCAGGATTATGATATGTATTCCGGAATAAACCTGTTGACCACTTACCCTGGTGTTGTGGGATTCAAAACCGGTTACACTCCTGAGGCAGGACTTACTTTAATAACTTTGGCCAGAAAAAATGGTTATGAAGTAGTAGGGGTACTCTTGGGATCAGGGGACAGGAGAGATGAAGCCAGAGAGTTGTTGGATTATAGTTTTGGGAAATTAGGCAATTAAATTGTTTCATTTATGCCACGGCCGTGGGAGATTTGAAACAGTGGAAAAAAGTTTTAGGTAGGGGTATGCTGAAAGTATGATCGTCAAAGTTAAGGAAGGTTACAGAGTGGTGGCGGAAAGTGGTAGGAATATGGGGACTTATCCAACCCGTGAGCAGGCAGAAAAAAGACTTAGACAGATCGAAATATTCAAACACATGAGGAAAAGGTAAGGTAGAATCTAGCCTCCGTTATATGCGATTAGAGTATTCTCTAATGTACTTAATTGTATACTTTTGTGGTTAATATGTTGTCGTTCAAAGTCTCTGATAAACTCATGATCAGAAGTCTTACGATACCGTGACGCTGAACCTTCATGGTGGTTTTCATTGATCTTGCCTTCCATATGATTGATGATTGCCATTCCAGCTACATAACCTAATCTAACAGGAACGGCATTGCCTATTTGTTTATATATAGATACCAAATTCCCTGAAAAGAGCCACCTCTTGGGGAACATTTGGATCAACGTATATTCTTCTATACTCAGAGGTCTCATTTCGTTCGGGTGAACCAACATTGTCGCAGGCATAGCGGGGTGGGTTACAAGTGTTGGGGCAGGCTTATCCCATGATAATCTTCTATAAAAACCAGTTTTCCCCCCACTCAAAAGATAAGATTTACCCATGGCCTCAGCTTGAATTCCCTTCGGTAAATCCCTCCAATTCTGACCTCCTTTTAATATCTTTAGATACTTAATATGGTTTTCTCTCAGTTGTATGAACGTTTGTTTCTTGTTTTGGATTTTCCCGATAGCATCTTTTAACGTTTTGGGTTTATCTGGGGAAGTGGGTTTCGGAAGAGGGACAGGTATTTTGGAGAGCGTACCGAACATAATAAACCTTTCCCTTTTTTGGGGTACAGAATAAAGTGATGCGTCAAACAAGTTGAAACTTATAGAGTAACCTATTTTTTGGAACTCTTTATACAGGAAATAAACGACACTTCCGGGAGTATTTTCTATATGTTTATACTCTTGGTATTCTGGAGGAGTATTCGTCAACTTAGCTGAATAAATGCCCCTTACATTCTCCAAAATAAAGTATTTAGGCTTCATAATTCGTACATAATCCACAAACCTAATGATTACATTGCCTCTGAAGTCGTCAAAACTTCGTCTTTTGCCAGCAGTGCTAAATGGTTGGCATGGAGGGCCTCCTACTACTAAATCTATGTCTCCTGGTGAGAGATTAAGGTCGGATAAGATTTTGTTCGGGTCAACAAGATTTATATCATCTGGGTATATTTTCAATCCTGGCCGATTTAACTCTATTGTTTTCACGCATGATTCGTCATTCTCGACACAGGCTAGGATTTCGAACCCCGTTTTTTCTATACCGAGATCTAATCCCATTGCACCGGTAAATAGAGATATTGCCTTTAGTTTCTTAGCTATTTTCCTTGTGCTCATATGTATTTTTCCAACACTTCATCTACGCTTAGGCTTGGAAATTTACTTTTCCATGTATCTTCCAACTCTTCAATTTTTGCCTCAATCAACTCTATGAAGCTTTTATTGAGTATTCCTTGTGAAGATTGGTCTAAGAGGGTGAATAGATCCTTGTGGAAATCCTTCTTTTCGCTTATAAAATCCCACAACTCGCGTCCAATAAGCATTCTGTCGTTGGCATTCTTTAGATTCCCCATTATCTGGGCTGAGATTCTCTTCTTTGTGCCGTATGTCATACCCAACATCCCTTTTGACCTTGGTTTTTCACCCTCTATTTTTTCTATAGCTTCATTTAGACTAGTCACCATGCCCACATTCATGGTATTTGGCCCGCTCTTTACTTGAATATAATGATCTACATTACCTATGGATTTAACTAAATCAAAATTCATCCCAGTCTTCCCTTCTAATATATAGTCATTGTCTTTGCACCCTGCAAACTTGGCTATCGATTGGACGGTATCGCCCCAAGAAGTTACAACCGATCGTGTAATTGTCTGGTATACATTAAAAGCAATAACTTTACGTGCAGTATCTAAGTTTAGTGCTTTAGCAAGCAAAGGATTTATGTCGAAGTCTTCAAACGACAAGGAGGTAACCATATCAACTTGTGATTTTAAAAACTCTCTTCCTAAATGAAAAACCCAGATCTCTTGTATGGATTTTCCCTTAGGGTATATCTGTTTTATTTCAATGAGTTCTATGGTCTGTTCGGGGGTCAGGATAGCTTGTCTATTTGATTTCTTTATTCGAGTAAACCTTTCGATATCTGCATTTAAGAAACCCTCTAAGTCGCCCTCAAAGTCTGTAGCTAATGACCCTGCTATTGCACCACCGATACCTTTGACCTTTTGGGCAAGTTTAATAATAAATTCATCTACTGATTCTTTTGTGCCTTCTATTGTTCCATTATTCATATTACAAATATACACTATAGATGGGGGAAATCATACACTAAAAACTTTATTTTTTTAAGTATTTTTGTATCCTTATAATAACTTTTTCAGGGTTATTCAATATCTGATGCTCCCAAACCCTAATTACTTTCCACCCCTCCTTCTTTAGAAGCCGGGTGTACCTCTTATCACGTTTCATAGTCCTTGCGATTTTTTCTACCCAATACTGTGGGAGCGTATTCCTTCTTCGTAAGTAATCACGTCCATGCCAAAAATCCCCATCAATAAAGATAGCTAATTTACTAGATTGGGAGGTAGCATCGGGGTTACCCAACATTTTTGAATGTTTTTCAAACTCTATCCCCAGTGATTCCAACTTCTGAAAGAGTAAAAGCTCGGGTTTAGTATTCTTTCCCCTAATTCTTGACATTGTATAACTTCGTTGTTTGGATGTAAACTTATCCATGATAAAGTTAATTATAGGGTTAATTCTGCATTTTGCTACTCTTTTGTATAGGTAAGCTACTTCGCCCATTACATAATTACCATTGTTTAATTGCAATCTGTAGTTTCCAAGATAGAATCGGTATTATACCGATTACTATTAATAATATAGCGGCAGTAATTTTAAAATAGAAGATAGCCTTCTGAATAATTTTAACAGCTTTATAGACTTGCATATTTATTAAGCATTTTTGATCGTGAAAAGGATTAATGCAATATATATTTAAGATAACAAAATAGCGTACCTATACCGTCAAGACAAGGAATATAGTATTCCTTGCGGAATTATTACATTGAAGTGATGATGTTTTATTTTTGGTATTCTATGATAGAATAATGCCAGTGAGTATTGAGCTTGTAAATATTATTATTACAGTTATTATTGCTACTATTTCTGCTCTGGTAGTCGCTTTTCTGTGGATAGGACAATACAAGCATAAAGTAGATACTTTAGAAAAGGAGATAGAGACTCTTAAAAAGGAATACAAAGAAATGTCCACACAGTTAACTGAATGTAGTACGAAACTGGATGAGAGAACACAAAATCTCGCTACCTCACTTACTAAAAGAAAAAGCCCTCTTTCTCTTAATGAAAAAGGTGAGGACATATTGAGTAGGAGTGGCTCTAATAAGTTTGTACTAGAAAACCAAGAAGAACTTGTAAAAAAAATAAAAGATAAAAATCCAAAATCTGCTTATGATGTTCAGGTCTATGCGAGGGAAGTTGTTGAAAGCCTTCAAAACGAAGATAGATTTACACCGTTTAAAGATTTTGCTTATAAAGAGGGTTTTGATATAGAATTTATTTTTATAGTAATGAGTATCTATTTAAGAGATATTGCATTGCCTTTATTGGGTTATACTAAAGAGGAAGTAGATAAGACAGATCCAACTAAAAAGCAAAGTGAAGAAGCAGCAGCCTAAAGAAAAAAAAATTGAGAGAATTTCTTAAAAAGGGTGGTCGTGAAGGTTCAAAACAAGATTTTTTTACTCTACTTAAGCGAGCGTAAGCGTAAAAGTTTAACTTCTGCAACTTGCCTTAATTTATTTTTGGTGGTATACAATGGGGGCAGATGTTTACCAATCAGAAAGTTTTAGGATTGCTTTTAATTATTTTTATTTTTGGAGCGGGGATTTATTTTACTGTTTCAAGATTTAAACAAGATGTTAGTAATGTGGTAGTTACTCCTTCTCCTTCCCCTGCAACCCTAGATTTTCTGTTGACCAAAACTCCTGCACCGGCTAATGGTCAATCCCAAGCGGAGCTACCTTTAGCTAAAAACAAAAAACTCTCACAATTTCCGGGAACGCTAAAACCAGATGTTTTAGAGAATAAAAAGGCCATAATTCAAACTAATAAAGGGATAATCCAACTTAAGATTTACCCGGAGGCAACTATGGCTGCTTCTAATTTTATCTTACTTTCGGCAAACGGTTTTTATGACGGGCTAACTTTTCATCGGGTAGAAGATTGGGTAGTCCAAGGTGGTGATCCTGAAGGTACAGGAAGAGGTGGACCCGGCTATCAGTTTCCCGATGAGCCCGTAACAAAAGCTTATGTTAAAGGTGTAGTTGCAATGGCCAATTCCGGAC
>CAZAZW010000001.1:116061-176718 GCA_964489875.1 uncultured Gammaproteobacteria bacterium | reverse complement strand
TAAAAAAAGATACTCCGCTACCCCCTAACTACACTATTTTTGGCGCTGTCACCGGCGGAATGGATGTGGTAGAAAAGATAGCTATCGGAGACGTGATGCAAAAAGTGGTTATCCAATAAATCACACAATATATTGTATATTGACACTTCAAGATATCAACATGCTATGCTACAATTAGTTTTGTGAAATGCCCGTTTTGTCAAAGTAATTTAAGCAAAGTTGTTGATAAAAGATCGGTCGATAGCCGTGGAGAAATCAGAAGGCGGCGCGAGTGTTTAAAGTGCGCCAACCGTTTTACCGGGGATTGACAAGGTTCCGAATATACTTGATAGAATAGAGGGCCGGATTCGGGAGAAGCGCTTGCAGGAAATCCCTTCCCAGGATCTGGGGAAATGGGTTCTGTCAGAACTAAAGAAAATAGACTCAATTGCCTATTTGCGGTTTGCCAGCGTATATCGTACCTTTTCTGACCCAAAAGATTTTAAAAGGGAGATAGACACACTACGATGAAAAACAAAAAAACAAAAGCTATATCTCAAGTTGTTTCCGTTCCAAGAAATAGGCCGAAAAAGAGCAACGGTGAACATAGAATCACTGATTTAGGGATAAATGGGCGGACTTTTGAAACAAGATTTAAGTCCCGTTACAAGAAAATACCTGAGATGCCAGTTAGTTTGCCGGAACCCACATTCTCCGAAAGTTCTAATAAAATCTTACAGGAAAGATACCTGTTAAAAGGCGGAAATTTAGAAGTGGTTGAAACTGTCTCTGAGAGGTTTTGGCACATCGCCTATGACATTGCCTCGGGGGACTTTGATTTTGGGGTATCGCCAAAAGATATTACCGAGTTAGCCAAGACTTTTTATACCATGATGGTGCGCCAGGAATTTCTACCTAATTCCCCTACTATCATGAATGCAGGCAAGCAAAACGGTTTGCAATATTCAGCCTGTTTTGTTCTCCCTGTAGGGGATTCCCTGCCGGAAATCTTTGATTCGATAAAATATGCCGCGCTTATCCATCAAACAGGTGGGGGAACCGGATTTGCTTTCTCGAGGCTTCGCCCGGCCGGCAGTATTGTCAATACCACCGGCGGTGTGGCATCCGGGCCTGTTTCATTTCTTCGGGTATTTAACGCGGCGACAGAATCAATTAAGCAGGGTGGTACCAGGCGGGGAGCCAACATGGGAATTTTGCGGGTAGATCACCCGGATATCCTGGAATTTATCCGCTGCAAGGCAGAGTTAGATGATTTAAATAAACCGGTATATGAGCGGATTGCTCCGCTTCTTCCAGATGACGACGCAAGAGACTATGTAAAGACTTTACTTTTGGATAAGCAAGTTGCCAATTTTAATATTTCTGTGGCTGCCACTGATAAGTTTATGAAAGCAGTAGAGGAAGGCAGCGACTATGAATTGGTTATTCCACCTAGCGGAGAAGTGGTGGGAAAGCTTAATGCTCGGGAAGTTTTTGATGAGATAATTGAACGGGCCTGGAAAACAGGTGATCCGGGACTGATCTTTATTGACAGGATTAATGATTCCCCTGCCAACCCTATCCCAAAGCTGGAAACTATTGAAAGTACAAATCCATGCGGAGAGCAACCACTAGCCCCTTGGGATGCTTGTAATCTGGGCTCTATTAATTTAGGCAAATTTGTTCTAGCAGATGGATCCGGTGTGGACTTTGAAGGCTTAAGAAAGGTGACTCAAGTGGCAGTGCACTTTTTGGATAATGTAGTCCAAACCAATCCCTTTACCCTAAAGCAAATTTATGATGAAGTACACAAAAACCGGAGAATTGGTTTAGGGGTGATGGGATTTGCCGATATGCTCTTTAAATTGAAAATTCCGTATAACTCTGACGAGGCACTGGAACTGGCAGAAAAAATAATGAAATTTATAAATGAGGAAGGCCATAAAAAATCAGAGGAGCTGGCAACCGTTCGTGGTCCTTTCCCAAACTGGCAGAGCTCCATTTATGCTGACCATGAGGCAAAAGCTTTTAAAAATAGGCCCGAGTCGGCGGCTTATGTAGGTAGAAAGAAAATCAGAAATTCCACCATTACCACTATTGCTCCCACAGGTACAATTTCTATCATCGGTGATTGTTCATCCGGGATTGAGCCGGTATTTGCCCTGGCCTATATCCACAAAGCCAAAGCCAAGGGGGATGAATATCGGATTTTAACCATTGCCAATCAAACATTTACCGATATTGCCAAGCGGGAAGGTTTTTATACTGATGATTTGGCAGCTAAGGTCTTAGAGCACGGTTCGGTGACTGGTGTTTCCGGCGTACCTGAGGAGTGGCAAAGAGTCTTTGTGACAGCTCAGGAAATTGACCCAATCTGGCATGTCAAAATGCAGGCAGCTTTTCAAGCTTACACTGATAATGGGGTATCCAAAACTATCAATCTACCAAACTCTGCTACCCGTGACGATGTGGCACTGGCTTACAAAATGGCTTATGAAACGGGCTGCAATGGGATTACAATTTACCGGGATGGCTCCAAGTCGACCCAGGTTTTAAATGTTTCCTCGAGTTTGAGCAAAAGCAAAGAAGATCCGGCAGCTCCGGTAGCAGAGCGGCCGATGATTCTTCGGGGTCGGACTTATAAAGTTTCGACACCAGTGGGGGAGGCTTTTATTACAGTAAACAGAGACTTGAGTGGCCAACCTTTTGAGGTATTTGTGACTGTGGGACGGGCCGGAATGCACACTATGGCAGATGCGGAAGCGATGGGAAGGTTAGTATCTTTGTCTCTCCGGTTAGCAAGAGGGGCAAAGGAGACAGATCCGAAAGCAGTGGCTTTAAAAATTGTCGGGCAACTGCGGGGGATTGGAGGGGCATCATCTGTAGGTTTTGGGAAAAATCGGGTGCAAAGTCTGGCAGATGCTATTGCCAAAGTTTTGGCTGAGGATTTGGCAGAGACTTCTGTAAGTGAAGAGTCTGTAGAAACATTACCTTTGAATCTGACAGAAAGTCCTGATCCGGTGGTGAATACTCTAGCTCATCTTCAGGCAGACTTATGCCCGGAATGCGGCAGCGCTTCCTTCGTCATGGAAGAAGGCTGCAAAAAGTGTCATTCCTGTGGGTATTCCATGTGTTAATTTTGTTAGACCGAATATTTAGCTTCTATCCTGTGTTAAAATGAGCCCATGCATGAAGGGAAAGGGTTGGTTATTATTTATACCGGTGAAGGGAAAGGGAAGACGACTGCAGCTTTGGGTTTAGTGCTTAGGGCTGTTGGGTATGAAAGAAAGTGCTTAATAATACAATTTGGTAAAATATGGCACACAGGTGAACTTGCTGGTGTTAAACTCCTGTCTCCTTTTGTTAAATTTATCCAGGGAGGTAAGGGGTTTGTTAAAATTTTAGGGGATAAGCTGCCCCTTACTGAACATAAAAAAGCTGCTTTAGATACACTAAACTTATTAAAAAGGGAAGTAAAATCTAACAAATGGGATGTTGTGGTAGCTGATGAGATAGTAGGCGCAGTTTCATCAAAGCTATTGCCACTTAAAGAAGTTGTTATGTTAATTACTGACAAACCTAAGGGATTAGATTTAATATTAACAGGCCACCATGCGCCAAAGAAATTAATTGCGCTAGCGGATTTGGTAACGGAAATGAAGGAGATAAAACACCCTTACCAGAAAGGGATTTTAGCAAAAAGGGGTATTGACTTTTAGCACTTGTAGTAGTAAAGTGCTAATTATAGGAAAAACCTATGGCAGATTTTGTAAAACCAATCCTGAATGAACCTCTAAAACTTAAACCAACTATGCCTGTGGGGCCCCTTCGCGATACGGTTATTTTTCCGGGCAATTCAGTTCCTATTATCTCCGGCAGACCAAAATCTAAAGCTGCTCTGGATATAGCATGGAATTCTGATAAGTTAATTGTTTTTGTGACCCAAAAAAACAGCAAAATTGAGGATCCCAGCGAAAAAGATCTTTATAAAGTTGGCACAGTGTGTTTGATAAGAAGGGTGGTTAAAAATCCTGAAGGTGAATATACTTTGCAGGCAGAAGGGTTAAGCAGAGTTTATCTTAAAAACTTTACTACAGTTGATCCATATCTTGAGGCAGAAATAGAAGAAATTCCGGAGCTTTACGAAAAAAGCGAGCAAACAGAGGCACAAGTTAGAACTGTCAGGGAACAAGTCAAGCGTTTTCTGGAGCTGGGTGGCAATCCTTTCTTCGATTCAGCTAATTTTGCCAATTGGTCACTTTTTACCTATAGTGATGATCCCAACCAATTGGTTAATTCTGTTGCTCAGGCAATAGATTTTAAAACTATAGATAAACAACAAATTTTAGAGATGGTTTCTGCTGCTGAGCGGTTGCAACGGCTGTCCGAACTTTTGGCAAAAGAGATTAGGATTTTGGAAATTTCTCAGAAAATTTCTTCCCAAACACAGGAGCGGGTTTCCAAAATGACCAAAGAAGCCATATTGCGTGAACAAATGAAAAGCATCGAGGAAGAGTTAGGTGGCGCAGATACGGAGCATCAGGAAATTAAGGAATTTGAGCTAAAAATTAAAAATGCCGGCATGCCAAAAGAGGTTTTGGAACGGGCCAAGAAAGAGTTGGGGAGACTTGCCAAAATGTCCTCTTACAACCCGGAGGCAGGTTACATTAGGAATTACTTGGAATGGTTAACGGATTTGCCTTGGAAATTGGAAAGACGTGCTAGGGTTGAGCTAAAAAAAGCAGAAGGTATCTTGGAAGAAGATCACTATGGACTCAAAAAAGTCAAAGAAAGAATTCTGGAATATTTGGCTGTTTACAAACTGGCCGGTAAGATGAGAGGCCCAATCCTTTGTTTTGTGGGGCCACCAGGTACTGGTAAAACTTCTATCGGTAAGTCTATTGCGAGAGCCCTAAACCGTAAATTCGTTAAAGTTTCTTTGGGAGGGATTCGGGATGAGGCAGAAATTAGGGGACACAGACGGACCTATGTTGGGTCTATGCCGGGCAGGATAATTCAGGGAATCAAGCAGGCAGCTACCACGAACCCGGTTTTTATGCTGGATGAAATTGATAAAATTGGGGCTGATTACCGGGGTGACCCGTCGGCAGCCCTTTTGGAAGCGCTGGACCCGGAACAAAACGAAGGATTTTCCGATCATTATCTGGAAGTGCCGTATGATCTTTCAAATGTGATGTTTATTACCACCGCCAATATTTTGGATACTATCCCCCCGGCTCTTAGGGATAGGCTGGAAATTATTAGATACCCGGGTTATACAGAAGATGAGAAATTCCATATTGCCAAAAAATTCTTACTGCCAAAACAGTTGCAAAATCACGGGTTGACTGATAAGCAACTTGAATTTGAAGATCAGGCAATTTATTCAATTATTAGGGAGTATACACGGGAAGCCGGAGTCAGAAGTTTGGAAAGAGAGGCCTCAGCGGTCCTCAGAAAAGTAGCCCGTAAAATAGCTGAAGGTAATGGAAAGGTTAAGAAATTTGTCATAACCCCTGAAGATATCCATAAATTCCTGGGTCCTATTAAGTTTTTGCCGATTTTGGCTGAAAAAGAAGATGAGATTGGAATGGTGACAGGTCTTTCCGTGACAGAGGCGGGAGGGGAAGTATTGTTTATTGAAGTTACTTTAATGCCCGGAAAAGGTACCCTAATTTTGACAGGGCAATTAGGGGACGTAATGAAAGAATCCGGCCAGGCAGCCATGTCTTATGTTAGATCACACTGGGCAGATCTTGGGTTGCCGGAGAAGTTCTTCCAAAAAGTTGACGTGCATGTCCATGTTCCGGAAGGAGCGATCCCGAAAGATGGTCCGTCAGCCGGTATTTCCTTAACTACTGCTATTGTTTCGGCATTTACTAAAATTCCGGTACATAAGGAAATAGCTATGACCGGAGAAGTGACTCTTCGGGGCAGAGTTTTAGAAATCGGCGGGTTTAAAGAGAAAATTCTGGCAGCGCATAGGGCTGGAGTAAAAACAATAATTTCCCCGGCTGATAATGAAAAAGATTTGGAAGACATTCCTGATTTTGTGCAAAAAGATCTAAAGTTTGTTTTTGCCAAACACATGGATGATGTACTGCGAGTTGCTTTAATCAGGCCTCCTCAACCGGCTTCCCGCAAAAGACTCCCGGTCCCCCCTCCGGTTTATATAGCTTAAAAATTTCCTGCTTGACTAAATAGGTAATTATTGTGTAAATTCTATGATACTGCCTCAATAAATTTTCATGGACTTCATAACAAATAATATAAATTTAATTATCTGGGCCAGCGTGTCGGCTGCACTTTTCTATGGCGTGTGGCTTATTGTTGAAATCCTCAGGAAAGATTCCGGCGACGAGAAAATGCAAGAGATTGCGGGAGCTATACAAGTCGGAGCCGGCGCATATTTACAAAGGCAATATAAAGTTGTGGCATTGGTTGCTATTGCCATAGCAGCCCTAATCTATTTTACCTTAGGTCAAAATACCGCTGTCGGATTTTTGATAGGAGCAACGCTTTCCGCCTTAGCCGGATTTATTGGTATGAGTGTGGCCGTCCGGGCCAATGTCCGAGTTGCAGAGGAAGCCAAAAAAGGTTTATCCGAGGCTTTTATCTTAGCTTACAAAGGTGGGGCAGTGACAGGATTTTTAGTGGTAGGCTTAGCCTTGGCAGCAGTTTATGGTTTTTATCAGTATACTGGAGGAGATTTAAAATCTTTAATAGGATTGGGATTTGGTGGGTCTTTGATTTCTGTTTTTGCGAGACTCGGTGGAGGGATATTTACTAAAGGTGCGGATGTTGGGGCAGATTTGGTGGGTAAGATCGAAGCCGGTATTCCGGAAGATGATCCGAGAAATCCGGCAGTGATAGCTGATAATGTAGGTGATAATGTGGGTGATGATGCCGGAATGGCAGCGGATATTTTTGAAACTTATATTGTGACAGCTATTGCAGCCATGATTTTAGGCCAACTGCTTTTTCCGGGATTCGGATCAGCAGTTACTTTCCCCCTTTTGATTTTATCTTTGGGGATTTTTGCATCAGTCGTAGGATCTCTATTTGTTAAATTAACCGGTAAAAATATTATGAACGCCCTTTACAGGGGTATGATAGCGACCGGCGTGCTTTGTGTAATTTTGTTTTATCCCGCAACAGGAAGCTTAATGGAGGGTAATGGCGCATTTTCAGTTTTTAACCTTTATTTGGCATCTTTGATCGGGGTAGTGGTAACGGCAGGTATGGTTCTTATTACCGAATACTACACAGGTACACAATACTCCCCTGTCCAGAATTTAGGTTTAGCTTCAAAGACCGGCCATGCCACTAATATTATTGCCGGGTTGGCACTATCTATGCGTTCCACTTTTTGGCCAATAATTTTAATCTCCGGGGCAGTCATAGCCAGCTTTCTTTTGGCAGGACTTTATGGCATAGCTTTAGCTGGTGTGACAATGCTTTCTTTAGCAGGGATTGTGGTGGCAATAGATGCATTTGGGCCAATTACTGACAATGCTGGTGGCATTGCCGAGATGGCAAATTTGCCCTCAAAAGTTCGTAGTGTCACAGATCCTTTGGATGCAGTTGGTAATACTACTAAGGCTGTAACGAAAGGTTACGCGATTGGTTCTGCAGCGTTGGCAGCTATGGTTTTGTTTACAGCTTACGCCCAGGAATTTTCTGTTCAAGGTTCAGAACTTACTTTTTCTTTGTCCGATCCTAAAGTTTTGGTAGGGCTTTTTATCGGTGGTGCTCTTCCTTACTTGTTTGCTTCATTTGCCATGGAAGCGGTGGGTAAAGCAGGTGGAGCGGTTGTGGAAGAAGTCAGAAGGCAGTTTAAAACCATTAAGGGGATTATGGAGGGCAAGGCTAAGCCGGATTATGCCAAATGTGTGGATATTGTGACCGCTTCGGCACAAAAACAAATGTTAGTCCCGGCTTTAATTCCGGTTTTAGCTCCGGTTATTGTGGGATTTGTTTTGGGGCCGGTGGCCTTAGGTGGAATGTTGGTGGGATCAATAGTGACTGGTATTTTTGTAGCAGTTTCTATGACCACCGGCGGCGCTGCCTGGGATAATGCCAAAAAGTATATTGAGTCCGGTAAATTTGGCGGTAAAGGCTCTGATGCCCACAAAGCTGCAGTGACAGGTGATACAGTCGGTGATCCGTATAAGGATACGGCCGGTCCCGCCATTAATCCCATGATTAAGGTAGTAAACATTGTAGCTTTACTTCTGGTACCATTCTTAAAATAGATATTTTCTTCACACCGAATTTTTTAACGGTCTCAACCGTGTGAGCACTTTTTTGTACTGTGACGAGCTGATTAGTTAATTATTATATAGAAGTTGGGGTTGGAGGAGGGGTGGGTTGGCCGCCGCCGAAAAGTGCATTTTTGACTTCATTAACTACCTGGTCCGGAGTATAAGAGGCTTTTATTAAATAAGCTTGGGCTCCCAGTTCAAACCCTTCTTTGATAACAGCTTCTTGACCTAAGTTTGTTAAAAGTATAGTAATCATGGGGGAAGTTGGATTTTGGGTTTTAAACTCGCGAAGAAGCTGTAAACCATTCATTCCCGGTAACATGATGTCCAAAAGCAGTAGATCAAAGACTTCTGCCTTTAGAGTTTCTAGACCAGCTTGACCATCAGCTGCGCTTTTAACCGCGAAACCGGCTTTTGTAAGTTGTCTGGTATAGAGTTCTCTGATAAAGTCTTCATCTTCTACCAGTAGAATTTTTTTGGCTGTTGGATTCATATTATTCTATTCTATAGTATTGTACTAATAATTTAAAGTCCCGGATTGTAAAGCTTCTGAGGTAAATTTAGTAGTATTTAAAATACCGGCGCTTTGGGTGACAATGGGCAAAGTGAAGTAGAATTTGCTGCCTTTTCCTAACTCAGACTCCACCCAAATTCTACCATGGAGTTTTTCAATAATTGATTTGGCAATATATAGACCTAAGCCTGTTCCCTTATTCGCCTGCTGCAGTCTATTAGACACCCTAAAGAATTTACTAAAAAGATGTGGCAGCGCCTCCTTCGGTATTCCGATGCCGGTATCGGAAATAACAGTTTGGACTTCGGCAGGAGAAACTTCAGTTGCAATTTCTACTTTTCCGCCCGGATTTGTATAATTTATGGCATTGGCTACTAAGTTTGTAACCACCTCACTTAACCTAATTGGGTCAGCAAGGACTTTGGGTAAGCTTTCTGTTGGGGGAATTAAAGCAAGAACAATGCTTTTTTGGGTGGCTTGACCCCGCAAATCCTCAACTATCTTAGAAAGTATGGCAAGATAATCGGTTGGTTCGGGCGAAACGGATAATTGTTCCCTTTCTATTTTATTAACATTAAGAAGATTTTGGATTAAGGTTTGCAATTGTTGAGCAGCGGTGAATGCTTTATGTAAGAGATCAAAACTTTCTTTTGGAATTTTATTTCTGCTTTCATCTAAAAATACGGATAAGTAACCTACAATACTGGTGAGAGGAGTTTTTAGCTCATGAGAGGCCATAGAGACAAAATCTAACTTCATTTGTTCCAGTTCCTCCTCCCGGGATAAATCATGTAATATGAGAATGCAATGTAAGTTGGTTTGCACGCCGCCACTAACCTCCGTGGTTACTAAATTGATTTTTGTTTGCTTGCCTTGTTTGCCGATCAGTTTAGCAGTTTGGTTAAAATTTCCCTGGCAGTAGGTTTTGGATAAAATTTCATCCTGATCTGCAAATAGGTGGACAAGCTGATCTATTGGTTTTCCATAGACTTCTGCTTCAGTAAAACCTGTTAGCTCTTGTGAAGCCTTATTTAAAAAGATAATGTTTTTATTAAAATCTAAGGCAATAATACCATCTATCACAGAGGAAAGGATTTCATTAAATTTATCCTTTTCTGCTACAGCAATTGCCCGATCGTTTTCCAGATTCTGAATAGTTTTAGAAAGTTTTTCTGCCATTAGGTTAAATGAGTTGCTAACATCTTCGAATTCATCGCCGGACCTTATATCAATTCGATGGTTAAGATTGCCATCAGAAAAAATACCCGTGCTTTTGATGAGATTACCTAGTGGCTTTAAGATCCAGAATGAAAATATTGTAGCTATAGCTGCACTGAGTATTGCTGCAAAAAAATAAAGTAAAGCGGATAGTTGAATAAACAATCCCAGTAAAGCCGGAGAAGCTGCGGCGAAAATAGTAATAAGAACTATCTTAAGATGGAGAGTTTTTTTAGGTTTAACCTCTTGCTGCATGGTATATTCAGCGTATCAGAAGTAAAATTTTTGCACAACCCTATCTTTAAGTGGCGCGTACGGGAGTTGAACCCGTGATTTTCGGAATGAGAATCCGACGTCCTAGGCCACTAGACGAACGCGCCGTGCTCAAATTATACCATTTTACCTTATGAGTGAGGTTTGTTAGATTTATTACTGAATAACGTTTGACATTACAGGATAATTCGGAGTAGAATTTGCTCAAATTATCGCTTTCTTCCCAAAGGGAGAAAGCTTTATTATATGACTAAAATTAATGAGAGCCCAAATAGGGCAGGAAAAAAAGTATACTTAACAGCTCAAGGCCTAGCTGAGGTCAAAGCAGAGCTTGAATTTTTTAAAAATACCAAGAGGGCTGAGGTTGCGCAACTGATTCAACAGGCCAGGGAATATGGGGACTTAGCTGAAAATTCCGAATATGATGCTGCTTTGGAAGAGCAGGCTATGACAGAAAGCCGTATCTCGGAACTTGAAAATATTTTAAAGGGTGCCAAAGTTATCAATAATCAACATACTGAAGATTTTGTAGTGATCGGTTCCACGGTCAAAATAGAGATGGATGACGGAGTTGATGAGTTTACCATTGTAGGAAGAGTGGAGGCAGACCCTTCCAAAAAAAGGATTTCTAATGAATCACCTTTAGGTCAGGCTTTGGTTGGAGCCAAAAAAGGAGAAGTAGTTGAGGTAACAACACCAATTGTAAAGTATAAATGTAAAGTATTGGAGATAAAATGATGGTTTATCGGAAGTTTGCTATTGATAGAAAAATTTACGCAAATTTATCCCAAGAGGATAAATCTTTAGTTAAGATTCTTGAGGAGGTAGTAAAGGATATTTCTCGGTTATACAAACTTCAGCTTGAAAAGGGTTTTTACCCTAGAACAGTTACGAAGGCGCAGCTGGAGAAAGCCGCGAAAAAAAATCCTGAAATACTTTCGCCCTTTACTTTTATAGAAGAGAAAAACGGTAGCCTAGAGGCGATCTTCTATCACAACCACTATGCCAAATATTTGGAACCTATAGCTAAAAAAATAGAAAAAGCTGCGGATGTTTGTACAAATCAATCATTTAAGTCTTATCTAAGAGCTCAAGCTAGAGCTATGCTTGATGGTAGCTATGAAGAGGCTTATAGGCAATGGTTAAGCGTCAAAAATTCCAAAATAGATTTTAATATCGGTCCTTTTGAAAGACATTTGGACAGGACACTTTTCATTAAAAGATCATTTCAGGCGCATGTAGGAATTATAGATATGAAACATACAGAACTTGCAGAAAAGCACAAAGATACTTTATACAGTTCAGCAAAAATAAGTTCTGGAAAATATCATTCTACAGATATCGCTAAAAAGGGAGTAAGTGTATTTGTTGAAACTGTTACGGCAATATCAGGATATCCGGCAGATGTGCTTTCCTCCGGACAACACTTTCCGGCTGATTTGGCAGCAGCTTTAAAATATGGTTCCAAAACTATAATTTATACCTCACAATACAGATTAAAATTTGACAAGCTATACTACCCAATTTTTCAAACTATTTTTGAAAAAAGGTTCTCATCGAAATATTCCAGGGAATTACTTTTAGAGGCAACACGTTGGTGTATATTTCTTTACGAGCTGGGTAAACAATTACACAGGTTCGAAGCAGCAAGGGAAAGACTGCAAGAATTATATGGCCCGCTGGATGAAGCTAATGGTTTTGCATCAGGCATAGAACACAGTAAGCACCTGGTTGTTAAGGGGTCATTATCTCAAGATAATCTTGAGGCCATCATTATTATTCATATACTCTGGATGCTAGCTGACTGGTTGCTTTTCAAAGAGAATGCTTCCAAACAAAACCATATTCTTGGGAATTCCCTACTCCTTAATTCCTACCTGTCTCACGGCGCATTAGGAGTAAATTCAGGTATTTCCTGGCCTAATTTTTCAAAAATTTTCTTTGAAATTGAAGAAATGACGTATAAATTGGTTTATCTTCTGCAAAAAGGATCGTATAAAGAGGCCGAAGAATTTATTAAGCAAAATGCTGACTTAAACAGTTTTGAGCGGCTGTCTAAAACTTTAAACAAGATGAATGCACGAATTTAATAGCTTTATATTTTTTTGCCGACTTCAGCAGGAGAAATACCATTAGCTTCCCAAAACCTATTTAGTCCGATTACAGCTTCCGCACTGCGTTGTAGTAGTAATTCGCGATTTCCACTTACCCCTGCAAGCGCTACTCTTGCAACAGCAGCTCCCGCATGTTCTGCCACCTTATCTGGTGCTACAACAGCTAAGGTTTGTTCTTCAGCAACTTGATCAATTGATTTAAATAAATCATTGTTAGTCCAACCCTCTTTTACTAATCCAACTTCTATATAGAAAATAGCCTGTGAGGATTCAAGCGTAATATCATCCCTTTTTAATGCTTTTGTAACCTCACATGCCTCTTCTACTAATTTATCTCCAATACTAAAAGGTTTTACTAGTTTACCTGCTGTATCAACTGTTTGGTCTGCTGTGGATACCCAACCGGTGTTTAATAATCTGATCGTTGTTGATTTCGGGTCTTGAGGCACCTGATCTCTCCTTGCAATAATAGTATCGTATATCCGTTCTAAGTCTGGTTGTAGTTCTTGCAGTCCCATAGTGCGGAAGTATAGCATAATTTCAGGCATATTATCAAGTCTCCGTTTAATTAAAAGTTTTAATTCTTACAATATTCTTACAATAATATACGCAATTTGCATCTTGTATTATAGTATTCTTGTGATACAATATGATTGCAAAATTCCCCTACATGTTAGGGGTATTTGTATATGTAAGAAAATTATGGTTAATATTAAAGAACGTGATCGAACAGGAGTAGCCATACCAGCAGGTAAGCATATAAGACCTGCAATTGAAAGAATGCTTGGTAATAAGGGTTTTGATTTTCATTGGGAACAAAATGGTGGTCTTCATGCGGCTGTGGAGGAGTTGCCGGTAGATCTAACTGTTGTAAATCAAAGAGATATTATTAGACAGGTAGAACAAGGATTTTTTACAGCTGGATTTGTGGGGAGCGAGCTATTTGCCGAATATTCGGCTTCTCGACCTGAGAGAGAAGTTCCAAAAGTGGAATCGATAGCTAGGTTTTTTCTGTTTAGTCCAACTATTAGACTAAGTCTCTTAGTTAGAAAGGGGGACGATAATAGTGATAAGCCATACCAAGAGGTAGAAGATTTGGAAAAACAAAGAGTAATCACTAGTTATCCGGCACTCACAAAGATGTATTTTCTAAAGCACGTAGAAGATAAAAAAAAGATGCCGGTTATAGGAACAGTGACTGGTAAGGAGGAGGGGCAATTAGCTGGTCGTTTAGCCGAAGCGGCCGTAGTAATAGTCGATAGCGGAGAAACGATGAATGCTAATAATTTGAAGGAACTGGATGTTGTTATGGGTGATATTCAACCGGTCCTGTTGGTAAATAGTGAATTCCTCCGAGCGCAAGGTGGTGCAGGCAGTCAACGTTCATGGAGCCTATTTGTAGATAGACTTGAGAATGGTTATAGGCCAAGCAGATCTTTTCCTGTATTACCCGAACCCGAACTGGGAAGATATGGTACGATCGTAGGGTTGCAATCTCCCACAGTGTAATATATACGGCTACTCTTCATTGTCAAAACTGCAGGGTAAGGTTATACTCTACTCATGTATTGGGCTGATAGAGTTGCAAAAGAAATAATTGATTCAAAAAAGTACAAGCCATATTGGGTGGATGATATGTTTACCCCTTCTGGTTTTGCTCATATTGGTTCTTTAAGAGGGCCATTGGTTCATGATCTAATCTATAAGGCTTTAAAACATAGCGTTCAGGAGGCAACTTTTAGTTTTGTAATTAATGATTTTGACCCAATTGACGGATTACCAGAGGATTTAGAAAAAGATTTCTCAAAATATTTAGGTTTTCCTTTAAAAAAAGCTCCTTCTCCCAAAGAAGGTTTTGCCTCTTTCGGAGACTTCTTCGCTGATGATTTTAAAAGGGTACTGGAAAGCTTAGGGGTAAAGCCAGAATATTATTCTTCCTGGGATTTATATCACGAGGGTAAATTTGATCAGGCGATTAAAATCGCCTTGGATAATGCAGACAAAATTCAGGATATTTATCAAAAAGTTAGCGGTAGTAAAAAGAAAGAAAAAGGCTGGCTGCCTTTACAAGTAATCTGTCAAAACTGCGGCAAATTGGGTACGACCAGAGTTCACGGCTGGGACGGCAAAACTGTTGCCTATACCTGTGAGAAAGAGATGGTTAAATGGGCAGAGGGTTGTGCTTATACTGGCAGGATTTCTCCTTTTGGGGGGAATGGGAAACTACCCTGGAAAGTTGATTGGCCGGCGCATTGGATGGTACTGGGAATTACTATAGAGGGTGCGGGTAAAGATCACTCCTCAGCCGGCGGGTCAAGAGATATTGCTAAGGATCTTGTTAAAGAAGTTTTTCGGATTAATGAGCCTTACAATTTGCCTTATGAGTTTTTCTTAATTGGCGGTAAAAAGATGGCCTCATCAAAAGGTTTGGGGCTCCGAGGTCGGGATTTGACCGACTTGCTCCCTTTAGAGGTTGGCAGGTTTTTATTTTGCCGAACTGACTTTCGGCAAGCAGTGGAATTTGATCCGGTTGATACCATGGCAATACCTGATCTTTTTGATGAATATGACAGATGTTACCGGGCCTACATTGAAAATTCTGATCAGGATTTAGTAAGAACATTTGAGATGTCTCAAATAGGTAAATTGCCTCCTAAAGAAAAAACTCTTCTGCCAAGATTTCGGGATGTTGTAAATTATGTCCAAATGCCTAATGTTGATGTCCTGAAAAAATATGAAGAAATAAATGATGGAAAGTTATCAGAAGAAGAAATCAAGATAATCAATGAAAGAGCAAGGTATGCAAAAATTTGGCTGGAAAAATATGCTCCAGAGGAATTTAGTCTAAGTTTAAGTAAAGATTTGCCGGAAAAAGCCAAAGAGCTAACTGCGGAGCAAAGGCAATTTCTCAAACAAGCTATTGGTTTGATCGAGAAAAATAATGATCCTGAAAAATTACAGCTTGCTTTATATAATTTGACTAAAAAGTTAAAAGTTGATGCAAAGAAAGCTTTTTCTGCTATTTATATTACCTTAATAGGTAAGGAATTTGGTCCAAAAGCGGCTTGGTTTTTATTGCAGTATCCAAAAGAAGATGTGATCAGGCGTTTACAGGAAGCTATAAAATGAATGTTAATGATCTAAAAAAAATACTAAAAGTTTTTCTAACTTTGCAGTGGGCAAAGGAGTTGCCGAGGCAAGGCTTTATTGCCTTGGGGTTTAAAAGGAATGAGGCAGATTCGGTGGCAGCACATTCTTTTGTGACAGCGCTGCTCGCTTATTTTTTGGCAAAGGAGTTACAAAAAGAAGGAATTAAAATTGACCCCGAGAAAGTTTTAAAAATGGGGCTTTTCCATGATGTGGGAGAAACAATAGTGGGGGATGTGGGGACTTTTGTTAAAGGTATGGCCGGAGGGGTTTTCAAAAATATTGAGGAAGAAGGGGTGAAGGCTTTAGTTGAAGGACTTGATTCAAAAGAGGAAATAATAGAACTGGTTGAAGAATACAACGATAGGCAATCTATAGAGGCCAGGTTAGTAAAGGCTGCTGATAATTTGGATGCGCTGGCTCAAGCCAAGGGTGTACCGGGAGCACAGGATGCGTTAAAATATTTTAAGAGGGTTTACCACATTACAAAATTTGACTGGCATAAGCAGGCTGTTGATTTAATTTTAAGTGGGGAAGTGGAACCCGGAAGAGAATGGCAAAAAAAATGATATGTTAGATATTAATTATATTAAAGACAATTTAGAAAAAGTAAAAAAATCCATTGAAGCCAGAAAGGCTGATGTAGGTTTGGAAAAATTACTTAAACTTGACGGCGAGAGAAGAGATTTAACTGCTAAAGGAGATACACTCCGGGCTAAAAGAAATGAAGCGGCTAAAGCCAGGGATATTGAAGCCGGCAAAAAGGTAAAAGAAGAATTGGATGGTTTGGAGAAGAAGTTAAAAGAGGTTGAGCAGGAGTGGCAAAGTTTAATGTTATTAATGCCCAATATTTTACTGGACGAGGTCCCAATTGGGGATGCATCCAAAAATAAAGTTATCAGAAAAGAAGGGGAACCGCCCGAGTTTTCCTTTAAACTTAAAGACCATATAGAACTGGGAAAACTCTTAAATATTATCGACTTTGATAGGGGAGTAAAGGTTGGAGGGTTCCGGGGGTATTACTTAAAAAATGAAGGGGCTAGGCTGCACTGGGCAGTTTTACAATTTGCATTTGACCACTTAACCCAAAAAGGTTTTCAGCCGGTTGTCCCACCGGTAATTAATAGAAGGTTTGCACTGTTGGGTGGCGGGCAATTTCCTTGGAATGAAGAAGATACATACAAAGTGGGGGATGAAGATTTTCTGGTAGGAACTGCAGAGATTCCTTTAATGGCTATGCACTCAGATGAAACATTTGACCTAAATGATTTACCTAAAAAATATGTCGGAATGTCAGCCTGTTTCCGGACAGAAATAGGCTCTTACGGAAAAGATACTAAGGGACTCTATAGGGTACATGAGTTTTACAAAGTAGAACAGGTAGTTTTATGTGAAGCAGATGAGCAGGAATCCTTAGGCTTTTTTGAAGAACTGCAGGATAATAGTGAGGATATTTTGCAGGAGATTGGTCTCCCCTATCAAGTGGTAATTTTATCCTCCCGAGATATGGGTAAAAAAGCGGCTTTAACTTATGACATAGAAACCTGGATGCCGGGGCGAGAGGGTTATGGTGAAACCCATTCAAATTCTATAGTTTTGGATTTTCAAACCAGAAGATTAAAGATTAAATATCGCAGCAAAGATGGTCAGGTAAAATATTGTCATGCCTTAAATAACACTGCTATTGCTTCCCCCAGGATTTTAATTGCCATTTTGGAAAATTTTCAACAGGAAGACGGTTCAGTAAAAATTCCGGAAGTACTCCAAAAATACACCGGTTTTTCCGAGATTAACCTTAAGTAAAATATGGCCACAATTGAAGATTTGGAAAAAGAGATAAACCTGATAAAACAGAGAAATAAAAGAGTAGAACGTGAGAAATCATGGGAAGTATCCTGGACAAGAAGAATTATGGTGGCTGTTTTAACTTATGTAGTAGTTGCAGTATTTTTCTTTTATGTAGGCGCGCCTGACCCGATGGAGACAGCAATTGTTCCTACAATAGCTTTTCTGCTATCCACACTCTCAGCTCCCTTTATAAAGAAGTTGTGGTTAAAGTATATACACGAAAAGTAATTACATTCCTTGTTGTCTTTGACGAAGGAGTTCGGCAGCAGATGTTGCACTTTGATTGCCACCGCTACCTCCAAGCTCACCAAAATTAGCAGAACCACTGGCAGGTTGTTGTGAAGGCTGAGCAGCAGGTGTGGCAATTGGGGGAGGTAGTCTAACTTGTGTAGTTTCCTCTGGAACTGTAGTTGCCGGTAAACTGGTAGTTTTAGTAGGTTGACCAATTCCCAGTATAAAATAAGCAGAGGCTCCAATCACAAGTAATAATAGTCCTCCTCCTAAACCGATCAGCCATTTAGGTATCCCCTTGCGAGCTTCAGTTGGTAATTTTGGTACTTCCGGAGCCGCAGGGGAAGTAGTTGGAGCTGCTATGCTTTCAGCAGATTGATTAGTTGGTTCTGTCTGGTTGTTGGAGATTAAATGAGAAAGGTCTGTCGGAGCAGCTTCCTGCGGTGTTGGCGGAGTATTCGTTGGGCCATCAGTAGGATTTGTAGGAATACTCGTCCAACTCGGTTGAGTGGGGGATTGAGGTTGGTCTATGGGTGGAGCTTGAGGTGGTGATCCCCATGGATTATCCAATGGTGAAGAGGCGGGTGGTTGGGATAGCCCATTGTCAGCAGTATTGGGTAGCGCAGGGGATTCAGTAGGCGTTGATTGATCCGGCATGGGTGGTGTAAATGTAGGCATTGATTCTGTTGGAGATAGTGTTGGCTCAGGTTGAGCAGCTGCTTGGGTTGGTGTCGACTCGGCCATCGGGGTCCCAATAGAAGCTGTATCTGAAGCCGGTTGAGGAACGGTTAGTTCTGATCCAGCTGATTCGATCTGAGTTGGAGCCGGGACTGGCTCTGATTGAAGCGGGTTTGGTTCCGGCACAGGAGAGCTTGAATCAGATCCGATTGGACTGGAAGTTGGTGGAGCTGTCGGAGTAGGCCATGCACTGGTTGGTATGCTAGAGGAATCAGGCTGAGATGGGGGCCAGGCATTAGGAGTGGGTTCAGTGGTGGCCACAGGCTCAGAAGCCGGTGCAGCGGGAAGCTCAGAAATCCAACCGGGGTTAGAATCAGTAGCTCCGCTGCTACCTAAGTTAGTTGTAGGTGTGGGTGTTGGATCTGTTGGAGGTGTTGTTTGCATTGGGTCTGCTGGTGGCCAGGAGGGAGTTGTCGGTGTGTTAGGTAAAGGAGTCGGATTGTCAGGTGGGGAATCAGCAGGAGGAACGTTCGGATTATTAGGTAAATTTGGATTATTCTGATTGTCCATTAGGGCAGATTTTAAGTATTTTTAGTGTATAAAAGCGGTTGCAAATTGTCAATGTATCAATGTGCGGCTATAATATACAAACTATGTTAGGTTTTTTAGGTAAACTGCTTGATTCAAACGAGAGAGAAATACAAAAGCTTAAAGTTATTGTTGAGACGATCAACAACTTTGAGAAAAAGGTGGCAAAATTAAGTGATAAAGAGCTTAAGGGTAGTTTTGAAAAGCTGAAGCGGGAACATGAAAAAGGAAAAAGCTTGGATGAGCTTTTACCTGAGGCCTTTGCTCTTGTTAGGGAAGCCTCCAAAAGGGTAATTAATCAGCGCCATTTTGATGTCCAGATGATGGCGGCAACTGTTTTACACCAAGGAAGAATTGCTGAGCAAAAAACCGGAGAAGGAAAAACCCTGTCAGCCACGCCTGCGCTATTTTTAAATGCCGTCGCCGGGAAAGGTGTACACCTAGTGACAGTCAATGATTATTTGGCCCAGCGGGATTGCGGATGGATGGGACCGATATACTATGCGCTCGGCGCAAGCTGTGCCACTATAGTTCATGACAGCGCTTTTATTTATGATCCCAAACACAAAGATACTTCGCACAACGATTCCCGTTTACAGCACCTGCGTCCGATTAGCAGAAAGGAAGCTTATGAGGCAGATATTACTTATGGCACTAATAATGAATTTGGTTTTGATTACCTGCGGGATAACATGGTGTTTCGATTATCAGACCAATCCCAGCGGGGTCACTTTTTTGCAGTTGTTGACGAGGTAGATTCCATTTTAATTGATGAAGCCAGAACTCCTTTAATAATTTCTCAACCCGCCCAGGAGGCGACGGAAAAATATTACCAGTTTTCCAAAATAATAGATTCACTTTCTCCTTCCGACTACAGCATTGATGAAAAACAAAGAACAGCCCATTTAACTGAGCATGGAACTTTAAAGATCGAAAAAATGTTGGGTGTAGATAACCTTTATGAAAAGGACTTTTCTACTCTTCATCATCTGGAAGAAGCGCTAAAAGCCAGGACCTTGTTTCAAAAAGATAAGGATTATGTGGTTAAGGATGGGGAGGTAATTATTGTTGATGAATTTACCGGCAGACTGATGTTAGGAAGAAGGTATTCGGAGGGTTTACATCAGGCGATCGAGGCTAAAGAAGGTGTCCATATCCAACAAGAGTCACAAACTTTGGCAACTATTTCTTTTCAAAATTACTTCAGGATGTACAAAAAGCTTTCAGGAATGACAGGAACAGCAGCCACTGAGGCTGAGGAATTTAACAAAATTTATAAACTGGAAGTGGTGGTGATACCCACCAATAACCCTATGGTCAGAGCGGATCATCCGGACACCATTTATAAAACTCAATCGGCTAAATATACGGCTGTAGCAAATTTGGTAGAGGAATTGCATAAAAAGGGCCAACCTGTTTTGGTTGGGACTACTGCTATTGATAAAAATGAATTTCTCTCTGATCTTCTAAAGCGAAAAGGGATATCCCATGCGCTTTTAAATGCCAAAAATCACGAAAAAGAAGCGGAAATTATATCCCACGCCGGAGAAAAAGGGGCCGTCACTGTGGCTACTAATATGGCAGGCCGGGGAGTAGATATTATTTTGTCAAAAGATGTTGATAAGTTAGGTGGTTTATATGTAGTGGGGACTGAAAGGCATGAATCAAGAAGGATAGATAATCAACTGCGGGGCCGATCAGGTAGGCAGGGAGATCCTGGAGAGACCAGGTTTTTTGTGTCTTTGGAAGATGATTTGATGAGGATTTTTGGCGGGGAGCAGGTTTCCAAAGTAATGAATTTCCTGAAAATGCCGGAAGATGTGCCGATTGAGCATGGTTTAATTTCCAAAGCAATTGAAGGAGCTCAAAAGAAGGTGGAAGGTCACAACTTCGATATTAGGAAACACACTGTTGAATATGATGACGTGATGAACCAGCAAAGGCAAATTATTTATGAAGTGAGAAAAAAGGTTTTGGAAACAGCCTCTCCTGTCATTCTGATCCGCCAGCTGGCGGAGAAGAATCTATCTCTCAAAGAAGAGATACTGGAAAAAGTAAGCCGGGAAGTTAGCAACGTTGTTATAATTTCCTCAGAAGAGGGAATTGATGCTAAGAAAATAGCGGAAGAATTTATTAGCATTATCCCGTTGGATGACAATAGCCGGAAAGAGGTAGAAGGTAAGATTACCGCATTCTCCAATACCGATGAAATTATCAAATTTTTAACTGATCTTTCCGTTAATTTTTACGAGCAGCGAGAGAAACAAGTAGGAGGAGAAGTTGCCCGGCAAATGGAGGTGTTTGTTTATCTTAATACCATTGATACCTTGTGGATTGAGCATTTGGATACCATGGATGATCTGCGCTCCGGAATCGGCCTTCGGGGATATGCCCAAAGAGATCCTTTGATTGAATACAAAAGAGAGGGGTTTGATTTGTTTGAAAAATTAATGATAGAGATAGATTATGAAATTGTCCACAGGATATATAAAGTAGCAGTACAAGGACAAGCTCCTGTTTCCGAGCAGCCGGTGGCAGTTGAGGAAAAGCATCCGGAAATTGAAATTGGTGTTGCAACTGAGGCTAGAGAAATTGGGGCTAAGGTCAAAATTGAAAGGCCGGATAGTGAAGTTTCCAAAGAGCAAGCTCCATCTCCGATTTTGCAGTCAGGTGATGGTGAAACTAAAGTTACTATCGAAAGGGGAGGACAGGTAATTGCCGAGGAAACTTATGGACAGCAAGGGCAATTAACTAAAGCCCATGGAAAAATCGGCAGAAACGATCCATGTTGGTGTGGGAGTGGTAGGAAATACAAAAGGTGTCATTACCCAAATTAAAAGAGAAAATTCATTGTATTGCGTGTAAAATTAAAACTTTATCTCGGTCCTCTTTGAGGATTTGGTAATTCTGAGGTGGGATTTTCGCATTATCAAGTCGCCATTTATTGGTAATTAATAAAAAATTATCTTTACTGTTTAGTAAAGAAACAAAATCCTCTTCTTTTTTTGGCGCTTGTGTAATACTACCTTTCTCCGAATAAAATAATGCGGCCGGTCTGTATTCACCGTCCACAATAAACTTTTGGGAATATTTGCCAGCTTCTTTTGAGAGGATTGCTTCATCAGAAATAAACGCCGGAATATCAATGAACTGATACCAAATCATTTTAATTTGGGTTACATAAATGAAAGCGCTGAAAAATAGAATAACTCCGTATAATTGATACTTCCATCTAGGAAGATATTTTTCTAAAAAAGCAAAAACAAAGCCAAAATAACTTAAAAGTAAAATTGGAAAAAGCGGTATAAGGTGCCAAATTTGTATTTTTGGGGAGAAAATTATTGGCAAGATAAAAGAAACAAAAAATATTAATAAAATGAAGAACTTTTTTTGCATCAGGAATATTGATAATCCTAATGATAAAACCCCAGGCCAAAACCACCTGCCAATGCCATTGTATAGATAATCTTTAGTAAGTAATAAATTGGCAGAATAGCTAGACTGTAAGTTTACTCCCCTAAGCCCTACTCCCAAATAATTTTGAATGATGTTAGGATACTGTATTATTTGACTGACAAACCAACCTCCGGCAATGGTAAAAAATAATAGGGTAGGAAGTATTAAATCCCGCAATTTGTATAGCTTGTTTCTATAAAAGATTAAGATTATTGGTGGGACAATTGCCAAAGGCACCATGGTTTTTGTCAGAAAAAGTAAGGACAGACTTATTACGAAAGGGTAAAGGTATTTTTTATTTTCGTGAGCTTTAACTGCCAGTAGAAAAGTAAGTAAAAAAAACATGGTCAAAATAATATCCAGGTTTCCTGAACGGGATCTAAAAATAAACCAAATTGCCGAAGATAAAGCTATGGCGGATGATATACCAACTAGGGGATTAAAGAGCTTTTTTCCTAAAAGATAAAGTAAAATAATGCTGGTAATGCCGGCTATGGCGGAAGGGAATCTAGTCCAGAATTCATTGATTTCAAACAGTTTATAAGCCGCCGCCATTAACCAAAATCCTGTGGGAGGGTGATCAAAATAAGGACTACTATTCCAGGTTAAGTTTATTAGATCACCGGATTTTATAATATTTCTGGCAATTTCGCCGTACCATGCCTCGTCCCAACTGACTAAAGAAGTTTGTCCTAATTTATAGAAAAAAAGCGGGAGTGTTAATAAGATTGATACGGTGAAGAGGCGCTTCATAAACAGAGTATATCATCTATAATTATAATAGAGTTATGATCAGAACATTTTTTCTAATCCTGATTGTTTTTAATGTATTTTTGAGCGCTTATTGGTTATTGCAAGGGGATATTCACTACGATGTCGATGTATCGCGGGATTTTTTGGTAATGGAGGATATTGTTGAAAATCGCCATCTTACTCTTTTGGGTCCCCGTTCAGGCGCTATCCCGGGTATTTTTCATGGCCCGCTTTGGTTTTATATTAACCTCCCGGCTTTTTTTATTAGCGGAGGAAATCCCATACTTGTTGGTTGGTTTTGGTGGGGATTATCAATAATTTTTCTATGGATAGTGTTTTTAGTAGCAAGAAAGTTGTTTGATGTTAAGATAGCGCTTTTGTCTGTATTACTTTTTTCTGTTAATTCAATTGTTAATCCTTCAATTGGCTTAAAAAATTTCTATAATCCTTATGGAGCGGTATTTTTATTTCCAATATTTTTTTGGTTGTTTAAACAATACATTATTAGCCTTAAGGTTAAATATTTAATTTTTTCTTTATTTATTCTAGGTCTGATTATTCAATTCCAGATGGCTTTTGGGATTCCGATACTGTTAGCAGTTACAGCCCTTTTAGGATATTTATTAGTTAAAAAGAAGAGACTTTTTCATTTTCTCTCCTACTTTATTTTATTGATCCCTCTTTCTACTTTTATTATATTCGATATAAAGCATAATGGTTTGCAATTGAATGCACTAATACAATTTGTTAATCGGGAAGGAAACGCTTCTCTAGATGTCTTAAGTATATCTGGTGATCGTATCAAAGCCCTAATCTTTGACTCTTTTGACCAGCTATCACCCGGAAAAAACTTTTTTACGGTTTTTTATACACTCTTTTTTGTTGGCGGATTTATTTATGTTTTAAAAAAGAGTATCCTTCAGAAGACAACATATTGGTTATTTGGGTATCTTTTTTTAAGCTTTTGGGTTATTTCTTTATTTTATTCCGGCGGTGTAGGGAATTATTTTTGGCCTTTTCTTCCTTTAACGATCATTATTTTTTGTTCCTTCTATAAGATTATAAAAAAAGAAATTTTTATTCCGGTTTTTATAATTCTTTATTTAGTTAACTTTTATACAGGAATTTCTGCAATTTTAGATTTTAAGACAGATATTAACCAACGGGGCCCGCACAGCTGGGCTTTTAATTTACAAGTTGCCAAGGCAGTTTTTGAAGATGCCAAAGGGGATTTCGGATACTTTAATTTTTCTCCGGATAGGTTTGCTTATCAACAAAGATATGCTTTTACTTTTACTAAAAGATTTTTTCCAGACATTAAATCTTATTCATCCACAAAGAGCAGACTTACCTACTTAGTTGAAGTGGATCCACCTAAAGATAGGCAGGATATAAACAGTATTAGTTGGAGAATTAGTGATATCAAAATTGAGAGGGAGCCGGATCAGATATTCCGCTGGGATTTTATTCAAGTAGAAAAATATTGGTTAAGCGATGATGAAATAAAAGTCGCCCCCAACCCTTACTTGTTAGACAGTGTATTTTTAAGATAAACTAGTGCAGGCATGAAATATTTATACTCATCCAAGATAATTTTGCCAATAATTCTTCTGCTGGGTTTATTTTTAAGGATTTATAAGTTGGAAATATTTTATCCTTGGGGTCATGACCAGGATCTTTTTGCCTGGATTGCTAAAGATATTTTAATAGATGGCCATTTTAGGTTAATAGGCCAAGAAACCAGTATTATCGGAGTCTTTATCGGTCCGCTCTTTTATTATCTAATTGCTGTCAGCTTTGCTCTTTTTAATATGAATCCTTTAAGCGGCGCATTAGTGACTACTATTGTTAGTTTAGCAACTATTGTCAGTATTTATTGGGTTTTTGGTAAATTCTTCAATCAGAACATCGGTTTAATTGGGTCGTTTTTATATGCTGTCTCTCCCGGTGCCGTTTTTTTAGACCGCTGGGTAGTGCCGACTCAGCCAACAATTTTATGGTCTGTCTGGTTTCTATATGTTCTTCTATCGATTCTAAAGGGTAACCTTCAAATACTAATTCCTTTGAGTATTTTAATCGGTTTAATTTGGCATGTTCATATAGCCTTCATACCCCTACTAATTTTGTTGCCGGTTGCTTTTTGGCTGTCTGATAAAAAAAACTATAAATTTCAGGTAAGTCTTAAAACTTTAATGATATCAGCAATAGTGCTATTTGGTTTAACCTCGCCTTTTGTGATTTTTGAAATAAGGCATGGTTTTCAACAGACACAACATTTGTTAAATGCGGTGTATAAAGACCAGGATCATTTGACCGGCATAGATAGATTGACCAAAGTCCTAAATTCCGGGGGCAGATCCTTAGCCGGAGCATTTGTCCTTAGCAATACGGTAATTAGTTTACCTTCAGAGTTAACTATTCTTTTACCATTTTTATTACTGCTGGCAATTCTCTATTTATGGAATCGCCAAATCTTGTCAAAAAATCAGATGATTCTTTTTACTTTTTGGTTCTTAATTGTTTTCCTGGGTCAATTTTTCTCCAAACGGATCATTACAGAATATTATTTTAATAATCTTTTTGTAATACTATTCTTAGTGCTTTCTCTTCTCTTAAGTCAACTTAAGGTTATCTCTAAGAAACTTCCATTTTTAGAAATATTGTCAGTAGGTTATTTAGCAGTAACTGTAATATGGTTTATTAACAAAGAAGATGATCTGGCAGGATTTCTATATAAAAGACAAGCAATAGAATATATTAAAAGTGATGCCAGTAGTAAAGGCTATCAATGTATTGCCATTAACCACATTGAAGGGCAGCCAGGGGGAGCAACCGGGTTTAGATATTTATTCTGGTTTACTAATTTACCAGTAATTACCTCAGGTAATGATGTACCGGTCTATAGTGTGGTTAACCCCTGGAAGATTTCTGAGAAAGAAATTAGTGCAAAATTTGGCAATTTGGGAGTAATTGCGCCTCCTGGAAAAAAGTTAGATCCAGATATTTGTAAAAAAAGCGATCGCCAGTTATTACCTTTATGGGGGTTTAGTAGTTGAGATGTTTATATCTAAAGAGTGGGTAGCTAAAAGATTGCCGGCAAGACCTAAAGAAGCTAATAAGGGAACATTTGGAAAGGTATTGGTGGTGGCCGGATCGGAAAACTATCCGGGAGCAGCCTATTTAGCTTGTGCTGCATGCTACCGGGTGGGGGCCGGATTGGTAACTTTGGCTACAGGAGATGCTGTGAAGATAATAGTCTCCCGGAAATTGCCTGAGGTGACTTTTCTATTACCAGATGAAGCGGTTGGAAAGGTAAACAAATACGACGTGCTTCTGGTTGGTCCTGGTTTAGGACGAAGTGGCCAAGCGGCAAAGGTAATGGAGGATCTCCTAAGCAGCAATTTGCCACCAGCAGTGCTTGATGGTGATGGGCTAAATCTTTTATCTAAAAGAGGGGAGTGGTGGAAAAAGCTGGGTAATGAAGTGATATTGACTCCTCATCCGGGGGAAATGGCCAGGTTAACAGGTTTAACTATTAAAGAAATCCAATCTGACAGAGTTAATGTCGCACAATATTTTGCCGAGAAGTGGAATAAAACAATTCTTTTAAAAGGGGCCAATACCGTGATTGCTTCCCCCTCTGGGGAAATAAAAATCAGCCCTTTTGCAAATCCGGTTTTGGCTACTGCCGGTACCGGTGATATTTTGGCAGGGGTAATCGCAGGTATGCTGGCTCAGGGGTTGGACTGTTTTAGCGCAGCTTCTGTTGGAGTATATATTCATGGGTTGGCAGGTGAATTAGTTAAAAAAAAGATTGGTGATGCAGGGATGTTAGCAAGTGATCTGTTACCCATTTTACCTCAAGCATTAAACAAATTAGTATAAAAAAGTAATTAATTAATATTAATATATTGACAATTATCTTATTTATTGTTAATTTTAATATTAATGCTAGATAATAATCTCAACTTAAAAAACTTCTTAGAAATCCCCTACGAGCAACTTGAAGACATGAATCTTAAAGCTAAAGAAGCTCAGCAGGTTAAGGATCCAAGGGATTTGGAAATACAATACCGTCTTTATTTACAAAAAGAGAAAAGAATTAAAGCTGTAACGCTGTGCTTTACAGATATAGAAGGTAGGTTTCATATGCTAGATTATGACAAGAAATATCTTTTGGAGTCAGCCGCTAATCTCACTTTTGATGGTTCATCAATTAGAGGCTTTACTGCCCAGCATGAATCGGATTTACGCCTTGAGGTTGACTGGTCCAGTATCATGTGGCTTCCATCCGATGTCTTTGGTTCAGGAAAGGTAGTCATGTTTGCGGATGTATTGGGCAGGGATAGAGCCCCTTATATATCTGATTTCCGGGGACAGTTAAAATTGTATACACAGAAGCTTAAGCAAAAAGATAGTATTAAAGCATATACTGCCACCGAGACAGAAGGATTCCTGGTAGAGGGGGTGGGCGCTGAACAAAGCTTTGATGAAGATATTGGCTTTAAGCTGATTTCCACCGGTGGTTATTACCACTCACTGCCCCTGGATAAACTGAGGAGATTTATTGATGCCGCAGCAGAGGCACAACGGGCAATGGGTTTTAAAAACGAAAAGGATCACCCGGAAGTTGCTCCTTCACAGTTTGAACTGAATTTCGGTTACACGGAAGTTGTGAGAGCTTGTGACCAGATTCAACTGTATAAACTGGTCTGTAGGCAGGTAGCAAACAATTTAGGCTTGACAGCCACTTTTTTACCAAAACCTGTCGCTCAAATAAATGGTTCAGGAATGCATACCAACTTTTCCTTAGCAAAAGCGGGCAAAAATATTTTTTATCAAAAAAACGGCCGGGATGGGCTTTCGGTCTTTGCCTGGGATTTTATCTCCAGGTTGCTAAACCATGCGCCGGAGATTTGTCTGGTGATTAATCCATCTGTTAATGCCTACAGAAGATTAGATCCGCACTTTGAAGCACCCAATCAAATTAATGTTTCCCCGATTGATAGAGGATCCATGATTAGGATCCCGGTAGGTAATGAGAAAACTGCTAGGATAGAAGTTAGAGCTGTAGCCCCGGACGCAAATCCATACTTGGTACTTTTATCAATTTTAAAGACCGGACTGGAAGGCGAGAAGGTGAACCACCCCGAGGATAAAAGGGAAAGGGCGCGATTTTTGCCTGGGACCATCAATGATGCAATTAGACTTTTTAAATCAAGTGATTTCATGGCAAAAATTTTAGGGGAAGAAAATAAACAAAAATATTTATCCTTCAAAGAAGCAGTCGCCGATAGAAGCCCTAAAGAATTGGGGACTAAAATTAAAACATCGGAAATTATTTATCATCATGAAGTTACAAATCAGGTTTTGTGGAACAATTTCTAAAATGAATCTTAAAAAATTAACCTTACTTTTGATTTTGTTTGGTTTCGGAGCAGGGTATCTTGCCACTAAAGTAGCGAATCTTCCTGTAGGAGCTATGGATTTGGGCTCGATCAATGCCGGAGATACCGCCTGGGTATTAATCTCTGCTGCGCTGGTTATGTTGATGACTCCGGCAGTAGGATTTTTCTACGGCGGTATGGTTCGGAGCAAGAACGTAGTATCCGTGATTAAACATTCTTTAGTGATTTTATCTTTAGTTAGTCTGCAGTGGGTAATTTTAGGGTATAGCTTGGTTTTTGGCAGCGATATTAACGGGTTAATAGGGTCTTTAAATTTCTTGGGTCTTTCGGGTGTAGGCTATTCTCCCAATCCGGAGTATGCCGCGACTGTTCCCCAACTGGCCTTTATGATTTTCCAGGCTATGTTTGCCATTATTACTCCGGCTCTAATTATCGGGGCATTTGTGGAGCGGATCCGTTTCCGGGCTTTGGTTATTTTTGTTTTGGCTTGGACGACTTTTATCTATGATCCGGTCGCCCATTGGGTTTGGGGGACAGGCGGCTGGCTCCGCGCTTTGGGGGCTTTGGATTTTGCCGGCGGGACAGTAGTGCATATCACGGCCGGTTTTTCTGCTTTGGCTGCTGCCATCGTGGTGGGCAGAAGAAAAAATGTCAGTCACCAGATTGTAGCTAACAATATCCCTACAGTTTTGTTAGGAGCCAGTCTACTCTGGTTTGGCTGGTTTGGTTTCAATGCCGGAAGCGCCTTGACAGCATCGGGTTTGGCGGTGAGTGCTTTTGTGGTGACTAATACTGCTGCAGCGGCAGCAGCTTTGGTTTGGATGTTTCTCTCTTGGGCGCAGAATAAAAAGCCATCAGCCTTGGCTACAGCCACAGGAGCAGTCTGCGGACTGGTGGCCATTACTCCGGCCAGTGGTTTTGTGGGGCCAATTGCTGCAATTGCCATTGGCATATTTGCCGGGGTGATCACCTATTTTGCCCTGTATTTTAGAACTTTGCATACCAAAATTGATGATACTTTGGATGTATGGGCAGCTCATGGAATGGGCGGGATCACCGGCGCAGTTTTAACCGGGGTGTTTGCCGAGAAAGCTATCAATATTGCCGGAAGCAATGGTTTAGTTTTCGGCAATCCCCAACAGGTTTTAATACAACTTTTGGCAGTGGTGGTTGTCGCTGCATACTCTTTCTTTGGGACATACCTAATACTTAAGGTCATAAAGATTATTACAAATCTTCGTGTGAGCCTTAGTGAGGAACTTAAGGGTTTGGATTTGGCAGTCCATGGCGAAACCGGTTACAGACTGTAAGTTACTCAACGTAACCGAACAAGGAATCGGTCAAATTTGTATTTGGAGTTTGGCAAGTTTTCTGTATAGTTTCTTTTGATGGAAGCGTTGTTGGTGGAATTATTCCGATGTGGCCGAATTTTTGTTTAACCTCCCCTGCCGAGAGTTCGTCAGGGATAACTATATTGTAAACAGGTATATCAAAAGAAGGGTGTACCAGGTGCATGTTGTTTAAATAGAAAAAGTATCTAAAACCAACATTCTCCCCTGTTGCTGTGATATAGCTTATGCCTATACAGGGAAAACCTCTATTTTCCGAGTCCGCCTTTATAAAATTCACAACGGCTTTTTTCTCTATATATCCCTTGTTATAGTAATTGTTTGTAATTACAAAATAGCCGTTTTTAATGGGAATAAGCATCAAAAGGCCTACTACTAAAGCTTTACCTAAGCGGGAGGATTTAAATGTCAGATATAAAATAAGACTGACCAGACATAAAAAGATTATTCCGATGTTGGAAAAATAGTATTCGGAGATTGGTGAGGCGGAAAACCCAAAGAAGGCAATCACTCCGAGAGTCCAGATTAGCAAAACCAGAAACTCTTTTTTCGCCAGGACCTTTCTTTTTATCAATAAAAATCCTAAAAGAATAATTATTAAAACAAAAAATATACTGAATGTCTGATTTAAAGATTGCGGAGTAAAAAAGAGGACGCTTATATTGTTAACTGCCATATTTATAACCAAATTAAGCTTGTATAATCCTGTTGCGCCTGCCTGAGGGGTAGTGAAATTGCTTATTAAGCTTTGGGTTTGTCCGAATCCGTGTCTAACTTCAAATATCAGAAGCGGTAAGCTAGTTGCGAAAAGAGCAATAAAAAATTGGGCAACCTGTTTTATATTAGGTAATTTTTTTGCAAAATAGATGGCAGCGGGGACTGCAATTAATACCGGAACCAGGGCAATATGGACATGCCACACTAAACCGATTAGTATCCCTAAAAGAGGAAGGACCCTGTAATCACCCCGGGCGATTTTAAGAATAGAGTAGAGATACCAAATAACCCAAAGATTGGTAGTAATTGTTGGAACAACCCACCTGTCAGCGTTTATGGTAGTTATGAGAGTTGCATATAGGGAGGCAGCGATCAGTCCAACTTCGGTTTTAAATAATTTTGACATGACAAAATATAAACTAAAAATGCTTGATAAACCGATTATTATTGCGAAAAAATTTACCCCAACAGGATCCATTTTGGTAATCAGGAAAAAGGGGATTAACAGGTAATAGAATAAACCTCCGATAAAAATGCCGGGAGCAGAGGTTAACTGGCCAATTAAACGGAAATGATGGTTTACCACAATATCTTTAACAATCCAGGAATAAAGATCTCCGTCGTGAGCAAACTCGAACCGCTCAATGACTTGGTAAGATCTAAAAAATAGGCCAACCAGTAAAATTAACGCCAGGACTAATAAGTGGGATCTACGCATTTTAAGAATAGTACCAGTTGTAATTTGAATGTGCAAACAGATGTTGATAAACTACGCATATGAAAATTCGAGCAATTAAAACGAGAAAATTTTTGCCGCCAAAAGATGACTTGTGGGATTTGCTTTCTGCAATTAAAAACTTAAAAGAAAATTCAGTGGTGGCAGTGACTTCTAAGGTGGTGGCAATTGGGGAAGGACGATGTATCCCCATGGGCAGTATTAATAAAGATAAACTGATTGCCAAAGAAGCGGACAAATACTTGCCAAGAAAAACAAACGAATTGACTATGTACACGATTAAAAATAACCTTTTAGTGGCAGCTGCCGGAATTGATGAAAGTAATGCAGACGGTTACTACGTTCTCTGGCCAAAAAATCCGGAACTTTCAGCCAAAAAAATTTGGCAGTTTTTAAAGAAAAAATTTCAGCTTAAAAATTTAGGAGTTATTATAACTGATTCCCGAGTCACACCCTTGCGAAGAGGAGTTTTAGGAATGGCAATTTCCTATTTTGGATTTAAGCCGCTAAAGGATTATCGGGGGACAAAAGATTTATTTGGCCGGAAATTTGAGATGGAAACTACTGACATACCGGACTCCCTGGCCTGTGCAGCAGTATTAGAAATGGGGGAAGGGGCAGAGCGTCAACCCTTGGCAATTATTACAGATGTTCCATATGTTGAGTTTACAGACAAAGAATATAATCCAAGGACTCCTGATGACAGTTTTGAAATTCCGGAAAAAGAAGATCTGTTTTATCCTTTTTTATCCTCAGTCCCCTGGAAAAAAGGCAGCAGTGGTAAGTAAATCAAGGATTGTGGTTTTTGAAGAAGTCAATTGTTTTTTGTAGACCTTCATCTAATTTTACTTTTGCTTTCCAACCAAGCTCTTGTTGAATTTTTTCTGAGGAGGCAACTAATCCCGGCACATCCCCTTTCCGCTCACCCTTATCATCAATCGGCACTTCATAGCCCACAAGTTCAAAAATTTTCTTTACTACATCAATTACTTTGACTCCGGTTTGGGTGCCTACATTATATATATGCAGTCCTGTTAAGTTTAAAGCTAAGACATGGGCCTGGGCTAAATCATCAATATAAATAAAATCCCTAATTTGCTCACCTTTCCAGAAAAGTGGAATGGGTTGTTTAGAAATGGCGGCTTTTACAAAATTTGGTATGGCATGAGTTTCCGGTTCATGGAGCTCTCCGGGTCCATAAGGGTTAAAATAGCGAAGTAGAGTTACATCAAACTGATATAGGGTATGGTAAAGTTTGCAAAATTGCTCCATGGCCACTTTGGTAATACCATATGGATTTTCCTGCTCTCCTAGAAGATCTTTTTCGGTAATGGGTATTTTGGTGGGTCTGCCATAAACACAAGCACTGGAAGAAAAAATCACTTTTTTAATACCAGTATTTCTCATGGCCTCAAGTAGTTTTACAGTTGCGACAATATTATTCTCCGCAAACTCAACAGGTTTTTTAACCGACTCTCCTACTTCTATAAAAGAAGCCATGTGGATAACGGCGCCGTGACCAGGAAGAATTTTTTCCAGTTCCGGCTGATCCTCAAGGCTAACTTGGTGAAAGTTTACTCTTGAATCGATTGAATCCCGATGGCCTTTTGACAAATCGTCAACAGCAGTAACTTGATGTCCCTGATCCAGCAATAATTTATTGACATGTGATCCGATGAATCCAGCTCCGCCCGTTACCAAAACTTTCATTGAAAATTATTTTAACATATAATCTTTAAATTAATGAAAGTTAAATTCTTGATAACCACTGGAATAATTTTGCTGGTGGGAATTTTATTTAGGCTAGCATTAACCGGAAACGGCAATTTTCTTTTTAATATAGACAGCGCCAGGGATTTTGTGGATGTTAGGGAAATGGTTGAGCTGGGTAAGTTTCGGCTGACAGGTCCTACAACTGCCATAGACGGGTTATACAGCGGACCTTTTTGGTATTATTTTTTGGCAACCGGTTACATAGTCTCACAGGGTGATCCTTATAGCGCAGTTTTATTGCAAATAGCGCTTTGGGCAATTGGTGGATTTTTCCTATTAAAACTAGTCAGTAGATGGAGTAGTTTTTTGTTACTGCCGATAGGTGCTATCTGGGTTGCCTCAAACCATATTGTTTTAGCTAATCTTTATGCTTTTAACCCAACTCCGGTTATGCTGCTTACGCCATTACTTATCTATTTGTTAGTTCAATATTTAGAAAAAGGGAAAGGGATTTATGCAATTTCAACCTGGTTTTTGGCAGGATTATTTTTTAATCTCGAGATGAATTTTGGGGTATTTACTCCCATAATAATATTTGCCGGCGTTATTTTGACAAAAAATACTAGGTTATTAAAGCAAAAAGAGTTTTGGATGGGAGTTGGCGCTTTTATTTTAACCTTGCTGCCACAGGTTATTTTTGACTTAAAGCACCAACTCATTATGAGCAGGGCATTACTCAAACATCTTTCAGAAAACTCCGGTAATGGATTAGATATCCTAAATCGTATCCAGGTTATTGCAGAAAGTTTCTTTAACACATTTGTGCCAACACTAATGAACCATAAATTATTCGCTGGCATGATAGTAGCATTTTCAGCCATTATGGTTCTTGGATTGATAAGGACCAGAGAAAAAGAGAAGTCGGTATTAATAAGCCTAATTTTTATTTTTGTGCCATTTTTAGGTTATTTAATTATCCCTGTTACTGTGAACCCTTGGCATTTAGGTGCAGAGATGGCGGCTTCGTTGATACTCCTGGCGTATCTTCTTAAGAAACTCATGGATGGAGGGGTGATCAGCAAGTTGCTTTCTATTTCTCTTTCGATTTCAATAATTTGGTTTGGACTGGCCAATATTGGCAACTTTTTTCTAAACGATTCTAAAAAACCTAATCTGGATCCTTCACTGTATAAAAATGAAATTGCCGCTATAGACTATGTTTATAAATATGCGGACGGCAAAAACTTTAAAGTTTATACATACCTGCCCTCAATTATAGATTATCCTTACCAATATTTAATCTGGTTGTATGGACTTAAAGAGTTCGGTTATTTGCCAATAGATTATGCATATGCCCCGGAGAAATTTGAATATATCTCAAATAAAAAGAGCTTTTCAGCGACTGAAGATGATCTAAGGATTAGAGAAAATTCAAATTTAGTTTTTCTAATTAAAGAACCCAATAGAAATTATACCCGTTTTGGTTGGGAAGGGGATTTAGTTAAATATAATTGGGTAACTATTGATAAGCAAATGATAGGACCAATTGAGGTTGAGATTAGGAAAGAGTAATTAGTCTGTTGTCTCCCTGTTTTTGGATTGAAATCCTTATTGCATTTTTTGGCAATTCTTTTATTTTTTCTGCCCATTCAATTATAATAATATTATTCGGATCTGACCAAATTTCTTCTAAACCTAATTCTTTAGGGTTTACCGTATCCTCCAGTCTGTATAAATCCAGATGATAAAGAGTTTTGTTAGTACCCGGAATTTTGTGTTGGCGGATTAACACAAAAGTAGGAGAGATGATTCTATCTTTAATGCCGAGTCCTTTGGCAAATCCCTGCACAAAAATAGTTTTGCCGGCTCCCAGTTCTCCGCTTAAAGCAAAGATATGATTTTTGCTCGTCTTTGCGAGATGACTTGCTATTTGTTTTGTCTGTTTTTCCGAACTAGAAAGATATTCTGCCATTTTTCTTTAAGTAAATATAACCTATTGAGCCTGCTCCGGCAAATATGAAAATCAACCCACCCCAAAGGAAAGGATTAATCTGCTTTTGGCTTTTTATTTCTACTTCAGGTTGAGGTGTAACCGAAGTGGCAACACCGGCAATAGAGGCGATTTGATAGGAAGACTTTGGAGAGGGAGATTTAAAAATTATTGGTGAAGGAGAATTAGAGGAGGTGACTTTTGAAGTAGATTGCGGGGTTGGTGAACTGGAAGGAGGGGAGCCATTTAAGTCGTTGATTTTAATTGTCGTTTCATTGCTCCAGGTTGGTCCGGATCCGGCGCTGGTGTAGCGTCCGACTTTAAAGATGTAATCTCCGGATCCTTTATAATCATTATCAAGTGTATCAGGTTTTACCTCAATACTGCCACTCCAATTGCCTGAGGAGTCCGTAGTTATTTTGTATTGGTCTAAATATTCGTCCCCGTACTCTATCCATTCTGAATCTTTTTTTGTTAGCCCTAAATATCTGGTGCCATCGTCTTTCTTAAATGCTCCTTTTAAATAATAATCAATATTTTGGTTATTAGGCATAGAAAGATTAATACTGACAGTAAATGATTGGTCAGAATTTATTTGGGAAGGTATATTGCTAATTGTAAACACGGAGGCGGAATTTGAAGAAGCAGGGGAAGGGGTGGGAGACGGGAAAGGGGTTACGGTAGGCGATGGTGAAGGAGATGGAGCAATAACTGTGATTTGGAGAATATTTGACCACGTTGCAGAACTTCCTGTTTCAGTGTACCGAGCTACTTTTAGATCGTATGTTGCCGAAGTGCCAGAAAAATTCGGGTCAGCGGATTCAACTTTTCCTTGAATAGTTCCCGACCAAGAACCATTGTTATCCGTTGTGATAGAGAGAAAGTTGGAATAATTGATTGGTGAAGGGAGACCGTTGTACCAGTTACTCCCATTGAATGTTGAACCAAAGTAGTCGTTAGTTCCTGGTGAAGCTAATGCAATTCTTAACCGATAGATTGTATTATTTGATAAACCACTCATAGTTGTTGTTACAGAGAATTCTGTATCAATGTTGATTGTTGATGGTGTATTACTAATTATGGGTGCTGCAGCGAGGGTAGGACTTGCCCGAAAGAACAGAAGAGATAAAGTAAGAATAATTAATTTACTTCTCACTAACCTAATAGTATCACAGGGGGCGCTTTGCGCTAGGGGATATGCCAGTACAAAGTTACGAAGTCACTATTGTCGTGATCTATCACCACACCTTTTCCTACTGTTCCGGTTAAATAACACGCACTTGAATCGGAAAATTCATAAGCCACCCCATCTGCAACGGCTCTGATGGGGGTTCCGGCATATTCTGCTATATCCAAACCGGAATGTGTTCCCAGGAAATATACCTCTCCAAACTTAGTGCTAATTTGCCCTACTTTACAAGATGATCCGCACTCGGAACCGTCATAACTTGCCAGGGGTTTTTCAAATTGCCCCGAATCTATAAAAGGTTTTGGATCAACTTTGTTCTCACGACCAACAACAGTGTTATTTTCTACCTTGGCATTAGTCATGACTTCAAAATGTAAATGTGGTCCTGTTGAGCAACCGGAATTTCCTACGACAGCAATAACCTCGCCTCTTTTCACAGGACCCTTCTTGACACCGGCACGACCTAAGGCCCGTCTTATAGAATCCGTATCAGCTTTAAGTTGGGCTATTAAAGATTGATATCGTGCCTCATCGTTTTTTGTAACAGTTAATAGTTCCTCTTTAGCTTTCTTCTGTTGGGCAAGTTGAGATTTATAAACTTCCAAATCCTTATTTAATTTTTCAGCCTCTGTTTGCCTTGTCTCTTTATCCTGTTTTTGGTCGTTATAAGCAAGTTTAGTGGCTTGCAACTCATATAATTTCTTCTTGTCATAGGCTTGGGTGACTTGGATATATTTAAGCTTTTCTATTAAGCTGGCAAACCCATGTGAGGAAAAAAGCAGATCAATTGCCGACATGGCATTACTGTATTTATAAGTTTGAACGATTCTTGTAAGTAGAATTTCCGATAGCTTATTTAGGGTAACGCCGATTCTGTCAATCCTGGTAGAAAGATCATTAATTTCTCTTTCGAGTTTCTCTATTTTTAAGTTTGTTTCTTCGATCTTTAAAGTGGTAACTTTGGTTTGTCCATCGATTAGGTTAAGTTGGGATTTTAGAGTTTTTTCCTGTTTTTGGGTATCAGCCAGTTGGGCTTCCAGCTTAGCAATTTCAGCTTGTTTATCTCGGAGTTGGTTAGTTAATTCATCTGGAGACTGAGCTTGAATAGTTGATAGTTGATAGTTGATAGTTGGTAGTATGAGCAAGGAAGACAAAGCACAGAACAAAGAGACAAGAAACTTTTTCATGATATGTAGTCACTTTAAATTTTTAAATATCGTCTGACAGCGACAAATGATCCTAATCCTCCTACAAAACAAGCTAAAGTTAAGCTTCCTCCGAGGAGAGAGAGCATAAACAGCGGGTTAACCGGCAGCAATTTCACTTCTCCCAAATATCCCTGCAAAAACGGTGTGAAATACCAAAGCAAGCCGTAACTGATAGCCCAACTTAAAACAGTGCCTGACGCGGCATAAAATAATCCTTCTAAAATAAAGGGGGTTCTGATAAAAGAAGATGATGCTCCCAAAAGCCGCATGATTTCTATTTCCGTTCTCTTTAACCTGATTTTAAAGCCAATGATCATCACAATGACAAGCGTGGCAAAAACCATTAAAAATCCGACAGTTGTTCCGCCTACTACCCTAATGATTTGAGTAACAGAAGTGAGGGTTGCCACCACGTCCTCTGGTACTATTACCTCAGATACAACAGGCTCTCTTTTTAGAAGCTCGGCAATTGGTTGTAAATCTTGGGGTGTCTGGGTGGAGACCTCCAAAGATGCCGGCAGGATATTGGCAGTGACAAGTTCGAGGAGCATTGGATCATTTTTATTTTTCTCACGGTAGATTTCCAGGGCATCTTCTTGGGAGATAAAGTTTGTTTTTGTGACTCTGCCTTCTTGTTTCAGTGCGCTTTCTATAGCTGATACGTCTTGGTCAGTGGTGCCGTCTTTAAAAAAGGCAATTACTTGTGGTTTAGATTCAAAATAACGAAGCGCCGCTTGTGAGCCGGCTGCCAAAATTACAAAAGTTTGCAGGGCCAAGAATGTTAAAAACATTATCATTAAAGCAGCTAAAGCCTGGAAAGGAGTACGTCTGATATTTCTTTTCATGAATTCGACTGCCCTAGTCATATTTACCCTCTTTATTATCACCGGTTATTTTACCGGCTTTAATTTTGACGACCCTTCTTTTTAAGGTGTTAACGATTTCCTGGTTGTGGGTGGCCATTAAGATAGTGGTACCCCAGGAATTAATTTCATTTAAAAGCTGGATTACACCCCAAGCAGTTTTGGGATCCAAGTCTCCGGTTGGTTCATCTGCCAAAACTATATCCGGTTTACCTACAATTGCTCTGGCAATAGCGGTTCTTTGGGCTTCGCCTCCTGACAGCTGTCTGGGAAAAAGGTTTCTTTTATCCCAAATCTCTACCAATTTTAAGGTGTGTTCCACCATTTTGGAAATCTCCGGATCAGGTTTATCCTGAACCTCTAAGGTTAAAGCCACATTTTCAAAGACTGTTCTATCATCGAGTAACTTAAAATCCTGAAAGACTACCCCGACTTTTCTTCGAAAATGCGGCACATGAGCATCTTTAATTTTAGTAATATCCTCATGCCCCACCATAATTTTACCGTCAGTAGGTAACACCTCTCTTGTTAGCATCCGAAGCATGGTAGATTTTCCGGCACCGGACGGTCCGACGATAAAGACAAATTCACCTTGTTTTATTTGGAGTGAAATATCCTCTAAGGCAAAAGTGGAGCCAAACTTTTTTGAAATATTCTCAAAGTGAATCATAGCGAGTATATAGGTCGTAGTGGACGATTACTTAACTTCTTCAACTTTGCCGACGTCCATTAACCAGCCTTCTTTAAAAGCTTTCTGGGTTTCACCAAAAACCTTGACTTTTTTGCCTTCAAATTGGGATAAATCTACCACAGATGAGGTTAGTGCAACCGGAACGGCTCCTTCTCGAATCAGCATATGTGTTCCTTCAACATATTCAGACGGATCTTTGGGTTCCGGTCTTGCTTTAAGAGTGCCTTCGGCAAAATCCTTAAAGGTTCGGGTATCTTGTTGGGCACTCTTTGCGCTTCCTACCACTAGGGAAGAAACACTAGAACCTTTATTTTTTGTTGAGAGTGTATACCCTGTCAGAGTTCCCAAGACTAGCGCGGCAATCACTACACCCAGGATGGTCCGTGTGGGATTTTCGACGCTTATCAGGGGTTTGGTGATCTTTTCTTCCATATTAGTATAATAACCAAAACATAAGTAATTTGTCTACCCCATCTTTAACTCTGCTTCGATAAATTGATTCAAATCTCCATCTAACACAGCCTCTGTATTAGAAGTTTCCACATTTGTTCGTAAATCCTTAACCATATGATAGGGGTGCAGGACATAAGAGCGGATTTGGGTGCCCCAGGAGGCTTGGGTGACGGTGCCTTTGAGCTCTTTTTTAAGCTCTGCACCTTCTGCTTCTTTGCCGGCCCAAAGCTTGGCCATCAAAAGTTTCATGGCATTTTCCCGATTTTGCAGTTGTGACCGCTCAGTTTGGGCGGTAACTGTCATTCCTGTGGGAATATGTTTTAATCTGACGGCAGTGGAGACTTTATTCACATTTTGTCCTCCTGCGCCGCCGCTTCTAAAAGCTTCAAATTCGATGTCTCCTTCATTAATTTCTACCTCCTCTGAACCGATGACCGGTAAAACTTCGACCAGCGCAAAAGAAGTTTGACGCAGTTTATCCGCATTAAAAGGGGATTGTCGGACTAATCTATGGGTTCCTGCCTCGCCTTTTAAGTAGCCAAAGGCAAAAGGTTCGTGGACAATCATGGAAACTGTTTTGATGCCTGCTTCCTCACCCGGATTTTCATCAGTAACTTCAAATTTCCAATCCATTTTTTCAAAATACCGCTGGTACATTCTGACTAACATGGCAGCCCAATCCATAGCCTCAACCCCTCCTGCCCCCGAGTGGACGGAAATAATTGCTTCGGATTCGTCATGAGGGTTTGATAAAAATAACTTCAGTTCTAAAGATCCAAGCTGTTTTTCAATTTCTTTCTGTTCAGTTTCCAGTTCAGTTTGCATGGAGGCATCATTTGAGAATTCCAGGGCATCCTGGATCCGGCTGCCTAATTTTTCCAGCTGCTCCAGGGTTTTTTGTTTGTTAGCCAGCTCTTGGGAAATTTTGGTGGCCCCCTCCCGGTCTCCCCAAAAACCCTCTTTCATAGTTTGGGCTTCCAGTTCCCGGATTTCAGTCTGCAATTTATCCCGGTCAATCGCCCGGCTAATTTTCTCAAACCTCTCTTTTAATTCTTTTAGTTTACTGCGAAGCAGGGAGTGTGCTCCATTCTGAATCTCTTCCATGGGGAAATTATAACTTATTAACTCGTCATTGCGAAGCCACGAAGTGGCTGTGGCAATCTCTATTTTTCAAAATATTCCTTACTTGAGAGATAATGGAAATAGGTTCAAGAGTGTACATAATCCGCAGGTGCCCTCATATTCCACCCCAAGGGTGGAAAGCTCGATTTGAAAAGTGTATAGGGAGTATTTGGTTATTTATTAAATATAGAGGCAAAGCGGCCTTCAGAGATGATTTTTAGAACCTCTTCCGGGATGAATGTTTTGCAATTCATGCAAACGTAGGTTCCTGGTTTTAGATTTTCCAATTGGTTGAATTGTATCAAATTATCTTTAAATGTTAAAATTGACCAATGAAAAAGGTCATTTTGTTTGTTTTTCTTTTTACCGTTCTTTCGATAGGCAGTTTTGCTGTTGTAGGTAAGTTAAATATTACATCTTTAGATAACTTTCTTACTTATTCATTTTGTGATCAGCCGATACACTACCGGGTAGACAGTGTGGATCCTAAGTTTGGTCTATCCAGGGATGAATTTATGACAGATATTAATCAGGCTGCCCAAATTTGGAATAATGCTATAGATAAAGATTTATTTGTCTATGATCCGAAAGGGGATTTAAGTGTTAATTTAATCTATGACGAGAGGCAATCTTTAACCAGCCAGATTAATCAATTAGAAAATAAAGTTCAATCAGACAGACAAGCGCTTAATCCTCAAGTGAGCGAATATAAAAGATTATCCCTGGATTTTAGGCAGAAATTAATCAACTTAAACAGCCAAATTGAATATTGGAATAGATTAGGCGGTGCGCCCCCTGATGAATACGCAAAAATAACTTTGCAACAGCAGGATTTACAAAAAGAAGCGGATAGCTTAAATGCTATGGCTCAAAGTTTAGATATTTCCGCTGATGCTTATAATGCAGAGGTTAAGCAGTTAAATCAAACTATCAACACTTTCAATAATACCTTAGAGGAAAGGCCGGAAGAGGGGATCTTTAAAGGTCCGGAGAACAGGATTGAAATTTATTTTAATATCAGTAAACCGGAGTTAATTCATACCATTGCTCATGAATTAGGTCATGCGCTAGGTCTCGATCATGTCAGTAACCCGGCAGCCATTATGTATCCTAAAACCAGTCAAAAAATTAAACTGACAGAAGCTGATATACTAGTTTTAGAAGATGTTTGTAGGAGATATAATATTTTTGAACTTATGGAAATGAGATTATCGCAAATTAAAAATTATGTTAATTCTTTATATTAATACTAGGAATCAGAAAACAGTCGCAGTTTCTTTGAAAAAAGAGGGGAAAAATATTGCGAGTTTAAGTGAGAAAAATGAATACGGTTCACAAGCTCTTTTGCCTTTAATTATGAAATTACTACGAACTACGAACTACGAACTCAAAACTCTTCAAGGAATAGAGATTGAGACCGGGCCAGGATCTTTTACCGGACTTCGGGTAGGGGTTTCTGTTGCAAACGCTCTGGGCTTTGCCCTTGGGATTGCAGTTAACGGTAAAAAGTTCGAAACACAATTAATTTATTAGGTACCACTTTTTCGCAATTGCGTAATTTTGGTACTGGTGAATGTTTTTTACTAACAATGATATACTTTCTATATGGCCTGGCAAAATTGGATTTTACCCCATAAAGACACTCACAAAAAAGCCCACTTAATTTCTTGGGAAGGAATGGTAATTTATATCCTGCTTTTTATTTTGCTGCAGGTCAGTTTTTCTATCATAGGTTATACCAAACCCGGAGTTTTGGGTATTGCCGGAAACATCGATTCAAAGAGATTGATAGAGATGACTAATAATGAGCGGCAAAAAAGTGGACTTTCCCCTCTTTCTGAAAACGGAGCGCTGGATCAGGCAGCAGAACTCAAAGCCCAAAACATGTTCCAGGAAAATTATTGGGCTCATTTTGCTCCCAGCGGAAAAACTCCTTGGGATTTTATTTCCGGGGCGGGTTATAAGTTTACCTATGCCGGAGAGAATCTGGCAAAGAATTTCACTTCTGCAGAAGCCGTGGTAGCTGCCTGGATGGCATCCCAGACTCACAGGGATAACCTTTTAAACTCTAAATATAAAGATATCGGAATAGCGGTAGTGGAAGGAGTTTTAAACGGGCAAAAAACAATTCTAGTGGTCCAGGAATTTGGCGCAACTTCCCCAAACATTGCAGTTAAGCCGACTATTGAGGTTCAAGGGAAACAAATTGCAGTGCCGGCAGAGGATTTGAAAAATAAACCTACATTGACACTGGCTGCTGTAGAGTCTAAACCAAGTACAAATGTAGTAATAAACCCCTATACAGTGTCTAAAGTAGCCGGTCTGTCAGCAATTTTCTTAATTGCTGTTTTGTTAACGCTTGATATATGGATACTTAGGAAAAGAGGAGTTTTCAGGCTTAGTTCGCATAATATTGCTCACATGGCATTACTTTCTTTAACAGCCGGCAGCTTGTGGTTAGCCAGCCCAGGAGCTATCTTATGATTTTGAGAATATTGGTAGTCGGTATATTAATCTATCTTTTATGGGCGATACTGCATCATAAAAAAGATAAAAGTTTGACTTTGGAAGTACTCCTGGAGTATCTTTTAACTGCGGCTTTAAGTTTAATACTAATTTTTGGAGTAATAATTTAAGGAGAAAATTATGAAAGGCGTAATACTGGCTGGTGGTTTAGGAACGAGACTTTATCCTCTAACCAAAGTAACAAATAAACATCTTTTACCGGTTTATAACAAGCCGATGATTTTCTATCCGATCGAAACTTTGGTCAAAGCTGGTATCACAGATATAATGGTGGTGACTGGTGGACCCCACTGCGGACACTTTATGTCTATCCTAAAAAATGGCCATGAGCTAGGTATTAAACACTTAGAATATGCTTATCAGGAAAATGAAGGAGGAATTGCCGATGCTTTGTCTTTAACCAGGGAGTTTGCGGAAGGTGATAGTGTGACAGTAATTTTAGGAGATAATACATCAGATGCAGACATTACAGAGGATATCCAGAATTTTAAACAAGGGGCTTTGCTTTTTCTTAAAGAGGTTTCGGATCCGGAGCGCTTTGGCATTGCCACATTTGATCCGCAAGACTCTTCAAAAATAATTAAGATTACGGAAAAACCACAGAACCCGGATTCTAAGTGGGCGGTGACCGGGGTTTATGTTTATGATAACCAGGTGTTTGATTTTATTGACCAAATTAAACCTTCAGGGCGGGGAGAGTTGGAGATTACGGATGTAAATAATAGATATGTAGAAAAAGGACAACTAAGTTGGAGTGAGCTAAAAGGTTATTGGTGGGATGCGGGCACTTTTGATACCTTACTTCAGGCTAATAACTACTGGGCAAAAAAAGGTAAAATCCAAGAAACAAAATGAAGATTTTAGTTACAGGCGGAGCCGGGTTTATTGGCTCCAACTTTATCCATTATTGGTTAAAATCTCATCCTGAGGATCAAATTGTTAATCTTGATGCGTTAACTTATGCGGGACATCTGGAAAGCTTGAAAGATATTGAGGAAAATCCTAATTATCAATTTGTGAAAGGGGATATTGCTGATGGCGATGTGGTTAAACAAGCTATGGAAGGGATTGAAGTAGTGGTGCATTTTGCAGCGGAGTCGCACGTTGACCGTTCAATAATTGACCCGATGCAGTTTGTAAAGACTAATACCTTGGGTACTGCAGTTTTATTGAAGGCTGCCATGGATGCAAAAGTTAAAAGGTTTCATCATGTTTCAACAGATGAAGTGTATGGAAGTTTAGGCCCTGATGATCCGCCCTTTACCCCGGAAACACCGCTTGGACCCAGAACTCCTTATGCTGCTTCAAAAGCGGGAGCAGATCATTTGGTGAAAGCTTTTTTTGAAACTTATGGATTACCCATCACTGTTACCAATTGTGCAAATAACTATGGACCATACCATGATCCTGAAAAATTGATTCCCAGATTCATAACAAATCTTTTGGAAGGCAAAAAAGTTCCTTTAATGGGAAGGGGAGAAAATATCAGGGAATGGCTTTTTGTCTTAGATCACGCAAAAGCAATAGATTTGGTATTGCAAAAGGGGAAAGTGGGGGAGACCTACCTGGTTCAAGGAGAGGAAAAAACTAACTTGGAGGTAACGCGTAAAATCCTGGAGGTTTTAGGTTTAGATGAGTCTTATATAGAATATGTGGAGCATAGATTAGGACATGATTTTCGTTATGCTAACGACGGGACTGCTCTCCGTAATTTAGGATGGAAACCGGATCATACATTCGATCAGTCATTGGAAGAGACTATTCGCTGGTTTAAAGAAAATGAATGGTGGTGGAAACCGTTGAAAGAAGGAAGGCCAAACGTTGACCGTGCGGCCCAAAAATCTTATGCAAAACATTAAAACTACCTCAATTCCAGGACTGTTAATCTTGGAAAGGTTAATATTTTCGGATGAACGGGGATTTTTTAGGGAATTATTTCATAAGGATGAGCTGGAAAGAGAGGCAGGAGTGAAGTTTGATGGAGTACAAATGAACCATTCACACTCCCTGCAGGGAGTGATTAGAGGAATCCATGCTGAGGAGTGGAATAAAATTATCTACCCGGTGTCAGGGAAAGTTTTTATTGCTATAGTTGATATTAGGCCGGATTCTCCAACTTTCGCCAAAGTAGAAACTTTTAATGTTGATGATAATAACCGGATCGGGCTTTTTATCCCGAACGGACTGGCTAATTCACTTTGTGTAACAGGTGACCAACCAGCGGATTATATTTATCTGGTAGATGCTTATTGGGATGGTACTGATACCAGAGCAATTGCTTGGGATGATCCGGATATAAATATCAAGTGGCCAGTGGAAAATCCGATTATTTCCGAAAGGGATAAGAATAATCCTAGACTCCGGGATTTATTCCCGGAAAAGTTCAAATGAAAAAGATATTAGTGCTTGGTGGCAGTGGTTTGGTTGGATCTAGATTTATAAAAGATTATGATCACACCTTTGATATTAAATCTCCGACGGCAAAAGAAGTAGACATCTTAAACAAAGATGCTGTTGCAAGAATTACTCAAGAATTTAATCCGGATACCATAATAAATTTTGCAGCTTTTACACAAGTAGAAGAAGCAGAGAATCAAAAGGGTGACAGAGAAGGTATTTGTTATTTGATCAATGCAGTCGGAGCTAAAAATGTAGCCTTGGTTTGTAAAGAGTTTGATAAAAAATTAATTCACATTTCAACCGAGTATGTTTTTGACGGCACAAAAGCAGAGAGTCCTTACACAGAGGAAGACAAACCAAATCCGATCAATTGGTATGGTGTATCCAAACTCTTCGGAGAAGAATTCGTATTAGAAAGCGGATGCTCCGTCGCTATTGTCAGAATCAGTATGCCATTTAGCCCCTACTATGAACTTAAAAAAGATGTTGCCCGGTTTTTTCTGGAAGAGTTAAAAGCAGGTAAGAGTATCAAAGCAATTGAGGATCAAAGAGTTACCCCGACTATTGTGTCTGATATTGCTGGCGCTTTGAAATTGATGGTAGAGGCAAACTCCAGCGGGTTTTATCACGTTAGCAGCACAGATAGCGTTACCCCCTTAGAGTTTGCTAAAACAATTGCTAGAGTTTTTAAGCTTAACTATTCACTGATAAACTCCATAAGCTTTGATGAGTATAATAAAGGCAAAAAGGCTAAATTACTCAAGTTTTCCTGGTTAAATCCGACGAAGTTTGAGAGAGAACTTGGGGAGGGAATACTACATACAGTTGAAGAAGGCTTGGTGCTTTTTAAAAAAGAGATTGACGAGCAATCAAGAAATCAGCTATAGTAGGTAAAATGGCAAACAGTAAAAAAGCTTTTATAACAGGTATCTCTGGACAAGACGGTTCATATTTGAGCGAACTGTTACTGGATAAAGGGTATGAAGTTGCAGGATTTGTCAGAAGAAATGCAGCGCTGGATTTTGGAAATGCCAATGCAATTAAAGATGAAGTCAAAATTTATTACGGAGATTTGCATTCTCCGGAATCGATTGCTTTGGCGCTTTTAGATTTTAAGCCGGATGAAATATATAACCTGGCATCGCTGTCTTCCCCTTTTGCTTCATTTTCAGATAAACTGGGAGCAATTACGGTCACCGGAATTGGAGCTTTGCATGTTTTTGAAAGAGCAAAAATAATTGTTCCGGAAGCGCGAATATATCAAGCTTCTACTTCGGAGATGTTCGGCGCCCCAAAACAGATTCCGCAAAATGAAGATACTCCTTTTGCGCCGGCTAATCCTTACGCAGCAGCCAAAGAGTTTGCACACAGAATGGCAGTTATTGCCAGGCATGATAAAAAGCAACCCCAATTTATTTCCTGCGGAATTTTATTTAATCATGAAAGCCCGAGACGCGGTTTAAATTTTGTAACCAGAAAAATTACGGCAGCGGTTGCTTGTATCAAAAATAATAAAAAGAAGGCATTCCTTTAAACGAAATAGGTGAACCGATTGTTAAAAACGGGAAGGTAAAGTTAGGTGACCTTGACGCTAAGAGGGATTGGGGATATGCCCCTGATTATGTAGAAATAATGTGGAAAATGCTGCAGCATACCGAGGCCGATGATTTTGTGGTTGCCACGGGAGAGGTACACACAGTAAAGGAATTTGCTACGGAAGCCTTTGGTGTGGCAGGTTTAAACTATGAGGATTATGTTGAAGTTGATTCGCATTTTATTCCGCCGGTGCAGACAGGTCCTTTGGTGGGAGATGCCTCAAAAGTCAAAAAGATTTTAGGATGCGAGCCAAAGACAAAGTTTAAGGATCTGGTCAAAATTATGGTCCATGCAGATCTCGCCAAATTCTCCTGATTCATCTTTTGATATTGTAAAAAGTAAATCTATCAAATATTATAATCGTAAGATAAAATCTTACTTCTTGTAATTTACAGAAGTAAGTTATTAAACAATGAAAAGAGTCACAGTAGTTTTACCTACTTATAACGAAAAAGCAAATGTTCAAAATACTATTGAAAAGGTTTTTGAACAACAGAAAAACTTACCCGGTTTCGAAACACATGTTGTTGTTGCAGATGATATTAGGTCTTCCGACGGAACAGAAGAGATTATGAAAAAAATTATCAAGAAAAATAACAAGGTACATTTTATAAAAGTAGAACCGGGTTTAGGAACAGGACTCATAAAAGGCCATCAGTATGCTTTGGAGAAGTTGCATCCGGATATTTTGGCTCAACTTGATGCAGATGGTCAGGTAGCACCTGATGTGTTAGTAAGACTTGTAAGAGCAATAGAGGAAGGGTATTCTCTGGCAATAGGTTCCAGATTTGTTAGTGGCGGCAAGAATCAATTATCCCTCATGAGAAGGATTTTTACATACGGAGCTTCCTTTGTTTTTAGATTAATGGTTGGTCCTTGGAACATTAAAGAAGTTACTAATTCTGCAAGAGCATTTACTCCTGGGCTTTTCAAGAAGATTAATTTAGAGAGGTTACCCTGGAGAGAGCAGACTTTTATTGTGCAGCCGGCTTTTTTACATGAGGCAATTCTCGCCGGAGCGAAATATAAAGAAGTACCACTAATTTTTAAAAATCGATTAGAAGGTTATTCAAAGAATAAAGTTTTTAACTATACCTATGACGTTATCACCTATTCCATAGATGCGCTGTTAAATAAACTAGGTATTCATGTTAGATTTTTTTATATAACCCGCCGGGCTAAAACGTTAGTAAAATTTGGTTTGGTAGGATTTGTAGGGACAATAGTAGACTTCTTTTTTTATAAGGTCTTTATTAATTTGCTGGCGTTAACTCCGGCAACTGCAAAAGGCTTTTCCACAGAGATAGCAATCATTAATAATTTTATTTTGAACAATTTCTGGACATTTAGATACCGAAAAACTAAGACAAATATTTGGCAGAAACTGGGGATTTTTAACTTAGTTAGCTTAGGAGGATTAGTGCTAGGTGTTCTGATAGTTAAATTCTTACACTCAACTTATGGAGAGGGATCGGTGTATATATTTGGTCGCCCCGTTGCTTACAATAATTTTTACTTTTTTGCTACCATCCCCCCTGTTATGCTTTGGAATTTTACGGTTAACCACTTTGTTACTTGGCGCAAAGAGAAGGATTAATTAAACATTTCAAGATTAGGAATTGGGGCAGTATTTGCCAGGATGAAATTTTGGGCATAAAAGTATATTGCCAAAAGTATTATGGGTAGGATAATTTTAAACTCACGGCTTACTAAGATTTTTTCAAAAGCAATTAAGATAAAAGGGCTAATCGGTAAAAGGTAGCGGCTGATGTCCCGGTGGGCAATTAAGGTAGAGGCAGTTAGGTAAGTTAAAACAAAGAATGCTAAGGGAAAAAGTTTCTGTTTGAGTAACATTACTCCTCCTAAAAATCCCAATAAGAAAATATAGACAATATCTTCCAGCCAAATGTCCCCTACCCAGTATTGGAATTTATTAAAAACCTGGAAAGGTGGAAATGTCAGGTGAATATTATCTCCGCTTTTAAAATAGGCCCAAAAATCTCCGTATGTTTGGCTATACAGATAGAATATTACCACCAGTCCCAATGGAATTAACACCAGAGGAAAATATCTTAAGTGGTTTACCAGTGCTTTTTGGAATCCAGTTAGGTTGCTTTGTAGATAGAGTTTGTAAAAGACATATAAAGAAAGGGCAATAAAAAGCAATATTCCAGGTGGCCTGGTGATTTGAGCCAGCAAACCAAAGATCCCTGCCAGAAGCATGTTTGGTAGCCGGCCCGACTGTTCGGATTTCATAAAAAAATATATGGCGGCAATAATGAAAAAAATAAAAGTAGGTTCTGACGATCCAACACTATGCACAATTAACCATCTGGCAGGCAAAATTAAAAAAATAAAAGACAAAAAAAGCGGATGACTACTTAATTTAAAATCTTTAACTAAAAAGTAAAAGGCTACAGTTGCGAGGATTGTGGACAAAACTGATACAAAAAGCATTGATTTTAGGTATCCTAAGATTGGAGCAAAAAGCGCAATTAGTACGGCATATCCGGGAAAATGTGAGGCAAAATAATTGGCCGGAAGAGATTGTTGTTGTAGCGCTATTGAATCAGGATTATAAAAAGTCTTGGCGATAATGACATATTCTAGCCCATCAAAGTTTCGGTATATAGTATTGAAACCTGATTGAAAATTTAGCCCCCATAAATTTGGAAGTGCAAAAATATGAGGTAGCCATATTGCAATCGTAATAATTAGGGTAAAAGATGCCAATAAGATACAGTCTTTAACTGACTTCGCCATATTAAAATCATAGCAGAAATTCGCCATATTATGCTACACTCATACTCATGATTAACTCTTTATCTGTCTTTTTTCCCTGCATAAATGAGGAGGGTAATATTGAAGATGGTGTTAAAAAGGCAGAGGAAGTATTAAAAAAGCTTAAGCTTAAATACGAGATTATTATTATTGATGATGGTTCGACTGATAAAACCGGTGAGATTGCAGATCAGCTGGTTCGGCAGAGTCCCCATATTAGGGTTATTCATCATGCTAAAAATTTAGGTTACGGAGAAGCTTTAAAATCCGGTTTCTATAATGCAAGATACGACACGATCGTCTATACCGACGGAGACGGACAGTTTGATTTTTCCGAGGTTACTAAGTTGTTGGAGAAGATTAAAGATGCCGATGTAGTAATAGGTTACAGGATAAAACGGCAAGATTCATTCCTTCGAAGATTATTTGGTAAAGGCTGGAAACTCTCATTACTGACATTTTTTGGACTGACTTTAAAAGATGTGGATTGTGGTTTTAAGATGGTCCGCAAAGAGGTATTGGAGAAAATACCTCACCTGGAATCTCAGAGAGGTGCCATGATCAATGCGGAATTGGTAATTAAAGCTAAAAAAATGGGTTTTAGGATTGGTCAAGTTGGGGTCAACCATTATCCGAGACTCTCCGGTAAACCGACAGGGAATAATTTAAGAGTAATTATTAAATCCTTCCTGGATCTTTTAAGATTATGGTGGAAACTAAAAGACCAAAAAAGTTTATTTATTTTATTAATAGGCATATTAGCACTGGCCACATTTTTGAGGTTTTATAGACTAGCGGAGTATATGACTTTTCTAGGGGATGAGGGGCGTGATGCTGTTGTCATTAAAAATATGTTAGTTGATTATCATTTCCCTTTGGTCGGTCCTCCTACCTCTGTTGGAAATATTTATCTGGGCCCGCTTTATTATTACATGATGGCTACTCCCATGGCAGTTTTTTGGTTGAATCCGGTGGCAGCCGCTGGAATGAATGCCTTATTGGGGGTGATGACAGTTGCTATTATTTATTACTTAGGTAAAAGTTGGTTTAACAGGCAGGCAGGGTTAGTAGCGGCTTATCTGTATGCCATATCGCCGGTAACAATTATTTATTCCAGGTCTTCATGGAATCCTAATCCGACTCCGTTTTTTGCATTAATCAGTATATTCAGTTTGTATAAATTGCATCAAACGAGTAATTTTTTGTGGCTTATTCTGACCGGTTTGGCAGTAGGGGCAGCTTTGCAGATGCATTATCTGGCAGCGATCTTATTGCCAATTGCCGGCATAGTTTGGTTGTATGAGGTTTTGTTAAGAAGAAGTAGAGAGTTAAAGATGAAGAAATTGTTTAGTGGAACTTTGTTGGGGATATTGTCTTTTGCACTGATCATGTTTCCGCTTGTTTGGTTTGATTTGAGGCATAACTTTTTAAACTACCGGGCAATTACGGAGTTACTAGGTAGCGGCAGTGCGGTTAAGGCAGATATCCTGGCAAATTTGGCAAGAATACCCTCTCTTTATTCCTATAATCTAATAGGGAGATATATAGCGGCTGAGAATTCTTTTTTGACAATAGTAGTATCAATTTTAGTTCTTGGGGTGCTTATATATAAGTTATCAAGCTGGCCCAAAATGCTTTTAGGTGTTTGGTTGATAGTGGGACTGTTTGGACTTACCTTCTACCAACAAAATATTTATGATCATTACTTAGGATTTATGAATCCGGTGCCGTTTCTTCTTTTAGGGGCATCTGTTTTTTATGGATACAAGATATTAAGCAGAATGAAGTGGGCGGTAACTGGTGGAATAATAATTTTATTGCTAGTTTTAACAATGGTTAATTTGCAAAAGACTCCACTTTTAAGTTCTCCAAATAATCAGTTGAAAAGAACCCAGGATGTTGCTAAATTCGTGATTAACGAAGCCGGCAGCCGGGATTTTAATTTTGCCTTAATTGCCAAAAGCAACTATGATTCTGCTTATCAATTTTACTTAGACCTTTATGGTCATAAACCAAAACAAGTTCCTTTTGATAAAACTGATCAGTTATTTGTAGTTTGTGAGGATCCCGTTTGTGATCCCACCCACAATGCCAAATATGAGATTGCCGCCTTTGGTATGTCAAAAATTGAATGGGAGAGAGATCTTTATGGGGTGAAAATCTATAAATTAGTACACAATCCATCGGGAAAACCATGAAACAGTTAAAAATATCTGTAGTTATACCTTCATATAACGAAGAAAAGAACCTTAAAAGGGGAGTATTAGATGAGGTAGGGGATTATTTGGAAGGTCAAAGGTTTAATTTTGAGGTTATTATTGTTGATGATGGCTCTTCAGATCAGTCAGTTGAACTTATAAGAAAATATATTGTAAAAAACGAAAAATTTAAACTAATCCAGAATTCTCATGGTGGAAAGGCAGACGCCGTAATGACAGGGATGCTGAAATCTTCGGGTAAGATAGTCCTTTTCACAGATATGGATCAGGCAACACCAATAACCCAGATTAAAAAGTTTATGCCAGAATTTAAAGAAGGAGCTGATATTGTGATTGGCTCAAGGAGTGGTAGAGCTGGAGCACCGCTAATTAGAAAATTATCTGCTTGGGCGTTTGCAGTACTTCGTGGCATAATTTTAGGACTACCTTTTAGAGATACTCAATGTGGATTTAAAGCATTTAGTAAAGTTTCAGTTGATAAAATTATTCCTAAAATAAAAAATGAGTGGGGAGTAGTACACTTTAAAGGCGGCGCAGTTAATGCCGGATTTGATGTGGAACTGTTATATCTTGCTAAAAAATATGGTTTCAAAATCGCAGAGGTGCCGGTGGAGTGGAAGTATGTAGATACTGAAAGGGTGCAGGTAGTGAAAGACGCCATGGCAGCAATTTACGATATGCTCCGGATCAGATGGAATGACTTGAGAGGGAAATATTGAATATTTTTCAAGATTCTAACAAAGACAGATGAACTATCTGGACAATTAGGGCTTTGGAGTTGGTATAATGTTAAGGTGGATTATCTGGTTAAACATCGAAGAGAGCTATTGATTCTCGTTGGCTTAGTAGCATTCTATTTTCTTTTGAGATTACCAAATTTAACCTTACAGCCTATCTTTGCCGACGAGGCGATTTATATCAGATGGGCCCAAGTAATGAAAGCTGAGTCAACGCTACGTTTTTTACCTTTATCTGATGGCAAAACACCGCTATTTATGTGGGCCATGATCCCTTTTTTAAAGTTTGTACAAGATCCACTTCTTGCAGGAAGGCTGTTATCTGTGGTTTCCGGCTTTTTTACGCTAATTGGAGTATTTTTTTTGGCAAAGAGAGTTTTTAATATACGTAGCGCTTTTTGGGCAAGTTTGCTTTATGTGATTACTCCTTACACTGTTTTTTTTGACCGGATGGCCTTAGTTGATTCCATGTTGGCAGCCTTTACAGTTTGGATAGTCTTTTTTGCTATATGGCTAACGTCGAGTTTGAGGCTTGATACCTCAATGATTTTAGGTTACTTGCTTGGTGGAGCAATCTTAACAAAAACCCCGGGGATGTTAAACCTATTTTTGCTTCCCCTGACGATAATGGGATTTAAATACAAGGGGGGGAGTCATACCTTAATAAAGCTGGTAATTTTGTGGGTAGTAGCAATTATAATTGCCTTGGTCATGTATAACTTTTTGAGACTAGGGCCGAATTTTCATCTGTTGTCTTCACGAAATGCTGATTATATTTTTTCTCCCCTGGAGCTTGTAGGCAGGCCTTTGGATCCTTTTATCCCTCATTTTCGCGATATAGCAGATTGGTTCCCAAAGCTTTTGACCTGGCCGATTTTACTTAGTGTGATTATGGGAATAATTTACCTCTTATTTGGAATCTGGCAACAATCTTTTAGAGGGCCGTCGCTGTTGGGCGGAATAGTTTTACTTTGGGCGATCATTCCCTTACTTTTGAATATGGCATTCTTAAAAACTTTTACAGCCCGCTATCTTTTATCCTCAATTCCTCTGCTTTTAATCTTGGCCGGATTTGGGGTAACAAAACTTCTTCCCAGGCTTGCCTATATTAAACGCTTTCCGGTAGTATTGATGTTGCTAGTGCTACTGCCGCTTCCTTTATATTTTAATTTTCTATTACTCACTTCACCTAGTAAGGCGCCCCTGCCAAAAGAAGAAAGAAGGGGATATTTTGAGGAATGGACAGCAGGATATGGCTTTGCGGAAATTGCCAAGTTTCTTATAGAAGAAAGTAAGGATAAAAAGATTGTCTTAGGAACAGAAGGTTCTTTTGGGACATTGCCTGACGGGATACAAATTTACTTGGATAAATCGAAAATACAAATAGTTAGTGGCAAAGCTACAATATCGGCAGAGCTGAGAAATGCTGCTAAGGATAATTTAACTTATCTTTTAGGCAACAAAAGTAATTTGGAAGGGAGCGTAGATAATGTAGTTTTGATAAAAGAATACCCTAAGTCTAAACCTTTAGATAATTCCCCACAAGACTTTGTAGTTTTATATCAAGTATTACCATAACTTCACATGTGGCGCTCATATAAATTTTGGATAATTTTAACTTTAATATTTACCATTCCTACTTTTTATCAGCTAATTAGGCCTGGTTTTTTCTTTATGCAAGATGATTTACAGGCCATGAGGGTTCATCAAATGTTTAGGTGCTTCCAGGATTTACAAATTCCTTGCCGATGGGTGCCAGATATGGGCTATCAATATGGTTATCCTCAGTTTTTGTATTACCCGCCAAGCGTCTATTATCTGGGTGCTTTATTTCATTTGTTTGGTGTTCAGATCATAGATTCAGTCAAAATATTGTTTATTTTGGGATATATTTTTTCAACACTTTCGATGTTTATTTTTCTGAAGGCTTTTTTTGACGGAGAAGCTAAAGAAAAAAATATCTTTAGCACCTCTTTGCCTGCTTTTTTTGGAGCAATGTTATATACCTACATCCCCTATAAAGCCCTAGAGGTTTATGTCAGAGGGGCTTTAAGTGAGTTTTGGAGTTTGGTATTTTTTCCCTTAATCTTTTGGGCAATTTATCAATTGATAAGTAAGCAAAAACTAAAATATGTGATTTTTTTTGCTCTTTCTATTGCCGGACTCATGATAACTCATAATTTGATGACACTTATTTTTGTACCGCTTGCGATATTTTGGTGTTTATCTTTATTGATTATAAAAAAGAGTTGGAAAATTATCCCAAGAATATTTTTAGGGGGAGTTTTAGGAATAGGGCTTGCAGCTTTTTTTACTCTGCCTGTAATTTTTGAAGCAAGATATGCACATTTGGAAACTTTGGTAGGTGGATATTTTGATTATAGACAACATTTTGTCTCACTTTATAGATTATTTGTTTCAAATAACTTTGGATACGGTTCATCCGGATTTGGGCAGGATAATAATTTAACTTTGTCCACAGGACAAATTCAGTGGGTTGTTGCCTTACTGGGATTTCTTTTATCCTTTGTATTTTTAAAAAAGCAAAGAAATATAGCGATACTGATAATATTATTTTCCGTTGTTGAACTGGGAGTTTTGTTTTTAATCCATCAGAAATCATCATTTATCTGGGAGAAACTGCCGATACTCTCATATCTGCAATTTCCCTGGAGATTTTTAACTGATAGTATTTTCCTGCTATCTTTTTTAGGTTCAGCAACAGCTTTTTTTCTTGGCCAAATCAACATTCGTTTTGCAAAAATATTTGTGATTTTAATTTTGCTGGGAATTTCCATATTGCATATCCAATTTTTTCAACCTAGAGAGTGGTATGGTATTTCTGACAAGGATAAATTCTCCGGACCTTTCTGGGAAAAAGAATTAACGATCAGCATTTTTGATTACTTGCCGATATACGCAAAGCTTCCTCCCAATCACAAAGCACCAGATTTGCCGGAGGTTTTAGACGGAAAAGCGGAATTCATAGCTTACAAAAAAGGCAGTAATTATCAAAAAGGGGATATAGAAGTCAAGGAAAATGCCACCATACGGCTGCCTTTATTTGACTTCCCCGGTATGGAAGTTACTGTTGACCGAAAAAAGGTGGAATTCTGGCATGATGATTGTAGAAAGCAGGAATATTGTTTTGGACTGATTACTTTCAATATTGAAAAGGGGAGGCATGAGATTGAAGCCAAACTCTTTGATACGCCGGTAAGAAGTATAAGTAATATAATAAGTCTGGTAAGTATTTTGATTGTTACCGGATTATCCTTTAAGCTTTTAAGAAATGAAAAACATTCTACTTAAACATTGGCCAATCTCTATAATCTTAATATTGTCATCATTTACTGTATGGCCGCTTTTTCTACAGGGATATTTTTCCCACCATGATGATTTACAAATAATGAGAATATTTGAGATGAGGCGTTGTCTGCAGGATTTGCAAATTCCTTGTAGATGGGTGCCGGATATGGGGTATGGGAATGGTTATCCGCTTTTTAACTACTACAATCCTCTGCCGTATTATATTGGCGGAGTTTTAAGTTTTTTCCTGCCATTTATTATTTCTGCAAAGATTTTATTTTTTATTCCATTGCTCCTGGCGCCTATTGCAATGTACTTTTTAGCAAAAGAAATATTTGGTAAAACAGGAGGATTTTTTGCAGGAATTTTATACATGTTTGCCCCTTACCGAGCTTTGGATACTTATGTGAGGGGAGCAGTATCTGAAAGTTTCGCGATTGCGATAATTCCTCTGGTTGCATATTTTGCTTTAAAGTTAATTAAAGAACAATCTAGAAAATATTTAGTTCTCTTTTCAGTCTCTCTAGCGGCTTTCTTAACCAGTCATACCATTATGACTCTGTTTTTTTTGCCTCTTTTAATTTTAATGATTATCTACTGGCTTTTTATGGAAGGAGCAGGAAATATCAGATGGATAGTTTATGGATTTATTTTAGGTTTAGGTTTATCAGCTTTTTTCACTTTACCCGCCTACTTTGAAAAGGATTTAGTGCAAATAGATAATTTAGTCAGGTTTGATTTAGACTTCCGAGCTCATTTTGCGACAGTTTCACAACTGCTTTTTGATAGAAGTTGGGGATATGGAGCATCATTTCCCGGACCCAGTGATACGATATCTTTTCAGATAGGTTGGCCGCATTGGATTTTGGTTTTTTTCCCGCTACCTCTGCTACTGCTATTAAAACGTAAAGATAAAAAATTTTTGTTTTTTTCCATAATTATCTTGTTAATTTTTGTTTTATCGATTTTTATGACACACAATAAATCAGCTTTTATTTGGGAGGCAGTTGGAATCTTAAGGTTTGCACAGTTTCCCTGGAGATTTTTGGCTGTGACAATTTTTGCAACATCGCTTTTAGGAGGATGCCTGGTTTACTGTTTTAAACAGTCTTTAGGGAAAATGATTGCTTTTATTTTAATGATAATAACAGTACTATTTAATTGGAATTTTTTTAAGCCCCAGGAATTTATTTTTGATTTAACAGATCAGGCAAAACTTTCTGGTAAAGCTTGGGAGACGCAACAGAAAGCATCGATTTTAGATTATTTACCGGTTGGGGCAGGAGAACCCCTTGAGCCTGCGCCAGATAAACCAATCATTGAAACTGGAAAAGCAGAAATTAAAAGTTTTGAGAAAAAATCTAATAGTTGGAAACTAGATTTAGATGTTACATCTACTGCTAAAGTAGAAATGCCCATAATGGATTTTCCAAACTGGAAGGTTTATGAAACAGGAAAAGAGATTGAACACACAAATGATAATTACGTAAAAAGGATAAGCATAAGTCTGCAACCCGGTAGGCATTTAATTTTAGGGAGGCTTACAAATACACCTATTAGAACTGCAAGTAACACAATTTCTTTTTTATCATTGCTAATTATCTTTTACCTAACTTTTTATGCAAAGACTAGAAAAATTTTTAAGTAAATTTTGGATTATTACCATATTTTTGTTATCGATTCCAGCTAGCTGGGCTTTATTTGTCCCGGGGTATTACGGCGCATCCGATGATATCCATATAGCTTGGTTATATGAGTTTCATAAAACGTTAATGACTGGTCAAATTCCTCCCCGATTTGTGCCGGATTTAAGCTTTGGATTTGGTTATCCTTTATTTAATTTCGTTTTTCCGCTGCCATTTTATTTGGGAGAGACTTTTCATCTTTTAGGCCTGTCATTTGTAGACAGCATAAAAGCTGTTTTTTTTATCAGTATTCCGCTTTCAGGGATATTTATGTATTTGCTTCTTCGGCAATTTATAGGAAGTAGTTTAAGTTTAATCGGGGCAGTTTTATATATTTATACGCCCTATAGAGCAGTAGATTTATATATCAGAGGCGCAATAGGGGAGATTGTCAGCTTTATGTTTATGCCATTGATTGTTTTATCAGTTGTTAAGCTTTACCGGGATAAAAGTCTCAAATGGATCGGGATTGGTGCGCTTTCTCTGGCTTCCCTAGTGTTGTCGCACAATATAACAGCATATATGTTTTTTCCTTTTGTAGGACTGCTGTTTATTTTGCAGTTTTTTTCTCACCCGGCCCGATGGGCGTATTTGGTTAAAACGTTTTCAATGGTTTTTCTAGGTCTTTTTGTCAGCAGCTATTTTTGGTTGCCTGCATTAAGGGAGAGTAGCTTAATGAAATATGATACGGTATTTAATTTCGCTGATCATTTTCCCACCTTTTTACAACTTATAACGCCTTATTGGGGATATGGTGGTTCTGTTCCCGGGCCGGGAGACGGCATGTCTTTCTTTTTGGGTGCAGCCAATATTTTAATTTTGGTAGCAGCAACTTTCTTGTTTTTACTGAAATGGAAGAAGATAGAAAATCAGAAAAAAATATTGATTGCCTGGGCTTTAAGTGCCGCGCTAGTAGCAATCTTTCTGATGAATCATCGCTCTGTTTTTCTGTGGATTAACCTGCCGCAGCTACCCTATTTCCAATTTCCCTGGAGATTTTTAATTTTAACAACTTTTTTCATTCCTTTACTATTAATAATGTTTGATAAATTAAGAATTGAAAAGCATTTTTTAGTATTTGCTCTTTTAATAATAGTTTTACCTGGACTAATTTATTTTAGACCACAAGATTTTTTAGGCAGAAAAGATGACTATTTTCTTAGTCGCTATATCCCCTATCCTGTTGCCAGTGAAGAGTATAAGAAAACTCAAGAAGAATATTTAAGACTGCCAAAAGCAACTGAAAAAAGGCCGGATGTAAATTTTCCTTTACTTTTCCCTATCGAAGGAATAAACAGAGTTGAAAAATTAAATGATTTAAGGATAGTATTCGAATATAATTCAGATAGAGAAAGTTTAATTAACTTAAGCAAATACTATTTTCCTGGTTGGCAGGCAAAAATTGATGGGAAATCTGCAGAAGTTTTGGCAGGAAAGCCATATGGACAAGTGATCATCCAAATGCCTGCGGGGTTTCACAAAGCAGAGATTTACTTCAAAGAAACAAGTTTTAGGAATTTATTAAACTTTGTTTCTTTGGGGGCTTTTTTAGTATCATTAATAGTAGTATTGATATGAGCTTTTTAAGAAAACCTTTAATTTTTGTTTTGTTAATAGGTATTTTACTGAGGCTGGTTTTGTCGGCCGTTACATTTCACCCGGATATTGTGCATTTCGATCTGGCAGGTTATGTGATTGGTAAAGGGAATGTATCAAATTTTTATGATTATACATACAGTTTAAATAGGGATAATGAACTTTTAAAAAAGTACCCAGTTGACTTATTCAACTATCCGCCTGCCGTATATTTTTCTATAGGAACTATAAATTGGATATTGACAGGTTTGACAGATCAAAGTTTTCATAATAAGTTCTTATTTGATTTTAAGGATACTTTAGGAGATGCAAGACTATATTTGTACTTAATTTTACTTAAAATTCCGTACCTACCTTTCGATATTGCTACATCATTCCTTCTATATAATTTATTTGTTACTAAAAAAGAAAAAGTTTTAGCATTTACTTTTTGGATCTTTAACCCCTGGGTGCTTTATTCTACTTACATGATGGGTCAATTTGACATTATTCCCACAACTTTTGTAGTGCTTGCTCTATATATGATTACCAGGAGAGCAAATCTTGACAAAGGAGTATTTCTGGCTGCCATTTTTTTAGGGTTAGGTGCATCATTTAAAATATATCCTTTATTATTACTTCCCCCGCTTGCTTTTCTTCTGAATACCTGGCTCAAACGCATATTGGTTATTTTTTTAGGAGGGGTGGTTTATTTGGCGACAATACTTCCTTTTATCGGCTCTTTCGGGTTTAGGTCAACGGCTTTAGTTGCAAACCAAACCTTGAAAAGCCTGTATGCGCAAATTCCCGTATCAGGTGGTGAAAGTATTATTTTATTCTTAAGTTTAGTTGGGCTGTTTTATTTTATTTGCCTGTATCAGGCAGAAAAAGCAGAAAACTTATGGCAAAGATTTTTGATAATCCTGCTTTTATTTTTTGTATTTACACATTATCATCCTCAGTGGTTTCTATGGATTACTCCCTTTTTAATTATCGAACTTATTCGCAGCAATTTTAAACATATCTTCCTGATGTTTGTAATAGCAGTTAGTTTCTTGGGTTCGGTGCTTCTGTTTGAGCAGTCATTATCAATAGGGTTGTTTGCGCCTCTTAATCCTCTTCTATATAATGGGTCTAGTTTATGGCAGCTGCTTGGAATAAATCTTGATCTTAATCTTTCGAGGAGCTTATTCCAAAGTTTATTTGTCAGTGTTGCCGGATACCTTATTTACTGTTATTTTCCCAGAAAATCTGGTGGAGACTATGTTTAAAAATAAATCAAGTTTGTTACTTCGTAATAAATCAAGTTTGTTACTTCGTAATAAAT
>CAZAZW010000001.1:60422-115961 GCA_964489875.1 uncultured Gammaproteobacteria bacterium | reverse complement strand
AATAAATCAAGTTTGTTACTTCGTAATAAATCAAGTTTGTTACTTCGTAATAAATTCTTTTTGGTGTGTTTAATTTCAGTGGTCTCGTTATTTTATTTTTTTTCTGTTGTATTTTCAACAAATTATGAACCATTATTAACCAGGATTTCTGCAATGGATAGATGTTTTAAAGACAGTCAAATTCCCTGCAGGTGGATTCCGGGTCAGGAAAATTTTTACGGATCCCCGCTGTTTAACTACTTACCTCCATTACCTTATTATTTTGGTGAATTAGTTTTTTCGATCACTAAAAGCTTGACAACTTCCGTTAAAGTATTGCTACTACTGAGTTTGGTGGGGAGTTATTTTTTTACATATCTTTTAATAAAAAAAAAATTAGGGATATTTAAAGCTAACTTAGCTGCAATTTTTTACATATCTTTTTTATCTTTAAGTTTCCTTCTCTCTTATGAAAATTTAGGATTAGTTTGGACGTTAATGTTTTTTCCTTTAGTTATTTTTAGTTTCGATTTACTTGCAAAGAAAAAAAGCATTCAGAATTTTTTATTCTCTGCAATACCTGTATCGCTTCTTTTGCTTTCTGCAGATATTGCTATTCCTCTCATTGGTTTAACTACCCTTTGGATATTCTATAAGTATATTCGGATAAAAGATTTTACCTTTCTTCTTCTTGGTTTATCCTCAATATTTTTGGCATTTTTACTGTCGGCTTTTTATATTTTTCCATCAATTTTGGAGAAAAATCTGATTTACAGCACAGCTTTAAATGACCCGTTCCGTTTTCTGCCAAGATCAGCAACAGAAAGGCCGCAAAAGATAACAACTTCCCAGTATCAAATACTGACAGGTGATTCGGATGTTTTCAATTTTAGGCAAGGAACTAATTGGTTAGGATTTGAAACAGATACAAGAACGCATACAATTATCCGTTTGTCGGAGTTCTATTTTCCGCACTGGAAAATATTTATCGACGGAAAGGAAACACAAGTTGAATACAAAAATAATAGCTTGGGGCTGATGACTATTATTTTGGGGGAGGGAAAACATAGCGTAGAAGGAAGGTTATTTGATACCCCGATACGTTCAATTTCCAATCTCGTAACGATGGTCTCGGTAATTTTAACTTGTGTTTTATGGATTATTCAGTTAAAGGGAGTTCGACACTGGTTAAATTATTATAGAAAAAGAATAAACTAAACAATATGGCAGAAAGCGTTGAACAAATTGATCCGACAGAAGAGCTTACAATAGAGGCTGTTAAAAAGAAGGCAGTTTCCGGCGCAGCAGTATTAACAGGAAGAATGCTTTTAATGCAGCCAATCAACTTTTTTTCAATGGTGCTTTTGACTGCTTTTTTGACTCCTGCTGAGTTTGGTATTTTTTTTGTCGTATCAGCCATTAAGAATTTTTTATCATATTTTAGTGATATAGGTTTTGCGCCTGCTCTAATTCAAAAAAAAGAACAACTAACAGGTATTGAATTAAAAACTATCTTTACAGCACAGCAAGTGCTTATTTTGGGAATATTGCTGCTGGGTTTTCTGTTTAGCCCCTTAATACAAAGTATTTATAATTTAGACCAGAAAGCTATTTATTTGTATTGGGCTCTTTTGCTTTCTCTGCTTTTTTCCTCGTTTAAAACTATTCCCTCGGTCTTATTGGAAAGAAAGCTGGAGTTTAAGAAATGGGTGATTCCTCAGATTATTGAGACCATTATTTTTAGTACAATTGCAGTATTTTTAGCCTGGAAAGGGTTTGGGGTGACAAGTTATACAGTAGCTGTGATCGTCTCAGGTTTTGCGGGTCTTTCCTTAATTTATTTTATACAACCATGGTTACCTGGAATTGCTTTTTCTGTAAGCGCTTTTAAATCAGTGTTAAAGTTTGGGATTCCATATCAAGCAAATACACTTCTTGCCATGATTAAAGACGATGGTATGATACTTTTTTTGGGAGCCGTAATTGGCCCATCAGGAATAGGCCTTTTGGGATGGGCACAAAAATGGGCCTATGCTCCCTTAAGGTTCTTTATGGATCAAGTAATTAAGGTGACATTTCCCGCTTTTTCCAGATTGCAGGATAACAGAAAAGAATTATCTGATTTGGTCTCAAAATCCATTTTCTTTATTTGTCTTTTGGTATTTCCCTCCTTGATAATGTTAGTTTTATTATCACCTACCTTAGTGGCTATAATCCCTAAATATATTAAATGGAGTCCGGCTCTTTTTGCGCTTTCAGTTTTAACAATCACTTCCGCTTTGGCCGCGATCACTACACCTTTAACAAACACCTTAAATGCTATTGGTAAGATAACTTTAACTTTCAAGTTGATGGTTATGTGGACAGTTTTAACTTGGATTTTTGTGCCGGCTTTAACTTTTCTCTACGGAATAAATGGCGCAGCTGTAGGTTTTAGTTTGGTCGGCTTAAGTTCTGTTGTAGCCCTATATTTAGTTGCAAAACATGTGGACATTAATTATTCCCAAAGCGTTGGTAAACCAATACTAGCAGCAGCCTTAATGGGGTTGTTTGTATTTATCGTCAGAAATCTTTTTCCTGTTTCATTACAGCAAGTAGTAGGTATGCTCGTAGTAGGTTTGATATCTTACTCAGCGGCTATTTTTATCCTCGAGCCAAAACTGCTACTTTTAATCAAAAGTCAGTTCAGAAAAAAATGAAAAGATTTGTATTTTTAGGATTACTTTCATTCTTGCTAATATTAGTTCCCCAAGCCTTTGCTCAAAGTAACTCTTTTGTTTCAATTGTTAATCCTGTAAGAGGTGCTGATTTTTGGGAAGCGCAAAACCAAAAACCGGAGACAGCTGTTTTGGGACAGATCGCTATTTTAAAGCAGTTAAATCTTTCTGCTACTTGGCTAATAAGATTTGATGCACTGGACAATAAAAATATTACTGATGTTTTAGCGAATCGACCTTCGGATGAAAAGGGATTATTTTTGGAGATTACCCCGACTTGGGCTGCCCAAGCAGGAGCAACTTATCGTAAATCAAGCAACTGGCATGATGCGGGTAGCGCTTTTTTAACCGGGTACGAAAGGGAAGACCGGGAGAAGTTAATAGATGCGTCTTTTGAAAAATTTAAAAATACTTTCGGGTCCTATCCTTCATCAGTTGGGGCGTGGTGGATTGATAGCTATTCTTTAGATTATATGCAGGAAAAATATGGGATTATAAGTGGCTTAATAGTTGCCGATCAATATACAACTGATAATTATCAAATTTGGGGCCAATATTTCGGAGCGCCCTATTATCCGGATAATAAAAATGCCCTTCATCCGGCACAATCCTTGCAAAACAAAATACCCGTAGTTTTGTCCCAATGGGCAGCAAGGGATCCTTTAAACGGTTATGGAAATGGGGTATTTGAAAGCACCTTTAGCGTGCAGCCTAATGATTATATTGATTATCACAGTCTCGGTACGGATTATTTTACTAAACTGATAAATATATATACCCAACAAGAATTTAATCAGTTTGGATCCGTGGTAGTGGGACTCGAAAATACTTACGATTGGAGTAAATATGGGGAGGAGTACAAAAGCCAACTTGAAGTTTTGGCACGAAAAAGACAGAATGGGCAACTAAATATAGTGACTCTAGAAGATTTTAGTTCTTGGTATCAGAAAACTTTTTCTGAGCTCTCCCCGGAACACATTATAATCGCAGATGACCCATTGGGCTCTTTTAAAAAAGTAGTTTGGTTTATGAATCCATATTATAGAGCCGGGTGGTTTTACAATGCCGACGGCAGTATTTTTAGGGACATTAGGCAATATATAGAAGGAGATGAGGAAATCTGTTTCCGAAAAAGCTGCAATGAAGTAAATTTTGCAACTTTTGCTACGAGAGTTTTAGACGAAGTAAGTTTCGGCCACAAATGGGTGGTTGATGAAGGTAGAATCTCCAATTTTAAAGTCCTAAAGGAGGATGATAAGCTTGTCATAAGCTATTTAAACGAGGCAGGGAAAAGTCGCACCATTGAGTTTTTATCAAGAGATATTAGTGTTGATGGAAAGATTTCGTCAATAGATAAAGCTATTCTTGAAGCGATCAAACAGGATGCAACAGAACAAAAAAAACCAAGTGAATTTAAAAAAGGGCAATTTAACTGGACAATTTTCGGTATCTTCTCTAAGGTAACAAAGTTTTTATTATTTTTACTGATAGTTTGTTTAATTCCGGGGTTAGTTTTAATTAACAAGCAACTTAAGGAGAATGAGCCTATTTTAAAGCGGGTATTTTTGGCATTGATTGTAGGTTCTGTCTTATTGACACTACTTTTTTATGTAACAAGCATCTTAAATTTAAGACCTTTAATCTATCTGTACGTTTTATTATCTTTGCTGTTATTTCTCAGGTTACAGCAAGTTAATCTACTTAAAATGAGAATTCCTAAAACAATAGATAAACTAAGTCTAGCATCTATTTTGATTATTGCTGCGGGAACAATTTTCCAAAATATACCCACTTTTAAGAATGGTTTGGTTTATCCGTTTGGAATGGGATTTTGGGGTCCGAATACTCATGACGGGATTTGGCATATCAGCTTAGTAAGTCAACTGTTGCAAGGGATACCGGTTGAGAACCCGATTTTAGCCGGTGCAGTGCTTAAAAATTATCACTTTTTCTATGATTTGCTAATTGCCGCCGCAACCTTTTTTACTAAAATTCCGATTATTGATCTAGTTTTTAGATTCTTTCCCTTACTTTTTTCCTTACTTTTAGGTATAGGTACTTATTATCTAATAACAAATCTTTTCTCAAGTCGTCTTGGCATTAAAAATACAAAAATTGCGGCAATGTTGAGCCTTTGTTTTGTGTATTTCGCAGGCAGTTTTGGATGGATTCCGGAGTACCTGAAAGGGCAAGGCTTGGGGGGAGAGTCTGCATTTTGGGCTAATCAGGCAATTTCATTAAACTTGAATCCACCTTTTGCTATATCGGTTTTAATAATTATTGCCTTTTTGTTTTTCGTTATTAATAAATCAAGTAGCTGGAAGGAAATTTTACTATCGACAATGCTGGCAGGAAGTCTAATGGGATTTAAATCGTATGGAGCTGTTTTAGTGATATCTTCCCTGTTTTTTGTATCAGTTATATACGCATTTAAAAAGCAATTTTCGTACACCTTAATCCTTATTTTTTCAATATTTTTGTCGGTATTGATATTCTTATCAAATTTTCAGCGAAATACACAGCTGATAATTTTTTCTCCATTTTGGTTAATTCACTCCATGATAGATTCCCCGGATAGGGTAGGATGGACAAGGCTTTCTTTGGCAAGAACGGCAGGTTTAGAAACAAGAAACTGGTTCAAATTCATATCTGCTGAAGCCATTGGTTTATTAATATTTGTTATTGGAAACTTAGGATTGAGAGTTATAAGTTTTGCATCACTGACAAAAATTAAAGAGATTATTAAAGACCCCACTTTCTTATTTATCTTCCTCTTTTCTATTCTTTCTTTTCTAATTCCAATACTATTTATACAATCAGGAAATCCATGGAATACCATTCAGTTTTCATACTACGGTCTCTACACAGCGGCTTTGGTTAGCGGTCCTGCTTTGGTTTATATGATCTTGCGGTTGCCTAGGATGTTGCTATTTTTAATATTACCTCTTGTTTTAGTATTAATGCCGATTAATTCAATCACCACAGCGACTTATTATCTAGGCTATTTACCTCACGGCAGGATTGATGCTAAAGAGCTAGAAGCTTTAGAATTTTTATCCAAACAAGCAGACGGAGTAGTATTAACGTACCCTTATGATAAAAAACTTAAAAACAGGATATCAGAACCTTGGCCTCTTTTTGCCTATGACAGCACTGCCTATGTGGCTGCCTTGTCTGGCAAAGCAGTTTTTCTGGAAGACGAAGGGCAAAATCAGATTTTGCTAACGGATTACAAGAAAAGATTGGTTGCATCCAAAGACTTTTTCTTAAAGCCGGTTTCTGAAGATGTAAAATTTCTGCGGGATAATAATATAAAGTATATTTATCTCCCCACAATCTATAATGTCAGTTTAGATGAAAGCGGTGAGAAAGTTGAAAATATTTTTAAGAATGAAGAAGCTGTTATCTATAAAGTAAAATAATAATATGTATTTACTAATACAAACTTTGGGACCTTTTCTATTATTTATTGCTGCGGCGATCGTAGTTTTATTTATACCGGGTTTTGGAGTTCTAGCGAGAAATAGAAAATCATTAGAAGATGCCGAAATTATTACATTATCTTTATCGTTAGGCATAGTGCTTTTTGTTTTGGCTTCAATTGCATTAGCTCTATTTCACCTTAGGTTTCTCATGCTGCCGGCTATTTTAGTAGTGAACCTATTTGTAATTTCAAAATATAAATTAGATGTATTTGCGCCGTGGAGACTATTTATTAAAAATAAATTATTTCTAGTAATGATAATATTAGGCATTTTAACTCAGGGATTTATCAATTTTCCCAGTGGTTATTCTTTTGCAGATGGCTTGCATTTTTGGAGTTCGCAGGGGCATGACGGCCTTTGGCATGTAGCCTCTATGGAGGCAATAAAACAGTCTATTCCACCTCAAAATCCTGGTTTTGCGGGAGAGCCAATCATGAATTATCATTATTTGGTTGATGTTTTAATGGGGGAATTTGCTAGAATTTTTCCGTTTTTCTCATCTCTGGACTTGTATTTCAGATTTTTCCCTGTAATCTTCTCTTTCCTAATAGGAATTAGTGTTTTTGCATTTTTAACCAGATGGCAGAAAAATAAAACAGTAGGGATTTTGGGTATTTTCTTTACTTATTTTGTTGGAAGCTTCGGCTATATTGTTTCTTTTATAAATGGTGGAAATATATTTGGAGGAGAGACGGCATTTTGGGCTGCCCAACAAAATACCCTTTTAGGAAATCCCCCCCATGCCATCTCTCATGGTTTGTTAGCAGCTTTTCTCTTAAGTTTTTTAATTTACCTGAAGGAAAGAAGTATTAGTTGGGTAATAATTTCTTTTTTGATAGGTTCAATTTTGGCGGGTTTTAAGGTTTCAGGAGGATTTGTTATGTTGATGGGACTTGGAGCCGCCTCTGTAATTGATTTTATAAGCAAACGTAAGTTTTTAAGCTTGATATTGGTATCTCTGTTGGGACTATCCAATTTATTAACCTTTAAATGGATGACATCTAACGGCGGTTCATTTTTAATGTTTTTACCTTGGTGGTTTATAAGGACAATGGTTGTGGATAAGCTTGGGTGGGTAGATTTAGAGTTGAGACGTCAACACTATCTTTCACAAGGCACATGGAATGCTAACTTGAGAGTGGTTCAATTAGAAGTTACTGCTCTTGTCATTTTTGTGGTGGGTAATTTAGGGATGAGAACTTTAGGCGTAGTTGAGTTAATCAGAAAGTTCTTTGCAAATAAAGGTATGTTTTTCAAAGAACCGATTGAGATAATGCTGATAGTAACTATGTTAACAGGATTGATAGTTCCTTTGTTGTTTGTTCAAAAAGGACTGATTTATAACAATATCCAATTTATGCAGTATTTTCTCTTTATATTTGGTTTCTTTGCGGCAATATCCGTTTATAAGATATTGATTTATATAAAAAATAAATTCTTGAGACTAATAATAATGGGGTTAATCATTACTTTTTCAGTGCCAACAGTAATAGGTAATTTAGTTGAACTTTATGGTCCGGGGAGGTCACCTTTAGCTAAGATTACTGATTCAGAACTTAGTGCGCTTAAATATTTAAAAGATAACTCTAAAGCCGGGGAGTCAATCTTAACTGTGCCATTTAACCCCAATTTAAAAGATAAATATAGATCTCAACCGCTTCCGATTTATGCCTGGTATGATACTTCTTATGTCTCGGCTTTGACTGGTAAAGCGTCTTATCTTGCATCAGAACATGTTAGGCTTTTGTTTTATCCCTCAACGGATGTAAGAATAGAGAATAAGAAGAAATTTTTTGAACAATCTGATCTCTCCTGGAACAGACAATTTCTAAAAAATGCAAGAATAAACTATATTTATACTGCTAAGGATGAATTAATGAGTCCGCTTGATATAAAAGAGAATAATTTGGAGGTTTTCTTTGAAAATAGTGAGACAATTATATATAGGGTAAAGCCTTAAATGAAAATTAGAAAGATTTTATTGATTTTAATATTAGCCTTGGCCGCAATTTTGCGTATTTGGAAATTGGACTCTGTTCCGGTTTCTTTATTTGGTGATGAGTTGGACGTTGGTTATCATGCATATTCTATTTTAAAAACAGGTAAAGACTATACAGGTAATTTTGCCTTATTTTATCTTAATTCTCTTGCCGATAAAAAAGCTCCGCTTTATGCGTATCTGTCGGTTCCTTCGGTAGGAATATTTGGAATATCTCCTCTAGGTATTCGTTTACCAGCTGCTTTTTTTGGCATATTAGGAATTTTATTTTTCTATTTGTTAGTTGAACTGTGGACAAAAAATAAAAATATAGCACTTCTTGGCGCTCTTGTGCTCACTTTTTCCCCTTGGGATATTCATTATTCAAGGTGGGGTTTTGAGGGAACTTTGATGCTGTTTCTATTCCTTGCGGGCTTCTATACTTTTTTAAGAAGTTTTAACAACAATAAATTCATAATAATTTCAGCTTTATTTTTTTCTTTAGCTTTTTATGCATATCATTCTGCTAAAATTTTTCTTCCATTAATACTTGTGACTGCCGTAATAATTTGGTGGAAGCAAATAAGGGAGGTATCAAATAAATATTTGTTGGTAGCAAGCTTAGTGTTTATAGTTTTAGTTGGGCCATTGGCGATAAATAGTATTTTTGGTACAGGTGCGGAGAGGTTTGGATCCTTATCAATATTTAATGACCCAGTAAATGAAGGTGAGATAGGACGGGATAGGTCCATGGATACACAAATAGGGTTTAGGTATAGTCGCCTTTTTCATAACAAGGTGACTTTAATTTTTAGTAAGATAACTGATAATTATCTTGAGTCCTTTTCAGCGCAATTTTTATTTATCAGAGGTGATACTAATCTTAGGCATTCTGTTTTACAAAATGGAGAGTTTTATAAATATCAGTTTCTTTTGCTAATATTGGGATTAATCTTTTTCGCCATAAAACCAATGAGTGGAAAGTATAAAACTTCTATCATTGCCTGGGTACTTTTGGCTCCACTGCCTTCAATAATTACCTCTGGAGGCGGAAATCATGCTTCCAGGTTATTATTTTTACTCCCGCCTCTGGTATTTTTCATTGCAGTAGGAATGTATTACAGCTATTTTTATCTGGGGAAAAGATTCAGAAAAATATATATATTAATCTTAGCTATTGTTTTTATTGCAAGCTTTATTTTTTACCAGCATAACTTCTGGGTCCATTACCCCTGGGATTCCGAGAAATGGTGGCATGCAGGGGCTAGGGAGGCAATCCAATCAGTAGTTTCAGAGAGCAATAAGTACGACAAAGTGATCATCAGCGGAGCAAATGAGCCCTTCTTAATTTCTTTCTTGGCCTGGTCAGAGTATCCTCCGGAAAGTTTTCAAAAAAAGTACCCTCTGGTAAAAGAAAATGTGCCAGGTTTTGGTTTTATCTCTAAACTGGATAAGTATTATTTTCCACCAATTGGTCAAGGAATCAGTCTTTATGAATTAGGATCGGTTCTTCCCCCTAGAATTTTATATCTTGCTACTTTCAAAGAGATAAACCTGGACCTTATCCGCGAACCTGAGCGTGTTCCTCAAGATATTAAGCTGATTAAATCCATAACTTATCCTTCAGGAGTCCCGGCATTTTATTTATTTACGAAAGAAATATAAACTATAATAATGATAATGGATAAGATTTCAGTTGTTATTAACACTTTAAACGAAGAAAAAAATATTAAACGGGTTATCAAGTCTGTCGCATGGGCTGATGAAATCATAGTATGTGATATGTATTCAACTGACAGAACAGTTGAGGTTGCCAGAAAGTCAGGTGCGAAAGTAGTCTTTCATAAAAAACTAAACTATGTTGAACCGGCCAGGAATTTTGCTATTTCCAAAGCATCTTGTGAGTGGGTTCTAATATTAGATTCGGATGAAGAAATCCCTGCTACTTTAGCTGAAAAATTAATTCGGATTGTTTCTAAAATGCGGGAAATAGATTACGTTAGGATTCCCCGAAAAAATATTATTTTTAACAAATGGATGAAAGCTTCCCAATGGTGGCCGGATTATAATATCCGCTTTTTTAAGAAAGGTATTGTCAAGTGGGGTAATAAAATCCACAGGCCGCCGGAAACCCAGGGAGAAGGATTAGATCTTGAGGCAGATAAAAGATGGGCAATAGTGCACCATCACTACGGCAGTATTTCCGAATATTTAGAGAGGTTAATTAGGTATACTAAAGTCCAAGCAGAAGAAATCAGGCAGGAAGGGTATGTATTTGATTTTAAGGATTTAATCAGAAAACCGCTCAGTGAGTTTTTGGGAAGGTTTTTTGCCAATCGTGGTTTTGAGGATGGTTTACATGGTTTATCCTTAAGCTTACTCCAGGCTTTTTCACAGTTTGTAGTATATCTTCGCCTCTGGGAAAAAGGAGGATTTAATCTTCAAGCAGTAGATTTAGAGCAGTTAAAAGAGGTTAAGAGGCAATCAGGAGAGGAATTAGATTATTGGTTTCGATATGTAAATTTATCTAAAAATCCTTTCAAACGATTTTTTCAGAAAGTTAGGAATAAAATCTAAGCTTATGTTAAGTGTAGTAGTGCTGACAAAAAATGAAGAAGATAGGATTAAAGCTTGTTTAGAATCTGTTAAATGGGCTGATGAGATTATCATTATAGATAATGGCTCGACCGACTCTACTTTGGCAATAGCCAAAAAATATACAGATAACATAGCAATCTTTAAAGATGAGGATTTTGCATTACTTCGTAATAAGGCCATGGAGAGGGCGAAAGGGGAGTGGGTATTGTATGTTGATGCTGACGAGAGGGTATTAGCGCCACTTATAGAAGAAATCCAGAGTTTAATGGAAAGTGGGGAGTGTGTCTCTTATGCCATCTCAAGAAAGAATATAATTTTTGGTAAACAGGTAAGTTACGGTCCTTATAAAAAGGATTGGGTAATTAGGTTATTTAAAAAAGACAGCTTTGAAGGCTGGTTTGGAAAGGTACACGAATCAGTTAATTTTAAAGGAAAACTGGGGTATACAGAAAACTCTTTGCTTCATTTAACACATCGGGACATAGACCATTTTATTTTAAAGAGCCTGGAGTGGTCTAAAATAGATGCTAAATTAAGACTAGATTCAAACCATCCAAAAATGACCGGCTGGAGGTTTATCAGGATACTTATAACAGAAATGTTTAATCAGGGAATTTTGAGAAAAGGCTTTTTCAATGGTACGGTTGGGATCATAGATTCAACTTTGCAGGCATTTAGTATGTATATTACCTATGTGAGGCTTTGGCAGTTACAGCAATCTAAATCATTAAGAGAAGTTTATGATGAGCTGGATAGAAAATTAATAGAAGATAACTTCAAATACTAATGAGTAAAGCAGCGATTTATTCCCCATATCTTGATACTTTTGGCGGAGGAGAAAAGTATATGATGACAATAGCGGAACTACTAGTTAAAGAGAATTTAGAAGTGGATGTACTTTTAGATAATCATCTAAAAAGTGTGGGGGCCGACTATCTAAAAAGTGAACTATCGAAAAGATTTGCCTTAAATCTAGATAGAATAAATTTCAATAAAGCTCCAGTCGGAGCGGGTTCGACTGTTTTTCTGAGGTCATTTTTTTTATCAAATTATGACATTCTTTTCTATTTAACGGATGGTAGTATTTTCTATCCAACCAGCAAGAAGAATATTTTACACATCCAATCGCCTCTGGCAGGCCAGCCGGCTAAAAGCACTTGGGGGAAGCTTAAACTTAAGGGATGGGATTTAATTATTTATAATTCAAATTTTACTAGGAAGCATTCAGAAAAAAATTGGCCAATAAAATCTGAGATTATTTACCCGCCTGTTGATGTCAGCAAAATTAAACCTTTAGGAAAGAAAAAGTATATATTATCAGTAGGGCGTTTTTTTGGATATTTAAGGAGTAAAAAGCATGAGATCTTAATCAAGGTTTTTAGGGAACTTTATGAAGCCGGACAGCTAAAAGACTGGAAACTAATTTTGGCGGGAGCTGCATCTGAGGGAGACAAACCTTATTTAGATGAACTAAGAAAAATGTCTCAAGGATTACCTGTCAATTATTATCCAAATATAGAATATGACGAGTTGGTAAAGTTATATGGGCAGTCAAGTCTCTATTGGCATGCGGCGGGATTTGGTGAAACAGACCCGACTAAAATGGAGCACTTTGGGATTTCCACTGTGGAGGCTATGGCAGGGGGTTGTGTGCCGGTAGTAGTAGGAAGTGGTGGGCAGACAGAAATTGTGGAAAACGGTAAAACCGGTTTTTTATGGAATTCTGTCACGGAATTAAAAAAATATACAATCTTGTTAACTAAAGATCAAAAACTTGTGGACAAATTGTCCAGTGGTGCCTTGTTTGCAAGCCGCAGGTTCTCGAAACTTAAATTTGAGGAAAGAATCAAGAATCTACTTAAGAATCAATAATGAGATTTTTCAATAAAACAGTAGTTTGGATAACGCTTATCTTTCTACTAAGTGCGGTTTTTAGACTTTATAACCTGAGTCTGATTGAGTTTAAATCTGATGAAGCTACAACAGTTTATCAAACCGTCCGTTTTTTTGAACAGCCATACTTGACTCAGCGGGGGTTAATATCCGGAACAGGGGTTTATAATTTTCCATTATTTAATTATCTTATGGTTATACTCGCCGTCTGGACACGAGATCCCCAATTCTTAAGCGGGATCATTGCTTTTATTAATAGTTTGCTAGTAGGTATCTTTTTTCTGTTTGCTAAAAAGTATTACGGACTTATGACAGCTTTTTTTGCCTCTTTGCTTTTGGCATTTTCACCTTGGGGTGTGATTTTCTCCCGAAAGATTTGGGCACAGGATCTCATCTTTTTATTTTTTATCCCCTTTCTTTGGTTTTTGCATGAGATTATTTTGAAGAAAAATAAGAAATTTGTCTTTCCTATGTTTGTGTTGCTAGTTTTGTTAATACAACTCCATGGGTCGGGATTATTTCTATTGGCCATTACAATACTTATTTTAATAGTTTTGCGTGTCAAATTAAGTCTAAAAACCGCTGCGGCAGGAGTTCTGGTTGGCCTGATTCCCGCGATCCCTTATTTTCTTTTTCAAATTAATTCTTCGCCTATGTGTCCGGATTGTGAAGCTTTTTTGAAATACAAAGATGCTATCCGTATATTTGACTTTAATAATTTTCTGCGCCCTTTTCAAATCATCAGCGGCTTAGGATACCACTTTGTTTTAGGTAGAACGTATAATGATTTTATTAGCGCATATCCTTTAGTTAATCAATTGAAATATATTTTTACTTTAGGTTTTTTTGGAATTATCACTGGGGTAATTTTTGTTATTTTTAAAGAAAGAAAATATCTCTTTTTGGTAATATACTTTGTCTCAGTCCCGCTTTTGTATCTGATTACTAAAACTCCGGCATATATGCATTATTTTGTCATTACACTGCCTGTAAGCGTACTTCTATTAGCTATCTTAATAAATGCGATTTATTCTTATGTGCAAAGCAAGTATTTAAAAATGATGGCTGTTGCATTATTTTCAATATTTATTGCCGCTAACATTCTATTTAATTATTTTTTCAATAATTTTCTTGAGCTTAAAAAAGGCACGGAAGGAGATTATGGACCAATTTACTCTCTCACCAAAAGCTCTATTGAAAAAGAAATAGAAGAATATAAAAGCCTTTCTTACTATCAGGAATTACAAAGCTATGCTTATATTTATGCGCAGTCAAAAAAACTACATTCTAAACTTAGTGAATTCTTTCTGGAAAAAGGCGCATATGAGCTGGCAGAAAAAGAATTGCAAAGATAAAAGTTAATGAATAAGAAATTTAATATTCTATTATTCAGTTTAATATTTTTTATAGCTGTCTTTTTAAGATTTTACCAGCTTAATAATATTCCTCCGTCTTTAAACTGGGATGAGGTGTCAATTGGTTATAATGCCTATTCAATATCCCAGACAGGTAGAGATGAGTGGGGGCAATTTCTGCCTTTAAGCTTCAGGGCATTTGGTGATTATAAACTACCTTTTTATATTTACTTGGATGTACCATTTGTGGCTTTTTTTGGTTTGAATGAGTTAGCGGTTAGGTTGCCATCGCTACTTTCTGGAATAGGGATAGTAATACTTACCTTTCTGATATTAAAAGAACTAACTAAAAGCGTTTCTTTAGCCCTTTGGGGGATGTTTATGAGTGCCACGATGCCTTGGCTAGTTACTTTTTCCCGTATTGCTTTAGAAGCTAATCTGGCTCTATTTTTGACAATGGTTTCATTTTATTTATTTCTACAATCTCTTAAGAAAAAAAACTTCCTGCCGCTATCCGTACTGTTCTTGGGACTGGCAGCTTTTACCTACAATAGCAGCAGAGTATTAATCTTACCTTTTTCCCTTCTGGGAGCAATTTTTCTGTTTAAGGTTTTAAAGAAAAAGGATTTTTTTGTTTCATTAATAGTACTACTAGGTTTTATAGGCGTAACTTTCTTTCAGGCGCTGACGGTTGATTCCGGAGCAAGATACCGTTGGATAACCATTTTAGACGAAGGAGCAATTACTGAAATCAATCAACTACGCGGATCATCTATTTTACCATCTCCACTGGGTCAGTTGGTCTATAATAAAGCGACTTATTTTATTGTTGAAGCTTCTAAAAATTACATTACTCATTTTGACCCCAATTTTTTATTTTTGAAAGGTGGGTCGAATTTTCAATTTTCAGTTCCTGGCACAGGCCAAATTTACTCAGTGTTGTTTCCTCTTATTTTGTTGGGAATTTGGAAGATGGCAAAGGAAAGAAAAAAGTGGCAGTTGTTAATACTGGGATGGATGTTAATTGCGCCAATTCCGGGGGCAATTACAAGAGATGCGCCTCACGCCCTAAGAACAATCTTTCTGACTATACCCTTAATTTTTTTTGCAGTTATGGGAATAAAATGGATTCGTGATCATCTATCTTTGAGAGTTTTTATTCCGCTGGCTATTATTACGGTATTGATATTAATCGGTAATACATACATATTCTGGCAAAATTATAGCGGTGATTACCGGAAGAATTATTCCTGGTCCTGGCAATATGGATATAAACAGGCTATGGAATTTGTTAAAAATAATCAGCATTCTTACGATCGGATTGTTTTTACCAAAAAATACGGTGAACCGCATGAATTTTTGCTATTTTACTTAAAGTATGATCCCGATAAATATCAAACAGATGAAAGTTTGATTAGGTATAAACAATCTGATTGGTTTTGGGTAGATAAATTTGATAAGTTTGAATTTATTAATGACTGGGAAGTTAAAAATGGGGTTTTGAGGATGAAGAATACTTTACTAATTACTACTCGTAATAATTATCCTGCGGATTCTCAAATTTTAGAAACCATTAATTTCTTAGATGGAGAGAGGGCTTTTGAGATAGTAGAGATTAAATGAACTACTGTATAATTAAATCATGAGGATATTACTAGGAATCTTTCTACTGGGTTTTATTTTACGAGTTATTTTTTTAGATATTGCTCCACCGGGATTTAATGCTGATGAGGCAGCGTTGGGTTACAATGCTTATTCTTTATTAAAAACCGGCAAAGACGAATGGGGTGCTAGTTTCCCCCTAGTTTTTAAATCTTTTTCCGATTATAAACCAGGGCTGTATGTTTATTTGGCAATTCCTTTTGTGGCTTTTTTTGGTTTGAATGAGTTAGCGGTTAGGTTGCCATCGATCTTATTGGGATCATTATCAATCATTTTGATTTATCTTCTAGCCAAGGAGCTATTCAAAAAAGAAACAGCGGCTTTGGCCTCTGCTTTTCTTTTAAGTATTTCTCCTTGGCATTTACATTTCTCCAGAGGGGCATGGGAAGCCAATGTTGCCACCTTTTTTATCCTTTTGGGGGTTTATGCCTTTGTTAAATCCTTTAAAAACGATAGCTTTTTATGGTTATCTGGAGTAGCTTTTATTGTTTCTATGTACACGTATCAAAGTCCAAGGCTTGTGGTACCTGCTTTAATTTTACTGCTGATAATTTTTTATTGGAGGAGGTTGTTGGTAAAAAAACACATTCGATTGGCTATCCTCGCTGCTATTTTGTTATTTCCGCTGATCCTTATTTTGGCTAGTACAGCTGGTATAGCCAGGTTTCAGGGCATATCGATTTTCTCTGACGTAGGTCCGCTTAATCGGGTCAATGAGGAAAGAGGACAACATCAAGATTCCTCCTCATTTTGGGCTAAATTCTTTCATAATAAAGCCCAGGTTTACACAATTAACTTTTTAAGTCATTATCTTGATCATTTTAATCCCAATTTCCTTTTTACTTTAGGTGACCCTCTTAAAAGGAATAAAATACCTGATTTAGGACAGATGTATGTTTTTGAAATAGTGACTCTTTTTGCGGGACTATATTTTCTCTTAAGAGGTAATTATAGTAATACCAGGATAGTGTTTCTATGGTTGATGGTGGCTCCTTTAGCTTCCTCTTTGACATACCAAACACCACATGCCTTAAGGGCTCATAATATGGTTATACCGCTTACTTTAATTTCCGGTTTAGGGCTGGGTATGTTATGGGAGAAATTGTCGAGTCTTAACAGGTCAGTCAGATATCTGGCTTTGGGTACGGGAGTTTTAGTAATCTTTTATTTCGTAACTACCTTTATAGACAGATATTATTTTCATTTACCAAAACAATATGCCCTGGAGTGGGAGTATGGTTTTTCTCAGGTAGTAGCATATATTACCCAGAATCAAGATAAATATCAGAAAGTGACTATTACAGATAGATACGATCAGCCGTATATTTTATTGTTGTTTTACTCAAAGTATGATCCCGATAAATATCAAAAAGAATATAAAAAGGAAGGTGATAATAAATTCGGATTTTCCACAGTCAGTTCTTTTGGTAAATTTGAATTTAGACCAATAGGGAAAGAGGAGATTTCACAAAGTCAAAACACGCTTTTTGTAGGTACAAATGAAGAAATCGGCGAAGATCAAATTCCCCTAAAGATAATGAACTTTCCTAACGGGACGCCTGCCTTTAAAATTGTGGAGACGAGATGATGAGTAGGGTTAAAATCTTTCTACTGATAATAGTTTTTCTTGCAGCAGTTTTGAGATTATACAAACTTGATAGCAATCCTCCTTCTTTGTCTTGGGATGAAGCAGCAGTAGGGTACAATGCTTATACCATTGCTAATTTCGGCAGAGATGAATGGGGAAAATTTTTTCCTCTTACTTTTAAGTCCTTTGAGGACGACAAACATCCGGTCCATATTTACTTTACCGCTATCTCAGTTAAGCTCTTAGGTTTATCAGAATTTAGTACCAGATTTCCGGTAGCTCTATTTGGAGTATTAAATGTAATAGTGATATTTTTCCTTGCCAGAATAATTTTTGGAAGTAACTTAATGGGATTACTTGCTGCGCTACTTTTAGCCATCTCTCCGTATAATATCCAGTTTTCCCGATTTAATCATGAGGCTAATTTTGCTCTTTTTTTCTTTATGTTAGGACTAGCATTTTTTCTAAAAGCAGTCAAAGAGAACGGAGAATACTTACCTTGGGGTTTTTTAAGTTTCGGAATAAGCTTATTAAGCTATCATTCCTCAAAAGTAGTTATACCGCCTTTAATATTGTTGTCAGTAGTATTATTTTGGAAAGATTTACTTAAAATTAAAAAGCATTTTCTAGTTGCTGTATTAGTTTTATCATTTACTCTTTCGTTGATGGTTTTTGATAAATCTCTTTTAGGGGGAGCAAGAATGCAACAAACATCCATAGGACGTGACAGAATTACTGATACTGTATTGTTTAAGAAAACGAACAATGAATTTTTAGGCGGGATGGAGATTACGTTTAAACAATATTTATCACACTTTGATATTAAATATTTATTTGTGACCGGTAGTTCTAATTCAAAATTTTCTATTCAAACTGTTGGTCAATTTTATAAATCAGATGCAATTTTTCTAAGTATAGGTTTTATCGGAGTAGTATGGGGCATTTTATCTAAAAGAGATCTGAGGAAAAAATTATTGATACTTTTATCTTGGACCCTGTTAGCTCCCGTGCCTTCCAGTTTAGTGACAGAAGCTCCACATGCAGCTAGAGCACTATTTATGATGGGTAGTTGGGTTTTAATATCTGCTTACGGTTTTTATTTATTGGTAGCGCTCTTTAAAAGCAGGATTATTAAAGGAGCTGTTTTGGTATTAGGTTTTCTGGCAATATCTTGGTTATTCAAAGCTTACTTAACAGATCTTTATACCATTTATCCTAAAGAGCATGGTATTGACTGGCAATACGGAATGAAGCAAATCGTTGAACATGTTAAGAATAATGAATATTCTGCAGTTTATGTAACTGATATCAGATTCCAACCTTATATTTTCTTTCTGTATTATTTTAAGACTCCTTTACCGGAATATTTGGAGACCGTAATTTACACCAGAGATGCGGAACACCGCAAATATAACTTAGTTTCTTCTTTTGATAAATATTTTTTTGGAGATTGGGATCCAATTGAAAGTATGCCTTATCCGGGAGTACTATATGTTTTGAGTCCCAGTCAATATGATGGATTGCGGCACAAGTCTGATTTTAAAATTAAAAAGGAGATTAAATTCCCTAACGGGCAGGATGCTTTTTTTCTTGTTAGTATAAAATAATGAAAAAGATATCAGTGGTACTGGCGGTTTTTAATGAGGAGGAGAATCTAAGGGCCTGTCTTGACTCAGTTAAGGATCTAGCATGGGAAATCGTAATTGTGGATGGCGGCTCAACGGATAAGACCTTAGAGATTGCCAAGGCGTTTGGTGCAAGAATTATCCAGACCGATAACCCCTCTGTTTTTCATATTAACAAAAATAAAGCAATAGATGCAGCCCGGGGAGACTGGATATTACAGCTTGATGCTGATGAGATAGTAAGTAAGGATCTAGTGCAAGAGATAAAAAAGGCAGTAGCTTCAGAAGGGGATATTAACGGCTATTGGATTCCCCGACGAAATTTTTTTCTTGGAAGATTTTTAACTAAGGGAGGACAATATCCTGACTATACTTTAAGATTTTATCGTAGAGGAGCAGGTCGGCTTCCGGCAAAAGATGTTCATGAACAGGCGGAAGTAATTGGTAAGGAAGGTTATTTTAAGAATGATCTATTACACTTAAGAGATAAAAAATTTTCAGAATACTTATTAAGGTTCAAAAGATATACAGACCTATTAGCAACTCAACTGCGGGATAAGGAGGTAAGGGTAAATCTAATCTCATTTGTAAGTTATATGGTTATAAAACCATTATTTTGGTTCATTAAAGTTTTCATAAGACATAAAGGTTTTGTAGATGGTTTTCCCGGATTTGTTTTTGCATTTTTTTCTTCACTACGATTTCCTGTCTCTTATTTCAAACTATGGAGGTTATATGCGGGTAGGATTTAACATTACACCACTACATTCAGGGCATAAATTAAGAGGTATAGGTTACTATACACAAAACCTTGTAAATCATTTAAAGAGAGAAAAAGATATCGAAATATGTGAATTTACTAAAATATCGGAAATAAAAAATGCAGATTTAATTCATTACCCTTGGTTTGATTTATTTTTTCACACACTTCCAATTAAAAAAAAATTTCCAACTCTAGTTACAATTCACGATGTGATTCCTCTTTTGTTTCCAAAACATTATCCAACCGGTTTTAAAGGGAGGTTTAATTTATATCTACAGAGGCTGGCTTTAAGAAGTTGTAGGTTTATTATCACTGATTCGCTTAGTTCTAAGAAAGATATTGTAAAGCATCTTAAGGTTAGTGAAGAAAAGGTTATAACAATTCCTTTGGCAGTAGATCCTGAATTTCGAATTCTAAAGGATATGGAGTTAATTAAGATTAAGATGAAATATAATTTACCTGAACGATTCCTGATGTATGTAGGGGATGCAAACTGGGTCAAAAATTTACCCTTATTAATTGATTGTTTTAGAAACTTAAGCCAGATCAAGCAGTTTGAAGAGATCAAGTTAGTTCTAGTCGGTGGAGTGTTTCTTAAAAATGTAGAAAATATTAATCACCCGGAACTTGAAAGTTTAAAAGAAGTTAACAGAAAGATTCGTAACTATGGTCTGGAAAATAGGATAATCAGACCAGGATACATCGCTGATAGTGAACTTGCTGCGTTTTATAATCTTGCAACTGTATATATTCAACCTTCCTTTTATGAGGGATTTGGTTTGCCTCTGCTGCAGTCTTTTGCCTGCGGAACACCAGTTATTTCATCTAATGCCGGTAGTTTACTTGAGGTAGGTGGTAAAGCGGCCCTTTATTTTAAACCAACAGACCAAAATCAATTCACCTTTTTGTTATCAGAGATTTTAAATGATAAATCTCTGCGTCATAAATTAGCGAAATTAGGATTAGAGCAAATAAATAAATTCTCCTGGGAAAAAACAATAGCTCAGACAATAGAAGTATACAAGCGGACAATTTCAAAAACTGATGTTTAGCAAGATTGTAGCTTTATTTCTAACTTGGAGAATATGCTTATTTCTAGTCGCTTTTTTAGCATCCTTATTTCTTCCAGGGTTTGGAAATAGATTTCCTTATGCCGATCAAGTACTTAAGATAACAGGATTACCTTCTTGGGTATGGGGATTCGGTAACTTTGACGGCGTGCATTATCTGAGAATTGCTCAAAATGGCTATGATGCACAGTATTCGCAGGCTTTTTTCCCTTTATACCCTCTGCTTAGCAGGTTCTTTGCAGATTCAAATCTTTTTTTTCAGAAGAATTCAATTCTTGATACAAGAATTTATGTAGATCCAAGCTACTTTTTTGCGGGTTTAATCCTTGCAAATATATTTTTCCTTTTGGGTTTAATACTCTTTTATAAGTTAATAAGTATTGATTTTGATAAAAAGATAGCCTTAGGTTCAGTGATTTTGCTTACATTCTTTCCAACCTCATTTTATTTTGGTTCTATTTATACAGAATCGCTTTTTCTGTTTTTGGTATTAGGGGCCTTCTTTTTTTTAAGGAAAAATAACTTTATTGCCGCCGGTGTATTTAGCGCACTTGCTTCCGCTACCAGAATATTTGGTCTGCTTTTGGTTCCGGTTTTACTAATTGAAGCATATTTAAAATTTAAAAAAAGAGAGATTATGGATACAGGAGAATTGGCAAAGATGGCGGTAGGGATTTTACTTGCCCCACTTGGTACGTTACTTTATATGATGTTTTTAAGATTAAATTTTGATAATCCTTTATATTTTTTAACATCGCAACCGCTTTTTGGAGCTGATAGAACTGCCGGAAATTTGATTTTCTTACCTCAAGTAATTTACAGGTATATTAAAATTTTTATTACGGTTCCTCTTTCCTCCCCCTTATTTTTAAACGCCCTTTTGGAATTTATCTTTACAATATTAGTTTTTATATGCCTAGCGCTGTTTTATAAGAAGATGAGGTTGAGCTACTTTATTTTTACTTTAGGATGTTTAATTTTGCCAACTTTAACCGGAACACTTTCTTCGATGCCAAGATATTCCTTGATGGGTTTTTTGCTTTTACCGTTTATAGTCCAGGCCATAAAAAGGTATTATAGCTTGTTGTTAACCATTTTTGTAACTATAGGCATAATTCTAATAAGTTTTTTCATAAGAGGTTATTGGATAGCATGAAAGATAATATATTTAAAGCAGTGAATCATCCGCTATTTTCCGGTAGTTTGATTATGGTGATTGGTTCCAACTCCGCTAATTTCTTTAATCTGCTATACCATTTTGTTATGGGTAAGATGCTTGGGCCAGGCAGTTATGGGGAACTGGCAGCAATTATATCCCTAGTGGGACTTTTAGGGATTATTCCGGTATCTTTAAGTTTGGTAGTTATCAAATATATTGCCATGGCCAAAGATGATACTGAAATATCGGCATTAATTAATTGGTTTAAGACAAAGGTTTTACTATTTTCTTTAATCTTTTCAGGCCTTATTTTTATTGCTTCTCCTATTATTTTCCCTTTTTTGCATCTCGATAATGCACTTTATCTTATATTGGTAATTATTGGCTTTTTCTTTTCGACCCTAGCGTTACTCAATAGATCGATATTACAAGGATTATTAAAATTTAAGGAGATGATTATAAGTTTACTAGCTGAAACTGCCTTAAAGTTATTATTTAGCGTACTGTTAGTTTATCTGGGTTTTCAAGTAAGCGGAGCTATAGGAGGTTTTGCGCTGTCAGTAATATTGGGTTGGTATATAACTAGTCTTTATTTACGTTACCGCAGGAAACAAGTAAGTATGAAAGTTGATCGGAAGCAAATTTTGTCATTTATTACTCCGGTTTTATTTCAGTCTTTTGCCACAACTTCTCTTTACTCATCAGATGTAGTTTTAGTTAAACATTTTTTTTCTTCACATGATGCAGGAATCTATGCTGCTTTATCAACCTTAGGAAAAATAATTTTTTTTGGGGCCGGTCCAATAGGTGCTGTTATGTTTCCCATAATATCGCAAAGAGCCTCAAGAGGAGAGGGATATAACAAGATTTTTATTTATAGTTTCTTGGCCACCTTGTTCCTTGCAACAGCTGTATTACTAATTTATTGGCTATTACCGGAGTTTATTGTAATTGTGCTTTATGGAAATTCTTATTTAGAAGCTTCAAGTCTATTAGTTTGGTTTGGAATCTTTATAACATTATTTACGCTATCCTCGTTGCTTATAAATTTTCATTTATCCTTGGGACATACGAAGGTGGTACTAATACCTATAGTGGCAGCTATTTTACAAATTATTGCAATTTGGTTTTATCACGATGGCTTATCTATTGTAATAATGATTTCTATACTGATAACCGCTTTACTACTGGGCATCTTGCTTATATACTCTAGCTATGAAAAATGGGCAGGGAATAAGTTTAGTATCGGTAATAGTTCCCGTTTATAGGAAAGAAAAAACGATCGTTAGAGATTTAAAGAGGATCTATGAGGTTCTACAGAGATTAAGATATCCCACAGAACTTATCTGTGTTATTGATGGTAAAGTAGATGAGTCTTTTAAAAGGGCATTAAAGCTTGCTAAAAAATATCCCGATTTAAAAGTCATAGGTTATGAAACTAATAAAGGGAAAGGATACGCTATTAGATTTGGAATGAGCCAAAGTAGCGGGGATGTAGTAGGATTTATTGATTCGGGAATGGATTTAAATCCTAATGGTTTAGCGATGTTGCTTGAGCATTTTGAATGGTATGAGGCAGATATAATCGTAGGATCAAAAAGGCACTTAGTATCAAAAGTTGAATATCCCTGGCAAAGAAAGATATTATCACTTGGTTATCAAATCTTAGTCTTTATTCTATTTGATTTAAGGATTAGAGATACCCAAGTTGGTATGAAATTTTTTAGAAGAAAAGTATTAGAAGAAGTATTACCAAGACTTCTGGTAAAAGAATTTGCTTTTGATGTGGAAATTTTGGCAGTTGCAAATTATTTAGGGTTTAAAAGAATATATGAAGCACCAGTAGATATAAAGTTGAAACTGGGAGGTATGTCGTCTATTACTAATAAAACATTTTTAAGGATTGCAGCTGCAATGCTGGTAGATACTTTAGCAGTTTTTTATAGGCTTAGAATTCTAAGATATTATGCAGACGGGAATAGGCGGAAATGGAGGTTTGACCCAGAATTAGATTTCAGGGTGAACATTGGATAGTGAACATATTATGCTTTTCTTGGAGAGGGCCGAAGCATCCAGATGCCGGGGGCGCAGAGATTTCAACAATTGAACACGCAAAGTATTGGGTTAAGACAGGTCATAAAGTGACTATTTTTACTTCCGGTTTTAAGGATGCTAAGGAACTGGAATATATTGATGGGATACGTATTATCCGGAGAGGTTCACAATTTTTCAGTGTGCACCTAGCTGCTTTTAAATGGTTTGTGTTTGATAGAAAAGAGCAGTTTGATATTGTGATTGATCAGTTTCATGGGATCCCCTTTTTTACACCGATTTTTGTTAAAGGTAGAAAATTGGGTTTTATTCATGAAACGACAAAAGAGGTCTGGAAATTGAACCAATTAAGAGTGCCTTTTAATTTGCTAACTGCAATTGTTGGTGTATTCCTTGAGCCCTTTATCTTTAAATTTTTTTATAGGAATGTTCCATTTATGACTGTTTCTGAGTCAACAGCAAGGGATTTGACTGAATGGGGAATTCCCAAAAAACAAATAACCGTAATTTATAATGGGTTAACGATCCCAAGGATGCAAAGGGTTTTTAAGAGAGAAAAAAAGAAAACATTGATTTTTCTAGGTGCTTTAAGTAAAGATAAAGGGATTGAAAGTGCTCTGAAAGTTTTTCAAATAATTGATAAGACTAAAAAAGATAGATGGCAGTTTTGGGTCGTGGGAAGAGCAGACCCGAGTTACTTGAATAATTTAAGGTTACAGAGCAGAAAATTGAGAATTGATAAAAAGATACACTTCTGGGGGTTTGTAAGTGAGGCAAAAAAATTTCAGTTATTATCAAGAGCACATATTGCAATTAATCCTTCCATTCGTGAAGGATGGGGATTGGTGGTGATTGAAGCGGCATATGTTGGTACGCCGACTGTTGCATTTAATGTACCTGGACTTCGTGATTCTATTATAAATAATAAAACTGGTATTATTTGTGCTCAGAATACAGTAGAAGATTTAGCCGAAAAGATTTTAGAGTTAATAGAAGAAGCAAAAAAATATAAACGAATAAGTAGAAATGCTGCTGTGTGGGGGAGAAGATTCTCTTGGGAAAAAAGTGCGAAGTTAAGTTTAACTTTAATAGAAAACTTACTCAAAGCGTAGAGAAGGATTGTTTTAATTTAGCGTATTGAGGGAGATCTGAAGAGCATACTTTAATTATTGCTTTTAGCACATTAAGGCCATCTCTTATAGCTCTGATACCAGAAGCCCCGCCTCGTCTTTTGGTATAGGTGATGGGAATTTGTACCAAGTTCATACCCATTCTACAAGCTTTAGTGACGACTTCCGCTTCGTATTCAAAATGTCTTTCTCTTAGATCCAAAGCAAGTAGTGCATTTTTCCTAAATCCTTTAAAACCAGCCATTACATCAGCTATTTTTCTGCCGCAGGCTATAGATGTGGCGACAGACATTATCAGGTTACCTATGAGATTTCGGAAAGTTATTGAGCCTTTCTGGATTTTTCCTCCATTAAATCTCGTTCCTATTACCACATCCGCCCCTTTAATGAGGGTTTCTACAAAAGTAGGAATTTCGCTTGGTTGAAATTGGTGATCAGTATCAATTTGTATTATGTAATCCCCTTTGGCAACTAAAGCACCTGCCCAAAAATCTGCCCCCTTGCCTCTTTTAAACGGGAATCGGAGGATTCGATCAACTCTTAATTTCTTTGCGATTTCTACAGTTCTATCTTGAGATGCTGCATCGACGATAATGATTTCTATGGGAAAAAGTGCTTTTAATTTTTTGCAATCATTAATAGTTCTGCCGATATTTTTTTCCTCGTTATAAGAGGTTAAAATAATGCTGACTAATCTTCGGTTTTTCATAGGTACCTTTGTATAAGTGAAAGATATATTAGCTCATAACAAAAGTCAATCTTCTTAGGTTACTTGTTTTTTGTACTCTAGTTATAGTAGGATCGATTTAACAAAATAATGGGTAATAAGAAGATAGCTATTTTTGGAGTCGGTAGAGTAGGTTTGCCATTAGCATTAGTTTTAGCCGATAAAGGATTTCAAGTAAGAGGTATTGATGTAGATTTTTTCCGGATTAATCTTTTGAAAAACAAAATAATGCCCTTTTTGGAAGAAGGCGCAAAACCCTTGCTTGATAAACACAGCGGTAATAATTTCCAAATTTTTTCCCAAGAACACATTGATAGGATAATAGCTGAAAGTGAGGTAATCATTTTTACTTTGGGAACTCCGATTGATGATACATACAGCCCTAATTTTTCTGATATTGAAAATTTAATCAGAAGAATTGCACCGATTATCAAAAGGGGGCAAACTATAATTCTTCGAAGCACTGTTTTTCCGGGAGCAACAGAACAGCTAGCCAGACAGATTGAAGAACAAACAAAATTAAAAATAGGTGAAAGTGTTTTTTTAGCATACTGTCCTGAAAGAATAGCAGAAGGCAAATCTATAGAAGAACTATCACAAATCCCTCAGATAATCGGAAGTTTAGATACGGTAAGCGCAAAAAAGGCAGCTGAAATTTTTGAAAAGATAACCCCTCAAATTTTCTTTACAAACCCTAAATCAGCGGAGTTAACGAAACTATTTTGCAACATGTATAGGTATATAGATTTTGCAATTGGAAATGAATTTATGATGATTGCTGAAAGTTATGGTTGCGATATTTATGAAATTATTAATCTTGTAAATAAAGATTATAAAAGAGGTAATTTAAAATCTCCAGGATTTACTGCAGGACCTTGTCTGGTTAAGGATGGATTTTTCCTTATCGACAAAAGCCCTTATATGGAACTGGTGACTGCAGCTTGGAGGTTAAATGAAAATATACCGGGATATCTTCTATCAAGGGTTAAGACAGAGATCAAAGATCTTCACAAGAAAAAAGTGGCCATATTAGGTTTAGCTTTTAAGAAGAATATAGATGATACAAGGTATTCACTTTCCCCCAAGCTAGAACGTTATTTTCTGGCAGAAGGAGCAAAAGTTTTAGTACATGATCCGTTTATTGATTCTCAACCTTTAGAAGATGTAGTTTCGGATGCCGATATTTTGATATTGGGGACTAATCACGACATTTTTAAAAATTTAAGCTTTGAATATTTAAAGACTTTTGTTTCTGAAAACTGTTTGATATTTGATATTTGGAATATATTTAACACCGGAAAGATTCTTTTTTATCTTAAGGATATGGAGACTAAAAAGGCACATATGATAAGGGGGAATGGGGAAGTAAAAAAGTATGGGAAAAAGCGTTTACCAAAACAACAAGTAGCGATATCCCGTTCATGAAAAAAAGAGTGTTGGTAACAGGTGGGGCTGGATTCATTGGTAGTGAAGTCGTCAGCCAGCTTTTAAAAAAAGGCTACAAAGTTAGGGTTGCGGATGATTTAAGTAAAGATGAAGCGAAAGTTTCTCAAGCCTCTGAATTCTTGAAAGTCAATTTAACAAACAAAAAAACAGCTCTTCGTGTTATGGAAGGGATGGATTATTGTATACATTTGGCAGCTAAAATTGGGGGGATTGGTTATTTTCATAAGTATCCTGCCACAATTCTCTCTGAAAACAATAAGATGTATTCTGCTATTTTTGAGGCAGCTGTGGCAAATAAGATAAAAAGAATTATCTACATTTCATCCTCAATGGTTTTTGAATCTACAAAGCATTTTCCAAGTTATGAGAGGGATCTTACAAGAATCTCTCCTCCGTTAAGTGCTTATGGTTTCTCCAAGCTAGTAGGGGAATGGTATTGCCATTCTTTTAAAGAAGAGTTCGGGCTCAACTATACAATTATCAGGCCATTTAATGCTTATGGTATAGATGAGGCTCCTGGTAAAGAGGTTGGATATGCTCATGTTATTCCAGATCTTATAAAAAAGATTCTTTCCGGGCAATATCCTTTGGAAATCTTGGGGAATGGTAAGCAAACGCGGTGTTTTACTCATGTTTCAGATATCGCTCAGGGAATTATAATGGCTATGGAATCAGACAAAGGAGAAAATATGGATTTCAATATTGGATCCGAGGAAGAGATTAGAATAATAGATCTTGCAAAGCTACTTTGGAAACATTGCGGCAGGAGTAAATTATTTAAGGTAAGGTACATGAACGGGTTTAAATATGATATTAGAAGAAGAGTTCCTTCCTCTAAAAGAGCAAGAAAAATTCTAGGATGGAAACCTGAGAAAAAATTAGAAAAGGAGTTACCAATTATTATTGATTGGATTAAAACTCAAAATCTACTATGAGAAAAAATAATGTTGTTTCAATAGTTATTACAACAAAGAACGAGGAAGAGGTATTGAAGAGTCTTTTAATCAGTATCAATAAACAGACATATAAAAATATAGAAGTGATTCTAGTTGATAATAATTCTCAAGATAATACTTTAAAAATTGCAAGAAAATTTAAAAAGTTAAAAATTTGCAATTTCGGTCCGGAAAGATCTGCTCAAAGAAATTATGGGGCAAATATAAGTAACGGTGAATATTTACTATTTCTGGATGCAGATATGAGGCTTTCACCAAATGTTGTTAAAGAATGCGTCAAAGTTGCAAAATCAGAAAAGAAAATAGGTTCTGTGATAATCCCTGAACAGTCGATAGCTTTTGCATTTTGGGAAAAAGTTAAGGCATTTGAAAGGTCATTCTATAATGAGAAAGGAGATTCAATAACGGATGCTGCCAGATTTTTTACAAGAGATGCCTTCAGAAAAGCCGGAGGATATGATGAAACTATCACAGGACCAGAAGATTGGGATCTTCCTGAAACTATTAGAGAGTTAGGGTATTTAGACGGGAGAGTCACTGAAAAAATTTATCACAGAGAACGTGCAACCTCACTGCTAACCTTATTTAAGAAGAAGTTCTATTATGGTTTGTATGCCAGTAGATATTTAAATAAACACAATATTCCAATTATTAGTCCAAAAACTGTTTATTTTCTAAGACCTCTTTTTTATAGAAACTGGAGGAAACTTTTGTCTCATCCTTTACTTTCCTTTGGAATGATTATTGTACTTTTTACACAAACTTTAGGAGGTGGTTTTGGTTACTTAATCGGAAAATTAAGAAAACTGTAATGAAAGTTGATATATCTCAATCAATAGAAATCAGACTGAATAATCTTCTAGAAAATGTGGGAGATATGTCTTTGAAACGGAGAGCGCATAAATTGATTCTAGATTTGAAACCTACAAATGGTGACAGTATAGTAGATTTAGGATGTGGTGATGGTTTTTACCTCTATCTTTTAAGTAATCTTTCAATAAGGCTAAAGTTGATCGGTCTTGATTGTGACGAAATAGTTCTAAGAAATGCAAAAAAAAATTTGGGAACAAAAAAGGTAAAGTTGGTTCTAGGAAGTGCGACAAAAACACCGTTTAAAGATGACTTATTTGATAAAGCTATCATGACAGAAGTCTTGGAACATATAGAAGAGGATAAAGAGGCTTTGAGGGAAGTCTATAGAATTATAAGACCCGGGGGTTTATTGGTTCTAACTGTACCAAGCTATAATTTTCCTTTTCTTTGGGATCCAATAAATTGGATTTTGCAGAATTTATTTGGTACCCATATTAGCGGTACCGGTTTTCTTGCCGGTATTTGGGCAAGACACTTAAGGCTTTACAAAAAAGAAGATTTAGAAAAATTAGTCGAAAAGGTTGGATTTAAAATAGATAAAGTAGATGAATTAACAACTAGAGCTATTCCTTTTAATCACTACTTAGTTAATATAGTGGCAAGATTTTTATACGATTTTAAACCATCATCTAAGGTTGCTGATTCTCTTAGTAAATTCAAAAATGTCGATAAGCCTTTATTAATTAAATTGGCCTTTCATTTAGTTAATTCTTTCGACAAGTTGAATGACATTTTTCCTGGTAGGCACGGATTAAATATCTATATTAGGGCAAGAAAGTGATCTTATTTTAAGGAAGTAAAATGTCTAAATATACTGAGAAGAGATTTTGAGGAAAATAAGTTTAATTCTTTTGCACTAAGGGATTTTGCACCCATTTTATTTATCGAATATCGGGAAGCCAATATAATAGGCAGATTAAAAATACACCAGAATATGGAGCTGATTCTAAGCCATCCCATTTGCCAATTTCTCCGGATAAGCCATTCATAAAAGGCGATTCCTAAATAGAGGAGTAGGGTTATAGGCAGAGTTTTAAAAAGAAGTTTAACGGGATAATTTTTAATCATTGTTGTAATTCTATTTTTATTAAAATGCCATTTAACCTTTACCTTAATAAAAGGGGCAAGATCGGTAGCAGCCCTTTTATGATAGACAATTGCCGATGGGAATCTTTGTATTTTATATCCGAGCCTTCTAACTCTTAACGCAAGATCCATATCTTCGTACCCGATTCCAAAATCAGGATCATAACCGCCTATTTTTTCAAAGAAGCGCTTTTGTACCATACAAGCAGATCCGCTGGCTGAAAGTATCTCGTTTGTTTGGTCATATTGTTGTAGATCTTTTTCACCTATACCTAAGGTGACCGGATTTCCATAAATATCCATTGTTTCACCGGCGCTATCGACAATATCCCTTTTGTAATAATTTAGTAGCTTGCCTTGGGCAATGGCTAATTTTTTGTTTTCCTCAAATGCTTTAACTAAATTTCCCAAGTAATTTTCGGTAATTTCCGTATCGTTGTTCAAATAAGCGAGATATTTACCTGATGCCTTTTTACCACCTAAATTCAATCCTCGGCTATACATATTGCTAGAGTTTTCAACAATAAAACAATTATCAAGTTTCTTGAATTTTTTTTGGAGATATTCTACACTGTCGTCTGTTGACGCATTGTCAACTACAATTAATTCCCAGTTTTGGTAACCTGGTTCTATCAGAGAGTTTACGCAGTTTTGAATAAGGCCAAGCTGAATTCCGTTGAAATTTGAAACAATTATTGAGACTTTAGGTTTAGACACAGAGCAAATTATACATTAAAATAATGGTCATGAATATCTTGCTTATATCTCCCTATTTTAGTCCTATGGTTGGCGGTGTAGAAACTCATCTTGACGATTTATGCAGTTATCTTAGGAAGCAAAAATATTCGGTGTATGTTCGTACATACAAAGCATTTGGGGTAAAACCTCGAGGTTTATCTGATGAGGAAGATAACTATATTCACATTCATAGACTTTGGTGGCCTGATCTAAATTTAATATATAGATTAGAGTTATATCCAATTCTAAAATTTATCTATATTTTTCCAGGATTATTTCTAGACTGCCTCATATTTCTTTTCAAAAAAAATAAGTCTATAGATACGGTACAAGCACACGGGTTTATTGCTGCTGTAGTGGCGGTTATTTTAGGGAAAATATTTAATAAAAGAATTATTATTAATACCCATGTAGGATTTAGATTAAAAAATGGCGTGATGACCGATATTATCAGATGGACATTACTTAACTGTAATAAAGTTTTAGTTTTAACAAGTGGAATAAAAGAATCATTAGTAAACTTAGGGATACCCAAAGATACAATTGATGTTTATCATTACTGGGTTGATCAAAATAGGTTTAAGAAACAAAAAAATGCTAAAAAGAAACTCGGTTGGGAAAATAAGTTCATAGTATTGTTTGTTGGAAGACTGATAGAAGTTAAGGGCGTTGGGATAATACCTAATCTTGCTGAGCGTTTAAAAAATATCACCTTTGTAATTGCAGGATCAGGTCCCTTAAGTGATGAACTAAAAGAACGAGCTAAGAATTATTCAAATATCCTTTTTTTAGGTAAAATAAATAATCAAGATCTACCTTTGTACTACAACGGAGCTGATTTGTTGTTGATTCCCTCTAAAATTATCAAGCAGGAATACGAAGAAGGCATACCAAGAGTTATGATTGAAGCTTTATCTTGCGGTCTGCCTGTTGTTGTAACCTCATCGGGTGGCATTGTAGATATCTTTAGTAATAAAGTAGGTTTACTAGTCGACGATAATATAAATCAGATGTTTTCTGCAGTAAAAAGATTTAATGAGGATCGAAAGTTTTTAGAATCGGTTTCGAAAAATGCCCGCCCCTATGCTTTAACGAATTTTAGTAAAAAAAATTGTCAGATAATCAAGATGAGTCTAATATGAACAAATCCTTGATTTATGTAGTTTATGCACCATATGAGAATCAAGGAAAAATATTTGACTATATCCTTGAAAAATTTGAGAATGTATATCTTTTTTCTCTTGGTCATCATGGTTTGGGGAAAGGGAAAAGAACTAATAAATTAATAATTTATAAAGGTAGGAAAGTTGTTGAAGAGATAGACCTATTTCGTATTCCCGTCTTGGATACTTTGGTTTTTCTAGTTTTACCTTTAAGATCGTTCTTAAATTTAATTCAAATATTGTATTTAATCTTAAAAATATATAGAAGAAAAGGTAAAACAAGTATCTATTTTTCATCAAACGGATATGCAGCGTGGATGGGATTGGTTTTTAAAAAAATGGGTTTAGTTAAAAAAACATCATATTGGATATGTGATTACTATCCGATCAATCATGAAAATAAAGTAATTCAAGCAATGAGATGGTTTTACTGGAAGTTTGAGATGTTAGCTGTCAAGTCCGATATATTATCACTTCATAATTTGCGGTTAGTAAAAGTTTGGAAAGAAAATGGGGCTATTCTAAAAAAGTTTCAAATTATACCTATAGGGACAGAGAAAGCACGGTTTATAAGACGTACGGATTTTAAATATACAAAATTAGTCTTTTTGGGGGTAGTAAAAAAAAGTCAGGGGCTTGATTACATTTTTGATGCAGCAGGAGAATTACAAAAATTCTTCCCAAAGATTGAACTTAGAGTCTTGGGACCTGGGCCGGATATAGATTATTTTAGAAAAAGAGCGCAGGAAACAGGACTAAAAACCAGATTTTACGGATATGTAAATGAGCAAAAAATAGATGATCTAATTTTAGAAAGTACAATAGGTATTGCGCCATATATGCCTGATCCATCAAATGTTTCGTTTTATGGCGATCCGGGTAAAATAAAAAGATATATTAGTCTAGGGTTGCCTGTAATAGCAACTGGTATTCATGAATTTTCAACGCAGCTAGAAAAGGCTCAGGCAGGTGTATTGGTGCAATATGGTAATGTTAAAGATTTGATAAATGCTATCAAAAGGATAAATGCCAATTTTAATCTAATGAGTAAGAACGCGCGCGCTTTAAGTAATAGGTATTATTATAAAGATTTATATCCCCAAATGTTTATTTGAATTAATGGATAATAGTTATTTGATAAATTCCTGTAGGTATTCTTCAGAGGTTTTTAGGATTGGGTATAGGCGCTTTGCCTTTTTTATGCTCATTTCGTAAGTTTGTGTTTCTGCATCTGGTGAGACTTTAATTTTTTTATTAAAATACTTGTTAATTTTTGTAAAAGCGAATGTATCGATTCCGCCTATATTTATAATTTCATTTATCAGTGCATGATTTAAAATAGCTTCGATTATTTCAGCAACAGCGTGGGTGGTGATAAGTTGCAGTCGAGTTTTAAGTTTAACAAACAAAGGGATATTATGGATGATATCAAAGAATGGTCCTTTTTTTAAATTTGAGCCAAGAGTCATTGACAGCCTAAGAATAAGAAATCTTCTGGTGTGTTTTTTTACAATAAGTTCGCCCAAATACTTGTGAAAACCATAAGGTTGAAGTTTTTTTGGATCGATTTCTTCATCCTCATCTGTATATTCCGGTTTTGTATGATTTGGATAAACGTCCGAAGAAGAGATATAAACATATATATCACAAGGAAAATCAAGAATGGTTTTATATACGGACATTGTTGACTTGACAAAATCCTCCAGGGGGTTTTGGTTTGCCCAGTAACGCTTACTATTTCCACTGGTGTTGATGACGATATCAAAATGTTTCCCAATATAAATATTGTAATTTTCTTTAGTGATAGGAGTGATAAGAAATTTTGTATTAAGATATCGGACTAGATCCGATCCTATCATGCCATTACTACCGATGATTGCTAGGGTTTTCAAAATAATTAATAAGAAATAGCGCTTTTGTAATTTTTACTAAACCAGGTAGCGGTCTCTCTAATTCCCTCCTCGATAGATGTGGGAGGTACCCAATTAAGGATTTTTTTCATTTTGTCAGTTCCAAATATTTTACGTAATGCCCCATCTGGTTTACTTGTGTCGTATATTATTTTTCCTTTATAACCTATTATCTCTTTGATTGTTTCAGAAAGTTTTGATATTGAGATTCCAACTCCTGTGGCAATATTAAGTGGAGCAACATCATTATATAAAGTAGCGGCTCGTAAAATTGCCTCAGCGCCATCTTTTACATACAACCAATCTCTAATAGGTTTACCAGTTCCCCATACTTCTACGGTTGGTAATTTTTTCTTCTTTGCTTCGTAAATCTTTCTTATCAGTCCTGCTAAAGCTTTACTTTGCTCCGGTTTAAAATGCTCTCTGGGGCCATACATATTAGCCATAATTAGATTGATAGAATTAAAATTATATTGTTTTTTAAGAGCCAGACTATAAACAGTGGATGCTTTTCTGGCAAATCCATAGCTAAATATACTATCATGAAGCCATCCGTTCCAATAATCTTTTTCATTCATTTCACCTATCTCAAGATAACCTGGATAGGAACATCCGGCTACAACATTGATAAATTTTTTAACGCCGAAGTATTGTGAAGCAAACATAAGATATAATCCCATAAGCATATTATCCAAAAATAAGTCTGCTTGTTTGCCATTATGGTATCCGATCCCACCTTGTTTGGCCGCACAGTTTATGACAAGATCGGGTTTAGTAATAGCAAGATATGAAAAGCAATCTTCACGTTTTCGAAAATCAATTCCATCTCTAGTCTGTGGGATTAAGATCTGACATTTTACTTTTCCTAACTTATCGATAATATGTGATCCTAAAAAACCATTTCCTCCGGGGATGACTATTTTCTTCCTTTCAAAATATTTTAGATAGTGCATGGTAGTATTATCCCACAAAAATAAAAAAGAAAAAGATATAATTATAAGGATGAAATCTGAATCTATTTCTATAGTAATTCCGACTTTGAATGAAGAATCAAATTTAAGAAGATGCTTATCCTCCATATTCCGTCAGAGATTTAAAGGTAGACTGGAGGTATTTATTGTTGACGGGGGATCAACCGATAGAACGATAGAAATCGCAAAAAGCTTTAAAATTAAAATTTTAAAAAATCCCAAAAGAGATGCTGAGTCAGGAAAAATGATTGGGCTTAAGAATGCTATCTCTGAATATTTTATGATACTGGATGCAGACATGGATCTTTGTGGGGATAACTATTTTAACAAATTATTAAAACCATTAAAAGAAGATCGGAAGATCGTTGGGGCTTATGGAAAATATGTAAGTTATATAAGCGACAGCTTTTTGACCCGTTTTGTTACCTTAGATCCTATTCAACGTGATCCTTTATTTCGTTTTCTAACAGTAGATCCAAATAAAGTTTTAAAGGAGAAACGGAAAGGATACTGGCTATGCGAGTACAATCTTAGTAAGATTATACCTCATGGTTTTTCGCTCTACCGAAGAAAACAATTACTGGATCTAAAACTAGATAAACGCCACAAATTTATGGAACTCGATACAGTATATATATTTGTAAAGAATGGACTGAAATATTTTGCGTATGTTCCTAATGCTCAACTTCATCACCCATTTTTGAAAAATCTGAAGATGCTTATCGATAAGCGAATTCGTAATTTGAGGATGCAATTTTTTAACCAGCAAGATGTACGAGAATTTACTTGGATTGATTTTAATAATAAACTGGATATTTTAAAGATTATTCTTTGGATAATTTATGCAAATTCTCTAGTTTTACCTACTATGGTGGGTATTTTGAGAATGATTAAATATAAATCCCTCATTGCTTTATATGAGCCAATATTTGTTTGGATTACTACTAATTTAATTATCTTTGTATTTTTAACAGAAAGAGAAGGAAGAAAATTGATATTTAAGAGGATACTAAAATGAAAAAAAATAGTTACTATAACTTCTGTATCGTAACTTATGAAACTCTCCCAAATCCGATATCTCAGAACCTAAAAACTTTTTTACTAGAGAATTATAAATGTAATATTTTGTATATATTTCATCCACTATTAGATATGAAAGAGGGTTATAGACTATCTTCCGGATTTCATCTTTATAAAAAAAATATATTAAGTAAATCAGCAAAAGCATATCATTGGAAACTTTATTGGCCGTTACTTTATATTAAGGATGTTTCGTATACTCTTATTTGGTGTTTGAAGTTTAGGCAAAGAATAGATATATATTTTGCTTCAGGTAACTTGAATCCCTTAACAGGAATAGTTTTAAGGAAGCTAGGACTAGTGAGAAAAGTTGTTTATCAATCATTGGATTATTATCCAACAAGATTTAATAATAAATTCTTCAATTGGTTATATTTTCAACTTGATAAATTTTGTGTCAGATTCTCCGACGAGACTTGGAATGTTAATTCCCAAATAGCACAAGCAAGATATGAGAAAATGGGTATGAACCCTAAGATTTTCAATAGACAAAATACAGTACCTGGTTGTATTTGGTTTAATAAAGCGAAGCGTTTGTCATTTGAGAAAATTAAAAAAAACAAAATAGTATATAGAGGAACACTCCAAGATTTTATGGGAGTAGATTTGACTATAGAGGCTATGCCTATAATGTTGAGAAGAATTCCAAATCTTGTATTTGAGATAGTTGGTATAGGAAGGGATAAAGAAAGATTAATTAGACTGGCTAAACGATTGGGAGTTTCTAAACACGTTAAATTTTATGGTTTTGTAAGGGGTAGAGAGAAAATGGAGAATGTTTTGTCCGATGCTGCTTTAGGTGTAGCTACTTTTAATACAAATATACTTGATGATAAAGTAAGGAATTCGGATCCCGGTAAAATAAAAGACTATATGTTAATGGGGATGCCTATAATAACAACGAATGCTGTTTCCTATCACCAGGAAATCAATGAAAAAAAATGTGGTATTGTTATTGAGTATGATCCTGCAGAATTGGCTGAAGCCATTATTAAATTACTTACAAATAAAAATTTATTAGACAAATATAGACAAAATGCAACTAAATTTATTGAACAGTTTGATTGCAATCATATATTAAGGCCTAATATTGAAAGATTATTAAGTTAATATACGGTTAATTAGAACTTGCTTATTTTTTTTGCCGAGACATAAATTACCGGCCAAAACAATAAACTTTGACTACTAATGAAGGTTGCTATTTTACGAAGAACTGAAAAAGGTAAATATTCAAAAACTAAATCAACCCTAAATTTATCTATTTTGATTTTTGTAAATCCGGCCTTATTATGCATTCTATATAATGTTGAAGGTAAAAAAGATAATTCGTAACCAAATCTCATGTGTTTACTACCCAGGAGAATAATATGTATGTATTCAAAAAAATCTTTTGCTATTGGGAGGTAAGGAATACTACCCCATACTTGTCTGTAAGTTAAAGAAGCTAAATTTAAAAGAGGGACTGTATTAAAAGCTACCCCTCCTTTCTTTAAAACCCGGTATATTTCATTAATAATTTCTTGTACATTTTCAAAATGTTCAATAACACCTCCTCCGAATATAAAATCTACATAATCACTAGGTAAAGGTATATTATTAATATCTCCTAGAATAAATTGAGCATTCTTAATCTTTTCTCTTTTAAATAGATATTTTGCGGCTTTCAGCGCTGTAGGTGAAAAATCTATGCCGATTACTTTGATTCCTGTTCTTTTGGCGATCTCCAATCCTAAAAAGCAGGGACCGCAACCTATTTCAAGATAAATATCGGTTTTTTGGGGTTTCCAAACTTTAAAAATTTGATCAAGTGTGTCTTCAAGGACCTCATTCTTATAAAGAGTATATTCATCTATTAATCCCCCTTTATTAAATTTCTTTTTGTAAAATTTTTCCCAGCTTTCCTTATTATTGATTAAACTTTTTTTTGATAACATATATTATTCGGTATAATAACATATAAGCTAATAGACACTAATAAATGAAGTATTTATTGATTATTTTCTTTTTAAGTCTAATATTGGTTTCCTTATGGTTTAGACATGGTTTTTTATTCGCTGGGGCTGAAGAACAACTATCTTTTTATAACTATTCTAAATCTTTAACCCTTTTTTCAAGTACTTGGTATAGTGCAGGTACTGGTTATCCGACACTTACTTCTCTTCCAAGAATATCCTATTTTCTTCTGTTAGAGCCTCTGTATAAGATGGGTATCCCAAGTGTTCTATTGGAAGCAGTAACTTTTTTCATATTAATCTTGATTGGTATTTTTAGTGTCTATTATTTAATTAAAGAAACTATAGCTTCAGATCTATCAGATAAATGGCAAGGAGCACCATTTCTAGCTGCCCTTTTTTATTTTTTAAATCCATTTTCGATGACACAGATTTGGGGAAGAGCTCTCTCCTATCAATTCTTTTCTTTTGCGCTAGTTCCATCTTTTTTATTTCTTTTTGTATTGAGTCTTAAAAAAAAGAATCTAATTTTCTGTATAGTTGCTGCCTTGCTAAGTCTTTTCCTCTCAAATGCTTATTTGAGCCCCGCCATAGTGTTGACATCTTGGGGAGGGATAATTATTTATTTAGTATTTTTTCTATATATAAATAGACGTAACAGAAAAGAAGTTATTTTTAGTTTAATTTCTTTTACTCTCTTGTTGTTACTCTGGATAAGCGTGAATCTTTTCTGGATTTATCCTACCATAATGCATGGCAGAGAGATGCTTACGGATAATCTTACAGCACGTGATAATATCGAATCCCTAAAAGGACTTAGCCCAAATAGTGTTATCCAAAATGTTATCAGATTAATACATAGGGAATATTATGACGGCACCTATCCAATTTTTTTTAATAGTTATCTTGTTAGAATAATCAGTTGGTTGCTACCCCTTTTTATCTTATTTGCAATCCCAATTATCAGAAGATCAAAATATTTTTTATTTTTTGTATTCTTAAGTATCACTTCAGTATTTATTACAATTGGAACAAATTCTCCAACAGGTGGGTTGTTGATTTGGTTATTTAAAACTTTTCCCATCCTTCAAGTATTAAGAAACCCATATGAGAAATTTGGTATAAATTTAGTAATTGCATTTACTCCTTTTTTTGCGTTTGGACTTATTCAGTTTTCTGATAAACTAGCAAAATTTTTTAGAAGTGCTCAATTAAAATCTTTTTTTATTTCACTTTTTTTCTTGTCCTATTTCATTATATTAGTCTGGCCATATTGGAATGGTAGTTTTGCCGGTGGTACTAAAACTAATTTTTGGATCCAAGTACCTAAATTTTATTCAGAGGCTAATAATTGGTTGAATAATCAACCAGGAGATTTCAGGATTTTACATTTACCGTTAATCCCTGAAGAGGGGGTCACTTACATGTGGTTGCATCCTTATGAAGGTGTAGAAGCATCAGAGTTTCTTTTTGACAGAAATTCGATAGCGCGAAATACAGGAGTAAATAAAGATTACTACTCAGCGCTATTAGAAAATTTTGATATAGAGAACAAATTTAAGGTTCTACCTAATTGGAGTGATAATAATCAAGATTTTAAGGAAGATAATCTGATTAACGAATTAGCAAAACTCAACGTTCGTTACATAGTTGTTCATTCTGATACAGATTTTGAAAAAAGAGAGGTAAAAGATCCTATCTGGGTAGAAAACTATTTAGATAATCAAAAGAACATTCAAAAGGTAAAAACCTTTGGGGAACTAGATATTTTTCAAGTAAATATTCCAGATAATATTCAATTGATCTATTCGCCTAACAGTATAGTTAGCTATCGGAGAATTAACTCTACTGATTTTGTAGTAGACGTTAAAGAGGCAAAGGGGCCAGTAAACTTATATTTCCTTGAACAGTACCATCCTAATTGGGAAGCTTATATAGGCTCTACAAAGATTAAAGATCATATAAAGGTATTTTCCTATGCTAATAGTTGGTTAATAAACAAAATAGGTAATTATCAGGTCAATATAAAGTATAAGCCCCAAGAATCTTTTAATTTCGCTTACAAAATTACTTTAGTTTCGATAGTAAGCTTATTTATTACTCTGATCATTTACTTTTTAAAGACTCGGAATAAGTTTTCTTAGTTCTGCTCGCGCTTGAGGTGTAATATTAGCTAGAATCTTATTTTGTAAAGTGAAGACGAATACATTCTCTAGCGGAATTTTGACAGGTTTATAACCATATCTTTTAAGTTCGCTACTATCTTTACTGCTTAAAACATTAATTAAACTCTTAAGATCGTCTGCAGCAAGAGGAGCTTTTTGGATCTCTAATCCCATTCTTTCATCAATTAACATCATGTGATAAGGCAAGCCGAAAGTAATAGCATTATAGAGATAATGTATATCATTAGGGATAAATAATAAGACAATGGGAGCGTTGTTATCGGGTCGGTTAACTTGTGAGACAATATAATTAAATTGTTGCTGTGAATCGATCGCTAATCGACCTTTGTTTGAGAGATCGTTAAAATAATTCTTTAAAGATATAAAATTAGAAAAAAAGATTATTCCAAGTAAATAAATAGCAAAGGTGTTCAACATCTTACTTCTACTTTTCCACAAAACTGAAAAGATTGCAGCATAAATGACTATCATATAGGCTCCGGGGATAATAAGATAGCGATGATCTGAAGACATGGTCATATTAGGATCAAATATTAAAAGAGGCATTATAACAAAAGAAAATATTAAACTAATACAAAGAAATACAAATTTTGAAATATATAGAGCATTCTTCAGGTGTTTGTAGAACAGTATCAGAGTGAAAAGAAAGATAAAAATTGTAATAACAATTTTTCCACCTTGAGATATTCCGATAACTTTGTATAGATTTTCAGGAAGTATACTATTGGAAAGATTTACCAAAATGCTGTTTAGGAAATTTGTTTTAGTTAATGATTGAATTATTATTGTAGAATACGCCATATCATCTGTGGATCGGAATAGAAACCGAGATCCAAATATAGGGAAATAGAAAATGCATAGTCTTAGAAAGAAATATTTTAGGTTATAAAAATTAATTTTTTCCATTTTAATTAAAGCAATAAAAGGAATTGCAAATAATAACCCATGCATTCTGTTGGGGGTAATAATAAATGATAGGCCCAAAATTAGGCCTAGAATTAAATTTTTCAAAAAGAAATTCAGAGAGTCTTTACTTAGATAAAGATAAATAAATAAATTAAAAAGAGTAATTGAAAGATACGTGTTCATATTAAAAACCCAGTTTGTTGTTTCAATGCCTGCAAACATGACTGAAAAAAGAAGAGCCGACACATAGCCTGTCAATTTATCTTTGGTAGCCATAGAAACAGTAAAGAAGAAAGAAATAGCAGTAATAATTCTCATGATCATAGAGATTAAATAATAGGGAAAAGGATTGAAGGAAAACTGTCGATATATAATACCCACGATCAGATCGGCAAAATTATAGGTGCTGTGATCATTAATATAGTTGACAAGATTAAAATGTGCAGAAAAAGTCGGAAAATCCAAAATATAACGATAAAGAGCTAACCAATCATCACCTGCTAATCCGAATGATAGGGTCTTATTCAAGGAAAAATAGGTGAGTAGAATAATAGATAAAAGAAGGATTAACATATCAGCTTTTAAAAAGTATTCCCACATCCTTAAAAAGGATCTTTGTGCCTGTTTTTGCTTTTGAAAAATCATTGAATGCTTCTGTATAACTTATATCATCACTAATTAAAACACCCTTTCGCGTAATAGTTGGCCAACTAATATTATATTCAAACATCATTGTTTCATCAGTATGCTCGCTATCATGAAAGAAAATATCAATTGTTCCTAATTTCTTTAGAAGTTTAGGAAGAACTTGATTAGTAGTTCCCAATACAAGATGCCACTTCTTTTTTAGGCGCTGAGATACTAAGTAACCAGGAGTTTTATCTGGAGGTAAGCTGTCAAGGTGAAGTTTGTGATCTCCATAAATATACCACTGAAAAGGTAGATCTATAGAGTAAAGTTTCCCAAACTCGTTATCATGCAAAGCCTGTAATATAAATCCAGTTGATTTGCCGGCTGCTACTCCGGTTTCCACGACTACTTTAGGTTTAAGCTTTTTTATTAAAAAGTATAAAATCTGATTTTTATCAGAGAGAGTTTTTTCGAGTTTCTTGTATGATTTTGAGTCCCTAGGATTATAAACGGAGCCATATTTTTCATATAATTGAATAGTTTGCAGCATAGTTGTTTCATATTCTTGAGTATGCTTTTCTATTAAAATGTTTCGAGAAAAAAAATTGGATGATGCGAAAGATTTTTGTAGAATAAAGTTTAAAATGGCAGGAGTTTCTTGAGGATTTCTTAGCCAAAATTTAAACAATGTAAAGATAAGCATTCCAATCCATCCAATTGCTCTTTTAAGATGAATGAATAAATTCTTTGCTTTGCAAATAAATCTCATATTCTTGCTAGTATGGTAACTTGTAGAGTAACATTACATCCATGAAAGGTGCAAACAATAACTTTAGTGTCTCAGTTGTCATCCCTGCGTTTAATGAGCAGGATAAAATTAAAAGTTGTCTAGAGTCGTTATCAAGGCAGAAATATAAGAAAACAGAGACTATTTTGGTAGATGATTGTTCAAGGGATAATACTGTATTAATTGCAAAAAAGATAGGTAATTTTTTAAAACTTACCTTAAAGATTATTCAGTTAAATAAACATCAAGAAAGAGGAGTTGCTAGGAATATTGGAGCCAAAAGTGCAGTCGGAAATTATCTGCTTTTTATTGATGCGGATATGCAACTTGGCAAGAATGTTATAACAGAATGTATAGAACTAGTGCAGGGTAATTCTAACATTAAGGCAGCTATTATTCCGGAAGAATCTAAGGGTGAAGGCTTTTGGGCAGAGTGTCGGAGGTTGGAGAAGAAGTGTTACTTGGGTGATGATAGAATTGAGGCTGCCAGGTTTTTTGAAAGAAAAGCTTTTTGGAAAATAGGCGGTTGGGACGAAAAAATGATCTCGGGTGAAGATTGGGATTTAACCCGTAGAATTAAGTCTTTCTACAGAATTGGAAGGATTAATTCTTTCATTGTCCATAATGAATATAACTTAACTTTATACAAAGCAATAAAGAAGAAATTTTATTATGCGTACGTTTCGGGAATTTATCTAAGAAAAAATCGTTTAAACTTATCAGCAATTATCTTTTTTGTATTTAGGCCAAGTTTTATTAGAAACTGGAAATTAATTCTCTCTGATCCTTTATACGGAATAGGTATGCTTTTTCTTAAAACTATGGAGTTATCTGCTGGGGGGGCTGGTTACCTCGTTTCAAAGCTTCTAAATCGTCTTTAAGTTTTCTTCTAACTTGGTCGGTAACGTTGTACATCTCTTTATTTTGTAAATAAAAAGCATATATTTGATCTGGCATTATTGGTTTAGGATTGACCTGACCATGTTTAGATAAAAATTTTCCATCATAAACAGCGGAGAAGATTCCATCATATTCATTAACAACCATAAAAGGATTGTAGTTTTGATTTGTTATATTGTAATGCATAATGCTCCTACCAAAGAACCCAAACCTTATTGCTTCAGCTATCTCGGCACTTTCTAGATCAGTGAGCAATAAGAATATACTTTGCCTATTTTTATCGATGCTTGGTATTTCTGAAGTAATTATATTCCAGTATTTATTATCTAACCTATTACTTCGATAACTATTTACATGAGATAAATAATTATTAGTAAACGCAAGATGCATGAGTGTAAATAGTAAGACTACAAGATAAGCAGTACCTAAAAGAAAATATTTGCCTTTAATTCGTAGTGAGTCAATTGTAACTAAAAAAATAATAGAGATCCAAACTGAAAGTCCTGCTGCTTGTTGAACAGAATATCTACCCCAGGCGAACATAATCCCAGAAGTGGGGCTTAGAAACCAAGGGAATAGAATAAAAGCAAACATCCATCCAAAACCAAGTAAAGCTGTATGTGCAAGAAGTGGTTTTGTTTTTCTCAGTAAGAAAAATAACCACAAGGTAAAAATAATGGTGAATCCTCCCACTAGGGCAAAGGCAACACGAGGATATAAAAAGGTGCTTGCATTGATTATTTGGAGGAAGTAGATAACTATAAGCCAAATAATCAAATTAAAAATGTAAAGAGGGGCGATTTTATTTTTAAGTCCTGCAAGATAAAGGACAGTATATGTTAATACACTATATATAAGAGAGATGGCGATTAAAGAGGTTGTGAATGGGACCTTCGCCCATAGCATATCAGGCATTATATAGTTACCTAAACTAGCTATAGGGTCAACAATAAAATCTGTTTGTCCCCGAAGTATGCTAGCTTTCACCGTATTTAATCCTTGATTTATTGTTTGAGCATACATCTCTGTTCCATAATCACCGACAGCAATGTTTATTCCCAAATTGATAGAATAATTTCTTAAAAAAGATACGATAATTCCAATACCTCTAATGATTAGGAAATAGAATCCTAAGATTATTACGATTCTTTCAATAAACTTTCTGTAATTATATTTTCGTCCTTCTATAAATATCCATCCTAACTCAGTAATTATAATTAAAGGGAATAAACCGTGCATACGAGGTGGTGAAACAATCAAAGCAAGGGCAAATAAGGAGCCTGCTATAAGATTATCTCTAAATCTTTTTGTCTCTTTAGCTTGAAAATATCTGATTAGAAATATGGCAACTATACCAATTCCTAAATAATGATTGTAATTAAAGACCCAGTCTGTTGTTTCGATCCCTAGGTAACTGACTGCAAAAATAGAACCTGCTAAAATAGCAGATAAGAATCTCTTAGTTAGACGTTTGACGAGAAAGAATATTATAATTGCCACACCAGTTCTAGTTAAAAAAGAGACAGCGTAATAATATATTGGCTCGTAGCCCCAAATGCGACTAATAATTGATAAGAAAAAATAATGCGGTGAATAGGTACCAAAATATACAAGAGGATTGAGTAAACTGGTTTCTTTTCTAACATCAAAAATACTCCAGATAGTATAATGCATAAGCCAGTCGTCACCGCTTAAAGCCAAGGTAAAACTTTGTCTAACAGCCAAATACGAAAGAAATACAATTAACAAAATGGATAATGCAAGACGAATCCTAGATTTGGACATTTTTAAGTATTATATTACAATAAATTCAAAAATCGTTGAATGAATAAGTTATTGTTACGAAGTAAATTACCTACCATTCATTTTTTTGCACTTGCTGCTTTAGGTAAAGGTTTTTCTGGAGGAGATAGAATATTTATTGAATTTGCGCGCCACTGGAGTAAAAAGGTTATTGTCAAGATTTATGTTTGGGAAGAAGGACTATTAATGTGTCAACGAGAGAATTTAAAAGGTCCTAATTTAGATTTTAAGCTGGTTAAAGTAGGAATTTTTTCTAAATTAGGTTTTGTTTTTACTTATGCTTATCGAATATTTCTCGGACTTAAACTGGGATTAACTCTTCGAATTCAAGATAAGGATTATATTTATTCAGCTTCTGAATTTTGGATGGATTCCCTTCCTGCTTTTTTGTTAAAAATCAGATACCAGAAAATTAAATGGATAGCTGCTTGGTTTCAAACAGCTCCAAATCCATTAATGGGATTTTCTGAGGGTAAGAGGAAAAGATTGTACAGATTAAATGCCCTTTTATATTGGTTTATGCAGCAGCCGGTTAAGCCTCTGATTTCTAAATATGCAGACTTTATTTTAGTTAATAACACTCTAGAAAAGAAACAATTTTCACAAATTTCAAAAGAGAATAAAGTTTTAGTTGTTAAAGGGGCAGTTAATACTGAAATAATTTCAAAATATATAAATACGCATAGACCCTCTAAGGATAAAAAATATTTAGCTGTTTTTCAGGGAAGATTTCATCCTCAAAAAGGGGTTGTGGAACTAATAGATATTTGGAAATTGGTTACCCAAAGGGTTCCATCTGCAATTCTGGCAATGATTGGGGATGGTCCATTAATGACAAATGTAAAAAAAAGAATAGAAGAACTGGATTTAAAGAATAATATTAAGTTGTTTGGTTATCTTCATGACGGAGATAGAAAATATTCCATATTTCAAAATAGCAAAATTGTGGTTCATCCAGCTTTTTATGATAGCGGCGGAATGGCCGCCGCAGAAGCTATGGCTTTTGGTTTACCATGTGTAGGGTTTGATCTTAAATCTTATCTATCATATTACCCTGAAGGGATGTTAAAAGTTCCAGTAGGGGAGATCACTAGTTTTAGCGAGATAATAATCAGATTATCAGATGATAAAAACCAGTATCGTAGATTAAGCAAAAAAGCCAGAAATATGGTTTTAGCTGATTTTTCGTGGGATACAAGGGCTCGTGAGATGTTGCATTCATTAAGAATAATAAATGAGAGCTGAAAAAAATTACGGTTTTCCTCCGACATATAAATTAATGCTAAGAGCCCTAATACCTTCCGGCAAGCTAAAGGTTTTAGACCTTGGGTGTGGTATGGGCGCAGCAGGAGAGTTTCTTAATCCTAAAAAGAATCATGAATTTATAGGGATTGATATTTATGAACCGTACTTAAAAATCTGCAAGAAAAAGGGTAACTATAGAAAGATAATTCGAGCCGATATAACAAAATTTGAAATTCAAAAGAAAAGTTTTGATGTAGTGTTATTGCTGCAAGTAATTGAGCATCTTGACAAAAAAGCAGGAGAGAATCTTATCAGAAAGGCCATTAAGGCAGCCAAAAAATGTGTTATTGTATCCGTGCCAAACGGATATTGCAGTCAAAAAAAATATGATGGAAGTATTTATCATAAGCATACTTCTACCTGGATAGCATCAGACTTAAGACAGCTAGATTTCAAAGTATATGGACAGGGACTCAAGATTATTTACGGCTCTAAAAGCTACGGAGGAGGTAAAAACGCCAGTTGGTGGCAGAAGATAGCCGTTCCTTTGGCGGCATTATTGTTGCCTTTTATAATAATCTATCCCCGTATTGCAGCTCAACTCATTGGTGTAAAATATTTAGATGAAAAGTTTCCTTAAGGTTATTTTTTTACTTGCTTCGATATCAGTTTACCTTGTTTTAAAGTGGTTACCAAGTGGTCAAATTCTAGCCGGGGGAGATGTGGGTATCCCTATTCTGTCCCCGCAAAAACAGTTAACTGAAGTAGCTAGCACCTGGTGGGAAAGTCATGCTACCGGAGTTACTAGTCCGATTACTTTTACTGCTGTGCCTTTCTATTTTATTTTATCGGTTTTTGAAGGTATTAGTATAACAGCGGATATCATCCAGAAGGGATTATTTTTCTTGATTTTGTTTGGGGGATCAGCCAGCGTATATCTTCTTTCTTTAATCTTTAATTTTAATAAATGGAGTGCACTAATTGCCGCCTTATTTTATATATTTAATTTAACTTCTTTATCTGTTTGGCAAAGAGGAGTGCATAATGGTATGTTAATGCTGCTTTTGGCTCCTTTATCACTTTTGATTCTGGCGTGGGGAATTAAAAAAAGAAGATATTCCTCCATAGTATTCATAAATATAGTTTCATTTCTTCTTTCTTATGTATTTGGCGCATTGGGATACGTTTTCTCGCTTTGGTTACTATGGACAATTTATATATCGACAATTTTACTCTATAATTGGTCTGATAAATCGGCAAGAAAATTTATCTTAACCTTTTTTTCTTTATTGGTAATTTTCTGGATAGGGACAAATACTTGGTGGATTATTCATCTTTTGCAGTCAAGTGGTTATGTCCTGGGACAATTTACCCAAGAAGAGTTAAAAGCCAGAGGTTCAGATGTATTATTCGGATTAAAACCGTATCATAATCCCGTATATATACTGAGGGGATTAAGTGCATTCTATCATTACGGTGTTAAAGATTGGGGGGACAGCTATTTAAATCCGTTTATATTAATGTTTTCCTGGATGCCTGTGGTAGTAATTTTTTCTACAGCTCTTTTTAGGATAAACTACAAATTAGTATACTGGAGATTCTTAATAATATTAACAGCCATTATATTAGTTTTATCTAAAGGGGTTAATGCGCCTCTGGGGTTGCTGAATGCTTGGTCTTATAACTTATTTCCGTTTCTGGCACCCTTGAGAAATCCTTATGAAAAAGTAGGTATTCTTTTAGCTATATCCTTTTCCTTATTGTTTGCTCAGGGTATAAATCAGATTCATGGTTATCTAAAATTTAGGAAAAAGCTTTTTTTCAGTAAGGTAACTATTTTTATTGCCTTGTTTTGTATTAGTATTTTGGTTTGGCCTCTTTGGTTCGGGAAACTCTTCATTAGCGAAGGTAGAAAATATGTGGCTTCTATCCCCCCTTATTATTCTGAAGCCAATAATTGGCTAAAAAACAAAGTAGCTGCAGATGACACCAGAATTCTGCATCTGCCTTTATCCTGGGGTGAATCTGTTGATTATGATTGGGGCTATACAGGAGTTGAACCGAGCCAGTATTTTTTTAATGGATCATCTATTGGTTACCAGATTGGTATACCTTCTGTTGATTCAAGGATAAGAGATCTTCTGATTTCTATACATAACCAAGATAATATAAAAATTCAAAAAGCTTTATCTTCACTTAATATCGGTTGGGTAGTTATTCACAATGAGACTGTGTGGAGATCAAGGGTTTTAGAGTCAACAGAAAGAATTAATGCCTGGCTTTCCAGAAAACCCGACTTCTTTGAACACCAAGCAGATTTTGGCCCGTTATCTATTTATCGGGTTAGAGATGAGTATCGTTTGGGACATTTTTACCCAGAGGGCAAACTTATCGCTATCAACAAATCCAATAACATCTCCTCTTTAAAAATATGGGATGATATAGAGAAGTTAAATGATGGATTCTTGACTGAACTACAGAAAGACCAGGAAGAGATATTAGGCAGTTTTATTGAAAAAAATATAATTTTGCCAAAAGGCAAACTAAAATACTTACCTTTTGCCTCCGTTAATGCAGAGACGGCATTAAAGGAATTATCTCCGGTAAACTATTTCGAAAATGTGTTAGGGTTTCTTAATCAAAACGATCAAGTTAGGGAGTGTTTCAACCTTAGCGGAAAAAGGCTTAAAGAAGCTGCGCTATTTGCAAGAGAGTTCAAACCTCCCGAGGCTAAAAAAGCTCTATTAAACTACGAAAAGCAACTGAATAAATGTACAAAAATAAGTAGCGAAACGCTAAGTATTTATCTAAATACAGAGTCTGCACGAGAGGAAATTTTAGGACAGCTAATCAGACAAAGAGTAGTGCTAGAGAACGAATTTAATGATTCTGCGACTGCTGAAGAAGGGATAAAGGTAAAAAGGATTTTAACTGAATACCTCGCTAAATTGGGATTAAGTCCTAAGTATGAACCTAAAAGGCAAATTGACGGTAAACAACTTATTGTATTTGACTATTCGGTAGCTAAAGATGGTGAATATGAGATTAAAATCAATAATCCCGATAAAGGTTTACGGATATCCCCTCCTAAAGTTGTACAAATTGATAATCAATCAGTAGAAGTTTCTGCAACTGAAATAAGTGAAAAAGCAATAAAATACCCCTCCTTCAAATTCGAAGAAGGATTTCATGAGATTCACTTACAGGTTGAGATTAGCGAAAATTTAATAGAAAAATCTTTGGAAGCCAAAAAACTAAATCCAGATACAGGCTTTAGATATGAGCGGGATGCAGTTAATCAGGAACCAGCTTTTTCAGGTGAAACTGTAAATAATCCAATAAGCCTAACGTTTGATATGTCGGATTTAGATATTGAAAGTTCTTATGAAGCAACCTTTGATATGTATTTTTACCAGGGATCCCGTCCTGTAATTACAATAACTCATGATACCGATACACTGGATTCTTTAGGGCAGTTGAAACCTGCTGTTGTAAAGGAGATAGGAATTAATAGCTATCCTGTTGAGCTAGAAGGAATAAAGTTAAATTATACTCCCCCTTTAAATGCCGGTACAGCAAAAATATCTTTTATTTTACTTCCTCCAAATATACAAAATTCTTTTGTTAATTCGACCAAAGCTTTAATTAAAAATATTAAGGTAGAGAAGATTTTTAATTCCGATTTGGTTTTAGAAGAAAGTAAAGCTATACCAGCGCGGCAGTTGGGAAGTGTGGATTTAAAGTGGAATAAAATTAATCCAACTCTTTATGATTTAGATTTAACCAGTCAAACAACGCCATATATTTTAGTATTCTCTGAAACATTTCACCCCCTTTGGCAAATAAGAGATTCAGCTGGTAAAAAAATCGATTTATCTCATTTTAGTATTAATGGGTTTGCGAATGGGTGGCTTATAGAAGAACCCATTGCGCAGAAGATTAGAGTGGAGTTTATTTTGCAGGATAACTTTAAGCTTGGGATTATGATTTCCACCATCACTTTTATTGCATCACTAGTATTATTACTTTATCTTGATTACAGAATAAAGCTAAGATGAGAAATTTCTTTTCCAATAAATTAATTAAAATTGAGTTATCGGTAATACTACTTTTTTTTGTTTTTTATTATCTTATGAAAATTCAAAATAATGATATTTCTTTGGAATTTCTAATTAATCTTATTTTTGTTGCATTGTTAATAACATTATTTATTTTTAGAGACAGTAATATCCGCCATATGTATTTTGCCTTTGTGTTTCTGCTATTTACAGTAACTGGTAACTTTTTTGGAATTAAAGATTTTATTTATATTACCAGTAGTTTAACCGTCAGTCTATTTATACTGGGAGTTTTAAACATGATTCTTTTCAAGGATAAAAATTTGAATGAATAAATTAACAAAACTGGTTTCTGTAATTGTTGTAACAAGAAACCGCAAAAAGGAACTGATTAAATGCCTACAATCTTTACAAGCATCAGATTATAGAAGGATTGAAATTGTTGTGGTTGATAACGATACTACCCCCCCTGTTTCTTCATGGTTAAAGAATAAATTTAAAGGGGTAGAGCTTGTCAGAAGTGCTAAAAATTTAGGAGCAGCAGGCGGTAGAAATTTAGGTCTTAAATTTGCCAGAGGTGATTTTCTTCTTTTTATGGATGATGATGCTAGTGCCGATAAAAAAATGATAAGTCAGCTTGTTGCAGTGTTAAAGAATTCCCCGCAAGCAGGTATCGCGCAACCAAAAATCTATGATATGCAAAGCTTCTCTACGGATGGAAATATATTACAAGGTATAGGCTGCGACATCAGTTTACTTACCGGTAGAGTTTCTGCTTTGGGTATTAGAGAAGAAGATACCGGCCAGTATGATCACATAAAAGAGATCTCAACGGTTGGATGCGTATGGATGGTAAAAGCAGAAGTAATAAAGAAGGTGGGCGGATATGATGAAAACTATTTTATTCCTTACGAGGATTTAGATTTTTCCTTTAGGGCTCGGAAATCAGGATTTAAGATCTATTTTGCCCCAAAAGCTCTAGCTTGGCATAATAGTATTAAATCTACTTTTGTTAATTCTGCGTTAGATTATATTGGCATCAGAAGCGCAGATCAGGCATACAGGATAGCCAGAAATAAAATTATTTTTATGAGAAAATATTCTCCTTTTCCTAATTTACTGATATTTCTTTTCATTCTTTTACCTTTCTATACCTTAGTTCATTCAATAATCATATTATCATCTTTAAAATTTAGTTTATTATCTGATTATTGGAAGGGAGTTATCTCTGGGTTGATTTATTTAATAAGAATATCGCTTTAAGTATGAATTTAAAGAAACTCTATTATAGATTTGACAATTACATAAATCCTTTTAAAGTATTTTTACTTTCATTGGAAGATCCAGTTTGTTGGATAATAGATAAATCTGCAGACAGTATTCTAGATGTAGGTTGCGGGCAAGGGTTTCCTATGAAAATGATTAAAAATAGGATGAAAGTTAAAAAAAGTATAGGAGTTGATTTATTTAGGCCATATATTGAGATTGGAAAGAAATCAAAAATTCATGATCAATATGTAATAGCAGATGTCAGAAACATAAAGTTTAAGGAGAGGAGTTTTGATGTTGTTTTAGCATTACAAATTTTGGAACACCTAAATAAAAAAGAAGCATGGCAACTTTTAGATAAAATTGAAAAGATAGCAAAAAAACAAGTAATAATAGCAACACCCGTAGGTAAGATGTATCATCCTCCAGTAGATAATAATAAATTGCAGCTTCATAAATCAGCATTTTATCCGGAGGAATTTGAAAAAAGGGGGTACAAGATCATCAAATACGGTAGGAAGGAGTTATTAGGAGAAGGAGGGCTTGTACATAAAGTAGATAATGATTTGTTCAGGAAAATGATCTATAGTGTAAGTTATCTTTTAAATATTTCTCTCTATCTTTTTCAGCCGTTATCTAATTATTATTTTGTTGCCTACAAAGATTATTACGAACAGAATAGTTAAAAGATTGGAAATTATATATTATACTGACGAAGTGCAAATAAACTTATGAAGGTTTCTGTTTCCAAAGATAATAACCTATTCGTTGTGATACCAGCATATAACGAATCCCGAAGAATAGATGGGGTATTAAAAGACATAAAACAAATAGGCATTTCTGTAATCGTTGTTGATGATGGATCTAAGGATTCTACTTTTGAACAGGCAAAAAAGCATGATGTTTTAGTTTTGAGACATAGGGTGAATTTGGGGAAAGGAGCCGCAATTAAAACTGGTTGCGAAGTAGCTTTCTCAATGGGCGCTGATGCAATAGTGATGATGGATTCGGACGGTCAGCATAAAACAGAAGATTTACCCAATTTTTTAGAAAAGATAAAAAGCGGGGACTTTGATGTTGTATTTGGTTCCAGAAACATGAACTTAGGGGTTCCTTTAGTAAGGTTTTTAGGAAATAAACTGGCCTCTGTTCTAGTAGCTTTGCTTTTTGGGATTTATGTTTCTGATTTAATTTGCGGCTACAGAGCTATAACAAAGAAGGCTTATATGAAAATGAGGTTAAGATCCTCTGGTTATGGGATAGAGACAGAAATGGTTATCAGAACTGCAGAATTAAAATTAAGATATTGCGAGATACCTGTTGAAACAATATACTATGATAAGTTTAAAGGGGTAACAATTTTAAACGCGTTTGGTATTTTGTTCAATGTAATTAAATGGAGAATATTTAGATGATTTTAGGACTTCAGGTTATAGCTTTAATATTTTCTTTAATAATGATTTATTTTGCATACCTTCACTATCGACGCGGGGAGATGAATGGTTTGGAAATTCTATTGTGGGCTGCAGCATGGATAGGTGCAATATTTATCGCAATATTTCCTGAAATATTTAGGGCTTTTTCCGCAACAATAGCAATCTCCCGAGCCTTTGATTTAGCTATGGTTGGAGCTTTTATTTTAGTTATTCCGCTTGTTTATATGGCCTATGTTCGCACAAAAAGATTAGAAAGGAAATTAGAAGAATTGATAAGGGAAGAGGCAAAAAGAGCATTAAAAGACAAAACAGGAAAAAAATCTTAACTATCTTCGAAAAAAATCATCTAGAGCAGTTTTTAAGTAATCCAATCTTTTCTTATCAACAAATTGGTTATTACCGATATAAAATCCATTTGTATGAATGAAATCCGCATTTGTAAATTTATCCGGTACAGAAAAAAATTCAAGAAAAGGCTGTTTGAGTAAATTACCAGCTATTATCGGCCTTGATTCTATTCCTTTTATGGTTAGATATTTTTGCAGATCTTCTTTATCCTTTTTGTGGTTGAGAAGAAAGGGTAAGACAAAAGAAGAAAGGCCATTTCTGTAGGGAATGAGTAAAAAATTAGGATATGATGATAAAATATCTACGAAGTTTTTGTAATTATTATTTCGGATGCTAATATAACGGTCAAGATGTTTCAACTGACTTAGTCCTAAAACTGCGCTAAACTCCGTATTTCTGACGTTAAATCCGGTAGTCAAAAATAAAAATCTGAAATTAATGTCTTTATATCTTCTTTTGTAATAGGGGTGATATTTCTTGGGTAGTTCGCGTGCCAGACCATGGGATCTCTTTAAAAGAGCAAGTTTGTATATTTTCTCCTCATTAGTGCAAATCATGCCGCCTTCAACAGTGGAAATATGATGCCCCCAATAAAAACTGAATGAACTACAGATTCCAAAGTTACCTATTTTTTCGCCGTTTATTGTTGCTCCATGTGATTCGCAGCAGTCTTCAATAAGTTGAATATTTTTTTTGCCAATAATTTTTTTTATTTTTTTAATATCTGCAGGAAATCCCAAAAGATGAGTGAGGAATATAGCCCGCGTTTTTGATGTGATTTTTTTCTCTAGATTTATGTAATCAAAAGCAAGATCCTGCAGGTTAATATCCACAAAAACAGGTTTTAAGCCAAATTGCAGAATTGAGGAGATGTCAGTTGGCCAAGTTACTACGGGTACAATGATTTCGTCTCCGTTTTGCCATTGATAAAGCTCTCTCAGTAAATCTAAGATTATCAGATTAGCGGAACTTCCTGAGTTTACAAATATGCTATATTTACATCCCTGCCATTTTGACCAGACATCTTCGAATTTTTTTACCTCCGTAAATTGAGTATATCTTTCGGTCGTTTTAATAAAATTTATCAAAATATCGATTTGGGGGTGATCAATAATATTTTCCTGCAGTTTCCAAATATTTTTTTTCATTTTTTTATTATATTAATCTCGTAATGAACGGATAATTGAATCGGCAATTTTTTGAGCTGAAATTCCGTGCATATCTTTCAAATATTCCTGACTGCCAATTTCGTGAAGATATAAATCATTAACTCCGAATCTCTTAAATCTAATTTTTTTTCCAGATTCTTCACTGATGATTTCGGCAATTGCACTTCCTAATCCACCAATTATACTATGTTCTTCAACGGTAAAAATCGCGTCAAATTCATTTATTGTTTTAACAACTAACTCTTTATCAATTGGCTTGACCGTATGCATATTAATCAGGGAAAAATTAAGACCCTTTTTTGATAATAGTTCTAGTGCTCTTTCACACGTAGTAAGTATTATACCGGTTGTAATTATTGCGCCGTTTTTTCCCTCTTTTACTCTGCGACCTTTTCCAAAAGTAACTGGATACTTTTTTTGCGGCATGGGTTCTTTCCCTCTGCCGATTCTCATATAGCTAGGACCAGACATATTCAGAATCTGTTTAGTCAGCTGCTCTGTTTCTAACGGATTGGCGGGACAGACAATCTTCATATTCGGTAAGACTCGCATCACTGCGATATCCTCAATTGAACAATGGGTGTTACCGTATGGTCCATAGATAAACCCTCCCCCGACCCCAATAATATTGACATCTACGTTTTGATAACAAACGTCGTTTTTTACTTGTTCAAAACAGCGCATTGTCACAAAAGGTGAAATTGAATAGACGAAAACTTTCATGCCGGAAAGAGCCAAACCCGCTGCTATACCCATCATATTTTGTTCGGCTATGCCGGCATTCATGTATTGATTAGGGATTTTTTTAATAAATTCTTCCTCACAAGCATGACCCAAATCTCCGGT
>CAZAZW010000001.1:0-60365 GCA_964489875.1 uncultured Gammaproteobacteria bacterium | reverse complement strand
AAATAGATCTTTTTATCTTTGAGGGCAGCTTCATAAATAAGTTTTACAACTGTAAATCTCATAAAAATTTAAGATAATTCCCTGAGTGCTAATTTATATTCTTCTTCATTTGGACTCTTGCCGTGCCATTCGACTTTATTCTCCATAAATGAGATGCCGTTCCCCTTTACTGTATTGGTGATAATTATCAATGGTTTGTCAAGGGTTTTTGGTTGCAGGACTTTTAATAAGGCGAAAATATCATGGCCATCTACCGATTTAACATCCCAGCCGAAGCCTTTAAATTTATCATCAAAAGATAATGCATTTAAAATATCGCTACCCTTCCCCATAATCTGCAGATTATTATTATCAAGTAACAATATAAGATTGTTTATTTTATGTTGTCCTGCAAAATTAATTCCTTCCCAAATAGAACCTTCTTGGCATTCCCCATCACCGATTAAACAAAAAACTCGTGAAGGTAGATTCTGATGCTTTATGGCAAGCGACATTCCTATTCCTATTGAAAGGCCATGCCCCAAAGATCCCGAAGTAGCTTCAATTCCTGGTAGTGAGCCTAAGGTGACATGTCCTGCAAGTTTAGATCCATTTTGTAAATAGGTCGAAAGAAGTGATTTAGGAAAGAATCCCCGTTTTGATAGAACAGCATATAAAGCTGTTGCAGCGTGACCTTTGCTTAATAAGAATTTATCGCGTGTTTTAAGGGATGGGTTTTTAGGATTAATATGGAGAATTTTAAAGTAGAGTACTATTAAAATATCCACTATACCGAGACTACAGCCAAGATGACCGCTTTTTGACTGATATACCAATGTCAGTATCTCTCTTCGGATTTCTTTCGAAAGATCTTCGAGCTTTTTTAATTCCATTGTTTTAAGTTTCTAAACCATTCTGAAGTAATTACTAACCCTTTATCTAAGGGGACAAAGGTTCTTTTTTTAAATTCAGAAAGATAGCGGTTATTATCCAATGTTAGTATTTGTGGCGTACCTTTGACAGCCCCTTCTTTAAATTTGTAATTAAATTTTGCCTGGTTCATTCGAGCTATCGATTTTGCTAAGTCTTTGATTGTAGTAGTGTCCGTACCACATACATTATAGACGATTTCTTTTCCATTGAGCGCGATATTTAAAAGCATCTCGACCATATCGGTTATGAAGCAAAAAGTTCGTTGAGCTAAACCCGCATCCATCATGATAATTTTCTTTTTCTCCTGAGCTTTTTTTATGAATTCTGAAATTACTCTTTTATCATCGTATTTTACTCCGGGGCCATAGGTAATAAGTGCCCGAGCTATTTTAGTCTTAATTTTTTTACTAAAGAGATAGCAAATGGTTTCGGCCAAGCGTTTTGATTCAGCGTAAATTGCTCGGTCTGTTAAAGTATTCACGTTACCAAAGTAGTTCTCGTTTGTTGGAATATGAGCCTTATTTACTTCTCCATATATTTCTGCTGAACTTAAATAAAGGAATATGGCTTTGTTTTTCTCGGTTTGCTCAAGAAGGTTAAATAAGACATCTATATTTAAACTGACAGTTTCTTTTGGGTATTCTAAAAATTTTTTAGGTTGGGCGTAGGTTGCCAAGTGTATAAGATAGTGGAATTTAAGCTTTTTTAGTAGTTCTTTTTTTGTAAGGTCCTGTTGGATATATTTAATTGCTGCCGATTGCGGCATCCACATTTCCAGTTCAGATCGATGAATGGCTATAATTTTGAGATTTAGCTTCTTCCTTATGTTTAAAAAATCCAAATAAGCAACCAGATTTGATCCTATAAGCCCGCTTGCTCCGGTAATAAGGATAGTTTTGTTCTTTAGTCGGGTAGGATTAAGAACGATAATTGTGGGGTAATATTGCTGAATAAACTTCTGTAAACTCATCATGCCTGGGATCATTCTACTTAATTTTTTATTACGTAGCAAGAAGTTTACTTTACTTCAAGTATTTAAACCTATCCAAGTATAAATCTGACTAATATTCATATTGTGGGATTTCCTGCAAAATTGTATACTATGGAAGCTTTTAAAACAAAATGAGCAACTTACCTAAAATCTCCGTAGTAATGCCCTGTTTTAATTCGGTTGATTACATTGAAAGATCAATAAGATCAGTTATTGAACAGAACTACGAAGAGCTAGAGCTCTTCATAAAAGATGGCGGTTCTAGCGATGGTACGTTAGAAATCATTAAACACTATGCTAAAAAATACCCGCAATTTATAAGGTGGATTTCTGAAAAAGATAAAGGGCAGGCAGATGCAATTAATATATGTATAAAAAAAGTAGATGGAGATATTTTAGCTCAATTAAATGCAGATGATGTTTATAAAGATGGCGCTTTAAAATTAGTTGCTGAGTATTTTATGAAAAATCCTAATGTGATGTGGGCTTATGGGAAGGCTGATATTATAAACGCCAACGATAAAGAGATCAGAAGGTGGATTACTCTATATAAGAATTTTTGGCTGAGAAATTATTCTTACAACACGCTTTTAGTGTTAAATTATATATCTCAGATGTCCTGTTTTTGGAGAAAAGAGGCAGCCAAGGAGGTAGGGGAATTTGATATCAGTCAGCATTATGTTATAGATTATGATTATTGGTTAAGACTCGGCAGAAAATATAAGGCTGGTGTTATTAACCATTATCTTTCGAGTTTCAGAATAACGCATTCAAACAAAAGCAGTGTTGGTTTTGTTAAGCAATTCAGAGATGAGTTTAATGTTTCCAAAAGATATACCAAGAATAAGTTAATTATTTTCTTGCATCTTTTACACTATCACCTAATAATTATTATTTATTCCGTTTTAAAATTCATTAGGAATTTCACTTCCAGAGATGTTAATATTCAAAGTAGTGAATAAGAGCCAGTATGACAGATAATGAACAGGTTCTTTCTAATAAAAATAAATTTTCTCTAAAAGATAAAAATATCTTAGTAACTGGAGGGGGTGGCTTTTTGGGAAAGCATGTAGTAAATATAATTATTAAGAGGAATCCCAAAAAACTTTTCGTGCCTAGATCCAAAGATTATGATTTAAGAAATCAGAGATCTTGCGAGAAGGTAGTTCAGGGTGTGGATTTAGTAATCCATCTAGCAGCAAACGCCGGCGGCATTGGTTATAACCGGGAAAATCCAGGTACACTTTGTTATGATAATTTAGTAATGGGAGCTCATCTTATAGAAGAGGCAAGGCGAGCAGGAGTACAAAAGTTTGTCGGTTTAGGTACTATTTGTCAGTATCCTAAGCATACCCCTGTCCCTTTTAAGGAAGAAGATTTATGGAAAGGTTATCCTGAAGATACAAATGCCCCCTATGGTCTTGCAAAAAAAATGCTTTTAGTCCTCTCGCAAGCCTACAGGCAGCAGTATGGCTTTAATGCAATTCATTTAATGCCGGTTAACCTGTATGGCCCTGGTGATAATTTTGATCCGCAGTCAAGTCATGTCATTCCCGCATTAGTTAAAAAATTTATTGATGCTCAGAAAAGAGGGGATGAATTTGTCATTGTTTGGGGAACAGGTAAACCTACCAGAGAATTTCTATATGTTGAAGATGCCGCTAGAGCGATAGTATTAGCTGCGGAGAAATATAATAAACCAGATCCAATCAATTTAGGATCAGCTTTCGAGATATCTATCAAAGATTTGGTAAATTTAATTAAGAAATTGACAGGATTCAAAGGTCGTATTGTCTGGGATAAAACTAAGCCGGATGGACAACCTCGGAGAAAACTGGATACCTCACGGGCAAAGAAAGAATTCGGTTTTGAATCAAAAGTGTCGTTTGAGGATGGTTTAAAGAAAACAATTGATTGGTATAAATCTAATCTTTAGATACTGAAAAGTTATGAAAAGGAAAAAAATTTTAGTAACTGGTGGAGCCGGTTTCATAGGATCTCACTTAGTAGATAAATTAATAGAGAAAGGCAATAAAGTAGTTGTAATAGATGATCTCTCAGGAGGATTCAAAAGAAATGTGAATCCAAAAGCAATTTTTTATGAACATGATTTGAGAAACAATGGAGAAGATAAAAAGGATATTTATCAGATATGTCAAGAATTTAGTCCAGAAATTATATTTCATTTAGCTGCTAATGCTGCAGAGAATAAAGCTCAATTTTCTCCAGTGGATATTACATCTAGAAATTATGATGCTTTTATTAAAGTGTTAGCAGCTGCTTTAAAGACAAGAAAGGCAAGTTTCAAGAGATTTATTTTTACTTCGAGTATTGCAGTTTATGGAGCGTTACAAACCCCCTTTAAAGAAACTGATAAGCCAGAGCCTGAAGACTTATACGGTATTAGCAAACTTGCTGCAGAAGAAACTTTAAAAGTCATGTCAAAGGTTCACGACTTTGAATATGTTATTACTAGACCGCATAATGTCTATGGTCCAAGACAAAATATGACAGATGCCTTTAGGAATGTAGTTACTATTTTTATGAACTCACTTTTGAAGGGAGAACCATATTATATTTATGGAGATGGACAGCAGAGGAGATGTTTTTCTTTTATAGATGATGTAGCTGATGCATTGGTAAAATGCGCCTTTTTGCCAGTTAATGGTAATATTTTTAATATTGGAGCAGATAAAGATTATTCCTTAAATGAATTATCTGAAGCTATACAAAAGATAACAGGAATACACATTAAACCAAAATACTTACCTGATAGACCGCAGGAAGTAAAGATAGCCGTTGCAGATCATACTCAGGCCAAGAAATATCTACACTATCAGGATAAAACTTCTCTTGCTTTGGGAATAGAGAAAACCTGGGAGTATGCTAAAATTTTGGGTCCGCAGAATTATACAAATATGGACGTTGAAATCCCCAGTCCTAAAATACCAAAAAATTGGATATCCTAAGAAAACTTACCTTTTAAAATATATGGTTTCCAAAATGTTTCATCAAATTTCTTCCATGCGTGGCAGCCGAAAGGAAGCTTATATTTATTTAGTTTGAAACACTTTTTGGGATTAGATTCAAAAGAGAATTTTAAGGCTTCTTTAAGCGGTGCTACTTTAAATTCTCCATTATATTTAGAGGCTTCATAAGACCAAAATCCGTCTTCATTAAAAGGATAATCTTTTGGAGGAGCATTAAGCCATATTTTGTGAGATTTACCTGATAGTACAGCCTGTAAAAACCATAGCTTTCTAATAAAGGGATTAGAAGAGGTTCTTTTGGCAAGTGATTCAACCTGACTAATTATTTTCAAAAAACTTGAGACTTTTCTTAAGGAAAAACCTCCATTTCCACCGTATAAATCTTTTTTTGTTCTGTAAGACAATCTTCCTATAATAGGGTTAAAAAAAGGAGCACCCATGTAATCGAATTTCTTTCTACACAAATTTAATAGTTGGTTTGAAAAAACCAGTACATCAAGTTGATAAATCAAAATATATTCAAAACTTTCGAATTTTTCATAAAACATCCTGGTATTTAGCAACTCGCAGTATTTCGGAACAGATGTAAAATATTCATTTGGGAAATTTATTATTTCGGTATTTGTAATATTAAAGGAAACCTTTCTTATTGAAGCTGGCAAAACTAAGAATTTATCAAAATTGTCTAAAAATTTATTAAGATGATTTACTGATATTTCTTCATCTTTCGATAAGCTTGTTTTATGGAAAGGAATAACTATTGCGACCTTTTTAGTTTGTTTTTTCATATTCCGCCTTGAAAATATCTTCCGTCTTATTTATTATTTTCATAAGCTCTTTCTTACTTTTCACCTGATCTGTTCCGCAATAATAATTCATTAATTTACGCTGTTTTAACGATATAGAAAATTTTATTTTAGAGAATTCCTTTAATATCATATTATACGGCTCAGATTTCCAATAATCAGTCATGATTCTGTTCAGATTTGTATCTTTATTAATCTTTGGCCGCTGGTAAAAAATTATATGCGGCTTATTCATAAAGATACAATAACTTAATGGGGAAGAGGCATCATTCGAGACGGTTAAGTCCGCATTATGTATAATGCTTTTGACTCTCGGGAGAAATAGAGGGTCGAGTATATGACCGGCTGTAGTGCATTCGAATCCTTCTTTCTGATAATATTTATGTGTACCCAGCAATACATCTTTCCAGTAAAGACAAACACGTATAGTTTTAAAATCTTTAGTAATTGATTTAATTTTCTTAATAGACCACGCCATATTATACTCTGTTGCAGGACCAATTAAAGAATGCGAAGGAAAGAATAACAAAGTTTTACCCAGTCTCTTTTTCTCTGTTTTAAGTTCTTCTTCATTTAGGCAATGAGGAGCATAATGGATAAACGGGCCAATAGCAAATGCATTTTTTTTGTACTTTTTGAGTACTTCAACACGATACCGGCTGTAGGTAAGAAATGTGGGAAGATTTGACTGGAGTTCTATATTAGCTACTTGATCAGATAAATATAGTCCATGTTCAATAATGGACTTAAACTGATAAGATGTCGGCAAGCCAAGGAAATTTTTTAGAATTTTGGCATGGCCGTACCAATCGTTAACAGGTTGCAATTCATTCGTAAATGGGGCAAACATATTGATTTGTTTCGAGAGAGACTCAATATCAGTGAAAGGCAATTTTGAACGACGTTCAATCTCAAATTTATATAATATTTTTGAAACAGGATTTCTGTGTAAAGCGTAAAAGATATTTCGAGCAGCTTTTCTAAAATTTACCATAGGATTTTAAGAAGGTTTTTTGGTAAGATTATTGGTAGTTTATGAGTAGTTACATAAAACATTTACAAGAACTTTCTAATCAAAAAACTTTTGGCAGGAAAAAAGATTATATTAATTATAACCTAAGCCCCTATCTTAAGAAAGTAGGATTTAAACGGATCAGAGCTTTAGAATTGGGTCCAGGTTTGGGTGAGTTTGAAAGTTATCTGAATGATAAGGAGGTTGTCAATATTGATATTGTAGATAATGATAAAAACGTCCTTAAATATGTTTCCAAAAAATATAAAGTGGGTAAAACAATATTAGTAAAAAATATTACTTTAGCAAGTAAGGATCTAAACAAATATAACTTTATCCTTCTAATGCAGGTTTTGGAACATTTACCTATAGATCAATATGCAACTACCTTAAAAATTCTTTATGAACATTTGGAAAAAGATGGGTATTTAATCATCGTAGTTCCCAACGGAAATAATCCTTTAGGGATAATAGAGCGATATGCAGACTTACAACATACCAGTTGTTTTACTGATCAATCCCTGAAAGATTTAGTAAACTTGTCGGAGATAAAAAATCATCAGATAGAAATAAGAGGATATGAGATACCGCCCTACGGCCTTTTAAATATAACAAGAATCTTCTTACAGAAAATACTCCATGTAATTTTATTATTGTTGATGATTATTAATGGAGGTACTTATTTTAAAACTATGACGCCCAATATAATGTTAGTGATTAAGAAAAATTAATTCCCATTCTCATATTGCAAGACAATCTGTCGGATAGCTTCAAACTCCTTGAAATACTTAGATGAGGGATTGTCTATTAAACCGATCCTATCTCTTTTGGATTTTGAAAATAGATATTTTGCGTGTAATAATCGGACGCTTTTAAATAAAAGAGGAACCCTTTTTAGTATGAGATTGATTCTGCCGGTTAGGTGTTCCTGCATGGAGGAAGACAGATGTTTTCCTATATTTTGGTCAATAAGAGTTCCGAGCTTTTTTTCTGAAAGGTTCGAATATCTACGGAGGTTATTGATAAGAGTTTTTTTAAACTTGGCATATTCTTTATCATAAAGTCCTTTATCCTTAGCATCCTCTAGACTCGGCCAGTGACTATATGAGGTAGAGAAAGCTTCTCTGGCAGAGTATAAATTTTTCAGCCGTTTCATTTTGCCATAAATTAAGGTTAGCATATCCGGCAAGAGTTCCCCGAAAAACCAAGGGTCAACTCCTGATTTTAAGAATTCTCTGTAGGCTTTTTTAACAAGATCCGTTCTCCTTACTGCCCATAAAACTTGATAATAATTGGATAAATGTGTGGTTAATCTGGTGACAGAGTCAGATGAGGTGATAGATGCATAAGCATATCGAAAGTTCCACCAAAATTTCTTACCTTGTAGGGGATTATTAAATATATAGAAATAAATATATGTGCCATGAGCAGAGGAGTAATCCGGATTATTTTCCAAAAAATCCACTGCTTCCTTGATGCCAGTGGGAATAATGAAATCATCATCTGCACAGAAACAGACATATTTGGTTTTAACAAATTCAACCATTTTGCCAAACTTTTGATGAGAAACTAAGATGGAAGAAAACTTGTCCAGGTATGAAATTTTAAGATTGGGAAAATTTTGAATAATTTTTTGATTCTGTTTCTTATAAAGGTCTTTACTAGAATCTGCAATAATGATATTAATATCAAATTTTTGTTTACTATAATAATCTAAGATACGTTTAAGCAGAAGTGGTCTATTGTAAGTGGGGATTATGAGAGTAACCAAATTCATTTATTTGTTCTTAATTTCTCAAGGATTTTGAGAAAGATTTTACAAGTATAATCCACATCTAATTCAGTCAGTTTAAAAGAATAAGGAAGACTTATACCAAAAGGGGATATGCTATATGAAACGGAATTTTTTTTATTGTAATTTTTTCCCTCGCAATATTTCGCATAGGCAGGCTGAAAGCTGACAGGATAGAAAAAGGGTCTTGTATCTATTTCGTATTTTTTAAATTCCTCCATTATTTTTTCTTTTTCAATTTTGTATTCACCGCTAAGAATTGCATTAATAATCCAGAAAGAACTTTTAGTATCAGGAGATTCTTTATTTAGCTGAATTCCCTCAATACCACCGAGTCTTTTCTTATACCAGTTATATATTTGTCGTTTTTTAGATACAAGTTCCTCCAGTCTTCTCAGTTGAACAAGAGCGAGAGCGGCTTGTATATTAGTCCACTGATAGTTGAAACCAACTTCAACAGACCAGAAAGCTTTTTTGTTATAGGGAATCATTCCATGATGATAAAGTAATTCAAATTTGTTAAATAACTTTTTGTCATTTGTTGCCACCATTCCGCCTTGACCTGAAATCATGATTTTTGTAGCGTTAAAACTGAATGCACTGACATCACCAAAACTTCCTGCTTTTTTTCCCTTAATTTCTGCACCCATTGCTTCTGCCGCATCTTCGATAACAAAAATTTTGTGTTTTTTAGCTATTTTAATAATTTTTTCCATATCAGGCATATTTCCGTAAAGATCTACAGCAACTACGGCTTTAGTTTTTGAAGTGATTGATTTTTCAAAAGCGGTAGGCGAAAGACACCAGCTTTCCTCATCTATATCGGCAAATACAGGTGTTGCTCCAACATAGACAATGGGAGCAACTGAAGCTACCCATGTTATGTCCGGAACTATTACTTCATCTCCCGGGCCTATTCCAAGTCCCAACATTGCTAAATGAAGTGCTGATGTGCAGTTCGTTGTAGGAAGACAGTATTTCATACTGGTATAATCTGAAAATTCTTTTACAAATTGGTTGATATGCATATTTCGATTTTCATACCAACCAATCTTTGCTGCTTCAGTCACCAACTTTACTTCTTGATTTGTTATGGATGGTCCGGCAGATGGAATTTTTCTTAATTTCATATTTTTAAATTTTAGTAATTTGGATTAATTTTAGCAACTCTTATAGCATCAATGTATTGTTCGTCAACAATAAAATGATCTTTTAGGATAGCTTCTATTTCAAAGCCTAAATTTTTGGTAACTTTCTCGGTTGCCTTATTTAATAAATAATATTCAATAACAATCTTATGAAGTCTTAAAGAATTAAAGACATAAGAAAAAAGGGACTTTAAAGCTTCCGTAATATAACCCTTTCCCCATTGGTTTTGGTCCCATATTAGGAAGCCTACCTCCACCCTTTTATTGTAAGTACTAAAGCTATGCAGCCTTATATTACCGATATGTTTTCCGTTCTCCTTTAGAAACATACCTATCATTAAGGAATCATGTGGTTTATAAGCATTTTCCCTCACGTATTCCTTCACACTTTGCATATCCCACTTTCTGTATCTGGATTCTGTCAGTCCGATAACCTCTTTTTTATTTAAAGCTTTAACATATTCTGGGGTAATATCTTTTATTGTAAAGATACGCAGATGAAGATTTTTAGTTTTAATATCTATTTTCATGATTAGTTATGGGGATTAATTTTTGCAATCCTTACAGCATCAATATATTTTCCATTGATAACAAAATGATCTTTCAAAACTCCTTCTATTTTAAACTCTAATTTTTTGGCAATTTTTGCCGGCGCTTCGTTTATTGAATAGTATTCGGCTTCAATTTTATGAAGCTTCAGAGTATTAAATATATAATCATAAATAGTTCCCAGCGCTTCTGAGGCATAACCTTTCCCCCACTGAGTTTTATCCCATATCATAGCTCCTACCTCCACCCTTTTATTGTAAGTACTAAAGCTATGCAGCCTTATATTACCGATATGTTTTCCGTTCTCCTTTAGAAACATACCTATCATTAAGGAATCATGTGGTTTATAAGCATTTTCCCTCACGTATTCCTTCACACTTTGCATATCCCACTTTCTGTATCTGGATTCTGTCAGTCCGATAACCTCTTTTTTATTTAAAGCTTTAACATATTCTGGGGTAATATCTTTTATTGTAAAGATACGCAGATGAAGATTTTTAGTTTTAATATCTATTTTTTTCATAGACTTTGGTATTTTTTGATCCAGAATAAATCTTCAGATAGAAATCCTGATTTAATCAGCAATTCAAGCCTCTGCAAACGGTAAAAATTAATATTTTCAAACATCTCTTTTGTTAATCTAATCTCCTTAAATTTTTTCAACATCTCCTTGACTCCTTTTTGAACAGTCCAGTCGCATTTAAACCCCGGGAAGGTTTTTTTAATTTTTTCAAATGAAATTTTATAATTTCTGCTATCAACACCGTCCTGAATTTTTCTGTCTCTTATTAGTTCTTTATTTATGCCATCAGGGTCTCTATTAATAAAAGTAATTTCAGAGCCTGGAATTTCTTCCTGAACTATTTTAGCGAGATCGATGATTTGGTAATTTTGAGAAGTATCTCCGACATTAAGTATGATCTTCCTGCCTGGGGGAGGGGTGAATTCTATTGCATATTTTATAGCCTTACAAATGTCATCTACGTAAACATTGGGTCGCCATGCCTTTCCGTCAGAGTTAAGGATTATCTTGCCGCTTGTGTAAGCCATAGCAGTAAACATGTTGATGACAAGATCAAATCTCATTCTGGGAGAAATGCCAAAAGCGGTTGCAAACCGAAATATTATTGGAGTGAAATTTTTATCTGTAATTTTTGTTAAATCCTGCTCAATTTGAACTTTGTTTAAAGAATAAGGTGTCTGGGGAAAAATATCTGAAGTCTCATCGGAATGGCCATTAATTCCTTTTCCGTAGACTGAACAACTTGATGAAAATATAAATTTTATGCCCAATTTCTTGCAAAGATTCGCTGTTTTAACAGTGTGTTTTCTTACAGGGTCGTATACTTTTACCGGATCAAAATTTTTAAAAGGATCATTTGAGATTCCGGCAAGATAAACTACGACATCGTACCCTTTAAGATCCTTTTCTTTCAGGTCCCTGACATCTTTGTAAATCGTTTTGGTTTTCTCTTCAGGATAAAGTAAACAGTCTCTAATAAATCCGCTATCTATTCCTGTAACAGCATAATTGTTTTTTGCCAAATAAGGAGCGAGAATGGTACCGATATAGCTTTGTGAACCCGTAACAAGAACTTTTTTCATGAGTTTGATTTTATCATATATTAAAGCAATCAATGGACTAAAAAGCAGTTTGCAAAATTAATTAACATTAATGTAAACTTGGGGCATGAATAGCGTTTTCATTATTGACGCAAAACGTACTGCAATCGGGAAGTTTGGGGGATTTCTTCTTTCTGTTTCAGCACCTCATCTTATAGCTGTCTTGATTAAGGATTTTGCAAAGAGATTTCCCAAAATAAAAAATAAAGTTAATGAAGTAATAATCGGTAACGTCCTTTCTGCAGGTGTTGGGCAAAACCCAGCCAGAATTGCTGCCAATGAAGGTGGGCTTTCTGAAAAAATACCTGCTTTTACGGTAAATAAAGTCTGCGGATCAGGACTAAAAAGTGTCATCTTAGGAGCGGGTGCAATACAAAATGAAGATGCTGACTTAATTTTTGCCGGAGGCATGGAAAGTATGAGCAGGGTTCCTTATTATCTTGAAGGATACAGATTTGGAGTTAAATTTGGCAATCAAAATATTAAAGATGGAATGGTTTATGACGGGCTTTTCTGTTCCCTTATTGGAGAGCATATGGGAATAACAGCAGAAAATATTGCAGGAAAGTTTCAAATTTCAAGACACGACCAAGATGAATATGCGGTAGAAAGCCACAGGAAAGCAATTTATGCGATAGATAGTAAATTTTTTCATGAGGATATTGTTCCTGTGGAAATAAAAGACAGGGAGAATATATTTTTTTCTGAGGATGAACAACCGAGGAGAGATACATCTTATGAGAAAATGAGCCAGCTGAAAGCAGTTTTTAAGAAAGACGGGACGGTTACAGCAGGAAACGCTTCTTCTTTAAACGACGGCGCAGGACTGGTTTTACTTGCTTCTGAAAAAGCAGTTAAGAAATATCGTCTTAAACCAAAAGCTGTTTTAAGAGCTCATGCTTATGTTGGTCTTGACCCCAAATTTATGGGTTTGGGAGCCTATCTTGCTATAGAAAAACTGCTGGCAAAAGTAAAACTTGATAAATCTAAGATTGACTTATGGGAGATTAATGAAGCCTTTGCGAGCCAAACTTTGGCAGTATTGAACCTTTTGGGTATTGAGAAAGCAAAAGTGAATGTCAGAGGGGGAGCCATAGCCTTTGGGCATCCGATTGGCGCAAGTGGAACAATAATTTTAACTTCTTTACTTTCCGAGCTTCAAAGAAGAAAATTACGCTATGGAGTGGCTTCGCTTTGTATTGGGGGAGGACAGGGAATAGCAGCGTTAATCGAACGCCTATGAAAAAAATAGTATTTATTACCGGTTCTACAAGAGGTATTGGTAAAGCATGTGCTTTCGTATTCGCCAAAAGCGGTTACACAGTTATTTTAAACGGAAGAAATAAGACAGAGGAAACAAATAAATTAATAAAAGAAATTCAAGTTCTTTCTCCTGATTCAGAAATTTTTTATTTTGATGTTTCTAAGCCTACTCAAGCAAGAAGAGAATGCCGTAGAATTATTGCAAAATACAAGAAAGTTGATGTACTTATCAACAACGCTGGAATAGTGAGGGATAGGACATTTCTAAAGATGAGTTTTAAAGAGTGGGACGATGTAATCAGAACTAATCTTTATGGAGCTTTTAATATAACTAAGGAAATTTTACCTTTTATGATTCAAAATGGTTTTGGAAGGATAGTTAATGTTTCATCAATAATGGGTCTAACAGGGAATTTCGGTCAAACAAACTATAGCGCTTCAAAAGCTGCTTTGCTAGGTTTTACTAAAGCTTTGGCCAAAGAGGTTTCTTCAAAAAATATAACAGTTAATGCAGTTTGTCCCGGTTTGGTTGAAACCGAAATGACAATTACCATACCGAAAGAATATCTTGATAAGATGCTCGAAAAAATTCCAATGAGAAGAATGGCAAAATCGGAAGAAATAGGGAATGTTCTTTTATTTCTTGCTTCAGAAAAAAGCTCTTATATTTCCGGTGCTGTAATTGATATTAACGGGGGATGGCTTTAATTAAAGCCATCAATAGTTTTTCTTAATCCTTCATCAATACTAAAATTCGGACGCCAGCTAATCTCTTTTTCTATTTTGGAAATATCAGCAAAGTTTGACGATAAAGTATCAATTTTTATCTGATTTGCTGTTTCATAATCCGGCTCTTTAGAAAAAAGAGCATAAATTTTATTAAGAACTGTTTTTACCGCTGTAAGTTCTCCTGAGCCGATATTAAAGATACCGCTTCCTTTGTACTTTAATAATAACTGCGAGATAACATTTGCAACATCCTCTACATATATAAAGTCATTTTTCGCTTGGGGATTTCTTATCTCGGGTTTTTTTCCTTCTTTAACGCAACTAATTAGATATGAAATTAAAGAAGTACTCTTTTGTCCAGGACCATAAACATAAAATAGCCTTGTCCAAATAAAATTCATCCCCTGCTCTTTTGCAATTTCTCTGCCCATCCAGTTTAGGGAATTTTTTGCCGCAGTGAAAGGATTAAATGGTTCAACAATAAGATCTTCTGATAATTTTCCTGATAACTTGCCATATTCCCAAACACTGCCTGTTGTTAGAATAGTCTTGCACCCTATTTCCGCTAATAACTGGAATAAATCAAGACCATATTTTAAGTTTCTTATGCTGTTTTTTGAACCATAGTCAGGTATTCCTTCCCATGCCAGATGAATGGCTGCATCAGGTTTAAATTCTTTCAGTTTGCCTGCCCATGCAGAAGTATTTTCAAGATCTCCTTTTACATAATTTATAGTTGAAGAAGATTCATTGGCTGAATTTCTTGCAAGGAGCAAAAGTTCATTTCTTCCGCCACTGAGCTTTTGAACAACTTGCTTTCCTATAAAACCTGTTCCGCCCGTCAGAAATATTTTCATACCTTCAAACCCTGATATTTCCTGATAAATTCCTTAAAGCTTTGTGCATTGGCATCTCTTTCGGAAATATCAGCAGGAGTTTTTACGGGCCATCTAATTCCCAAGTCAGAATCATCCCATTTGATGTTATCGTATTTCTCAGGGATAAAATATCCATCCATTTTATAAAGGATTTCGCAGTTTCTTGTTAAAGTACACATACAGGGAGCGCATCCTTTAGGAATATAAATCATATTCTTCTTTCCTGCAGAGACTGTAATTTGTATCCAACTGCCGAATGTATCAGAGTTAAATCTTAAATCGACTATTGCAAAAAGAATTCGTCCCTTGATGACTCTTATTAATTTTGTTTCAGTGTAGGGAGAATGCTGGAAGTGTATTCCTCTTACTGTCCATTTCTTTTTACTTAAAGAATGGCTTTCCTGAACCCACTTTCTGTTGATCCCAAATTTTTTAAAGATTTTTTCATCATAAGTACGCATAAAAAAACCGCGTGAATCTAAATTGGGTTGAAGCTTGATTTCGAATACGCCTTTAATTTTTTGCTCTTTTATGATCATATTTCTCTCTGGATATTATGCACTATTTTATCTGCAACTTTCAAAAGATTATCTTTCTCTTTTACTAAAATCGTTTTGCAATCAACTGCATCTCCTGCCTTTTTATCTCTTTCATCGTCTCCAATAAATATGGCTTTTCTTAAATCAATAAAATGCTCACGGCTGGCTTGAAGCAGCATCCCAGGTTTTGGTTTTCTACAGATACAATCTTCATCCCAGCCATGAGGACAGTAGTATATACCATCAATTTTAGCACCAAATTTTTTAAGTTCTTTCTTCAAATTTCTGTGAATTAAATTAAGATCTCTTTCAGTCATTACCCCTCTGGCAATGCCTGCCTGATTGGAAACAATAAAAGCTTTAAAACCATTGCTGTTTAAACGTTTAATAGCATCGAGGACCTTAGGTAAGAAAATAAAATCATTCCAGGTTTTAATGTAGTGAGCTTTAGGAGGTTTTTTATTGATTACACCATCCCTGTCCAAGAAAACTACTTTCTTAGGAGAAAGAAATTTTTGTGTCAGTTTCACTCTGGTCATGTCTCCTATGGAATAATATTTTTGGGAAGATAAATATCCTGAGAGCCTTCTTTTTTTAATTAGAGCAGGTAACACCACAGATTCGAATTTAGAATTTCCTTTAGGCAGTAATTTTAGGACTTTTTTATTAACTGCGAAGAAACCAATATCCACACCATTTAAGTTTTTATCTTTACGGTTCTGATCATATTTCGTAACAAAACCATCCTCAACAAAAATATTGTTTTTTGTGGAATTATCAATATTTGAATAAACAGTAATTAAGACATCTGAAGGGTGATTTTTAAAATATGAGGTGAGTTTCTGAAGATTGAGAGGCCAGTAATTATCACAATATAGAAGCATAAAAAAATCATCCAATAACTTTTCTGCATTTTTGATTCTAATACCACTCTGGTTTTCTTCACCTTTTTCATTCAATAACGGAGTATAAGAATACCTTACTTTTGTTCCGTATTTTGACCCGTCACCTACGTGTTCTCGTATTTTTTCTTCAAGATAACCTGTCAGAATGACAACTTCTTTAATTCCATTGCTCTTCAACAGTTCTATCAAATAATCCATAAAAGGTTTTCCATTAATGGGTATAAGGGATTTTGGGTTGTTAAGAGTAAAAGGTTTTAGTCTTTTGCCTTGACCACCTGCCAATATTACAGCCTGAGTGATTTTTTGCATGATTTAGCCCCAGAAGAGGTTTTGATTTAGTTTACCCTTTTCTCTTAAGTATTCGAGTTGAGCCAGACGGATACACTTTCTTCCTCTGAAATCTTTTTCTTTAAATTTGATTTTCCGGAAGAAATCAGCAAGCTCTTTTCCTCCTTTATCCAAATCCCACGCAGGTTTGTAATAATCTTTTAAAACTGACAGAATTTTTTTAAAGGAGACTTTATATGTCCTTGAATCGTTTCCGTGTTCACCGGTAAAGGTTAATTTGCTGCCAGGGACAGCTTTTTGAGCAGCCTGGGCAAGTTCTTTTACCGTAAAATTTCCGTTTTTAATCCCGACATTAAACGCTTCTCCAGCAACGAGTTTTTTGGGTGCTTCTATTCCTGCTAAAAAGGCGCAGCAGACATCTCTGACATGTACAACAGGTCTCCAGGGAGTGCCGTCACTTTTAATTTCTATTTTACCTGTTGTATAAGCGCAGGCTACAAGATTGTTGTAAACAATATCACATCGCAGTTTTGGGCTTACCCCAAAAACCGTAGAAGGTCTAAAAAAAACAACAGTAAAATCTTCAGAATTTAAGTTTTTAAGTTCGCATTCTGCTTCCCACTTTGTTTTGGCATATTCTGTAATGGCTTTCTTCTCACTGTTATCTTCATTCAGCTCGTTGCTGGTATTAGATATTCCATACATACTCTGAGATGAAGAATAGATGAATCTTTTGATACCGGATTCTTTGGCAAGTTTAGCAAGTTTAAGCGTTGCTTGAAGATTTATATTTCTGGTAAGTTCTGGATTAAACTGCCCAAGAGGATCATTGGATAAAGCGGCCAGGTGAATGATATAGTCAATCCCTTTAAGATCCTTTTTTGAAACGTTTCTAATATCTTTCTTAATCTGTTTAACTTTTTTAAAGCTTTTAGGTAAATTTGTTAGCCCTACGTAGTAATCGGTATCTAATCCTACTACCTCATAGCCTTTGTCTATTAAAACATCAGTCAGAACAGAACCGATATAGCCTAAATTGCCTGTGACTAGAATTCTCATTGCAATTATTTTCTATTCTCCTCAAGATAATCAAAATAATTTTTGAAATACAATGTCATCAAATGCAAGATAACAGAGTGTATGCCTTCCACAATCTCATAAGCCCCTTTTTCTGTTTTTACTTTTATTTTTGCATCTGCCAATTTATTTAGCTTTCCTCCGTCGAATCCCGAGATTCCTATTACAGGAATTTTATATTCTTTTGCGAGTTCAACAGCTTTGATTACATTTGCAGAATTACCTGAAGATGATATTGCAACTACCGTATCCCCATCTTTGATGTAATTTTTCAACGGGCCTGCAAAAACCATTTCGAATGAAATATCGTTGGCCCAAGCTGTTAGTTCTTCTTCAGTGGTAGGCAGGCGAATAGCTTGGAAGCGTCTGACATTTTTATCAAGTTGATGCGAAAATACCGTTTTATTAAAATCCGCTACCCAATGTGTTGCCATGGCCAAAGAACCTCCATTGCCAAATACATAAATTCGTCCGTCTCTTTCATAAGTAGCCTGTAAAATATTTAGTGCTCTGGCGATCTCTTTATGAGGTAGTTTCGTGAGTAATCTGGTGCTTTTTTTAAGATATTTTTTGATATATTCTTCCATAATTAATTAAAGTGGGTGTTTAACACAATTTCCACTCCTGATTGGACAAATTGTACTGGAATTTCTTTAAAATCAACCAGATTCATTTTCTTCGACTCTTTAGAAATTGCTTGTCTTATTTCCGTTTTTTTATTAATAGGGGTTAAGAACAAAATGCATCCGCCGCCGCCTGCACCTAAGATTTTTCCTCCCCATGCGCCTTTCTTAATCCCGACTTCATATAATTTATCAATGACGGAGTTTGAAACATTAGAGGCAAGGGTTTTTTTCTTGAGCCAGTTTTCATGCAGTAAACCTCCTAAATATTCAAACTTTCCCTTTATTAAATTCTTTTTAAAAATATCTACCAGATCAACCATGGCTTTTAATGTTTCCAATTTACCTGTGGTATTTGATTTCTGTTCCGTTAAAACAGATGAAGCTTGTCTGGTGTTGCCTGTAAAAAATACCAGCATATGATTTTCTAAATCTATACGCCTTTTGTAATCCAATAAAATAGGATCTATATCTACAGTTTCATCGCTATTAAACTGAAAAATATTAAATCCTCCAAAAGTGGACGCATATTGATCTTGTTTGCCGATAGGTTCCTTAATCATGTCTATTTCAATATTACAGGCAGTTTTTGCAATATCTTCTTTACTAAGTCTTTTTCCGCAGTGAGCAGAAAGACCTTTGATCAATGCAGAAGTAAATGCAGATGAGCCTCCCAAACCAGTACCTACAGGTAGATCTGAAAACGTACTAATTTCCATATTATCTTGTATGCCTAAACTTAACATAGTTTCCCTGATCCTGTCGTTTTTTAATTCCTTTGCTTTATTGACATTCTCAATAACAGAGTAACGCACGGTTATTTGTTTAAGGAGGGGAGCGGGGTTAATAACTGTATAGACATATTTATCTATAGTTGCCGATATGACTTTACCAGGTGATATTCGGTAAAAATCCGATAAGTCGCTACCGCCCCCAACAAAACTTATTCTAAGCGGAGCACGTACAATAATCATGATTCAGTGCATTATAGTTGTAGCTTAAATTTGCTGTCAAGCTACTCTCTGCCATACGTTATAATTTCTATATTATCAATGTTTTGCTTTGAAAGAAATTTTCTCTTGCCAAACCTTTGCATATGCCAGTCTTCAAAATTTTGCCAATTAAAATTCGGAATCTCAATAAAAAGTAGCAGGATATCAGCTTGAGGGTACTCATCGATGCTTGAGGCAGCAACACCTTTTGTCCTTAAAAAGAATCTGTAATCATCTGCCTGTGGGGTGGAATTTTGTAAATCCCTGACAGAAACAACGGCATATTTTTTTGTTTTATCCAGATGACTTTGTTGTATAAATGTTTCTACTGTACGGTTCATTTGGGTAATTGAACGTTCAGCTGCAGAGAGGGGAGAAAACCTAAGAGTTTGAAGATATGAAATAATAAAAAGCACTAGTATAATTCTGCCGATTGTTTTTGATGACAAAATAGTTACAACAGTAAAAGTTAAGGCGGAAACTAGTCCTAATAGGTAATATTGCCTGAGGGGAGTAACCAGTATTAAAAATATGACCGGTAGACAAGTAAATAGCAGCCAATACCTAGCTCTTTTTGAACCAATAAAAAATGAGATTAGAAAGACAGTTAGAGCTTGTATTGGAGATATGCGGAGGATATTTGTCAGAGGGAAGATATTTGTTGAGTTGGGAGAAAACGTGATTCCGGCAGCTGCCGGATACGCAAGCCACTGGCGAGTCAAAAATCCGTTGGTTATAATTTCGAAAATAATAATCGGGGTCCAGGGGAGTAATAATCCGATTATAATCAAACTTAAATTTTTTAATCTGTTTGTATTAGTTAGCCATTCGTAAAAGAGAATAGGAAGCGCAAGTAACGCTGCAGGGTCAATAGCTATGGAGATTCCAAATAATAGAGTTGATACAAAGATAGGATTTTTAAACCATAAACTTGTCAAGGCTAAAAATACCCAGGCCACGTACATATGACCATTCCAAGGGAACGCTGAGGATGTGATCCACCAAGGAGATAAACCTACAGCTAAGATTACAAAAAAAGCCGAAATAACAGATTTCTTTAGCTGGAAATAAGCAAATAGCCCCAAAGCCGCTAAGGCAAAGAGAGTTTGCGAAACAATTACGGATAATCCGTTTCCTCCGCTTAAAAGCAGTCCCGGAAAAAGCAGATAATAATATAACGGGCTGGTTGGGAAATTTGCACTTGTCATCGGCCCTAACCATACAATTTTATGTACCCAGATATCGGAGAGAAAATTTAAGTCTCTGGCCAGATCAACATGTATACCTGTTTCAGAAATTCCTTTATAGGTCCATATGAAAAAAAGTCCCAGGAGAACAGTTGAAATCAAAAGGTATTTTACCTTTAGAAACTGGGAAATTTTATGCATTAGCTGATTAATCCTTCATAATCCTCATGGCTTTTGAAGTGCAATTATCTACTGCTTCTTGAATTAGCTTAGAACCTACTTTACTTGGATTGTCTTTAACCCGGCAAATTAAGTCCTCATCAAATTCAAAAATCTCCGGGGCAATTATCGTACAGGTGGCACAGGATTCACACTTGGAGCGGTTTATTGCAATTTTTATTTTGCCTACTTGGTAAGTTCTGATGTTACCTTTAGTCACTTGAATAGTACCTTTCAAAATATATGCTATTTTTTGAAAAATCCTTTTTTTCTAAAGCAGCTTTTACGTCGTTGATCATGGATTGGCTGCCGCAAAGATATGTGCTTAATTCCTTTTGAGGCGCTTTCTTAATAGTTTCGAGAAGTGAAGCAGTTAAGTGTCCTTTTGGCCCTGACCACGAAAATGAAGGTTTTGACAATACTATTTGATAGTTGAAGTTAGGATTATCCATGAATGATTTTAACCACGTCAGAAAGCAAATATCTTTTTCATACCGTAGTCCCCAAATAAGATTAACTCTTTTTTTATTTTTTTGCAGCAGCTGCTCAACCATGGGAATGATTGAAGCCAACCCACAGCCCGTAGCAGCCATTATATTGTAAGTGCTGAGTTTTTCTTTCAGGAAAAAGATTCCCTTGGCAGATGAATGCTGGATTTCTTGCCCCTGTTTAAGGTTTTTAAGAAGGGTACTAGCCGGACCCCCCGGCGTTATATCTGCCAAAATTTGCCAGTTTGGCAATTTAGATGGGTGGCTGGCTATAGAGTAACTTCGGTAAATGGATTGTCCAATTTTAAATACTACAAATTGACCGGGTTTAAACTGAAATTTTTCAGTACTTTTAAGCCTGAACTGTACAAGCCTGAACTTATAATTTAACTTCTGGTTAGAGATTACTTCAGATGTAAAAAAGAAAGCAGCCATAATTTAATTGTATTGACAATAACCAATATATAGATTAATGTCAATACAATGAAATTTAAGAATGATTGTTATCGTTGTTTTGCAGCTTTATCGATACAAACCAGAGTTGAGATTGTTAAACTGCTACAAGTAAACAGGAGGCTTAGTGTTCTTGAGATTGTAAGGCACTTCCAGTTGACTCAACCCACAGTGACCCATCACCTAAAATATCTGGAAAAATCAGGTATCTTAAAGTCCAAAAAAGAGGGTAGGAAGGTCTATTACCGGCTTTCTCCTCGTTGTCAGGATGAGGGATGTCAAATTCTTTAATTATTCAAGATCTAACTGTTTCCGTGGCGGAAAAGATAGTTCTAAAAAACATCAGTTTAGTTGTTAAATCAGGCGAGACTCATGTAATTATGGGGCCGAATGGTTCAGGAAAATCCAGTTTAGCTCTCACGCTGATGGGCCATCCCAGTTATCAAGTTAAAAATGGTCGGGTAATGTTAGGTTTATGCAACCTGCTTTCTCTAAAGACAAACGAAAGGGCCAAAAAGGGGCTTTTTTTGGCTTTTCAGAATCCAATTGCCGTGGAGGGAGTAAGTTTAGGTCAATTGATATTCTCTTCCTACAAGGAATTGAGAGGTAACAACGAAATAAATATCAAAAGAATTTATTCACAAATTAAAAAGAATGCCAAACTTTTAGGTATAAATGAAGAAATGCTTGAGCGGTATATTAATGACGGTTTCTCTGGTGGGGAAAAGAAAAAAGCAGAAATGTTAACAGTCTTAAGCTTAAAACCTAAATTCGTGATTTTTGATGAGATAGATTCTGGCTTGGATGTCGATGCTTTAAAAAAGGTAGCTCTGGTAATCAAAGGACAAATCAAAAAAAATACCGGGGTAGTCTTAATTACCCACAATCAAAAACTACCTAAAATTATCAGGCCAGATTTTGTCCATATTTTGCGGGCTGGGGAATTTGTTAAAACTGGTAGTCATAAATTAGTCAGCGAGATAGAGGAAAAAGGCTATGCCAAAATTTAATGGTTTAAACAGACAAGTAGTGGAAAATATTTCGGCTTACAAAAAAGAGCCGGAATGGATGAAGAAATTGCGGTTACAATCTTTGAAGTATTTTGAAAAAATGCCTTTGCCAACTTTTGGCGGGGATTTATCAGGACTAGATTTTAGTAAAATTCACTACTTTGTAAAATCTGCGGATAGCGTTAAGCACACTTGGAAGGATGTGCCCGTGCAAATTAAAAAAACTTATGACAAGCTGGGTATACCCAAGCTGGAACAAAAGTTTTTGGCAGGTGTTAAGGCTCAGTGGGATAGCGAGATGGTGTATGGTTCACTGCTGAAGGATTTAAAGAAGCAGGGAGTGGTGTTTTTAAGTATGGATGAGGGTTTGCAGAAGTATCCGGATTTGGTAAAACAGTATTTTGGGACGATTATACCGATCAACGACAACAAATTTGCTTCCTTAAATAGTGCAGTCTGGTCTGGCGGTAGTTTTATTTATGTGCCGCCTAAAGTTTGCATAAATTTGCCGCTTCAGGCATATTTTCGCCTGAATGCCAAAAACATCGGTCAATTTGAACGGACTTTAATTATTGCTGATGAGGGTAGTTTTGTCCATTATATTGAAGGTTGTAGCAGCCCGGTTTATACCACAGATAGTTTACATGCCGGGGTGGTGGAAATAATTGTCAAAAATAAGGCCCGGGTCCGTTATACCACGGTGCAGAATTGGTCCAAGAATGTCTATAATCTGGTAACTAAACGGGCTTTAGTAGAGGAGGATGGAATCATGGAGTGGGTAGATTTTAACAGTGGTTCAAAACTGACTATGAAATACCCTTCAGCACTGCTTGCCGGAAGAGGAGCAAAGGTTGTTATGTTAGCTTTGGCAATAGCCGGGGAAAGGCAAAGGCAGGATTGCGGCGGGAAAGCTGTGCATTTAGCTTCCGAGACCTCATCCGTGATCATCTCCAAATCCATTAGTCATCATGGGGGTGCTACCTCTTACCGCGGTCTGGTCAAAGTAGGATCAGGCGTTAAAGGTGTTAAATCTAAAACAGTATGCCAAGCCCTGATTTTAGATGATAAATCTGTATCTGAGACTTATCCGGCAATTACTGCTATTGGTCCGAATTCGGAGATTTCTCACGAGGCCACAGTTTCCAAGATTTCCGAGGAGCAGATTTTTTATCTGCAAAGCCGGGGAATTGAAGAGGCTGAAGCGCAGTCTATGATTGTGAATGGTTTTATTAGGCCTTTAGTAAAAGAGCTCCCTTTTGAATATGCAATAGAACTGAATCAGCTGATTAGGTTGGAAATGGAGGGAGCAATATGATAAAACAAGTTCAAAATGATTTTCCGATTTTAAACAAAAAAGACAGAAAACTTATTTTCTTTGATTCCGCTTCTACTTCTTTAAAACCAAAGCAGATGATAAAGTCGGTGGTAGATTTTTATGAGAATTACTCAGCAAATGTCCATCGGGGGATTTACCAAGAGTCAGAAGAAGCTACCGAAAGATTTGAAGGTGTAAGGAAGAAAATTGCCAAATTTATTAATACTGAAGCAGATGAAATAATTTTTACCAAAAATACTACAGAAGCCATTAATTTAGTAGCTAAAACTTGGGGTGAAGTGAATGTAAAAAAAGGCGGTAAAATTCTGGTTTCTATCATGGAGCACCATAGCAATTTAGTTCCCTGGATAGAACTGGCTAAGAGAAAAGGAGCAGAATTAGTTTTTCTTGATATTGATGAGAGTGGCGAGTTGAAGTTATCTTCACTGGAGAAACTTTTAAAAGGGGTGTCTTTAGTAGCAATTACACATGTTTCTAATGTATTGGGTACAATTAACCCGGTTGAGAAGATTGTTAAACAAGCTCATCAAGCTGGTGCTTTAGTCTTAGTTGACGGAGCCCAAGCAGTGCCACATATGAAGGTGGATGTAGCTAAATTAGGGTGTGATTTTTATACTTTTTCCGGGCATAAAATGTTAGGCCCTTCTGGCGTGGGAGTGTTATGGATGAAAAAAAATATCGCTCAAACTTTGCCGCCGTTTTTAACCGGAGGCGGGATGATTAATAAAGTAAGTCTACAGGAGGTGGATTACTCGGCTACCCCTCAAAAGTTTGAGGCCGGCACTCCTAATATTGAAGGGGTGATCGGTTTGGGTGAAGCTATAAACTATCTAAATACTTTGGGGATGGAAAAGATCAGAAGAGAAGGGGAAGTCTTGACTGATTATGCACTTAAAAAGCTTAAGAAAATAACAGAGCTGACTATTTATGGACCTAAAGATGCAAAAAAACGGGGTGGTATTATTGCTTTTAATATGGTTGGCATCCACCCGCATGATTTGGCTGCCTTTTTAGATTATGAGGGGATTGCCATCAGGGCTGGGCATCACTGCGCTATGCCTCTGCATCAAAGATTGGGTATTCACGCGAGTGCCCGGATAAGTTTTTATATTTACAATAATCGGGAAGAAATAGATAAGTTAGTTAAGGCTTTAGAAAAAATTAAGCTATCTCTAAAAAAGATATGATGTATTTTACTGAGGAAGTTATTCTTTATCATGGTCGGTCATCCCCTTTTAAGGGGATGATACAAAAGCCGACTCGAAGCGCAGAGATAGAAAATTCCATGTGTGGTGATATCTTAAGAGTTGATATAAAAATAGACCAAAGCAAAATTGCTGATATAGTTTTCTCAGGTGAGGGTTGCTTGATATCTCAAGCTGCTGCAAGTTTGTTGGTAGGTAAAGCAAAAAAAGTAAAGCATATAGATAAAATTAAGAAATTTGATGAAAATACAGTACTAAAACTTCTAGGGATTCAATTAACAATCTCCCGAACGAGGTGTGCATTACTTAGTTTAGAAGTTTTAAAGAAAGCTCTTAAGGATTGATATGGAAAAACTAGTCCTGAAAGCTTTAAAAAAAGTCTTTGATCCGGAAATTCGCCTTAATATTGTGGATATGGGGTTAATTTATGATATCAGGATAAAAGAAGGGAAGATTGTAATTTTAATGACACTAACAAGTCTGATGTGTCCTTATGGTTCAGAGCTTAAAAAAGCTGTGAGAGAGGCAGTCAGGAAGGTAAAAGGAGTAAAATATGTAGTAGTAAAATTAACCTTCATCCCTGCCTGGAGTCCTGCAAAAATCAGCAAAGAGGCCAGACTCTTACTGGGGTTAGGAGATTAAATTTAAGAAACTTTTTTTAAAAGCTCGAAAATGACTTCTTATCAGCCCGGCAGCTGCCGGATCATACACCGCATGCTCACAATGCCGACAGATAATATCGCCATTTTTCTCACTTTTAAGAAGTCTTAGAATATTTTCAAAGGGCTTGTTTTTGAAAATATCTTCGTAAGATTCTCTTAGCAAATTTCCTAAAATTTGAGTCATTCCATAGTCGTCTCCACAAAAAAGCACATCGCCATTTGGTAATAATACATTGTGTTGAAGCCTTTCGGGTCGGCAACAAGTAATGGGGCCGGTTTTATTGATTTTTGGAAAAGAAGGCAGATTTCCTGCTCTTGATACCAAAGGGGGAGATTCCAGAAGACCGTTAAATAAAGGTTTAAGCTTAGGATGGAGCTTACCCAAAGCCATAAAATTGAGGTTTGAAATATTCGCGTTTTTGATTTCTTTTAGAACCTTCAAATATTGATTAGTGACTTTGATTTTAGAATAACCTTCTTTATCCGCCAGGTGTAAACAAAAGAATTCGAAAGGAATATGTTTAATTTTTTGGACATCAGCTACAGTCATACCAACCGTGGTTGTAAAAATAGTTATTCTTTTAAATCCGTGACTGTAGGCGTACAGAACCATTTCAGTACAGTTTTTATTGAGCCATGGCTCTGCCATACCGGAGAAATCTATCCTGACGTCTTTAGGAACAGTCCTTAAACTTTTTTTATAGGTTTCAAAATCTAAAATGATTTTTCTTGTTTCTTTTGGCAGTTTAGAATAGCGACCAATCAAAAGTTCCTGGGGACAAAATTGGCACATATTAACACAGCCTATTCTGGAAGTAATTTCTAGTGCTCTAGAATTTGCCATAATTTTAAGTTTACTTCTTATTTTACATTACCCTTTCTAACATTTACAGGAGATGTTGTAAGATAGTACAATATCGAAGTTATGAAAACAGTAAAAAGTAGGCGTTTACCAAAAGTCCTGGGTATCATCATGACTTATAACTGTGCCGACATGATTGCAAGCACTTATAGGGGGTTACCAAAGGGCGTTTTTAGTCAAGTTATTGTGGTGGATGACGGGTCAAGTGATAACTCGGTTGAGGTGGCAAAACGTTTAGGACTTGAGACTTACACTCATAAACATGGAGGTTATGGTGCAAATATAAAATATGGTCTGAAAAAAGTTTTGCCGCTGGGGGCCGATTATGCAGTGGAAATTCATGGTGACGGTCAATACGATCAGTCAGTCGTACCAGCCGCTATAAAAAAAATGGAGACAGGTTTTGATTTTTTGCTAGGATCCCGTTTTACTAACCTTAAACATGCAATTGATGACGGTATGCCGCTTGAAAGATATTTCGCAAACCTAGGTCTTAGTTTTATTGACAGACTTGTATTGGGTGTTAATTTGACAGAATTTCATACAGGGTTTCGGGTGTACAGCAAACGTCTGATCGAGAGTTTAAGTTATGAGGGAACATCAGACAATTACCTTTACAGTTTTGAGATTATCTGCCAGGCAAAATTTAATAATATGAAGATTGGTGAGGTTCCTATGCGCTGTAATTATAAAGCGGCACATACCTCTATCAGTATTAAAAAATCTATTATTTATGCTCTGGGAACTTTTGCAATACTGGGAAAATATCTTCTGGCAAAAATGGGAGCAAAAACTGTAACTTTTAAATCTGCTTAAATATATGAATGACAGCTCAAAAATTGAAATGACACCCGGGGCTGCTCCGATAGAATTTACTGAAAGCGAAAAATGGTGGCAGGATTCAGAAAAAGCCTACAAATTGCTTTGTAATGACAGACCAGCCAAGCCATGTGACATTCTTTATTTTTTTGGCCGTTCTTATTTTGATGCTCCAAAAGAAACTTTTTACGGTTTAGCAGTCAATTTATATCAGCAGGAGATGGTTAAAAAAATTATAGTTCCCGGAACAGAAGGAGAAAGATTGGGTGAAACTACGCCCGGAATGGCTCATCCGGGTAAAACCCTTATGAAAAGGCGCTTAGTTGGGATGGGTGTTACCGAGGAAGATGTCGTTTTCAGTAACCCCGGATATCAAACAAAACAGGAAGGTGATGCTTTTCTGGAGTATTCTATGGAAAATAATTTATACAGAACAATAGCTTTTACTAATCCACATCAGATAGTGCGGGCGATGCTTGGCCTAGTCAAAACAATTAACGGTAAGAATTTACCTGTTGAAGTTTATGCAGCCGTACCGGATCCCCACAAATTTGATTGGGGCAGAATGGTGAAAGGTTCCCAAGGGCAAAAACTTGAACCGGTGTTTAAACATTTTTATGAAGAACTTTCCAGAATTTCCCGTTATCAGCAAAAAGGTGATTTAGCTAGTTTTGAGGAATTATTTGAATATGTGGATATTCGAAACAGTCGAAGACCCACTTAGACTATTTTGGGTTCCGGGATTGGTATAATAAATTTTCCGCCGGCTTCTTTAAACCAGGGTTCCTTTTTCTCCATTATATGTTGGGCATAATTCCATGCAGTGATAACAATATAATTAGGTGTTTGCTTTTTTAAGGTATCTTCAGGAACAATCGGAATATGTGTTCCGGGAGTGAACTTCCCGATTTTAGAGGGAGCGCTGTCAGTAATGTAATCAATTATATTCGCTCCGATGCCGCAGTATTGCAGTAGTGTTGTTGCCTTGGCAGAAGCTCCATAAGCCGTAATTTTTTTACCCTTCTTCTTCAGATCCAAAAGCATTTTAGTAAGTTTTTTCTTAACAAGCGGAGGTCTTAAAGCAAATTTTTTATAAGTTGATAGCTTATTGAGTCCTAATTGACTTTCATTTTCCAAAAACTCTCCAACGGCTTTGCTGGTTGGAAAAGAAGCTGATTCATGGGCTGCAAAAACCATAATTCCCCCTCCGTGGGTATCAGTGTGAATAACATCAATCATTTTCATTGAGTGCATTTTTAGAAGAAAGATAAGGGGAGAAACTGCATGGAAACAAATGTGTTCATGGTACGTATTATCAAATTCATTATGACTCAAAAGATCCGCCAGATACTGAATTTCAAAAACGAAAACACCTTTATCATCCAGAAATTCTCTTACTCCTTCAAAAATATCATGGAGGGCATCTGTATGAGCCAAGGTATTGTTTGATGTAATTATCTCGGCCTTACCGTATTTTTTTATAAGACCGGGTACTTTTTTACTGCTGAAAAAATCTGCAATGGTTTCAATACCCTCACTGTTTGCAATCTTGGCAATATTTTTCGCTGGATCTATTCCTAAAACCTTGGCACCTAAGTTTTTAAAGGGTTTCAGTAATACCCCATCGTTACTCCCTATATCAACAACCAGATGTCTTGCTTGTTTGGGGAAACGGTTAAAAACCTCTAGAGCATATTCTTCAAAGTGTTTAACCAGCATCGGGGAAGTTGAGGAAAAATAATCATAATGGCGATAAATATAAGCTCTATCTACAATATGCAAAAGTTGAGCTAGATGGCAATTATGACAAAAATATACCTCCAGTGGAGCTTTAAATTCTTTCTTTTTTAATTGCATTTTTGTAAGGTAAGAATTTGCGGGAGCAGCATTTCCTAGGGATAAGTAGCGTGTTAGTTTTTTACTTCCACAAATAAGACAGTTGTTGCTCTTTCTGTAAAACCCTTTAAGCGAATTTGAATTTCTTGACATACTTTATATAATCGGCAACCCCCTTTTCCAAACTCATTTTTGGAAACCACCCGATAATTTTTTTAGCTTTCTTGTTGTCCATTGTACCCCGCTTTGGTCTATCCTGTAAATCTTTTACTTCAACTTCAAATTTAAAATATCTTTTTAAAATATCAACAAATTTAAATAAGCTGACCGCATGTCCTCCGCTTATATGAAAAACCTCTTTTGTAGGAGCTTTCAGAGCAACATCCGCAATCCCTCTTACAAGATCCTTTACATAAATGAAATCCATTACAATATTTTTATTAATCCAAAATTTTTCACCTTTTAAAATTTTGCTTAAGATGATATTGCTTGCCCGTGAATTCATATCTCCGAAACCGTATATATTAGTAGTCCTAACAACATTCCAATTATCAAGTTTTGCTTTAGTTAAAAATTCACCCCCTGCTTTTGATAAACCATACGGAGTTTTGGGAATCAGTTGATGCTCCTCATTGATTATATCTTCGCAGTCTCCGTAAGCGGAAATGGATGACATAAAAACAAACTTTTTAACAGGAGTTTGTTTTATTGCTTCTATAATTCTGTGAGTTAATGCTAAATCCTCCGTAATTTGCTTTGAACAAATTTCAAAGTCATTAATTCTTTCAAGAGGGATCCCTGCAAGGTGTACTAAGATATCCGGTTTTTCTTTTTTTAAAATTTCTTCCCCGGCCTCTTCAAATTTTTTACGGTAGACCTTAGCTCCTTTAAGCAGATTTTTCTTTTTAAATTCATTGATGCTTTTTATGCTTTTTCTATCCCAGTCTGAGTAAAAAATAAAAGGATCAATAATTACAACTGAATGTTTTCTTGAGATTAATTCACGAGTAAGCCATGAACCTACAAATCCACCCCCACCCACTATCAAAATTTTCATATGAATTGTTTAAACGAGAATAACAATGATTAGAGAAATAGTCAATATTTACCCCTTCGGGCATTTACATTTTATATTCTAATGATGTATATTTGGAAAAATATGCCAGGTAAAAGTAAAACTTTAAGAGTCTCTCATGCACAGTCTGTTTATGATGATAAAGAGATAAACAGGGTAGTAAGGGTACTAAAAGAACACAGGACCCTAATGGGGCCTGAGATGGAAGAATTTGAAAAAAGAGTCTCGGCGCTTTTTGGGAAAAAGTACGGCATTATGGTTAACTCAGGTTCTTCTGCAAATCTTGTCGCAATAGAGCTTCTAAATCTTCCACCAGGCAGTGAAGTGATTACACCTATTCTCACTTTTTCCACAACTGTTGCTCCACTGATTAATAAAGGTTTAATTCCGGTTTTTGTTGATGTTAAACCGGGGGAGTACATCATAGATGTTGAAAAGATAGAGAAAGCAATTTCCAAAAAGACAAAAGCTTTAATGATTCCGATTATGTTTGGTTTGGTTCCGGATATGGAAAAACTGCAGAAATTGGCGAAGAAATACAAACTTGTTTTTATAGAAGATTCGTGTGACGCTGTAGTTTCCAAATTTAATAATAGGCCAACCGGTACATATTCAGATATTTCAACAACCAGTTTTTACGGATCCCATGTAATTACAGGGGCCGGTGGAGGAGGTATGGTTATGGTTAACAGTGAAGATTACCGAAACAGGGCAAGGATGCTCCGAGGCTGGGGAAGAAGTTCTGCTGTTTTTTCAGAATCGGAAAATATTGAAAGCCGTTTTTCCAGAAAAATAGATGATATTTTATATGACGGAAAATTTATCTTTGATGATGTGGGCTATAATTTTCTCCCTTTGGAAATAAGCGCTGCATTTGGCAACGTACAGCTTGATAAATTAAAAGAATTTGTGAAAATTAGGGAAAGGAATTACAAGTTTTTGGTTAAGCTTTACAGTAAATACTCGGATTTTTTTTATCTTCCTGTTGTTAATAAAAACGCAAAACCTCAATGGCAGATTTTTCCTTTAACAATTAAAAAAAATGCTCCTTTTACGAGGATTGAATTAGTTAAATATCTTGAAGAGAATAATGTTCAGACAAGACCTCTTGCTACGGGTAATATCTTAAGACAACCCGGTTTTAGAAATATTCCTCACAGAGATACGCAAAAAGAATATCCTTTTACGGATGAAGTTATGGAGAGAGGGTTTATGACTGGTTTGCATCAGGGTTTGACTCTAGAACATCTAAACAGACTTAAAGAAGTTGTAGATTCCTTTTTCAAGATTTCCTTATAAATGAGTAAGAGCCGGTTTCAGATCCCATCAATTATTGAATCCGACCTTTTGGAGATTACAGAAACAATAAAACATATTTTATCCAAACTAGAGGGGAAAAGTATTTTGATTGCCGGCGCCGCTGGATTTCTCCCAAGCTACATTGTGCATACTTTGGCATATGCAAATGCATATCTTTTTAAAAAACCTGCCAAAATAATTTGTTTAGATAACTTCCGTACAGGTGTTGCCAAACGTTTATCTTTTTGGCAGGGTCGTTCTGATATTAAATTTATTTCATGTGATATCTCAAAGAAGGTAAAAATTTCTGATAATATCGATTATATTATTCACGGAGCCAGTATTGCCTCTCCCGTCTGGTATCGCCAGTTTCCGCTTGAAACAATCGACGTAAATGTTTACGGCACTAGAAGACTGCTTGATCTGGCACGATCAAATAGTCTTGCCGGTTTTTTATATATGAGCTCAAGCGAGATCTACGGTGATCCGTTTGGGCGGTTTATTCCTACAAAGGAGAATTATTGGGGAAATGTTTCTTCTACGGGACCAAGAGCTTGTTACGATGAGTCTAAACGTCTTGCGGAAACTTTATGCATGGTTTATTTCCGCAATTTTGGCGTGCCGGTAAAAATTGTCAGGCCTTTTAATGTTTACGGACCGGGATTGCGGTTGGATGATGGTAGAGTAGTGCCCGATTTCATAAAGAATGCTCTTGAAAAAAAACCGATAACAATCTTTAGCAGCGGAAAAATAACAAGAAGTTTTTGTTATATTTCTGATGCGGTTTCAGCTATGTTAATACTTCTAACCAGCGACACAGCAGGTGAGGCTTTTAATGTGGGTAATGATGAAGAGATAACTATTACAAGGCTTGCTAAAACGGTTGATAAGGCAGCAGGCGGAATTTCCGGCATAATCTATAAGAAAAATTCGGATCAGGTTTATCTGACGGATAACCCAAAGCGGCGTCTTCCAAATCTTAAAAAAATAAAAAAAGCAATCAAGTGGGTTCCCAAAGTTTCACTTTCAGAAGGCATAAGGAGAACTCTCGGGTTTTATCAGGCAGGAGGTTTAAAGTGAGAGTAGGTGTTATCGGGTGCGGTTTTGTGGGTCTAATTTCGTCAATTGGTTTAGCGTCAAAAGGGGTAAGCGTTACAGCGGTGGATATTGATTCCTCGCGGATTGAAAAAATCAGCAGGGGTGAGGTGCCTTTTCATGAACCGGGTGTCGAGAAGTTGCTTAAAATTTGTTTGCAGAGCGGAACTTTAAAAGTTTCAACCTCGATGCAGGATATAGAGGATTGCGAAATAGTTTTTATCTGCGTTCAAACTCCGCCAACAGCAAACGGATCTATTGATTTACAGATTTTAGAGACGGCAGTCAGGAAACTGGCATTAATTTTTGCGGGTAATAAAAAGAGGCGTATAGTGGTGGTGAGAAGCACTGTTGTTCCCGGGACAACAGAGAATTTCGTTGCGCCAATTTTCCAAGAAGCGGGAGGTAAATCGAGGCAAACAGAAATAGCTTTTAATCCTGAATTTCTAAGGGAAGGTTCAGCTCTTGAAGATTTTTTACATCCGGACCGTATAGTAATAGGTACCAATTCCAAAAAGACCGCAAAAATATTGACGGGTCTGTATAGGTTTTTTAAGGCGCCTATAATTTTGACTAGTAGTCAAACAGCAGAACTTTCCAAATATACATCTAATGTGTTTTTGGCGACTCTTGTATCCTTCTCAAATGAAATAGCAGCCATATGTGAGCGCACGCCAGGTACTGATGTAGAAGATGTCTTAAATATAATTCATAAGGACAGGAGATTTATTCCGTCAAAAAATATCCAGAGTAAAATCGGGATTCTGTCTTACTTAAAAGCAGGATGTGGTTTTGGGGGAAGCTGTTTGCCTAAAGACTTGTCAGCCCTGATATCTTATGGGGATTTGTTAGGTCTAGATGTGTCTTTACTTAAAGCAGTGGAATCAGTTAATAAGAAACAGACCAGAAAGATTGTAGATATGGCTGAAGCAATCCTAGGCACGGTTAAAGATCAGAGTATAGCTGTTTTGGGAGCCGCTTTTAAGGGGGGAACAGATGATTTACGGGATTCCCCCGGTTTGCGGATTGCGGGTGAACTTTGTAAACGTAGGGCAAAAGTTACAATTTATGATCCATTGGTAGATGTAGAATACTTGAAAAATTATGTGAATAAAGGAGTTATAATCGCCTCTAGCTTTTCAGAGTTTAGAAAGGGGATTAAGCTTTGTATTATTGCCTCAAACGCGCCGGAGTTTTATTCACTCAGGCTGTGGGAAAAAGATCCAATATTAAAACGAATAAAAATTATTGATGGACGTCGTATTCTGAAAGTGCCGAAAGATAAGAAAGCAGTCTATTACGCCGTAGGAAGACCGGGGATTTACAATGCTTAGGCAGTTATTGTATATTCTTTGAGTAAATTTGCCTATATGAAAAAAAATAAAGCTTCATCCGGGAAAAACCCCTTAAGGATATCTCATGCTTTGGCAGTTCATGGAAAAGAAGAAGAAGAAAGAGTACTAAGGGTTCTTCGTGAACACAGGACGATAATGGGTCGTGAAACAGATGAATTCGAAAGGAGAGTTTCCAGAATTTTTGGAAAAAAATACGGCATTATGGTTAATTCCGGATCTTCAGCAAACCTTTTGGCGGTGGAGGTTATGAACTTACCTGCAGGTAGCGAGGTTATTACCCCGATTTTAACCTTTGCTACGACAGTTGCACCTCTTGTTCAAAAAGGACTGGTGCCGGTATTTGTGGATGTTCTTCCCGGAAGGTATGTTATCGATGCTGATAAAGTGGAAGCGGCAGTTTCAAAAAAAACCAAAGCCTTAATGATTCCTATACTTATGGGTAACGTACCGGATCTTGCGAAACTGAGAAAAATTGCCAAAAAATACAATCTGGTTTTTATCGAGGATTCCTGCGATGCGATAGCTTCCTTATATAAAGGCAAGCCTACGGGTGCATATACAGATATCACAACGACGAGCGTTTATGGGGCGCACATTATTACGGCAGGGGGAAACGGCGGAGTGGTAATGGTGAATAGTGAAAAGTTAAGAGCTAAAGTCAAGGTCTTAAGAGGGTGGGGCAGGACATCAGCTCTGTACGGCGAGTCAGAAAATATAAAAGATCGCTTCTCACATAAAATCGGCAAGATTCCTTATGACGGAAAATATATTTTTGAAGAGATCGGCTATAATCTTCTTCCAATGGAATTGGGGGCTGCCTTTGGCAATGCCCAGCTTGATAAACTTAAGACATTTATTAAGAAAAGGGAAAGCAATGCTAGGTATCTGATTAAATTATTTGGCAAATACCCGGATCTTTTCACTGCGCCTTTGTTTGATCACGATTCACAACCACAACTAATGTATTTCCCGTTTACTATAAAGAAAGGAGCCCCCTTTACTAGACTGGAGTTGATTACATATTTTGAAGAACATAATGTCCAGACCAGACCGATTTTCACAGGCAATATATTAAATCAACCTGGGTTTAGAAAAATTGCCCACAGGGATACACAGAAAAATTATCCTGTTGCCGATTTTATTATGGAGCAAGGGGTAATAATCGGTCTTCACCAGGGTTTAACGGGAGAGCATTTAAACAGGTTATCCGAAATATTGAAGAATTTTGCCAATATTTATACTTAAATATTACCAAACTTTCCATGGCGGATTAGTCTGACCCCAGATTTTATTTAAGTCTTCAAGTTCCTTATAGGTATCAATTGCAAACCAGAAACCATGATGTTTATATAAGGATAACTGTTTCTTTTTAACCAGTCTTTTTAGAGCCAGATGTTCCATTTCTCCCTTTTTGATATGTTCAAAAATCCGCTTATCAAAGACCATGAAACCGCCGTTTGTCCAATCGTTAAGAACAGGTTTTTCGATAAATTTGGTGACCGTGCCTGATCTGAGAGTTTCAACAAGCCCATATTTGGAGCGCGGATGCACCCCTGTAATGGTTCCGATTTTTCCTCTCTTTTTGTGGAATTGTACTAGACTCCCTATGTTGATATCCGCTACGCCGTCGCCATAAGTTACCATAAACAACTTATCTTTTTCGGGGATATATTTCTTGCAAAGCAGAATTCTTTCTCCGACAAACGTATCAAGACCTGTATCAACAAAGGTAATTTTGAAATTATCATTTAGTTCCTGACGATTATGTAAATGATAATCGGCTTCAAAACTTGCAGTTTCCAAAGTAAAGTCATTCGTAAACGCTTTCTGGTTTAGAAAGAACTCCTTAATATAGTCAGCTTTATATCCTAATGCCAGAATAAATTCATTAAAGCCGAAATGAGCATATATTTTCATGATATGCCAAATAATAGGCTTGTTTCCCACATAGACCATGGGTTTGGGTTTGAATTCAGTCTCTTCTTTTAATCTGGTTCCAATGCCGCCGCAAAGTATAATCACCTTCATAATTTATCTTGAATTTAGATATTTAATAATATTGCGAGACTGATGTAAAGAGTTATTTATTTTTTAAGTAATCTAATAGCTGCATTAGTTCAAGGAGTATTCCTAAACGTTGCGCTTCCCTTTTTTTAATAAAAAAATCTCTGGCTCCGAAGCTTTCATTCTTTTTTTGCATTTTGGGATAAGCAAACGGGATTTGAAGGTTTTTTAATCGGAACCCTTTCTTTAAGGCCAGAACAAGCGGGAAAAATGATACATCTGAATCAAAGTATCCTTCGAAAAGCTCGTTATTGCCAATTTCGAAACCGGGTTTTTTTATAAATAGGGATATTATCTTTCGGTTGTTTCTGAAAGCTCTTGGTCCAAAAAACCAATCCAGATCTTCGCTTTTTTCAGGTAGTATGTTATGCAATCTTAACTCCTGATTGTATATTCTGTTTCCCTCAACTTCTGAATCATGCATATAATCAGGGTAGGTTTCTTGAAATAATTGTTTCTCCCGCTTAAGAATAAGAATATCTGATGTATTTTCCAAAAGGGGTTTAGCAATAATATCTGCGCTGTTTATTAAAGAAACTTTTTCCGGCTCCGTTGCAATAATAACCTTTACCTCAGGAAGTTGAGATGCTGTTTTAAATGCTTGCCGTTTTGCAGAGGAGCGTTTATTGCTTCTTCTTTTTATTATTTTTATACCGGAAAATTTTTTTAGTTCTTTCCGGAAACTTTTTGAGCTGTATCCGTCTGTAATTACTAACTGGTAATTTAAAGATATAGTTTTTTGTATAAATTCAAGCGCTAAATCTCCGCGGATCTTATCAGTGTGAGACAAACTTCTTGTTTTACCCCGATACCACCCTGGATAAAAAGTTATTATTGCAAAAGCAATGTTTTGAGGATTTAACATAAGAAAGATAATAGCACAAAAAGGATAAGTTAATGTATAATTTCTAATTATTAAAATAATGAAAATAGTTTTCTTTGGTTTGGGTTCCATTGGGCAAAGACATGCAAAGATTTTACTGGATGATTACCATCATCAATTGTATGCTTTCCGTTCAGGAGCAAGTTCTGCTCGTAATGATTTGGGTATCCGGGAATTAAATTCTTGGGATGAGGTAGAAAAATTAAAACCGGACATTGCATTTATCACCAACCCCACATCGCTTCATATAGAAACAGCAACTAAGTGCGCTAAACTTGGCTGCAGGCTCTTTATTGAAAAACCGATAGATAAAGATATCAAAGGATTGGAAAAGCTGGTTGAGCTGGTTAAAAAAAATCATTTGGTTACATATGTTGCCTATTGCATGCGTTTCCATCCTGTTATTGAACAACTTAAGAAATACATCAATAAAAGAAGGATTTTGCACATAAGAGCAGTTTGTACCTCTTTTTATCCTTTGTGGCGTCCAGGTAGAGATTATCTTAAAACTTATTCGGCTAATTCGGGTATGGGAGGGGGAGTTATTCTTGATCTATCGCATGAGATTGATTATATTTCATACCTTGCAGGACCTGTTGATAAGATAAGCGGTAATTTTTCAAAACGAGGTAAGGTAACTGTAGATGCAGAAGATTGGGCAGATATCCATGTTTCAACAAAGCTCGGCCCTGCCAATATTCATATTAATTTTTTTAGCCAACTCCATCAAAGATATATACAAATTGATTTTGAAGACTTAACAATAATTGGAGATGTTTTTAATGCTGAAATTAGAGAATACAAAAAAGAGACTCTACATAAGAGCTTGGGATTAGATTATGATAAGGGTCAAGAATATAGAGAGCAAATAAAATATTTTTTTGATAATATTAATAATCCAAAGATGATGAATAATTTAGAAGAAGCAGCTGATCTATTTAAGAAAATAATAGCATTTAAAAATGGATAACTTGATCATTACAATTTGTGCCAGAGGCGGGTCAAAAGGAGTTAAGGGAAAAAATATCAGGAAGCTCTTGGGAAAGCCCTTGATTTATTACACGATAAAGCAGGCAAAAGAGTGGGGTAGAGCTAAACATATTGTCATCAGCACTGATTCGGAGGAAATTGCCCAAATAGCTAAGGAATTTGGGGCAGAAGTTCCTTTCATGAGGCCTGATGATCTTGCAACGGACACTGCAGGAAAAGTTGGAGTCATAAAACATGCGCTTAAAGCTTCAGAAGAATATTTTGGGGAAAGATTTGATGCGGTAATGGATCTGGATATAACTTCTCCTGTCAGAACAACGGAGGATCTGGAAAATATCTATAAATTATTCTTAGAAAAGAAACCGAAAACCATATTCAGCGTGGTTGCTGCCCACAGAAATCCCTATTTTAATATGGTAGAAGAAGATCAACAAGGAAAAGTTCATTTATCGAAAAAAGGGAATTTTTTAAGAAGACAAGATGCACCAAAAGTATATGATATGAATGCGTCAATTTATATTTACAGCAGAGATTTTTTAATGGGGGAAGGGGAAAATGTTGTTACAGATGACTCAATTGTCTATGTGATGAATGATATCTCCCGAACAGATATAGATTCAGAACTTGATTTTAAATTTATAGAATTTTTAATGAAAGAGGGTATAATACACCCATGAATTACCTAAAGAAGTTTGAATTAAAAGGGAAAACCGCTTTTGTAACAGGGGGAGTTGGTTTGATAGGAACAGAAGTAACAAAAGCTTTGGCAGATGCAGGAGCTAAGGTTGTGATTTTAGATATTAATAAAGAAAAAGCAGAAAAATTATTAAAGAGTTTAGAGGATGCAGAATTTGAAGAATTTGATGTGACAGATCTAGCTAAAATCGATCAGGTCATAGATAAATTAAAATCTAAGTACGGAAAGATTGATATATGGGTTAATACAGCTTACCCCAGGACTCCTGACTGGGGAGGAGAACCCGAAAAGATATCCCTGCAGTCATGGCGAAAGAATGTTGATATGCACTTAAACAGTTATTGCTGGATCAGCAGGAAGGTGTGTTTGATTATGAGAGAGCAAAAAGGTGGGAGTTTAATAAATTTTGGCTCAATTTATGGGATAGTGGGAAATAATTTTAATATATATGAAGACACTGGGATGTCTCCCCCGCCGGAGTATCCGGCTATAAAAGGAGGTGTGATAAATTTTGACAGATACTTAGCATCATATTTCGGCAGCGATAATGTCAGAATTAATACCATTTGTCCAGGCGGGATTTTTGATAACCAAAATCCAGTGTTTGTAAAAAATTATAGTAAAAATACTCCTCTTAAAAGGATGGGTAAGCCGGAAGAGATTGCCTCTGCTGTTTTATTTTTAGCCTCGGATGCAGCGTCTTACATTACGGGAGCGACTTTAATGGTGGATGGAGGGTGGACGGCTATTTAAGAATTTCCTTCTAATATTTGGCTGTAGAATTTTAGATTTTCTATTTGTTCATCAATTGTACAAAGATTCCTTTTATCCCCTATGAATGATTTAACTTGTTCATAAATTCCCGGTTTAAATTGGATGTCAAGATTATCATCTATTTTGACATCTGTGATTTCAAAAGTTCCGAGGTTCTGTATTTGTAATTTTTCCAGAGGCCTGAAGAATAATTTATGTTTTTTAGTAACCACCTCAACGCTCCATCTGCCCGGTCCTTTCCAATCAGCATGGTATGAAAAAAAAGCATTCTTATTTGTTATTCCCGCTCCTGCGAAAATTGCGCCCTTTTTATGCCAAGGTAAACTACCGGAAGTTTTTGCCAGTATTTTGACAGGTGTGCCTGCAAGAAAAAATGCCATGTCAATGACATGAGTTGAATTCTGCAAAAACCAATTTTCTTTAACTCCCGGAGCTTTTTTAAGCGGTGCAATCTTAAAATCAGGTTCAGTAAAATCAAAGAAGAAAGATAAGACGCCATTATCCTGTTTTATTATTTCTTGGGCGGCTTTAACTGAAGCATAAAATCTTCTGTTATATCCTACATAAACTTTAGAATTTGTCTCTTCGGATATTTCTTTTACCTCTTTTATATCATCAAAATCCAAACCGGCAGGTTTTTCAACAAGTATTGATTTGATACCTTGTTCTAATAAAAACCTCGTTGTTCTTCCCAATTGCTCTTCCGAAACTGCAACTATTGCTTGTTTGGGATATGGGATACCGGATTCAAAAAATTTTTCAATTCCGCCTTCAATAACAGCTTGCCCCACTGTTTCATTGAATCTTTTGGCGCTTTCCTCTCCCCTTCCCACAACCGTAAAATCAAGTTTTAAATCCTTTAATACCTTGGCATATTCCACAGCCATGGGACCGGCACCGACCAATAAAATTTGTTTTGTATTTTTGATCATTTTAGGTAAACGGATAAAAATCGAATTTTTTTCCGGACGATTTATTCAAAAAAATTAATAGACTCTCAAGAAACTGCAGATGAATTTTTGAAGCTTGTGAATACGGCGCTAGGGAACATCTTCCGCTGTTTAGGATGCTTTCAGCAACAATATTAGTCATATCGCTTTGGTAGGGGAGATTGCTTTCTATTTCTTTCCAAATCCATTTATTATGAGATGATGAAGTAAAAACTTTTCTTTCCGATTCTTTTGAGATGTAGCGGCAATCGGAAGAAAAAATTTCAATGATAAAAGGTGCGTTGCCTTCAGGATAACAGGTGAAAGAACCCGTACTGCCATCTTTAAAATAAACATTAATTGTGCCGTTTAATTCCGAAAAACCATTTCGTTTACTCTTAATTAATTTTTTGTCCAACCCATCTAGACTCACCGTAAAATCGTAGCAATCGGTTAAAAAAGCAATGTAATCCAAAAAATGGATAGCGTTAGTGATCAGGCCGTATTGACTGCCGGAAACATTCATTTGGATCTTCCCGTTAAATTTATCCTTTAAATCATGATAAAAAGGCATGGTTCGCATACTGAAATTTACCCAAGTTTTGATGCCTTTCCTTTTTAATAATTTTTCGATCGCAGTATAATCTTCTTTTTTCTGAAATAATATTTTTTCAAGTATTAAATATTTAACTTCTGAGTTTCTTAATAATTCTTCAGTAACTTTTCTTCTGACATTCGAGGAAGTGGCAATAATGGCCAAATCGATATTTTTTGAGACAGTTTTTAAATCTTTGTTGAAGAGAATATTATGATTAGTGGATGAACTAATCTGTCTGTATCTTTCTTGTGCAGTAGTTAGAGATTGCTCCGAGGGATCAATAACTTCAATGGAAAGTGCAGTAGTAGTTTTTTTAAGGCCTTGCAAATGTCGGGAACCAATATTGCCCGCGCCAATTAAACATATGTTTTTCATAATTTAGACATTCTATCTTATGTTATCTTCAAAAACCAGCCATTCATTCGGGTCATTTGGCATAAGATTCTTTTGAAGGACATCCTTTTTTAGCTGAGATAATTTATTCCAATCTTTTAGTTGTCTGGCAAGGGATGCCTTCTCAAAGAAGTAGCACCAGTCGTGAGGAGGTTCAGCGCCGAAGATTTCTTCGGGTGGTTTAATAGGAATATCTGATTTAACTAATTTGTTTACATCAGAGTACGAGAGGCTGGACTTCAATAACTCACTAGCATAAGAAGGCAGTACATTTCTATCTTTATCCAATACCCACAAACAAGAAGAATCATTGGGTACTGTGACTACAACGGTGTTGCGAAAATCTCTAATATAAGGCATGTCCCGATCTACGTAAGTTTCAACAATGTTATTTTTTATTTTATAGATTATATCTTTTTCTGCGAGGAGGTCGCCCCGGAAATGTTTTTCTGGGGGGCTATCAAACTTAAAAAAGAAATTTCCCGGAGCCCACACCTGATAATCTACCCAATAAAATTGATACCATCTGGTTTTATTGATAATATTTTTGAAAATATTACTATTTTCAATAGGTGGGAAATCCAATATCAACATGGTATTGTCTTTAATTTGAGGGGCTCGCCAATAAAGCTGCCACCAAAGATTTTTTTGTTTTTGCCAACTATCGGCACGGTAAAAACCGTTTAATAGATTAGAAGTAACGGATAATGATATTAATGTAATAAGAATCCATTTATGGATAGTTTGCGGGATTTTAAAAAGCAGGAATCCAACAATAATGAAGCAAACACCAATTATTAAAGGAAGAGTATAACGGTCATGGGCATAATATACCCTGACAACACGACCCGAAATAATTATTGTAATTAAACCAATCAATACGGAAATCAATCCGAGAAGAAAAAGTTGTTTACCAAAGGTTTTTTGACTGTAATTATCTTCTTTAATTTTCTTGAAGACAAAATAAGCAAGTATCCCAGACGCTGCTCCAAAAATTATTGAAACTACAGCGTAATGAAGAGGAATTCTAATAAAATTAATAATGCTTGGGATAAAATATGAAAAGATTATAGATTGAGCGAAACCTTGAATTATCTCCAGGGGTATTTTAGCAATCCAGGCAGGATTTAAATAAAATGTTTTTACTACCCAGTTAATATCAGTTACTTCTCTTGTGCTTTTAAATATAAAGATACGCCATAAGATGAATAATAACAAGGCGATGATATAAGGACTCCAATTAAGAAGAGTTTTTTTAATTGTCTTAAAAGAAATTTTCTTTTGTAAAATATAAGTAATAATTAGCAGTCTTAGAGCCTCCATCCCGATAAAGAATTCCAGTTGAAGGGATGAGTTTATTTGCATGACAATGGATATCAAAGTAAAAAATATGAATTTAATTTTATTAGTTGTCTTGAGGGCGAGAACGGTGAAAGCCAGGGAGAGTACCCATATGGTTAGAGTTGTAATCCAGACGCCATATCCTAATGGCAATGGTTGTTGCAGAAAGCCGGGATAGAGCAGGAATAGTATAGTTATTGAAGTAACAACCAATAATTTATCTGGCCATATTTTCTTAAGTAAGAAAAATAGAGTATATCCACCCAGGAGCCTGACAAAAAAAATAAAAAGGTGCCAGAAAAAAACATTATCCCGAAGTAAACTGTAGTATAAAGCTAATAAGTAGCCATTAAACGGTCTGTCAACTGCTAAAGCTTTTAATATCCCCGCTATCCCGTAAAAATGTGCTACATAACCAAAAAAGAAATCTTCGTTATAAAATCCCAAGAAAGGGATTAAAGCTGCATACGAAATGAGAGAGAGAAAGGTTATCAATAGAAGCGATAATATTAATGATTGTTTTTTGAGTCTACCCATAATTCATTTTATGTATTTTACAGTAATTTTTTTTATCTTTACAGACAGAATTGTTTTTATAGGATTATTGGTATAAAATTCGTCTCTTATGGTTTTTGGACAAAAAGAATTATCTCATGATCCAGAAATAGTTAATGTTTTAAGAGGAGAAGTATCTAAACCAGTTCAAACTGCTTTTTACAAGGATGGAGTTAAAGGTTCACTTACTTCTGTCAGACTTGCTATGGAAGGACCGTGCATGCATGGTTTAACTGATTATAAAGATAACCGGCTTTGGTGGGGAATGGCGAGAATGCATCAGGGACGTTCTGCAAGTTTGGCTGTTCATTATGGAACTATAATGCAGAGGGCAGGATATGAAGTAAGCCTTGAGACAATAGTAAACGGCATGAATGTTTCTCATGCAGGAAGACGCCAGTGGGAAGAAGCTGATTACTACAGGGAGGCAGTACCTGATTTTGCCCAAAAATTGGCAATCAGCAATGAAACATTAGGCCTTCGCCTTATACAAAATAAAGTTCCTGAAGATATTTTTATTTTAGTTTCAAGTCTGGCATATAGTGATGAATATCTGGTAGAACAAGGGGTTTACGATTCATTGGAGCATCGTTTGACTGATCTTGCTGATCATCAGACAACTCATACTTTTGCTCCTCTTCATGAAAGGATGGGGGATTTTATAGCAAGAAATTTTTTTCGAGGACTTACAACACCGGAAGCAAAACAACCTGTTATTGATACATTAAACGAGATTATTACAAGACAGAGAGAGTTTTCTCATGGTATTTCAGGGCGTAGGGAAGTATCACTTGATGAGGCAAGTGATATGATGCTTGAAATCGGAGCAAGCCCTGTTTCTTCAAGATCAACGTTAAGACTACAGCTTAGAAATTTTTTAAAAGATGCCCAAACTCAGGCAATGTTAATTAATGCGGGAGTTGATCCTGATAAGGTCAATGAGAAAACTGTTCCTGTTTCCTCATGGGAACATTTACTGAGGGTAGAGTATTTAGAATTTGCAATGGAGAGTCTAATAGAAGCTACAAGGGAGGGATACCAAATACCTTTGGATACAGAATGGGGAAGATATGCGCAGATGATTTTGCCGAGATCTTTGAAGAAAAAATAACTTATTTTTTTCTCCTTACAACTTCTTCTACAATATAAACTGGCCGGTTTTTAGTTTCTTCAACAATAACCTGAATATATTTTCCAATTATACTCAAAGCTAAAAGTTGGATTCCGCCAAATAGGACTATTAAGAGCAATATTAGAGTTGATTCTTTTATTTGTTGTCCGAAAATAAAAAAGGAAAAGATATTTGATACCATCCAGACAAATGATAGTAAAACTATAAAAAGCCCCAAATAGACAATAATATCTAACGACAGATATGAAAATCCGAAAAAACTTCTTTCGGCATGATGGATATAACCAAAGAAATTATAAGAACTTTTGCCCCTTTCTCTTTTGCGTCTTTGGTATATAACAAAAGTAGTTTCAAAACCAACCCAAGCTCTAAGACCCCGATTGAACCTATATTTTTCCGGCATATTTCTAATTGCATCCATAGCCTTTTTGTCAAGTAAAGCAAAACTGCCCGCATCAACTGGGACATTTATATTTGAAATTGTCCTGAAAATTCTATAATAGGCTCTACGAATAAAAGTCATAAAAAGGCTGTCATTTAATTTGTTCCGTACTCCCACAACGACCTTATATCCTTTTTCCCATTCCCTTATAAAATCCAAAATAACCATGGGAGGATCCTGCATATCACCTTCATAGCAAATGTATGCATCTCCTGTTGCATAGTCTAAAGATGCTTGAGTAGATGCCTCCGGACCAAAATTTCTAGATAGAAAAATTCCTTTGACTCTTTTATCAAATTTTACAATCTTTCTAATCTCTTCCCTGGTATTATCAGTACTGTTATTATCAACAAAAATAAATTCGAAACCGTATTGCTTAACTTTATCTACCACTGCTGTAAGCTCTTTATAAGCAGGAGCCACATTTAGTTCCTCGTTAAAGCAAATAATTCCTATAGAGATAGTTTTCTTAGCCATATTTTCTTGATTTTGAAATTATCTTTAAGATTTTTCCTGAAATATCTTTAACAGAAAGTCCATTATATTTCAATAAATAATCGCAACTGCCTGTTATATCGGTAAATTTATCTGGAGCAGCGAAGCGATGGAATTCAACTCCGATACCTTTTTCAGCTATTACTTCAGCTACAGCACTGCCGAGTCCCCCTACTATAGAATGTTCTTCGAGGGTAAAAATATTACCTGTTTTTCTAGCCTGTTTGTATACTAGTGCTTTATCAAATGGTTTGATTGTTGGCATACTAACTACTGCAAGATTAACATTTTTTTTGAGAAGTAGATTTTGGATGGATACAGCCATAGGTAGCAGACTTCCGCTGACAAAAATACTCCCATTTGTTCCTTCTTTCAATATGATTCCTTTTCCGGTCTGAAACTTTTTTTGGTTAGTATGGACAATAGGACTCCCGCTTTTGGTAAGACGAATGTAAACAGGACCTTCTATATTGTATGCATTTGTAGTCACCCATGTCGCCTCTATAGGGTCACCTGGTGCGAAGACTGTCATATTAGGTAGTAACCTCATGAGACCTAAATCTTCAAGTGCGAAATGACTTACCCCTAATTGATTGGAGTTAAATCCACTAGCTACCCCAACAATTTTGACGTTGACTTTATTAAAGGCAACATCCAATCTGATTTGCTCAAAGCACCTCATAGTAGCAAAAGGCGCCTGGGCATAAAAATATACTTTAAAGCCGGAGAGAGCAAGACCCGTGGCAATACTTATGGAGCTTTGTTCAGTGACGCCAGTATTAATAAAACGATTAGGAAATTCTTTTTGCATTTCCTCAAAAACAGAATAACCCATATCTGCCGTGATAGTGATTATATCCTTTTGGTTCCGCATAAGCTCAGTGATTGTTTGTAAAAAGGCTGTTCTCATGCTAATTCCTTTTTTGCAATTTCAATTTCTTTTTCCGTCGGAGTTTTGTAATGCCACTCATTTCGGTTTTCAAAAACAGATACACCTTTACCCTTGATTGTATTGGCAATAATGAGACTTGGTTTATTTTTTGAGAAAGGGATTTTGGAAAATGTATTATGAATAGCGTTAAAATCGTGACCATCTATTTCAGAAACATTCCATTTAAATGCTTTCCATTTTTCCCGAAGAGGCTCTAAATCTAAAATATCTTTAACCTTACCAAAACTTTGCCACTTATTGTAGTCAATAATTACAACTAAATTATCCAGTTGATGGTGTCCGGCTTGCAGGGCGGCTTCCCATGTTGAGCCTTCATCGCATTCCCCGTCGCTCATTAAGACAAAGATACGGTAGTTTTTCTTCTGTATTTTAGCTGCTATAGCCATTCCCACTCCAATTGGTAAGCCGTGACCCATGGAGCCTGTAGTTGCTTCAATTCCCGGGAGGCCGTTTCTTGTTGCAGTGCCGATTAACTTACTACCATCTTTACAATGAGTTTTTAGAAGTTTCAGATCAAAAAATCCTTTATTTGCCAGTACTGAATATAATGCGGATGCTCCCCAACCTTTGCTTAAGATGAAGCGGTCCCGATTTGGTTCAAGGGGTTTCCTGGGATTAATTTTTAAAACCTCTTCATAAAGGTAAACTAGCAAATCAACTACTGAATAAGATGAAGCGATATGTGAAGCATGGCTACTCACAATCATTTCAAGAATAGTTTTCCTGATATTTTTAGCCTTAGTTTCTAACAAATTATTAGTTCTCATATAAGTTTTTATTATTTTTAAACCAATCGAATGTTTTTGTGAGACCTGTATATAAATCGTTTTGCGGTTGCCATCCCAGTATTCTTTTTGCTTTAATAATATTTGCCTGCCAATGCTGTGGCTCTACCTGTCTTTTTTGCTTTTGTACAGCTCCCCAGTTAATTTTTACCTTATAATCTACCTCGTTCGAAATTATCTTTATTATCTTCCCAATGGTAGTCTCTTTGCCGCTACCAATATTAAATATTTCTCCTGGTGCAGATTCAATTTCAATTGCCTTCATATAAGCATTTATTACGTCATCGATAAAAATAAAATCACGTACAGAATCAGATGATGTTAATTTAACAGCCTTTCTATTTAGTATGCTTAATATAGCAGATGGAATCAGGCGGTTTTTTTCTTCGAAATAGCCGTATGGAGAAAATAGACGAAATGTAATTATAGGTAATTTTTCAGTTTGGGCAGTTTTGACACAAAACATCGTGGCAGCAGATTTGGTAATGCCGTAATCATTTATTGGAAGAGATAAATCTGATTCTTGCATGGGTTGAGGTTTAACTCCATATTCAGAAGATGATCCAGAATTGATAAATAATTTAAATTTGTGTTTTTTTACTGCATTAATCAAATTTAGCGTACCTCTTATATTAATATTAATCATCTGGTTAACATCTACTTGATGGGGAAGAGTGCCATAAGCTGCCAGATGAAAAATGACATCGGGTTTTATTCTATTAATAACTTTAGAAAGTGAAGGATTTGTAAGATCACTTTCAAAAATTGTCAATTTAGAGGCAATATCATTTAATCTCCAATTTAATTTTTTGTTTCTAACTAGTATATTAACTTTCTTATTTTTACTAGCTAAAAATCTGGTTAAGCATGCGCCAACAAACCCTGTTGCTCCTGTTATCAAAAACTTAGCATCTTTCATCCTAATCGTCTATACCATCCTCATTAACAGTATGCCTTAACTTCCACTCACCTTTTGCTTTAGCCCAAAGGTGGGGAGATCTGAATTGATCAATTAATTTTAGGAAATGCTCCGGTTTAATATCTAGGTATTCCATAATCTCATTGAAATATTTATCCGGAAACTCACCGTCAAATCTTTTGACCAAAACTTGTCCTTCCTCCCTTGTTAAATGTTTGTTTCTGATCTCCTGCGAAGCATCATATGTAGCGCGGCCTATACCGAATTTTATAAAAGTAGTAAAGTAGTGCAAATCGTCAATTTTATCATCGATGCTATTATATTTGCTGTAAGTTCCTTGAGTCCTAAATGGTCTGGCTTGAAAATTTGAATGTTCTACAGCATAGTAATATGCTTCCTGCGGGGTCCATTTAATATAATAGCCTAAGTAGCGCACCTCGATATTTGAACTGTGAAGTTCCTCTGCATTGGCAGGAAAAAAGGCCATCAAATCCGCAAGCGGGATTTTATATTTTTCGGTTAATTCCTGGACAGGAACCCCTCCGAGATAAATCTCATCAAGGTTTTTAAAAGTAAAATAGGACTTATCCCTTAGAGAGCTGGCATTGTCTGCAATAGGGTTGCCATATTCCGCTTCATTTTCGCCGAAAAAAATTAAAGGTATTTTATATTTCAGAGCAATTTTGGGGGCCAGGTTCTTTTGTCCTAAAATAAAAGTCTGAAAAGGGTGAAGCAAATTTTCAATGGAAAATTTTGTCAAAAGCTTCATAACTTTGCCGTTTTGTTTAAACGTAATGTTGTCAAACCCCCCGACTTCAATCCAGTTTTTGAAATTTTTGTAACCATAATCCGTATATAAAATAGGGGGCCATGTGGCAGTTAGAGGATGCATTCCGTATTTATATTTAAGCAGATGGGCTGCCATAACGCTGTCTTTGCCGCCGCTGCCTGGAACAACACAGTCATATCCCCCGTCAGATCTTCGGTGTTTATCAAGAAGTTTAATTAATTCTTGTTCTCTTTCCTGCCAGTTTATTTTTTCTTTTTCTTCGGCAAATCTACAGGCATCACAGATTCCCTGTTCGTCTATCTTTAAAGTTACCTTTTTGCTGTTTTTATTGTGTTTAAATTCAATTGCAGAAGCCGGGCGCTGATTGGACATGACACATTTTTTACAAAAGATGACTTTTTCTGGAAGCCCGTATAGTGTTTTTAATTTTTTCATAATAGTTTTAACCAATCTTTGTAAATTCTGATACCTTCTTGTCCGCTTTTTTCCGGATGAAATTGAGCAGCAAAAACATTTCCCGAAAAGAAAGAGGAGCAATATATTATATCTTCATAAACCGTTTGCGAAATAATAACATTTTTATCATCCGGCAGGCAAAAATAGGAATGTATGAAATACATATACTCACCATCTTTAATATTTTCTAAAGGAGTATTACCCCACTTTTTTTCAGATTTAAAGATTTGATTCCAGCCAATTTGTGGTACCTTAATAGATTCCCCCTTTTTTGCAAATTTTTTCACTTTTCCCTTAATAATACCTAGCCCTTGATGTTTGCCAAATTCTTCACTTTCAGAAAGTAGCAACTGCATACCCAAACAAACGCCCATAAATGGTCTGCCAGAGGAAATAAATTTTTTGATTGAATCAATAAGGCTTAAATCTTTAAGGTTTTTCATTGCATCTGCGAATGCTCCAACTCCTGGAAGTATAGCTGCATCGGCTGCAGAAATAAGGGACTGATCTGAAGTGATCTGTGAATCAACTTTAAGAGAGTCCAGAGCATGTTTGACAGAAAATAAGTTACTCAACTCATAATCAATAATGGCAATTTTCATAATCGTACAGGTATACCTTTAGCTTTCAGATATTTTTTTATTTCAGGAATGCTACTTGGAGTAATTTTTGAAAAGTTCCTACCCTTCTTTAAAAATTCTATATTACCTTCTTCTGAAAAATCATCTTGGGTGGTATGGCGTTTTATGAAATCGTAATGTAGGATCGAAGATACTATGACTGCATCTGCCCTACCTTCTACTATCACTTGATAAATATCATCAGGATTGCCGGCTCCTCCACAAGCCACTACAGGAATAGAGACACTTTGAGAAACCATTTTAGTGAGTGTTATATCATAGCCTAAACCTGTGCCTTCTTTGTCAATTGAGGTTAAGACTATTTCTCCGGCCCCTAAATTTTCTACCTTTTTTGCCCACCCTAAAACTTCAACTCCTGAATATTGCCTGCCGTTATCTGTGTATGCTAGATACGAACCGTCCTGTTGTTTGATGGCTTCAATTGATATGGCAATAGTTGATGAGCCAAATATTTTAGAGGCCTCTTTAACAACAGAGGGATTTTTAATAGCTGCAGTATTTAGTGAAACTTTGTCAGCACCTGATCTTAAAACTTGTCTGATATCATCAATTGTTCTAATGCCCCCGCCAACTGTTAAGGGAATAAAAATTTCTTTGGCAGTTTTGGAAATAATATCCTGCAGGCTATTTCTTTCATAAAGAGAGGCTACAACATCCATATATAAAAGTTCATCAGCCCCATTTTCATAGTAATATTTGGCAAAATCTTCCGGTTTACCCAGAACCCGTAAACCCTCCAGGTGAATGCCTTTAACTAGATTAGGTCCCTTAATATCAAGTTTAGGAATTATTCTAACTGTTTTCATTTTTAAATATGATAGCATATAAGGCTAAAAAAATTATGCTACAATCTAGCAAATATGAAAAAGAGTATAAAAATTGGAAATTTTGAGGTAAAAGAAGGATCTAAAGTATTTATTATTGCTGAAGGAGGAGTTAATCATAATGGCAGATTAGATCTGGCCCTTCAGTTAATTGATGCCGCAGCAGAAGCCGGAGCTGATGCTATTAAATTCCAGACCTGGCGGGCTGAACAGTTGGTGACACGAGCCGGCAAAATGGCAGATTACCAAAAACGAAATACTGGTAAAGAAGAATCCCAATTTGATATGCTCAAAAAATTAGAGCTTAAAGAAAAATGGTATCCTCAGTTGATTGCCCGTGCCGAGGAAAAGGATATTATTCTGTTATCTGCGCCTCATGGAGGTTTTGAAGCAATTGACCTGATGCAGTCATATAATTTTCCTGCCTTTAAAATTCCTTCGGGAGATATCACTAACCTTCCTCTTTTAGATTATGCTGCTAAGTTAGGCAAACCAATGCTTATTTCAACAGGGATGGCTAATATGGATGAAGTGAAAGAAGCTGTTGAAACAATAAGGCGGGCCGGTAATGAGCAGATTTTAGTTTTCCAGTGCACTACCGATTATCCGTTGTCTTTAGATAATGTTAACTTGAAAGCCATGGAAACTATAAAAAATGAATTGGATGTTTTAGTAGGGTATTCTGATCATACGGTGGGGGATCAGGTACCAATAATGGCAGTTACTTTAGGGGCATGTATGATCGAAAAGCATTTTACTTTGGACAGAAAGCTAAAAGGGCCTGACCATGTAGCTTCTACAGAACCAAAAGAATTTAAAGAGATGGTAGAAAAGTTAAAGCAGATACCTGTAATTATGGGGTCAGGAAAAAAAGAACCTCGGGAGATAGAACGCCAATACATGACGGTCGCTAGAAAAAGTATTGTGGCGGCAAGAGATATTAAAAAGGGAGAAAAATTTACTAAGGATAATCTTGTTGTTAAAAGACCAGGAGATGGTATATTGCCCAAGTATCTGCCTAAAGTTTTAGGAAAAATAGCAAAAGCTGATATTGCTGAAGATACGCTACTGACTGAGGAAATGATTTCTTAAGATGAAAAGAAAAATTGCATATATTACCGGGGCGAGAGCTGATTACTGTTTAATGATTTCTGTACTGAAGGCAATCCAGCAAAGCGATAAATTTAAGCTGCAGGTTTACGCCACTTCGAATCATTTAATGAAGGAATTTGGATACACTTTTGATCAGGTAAAACAAGATTTCCCCGAGGCGACTATAATTGAAGCAATTTTCGAAAGCGATGACCGGATCGGCATGGCAAAATTTTTAGGTCCTTTTATATCAAAGTTCGTAGAAGCTTTAAGTGCGAATCCTCCTGATCTTGCATTAATCCCCTGTGATCGTATAGAGGCTTTTGCGGCTGCTGTTGTCTGTACTTATTTGGGAATTCCGATTTGCCATGTCCATGGTGGCGAGCGAACTTTTACGGTTGATGAGCAGGCGAGACATGCGATGACAAAACTGGCGCATATTCATTTTGTTGCAACCGAAGATGCCGCGAAAAGAATTGAGAAGATGGGTGAAGAAAAATGGCGGATACATGTTGTAGGGGCGCCAATGTTAGATACTCAACACCCGGTTAGCGAAGAGTTTGATGTTGCGGGTAGACAGATGGAAGAAACTATTCGGGCGGTTAAGACTTTTAATTTACCGGTTATTGTTGTTTATCCGCATGCAGATGCCGGCGGACGACGGATTATTGAAATTATTGAGAGGGAAAAAAAGAATAAGCTTTTTCATATTTTTCCGCATATTCCCAATAAACAGTTTTTAGCGCTGGAGCGGGAGGCAGCTGTTTGGGTGGGAAATTCAAGCGCCGGCATCATTGAATCGGCATCATTTAAACTTCCTGTGGTAAATGTGGGAATACGTCAGTTAGGACGAGAGCGTAGCGGTAATGTAATTGATGTAAATTGTAATGCTGGTGAGATCAAGAGGGCGATAGAGAAGTCATTGTATGATCAAAAGTATCGACAAAAAATATCACGAATTTCTAATGTATGGGGAGGTGGAAACGCAGCAAAACGTGTGGTAAAGACTTTAGAGAAATTAGAGATTGGACCAAAACTTTTGACAAAACAGATTACTTATTAGTATATTGTACTTCATAAAATGAAGATTTTAGGAATTTGTTCAGACATTTTTATTACATCTGCAGTATTGCTGGATAACGGCAAAGTTGTTGCCGGTGTTGCAGAAGAAAGATCAGTTCGACAGAAAATGTTCAGAGGTTTCCCTTTGAATGCAGTGAAATGGTGTTTAAAAGAAGCTGGTTGCAGTTTAGAAGATATTGATTGTATTGCTGTAGGATGGAACCCTTCGTTGCATTTGAAACCATCTAGTTTGCGTTTTGGTAGTACAGTCCGCTGGCGGGGTGAGCTTTTGCATACAATTCCTCATGCGCTGTTATCTTTAACAAAAAATGATGATGTTGATTATACTGAACAATATCTATGGCAGTCTGAAAAGAAGATTAAAATTATCTATGTGACTCATCATCAATCCCATGCAGCAAATGCCTTTTTTATTTCTCCTTTTGAAGAAAGCGCCATCCTAACTATCGATGGGCGCGGAGAACAAGATACAGCAGGTTTTTTTATAGGTAAAGATAATAAAATAGAGGAGATAAGAAAACCAATCAGACTTCCTCACTCTCTCGGGTTATTTTATGGTACTTTCACAGACTTTTTAGGTTTCACTCCCCATAGCGATGAATGGAAAGTTATGGCCTTGGCTGCTAAGAACTTTAAGAAGAATAGATACTACAAAAAAATAAAAAACCTAATTACCCTTCTCCCTGATGGTGCCTTTGAATTGGATCTTAGTTACTTTAGTTATACGTTGGCAGACAGAAATCATTGGTATCTTCCTAAACTAGCAGATTTGCTTGGGTCCCCTAGAGGAAGCGATGAGCAGTTAACAGATCGTCATTTTGAGATAGCTAATGCCCTGCAAATGGTTTCAGAAGAAGTGGTAGTGCATATGCTGGATTGGCTTTATAAAAAAACCGGAAGTGAAAATATTTCAGTTAGCGGAGGATTTTTTATGAATTCGGTATTTAACGGTAAAATTTTGACAAAAACTAAATTTAAAAGAGTGTTTATATCTTCTTGTCCAGATGACAGCGGCACATCACTGGGTGCTGCTCTTTATGTCTATAATCATATTTTGGATAAAAAAAATAGAGAAGAACAAACTCATAATTATTATGGACCGCAGTTTAGCAATGAGGAAATAAAAAATACTTTAGATAAATATAAGATTCCTTATTCTTATATAGAAGATATTGAAAAATACACCGCTAAATTAATTGCAGATGGGAAAATAGTTGGTTGGTTTCAAGGAAGGATGGAGTTTGGGCAGCGGGCTTTGGGGAATCGTTCAATTTTGGCAGATCCCAGGGACCCCAGCATGAAGGATAAAGTCAATAATGCAGTAAAGTATAGAGAATCTTTCCGTCCATTTGCCCCTTCAATTTTACAAGAAAAAGTTACAGAATTTTTTGAATGCGATAAAGATACCAAAGTCCCTTTTATGGAAAAAGTTTTCATGATTAAATCAAATAAAAGAAATCTGATTCCTGCAGTTACCCATATTGACGGGTCAGGAAGATTGCAAACTGTTGAACAAAATATCAATCCCAGATATTACAAATTAATTTCTGAATTTGAAAAGATATCAGGGATCCCGATTGTTTTAAATACCTCCTTTAACCTTAAAGGTGAGGCAATTGTTTGCACCCCAACTGATGCGCTGCGGACTTTTTTCTCCTGCGGATTGGATATTTTAGTTTTAGGTAATTATGTTATTAAAAAATGATACGCATTTTGCTTTTGGGCGGAACAGGCTTTATTGGTGAATATTTAGCCCAGAATCTTATTAAAAGAGGTGATTGTGAAGTTTTGATTACAGGACGCGGAAGCTCTTTAAGGAATGTTCTATATAAAGATACTGAGGTGATAGTTGTGTTGACTCAGCCGGATAAGAGCGTCATGGAGGATGTTACAAATTTCATTGACTCTTCTAAACTTTTAAGAAAAATCTTATACTGTTCTACTTTACTTTTATACCCGCCGGGAGAAAATAGTGAGGAAGTTTTACCTGATCCGCTGACAGCTTATGAAAAGGCCAAATTTGAAGAGGAGCTGACTCTTTCCGAGGCAACCGGAAAAAGTGGCTGCAAGCTATGTATTGTGCGGTTAGCAAATATATATGGCAATATCAAAAACAAAGGCATTGTAAACCATATTTTGTTATCCTTGCAAAAAGGTGGTAAAGATTTAATTATTCAGGGTAATCCTAAACTTAAAATCAGGGACTATATCTTTGTAGAGGATGCTGCGAATTTACTGGAATTCCTTATTTTCTATGACCAACAAAAGCAAAAAGAAATATTTAATGTTTGTTCAGGTGTTGGAACCAGCGTTTCGCATCTCATTGATAAAATAGAGTCAGTTTCAAGAAAGAAAATTAGTTTCAAGGTTGGAGATCCGGTTTTAGAAAAAGAGGCCGTTGTCGGCAATAACAGTAAAATTTTAAATTTAACCCGTTACAAGTTTAAGTTTGATTTAACGGAGGGTTTGGATAAAACTTACAAAAATTATTTAAAGTCACATTTGGTATAATAAATGACCTTGATGAATGAATTCAAAAAAATATTTAAAGGTAAGAGGATTCTTGTAACCGGCGGAACCGGTTCTATTGGTAGTGAGATTGTCAGACAACTCTTGAGATATAACCCCAAACAAATCAGAGTTTATTCAAGGGATGAGACTAAACAATTCCATCTACATCAGGAATTTGGAGAAAATCCAAAAAACCTTAAAAAGGTACGTTTCTTAATTGGTGATATACGTGATAAGGATAGACTTGATAGGGCTTTTAATGACATAGATATAGTTTTCCACGCTGCGGCATTAAAGCATGTTCCGTTTTGTGAGGATAATCCTTTTGAAGCCACGAAAACTAACGTTTATGGGACTCAAAATGTTTTGGATTTGGCGATTGACCATCATGTTGAAAAAGTAATTGCCATATCTTCTGATAAGGCGGTCTACCCGAATACTTTTATGGGGATTAGTAAGCTCATGATGGAAAGATTAGTAGTTGCAGCTTCAAATTATTCAGGACATCCTGAGATAAAGTTTTGTGTCGTACGATTTGGAAATGTCATAAATTCAAGCGGTTCAGTCATCCCGCTTTGGATAAGTCAAATCAGGAAAGGTAAACCCGTAACAGTAACCGATGCAAAAATGGAAAGATATTTTATGAGTATTCAGGATGCGGTGAAATTGGTGTTTATGTCGGCAACTGTGATGTTAGGTAATGAGATATTTGTTTTGAAAATGCCAAAATATAATATTCACGAGTTAGCAAAAGAGGTAATTAAGAGATTTGGTAACGGGGATAATCATAAGATAAAGATGATTGGAGCAAGAGAAAGGGAAAAAATAGATGAAAAATTATATACTGATGATGAAGAAGTTTTAATGATAGATGGCGGTCCTTTTTATATTATTCAAACCACGAAAGAGGCATATTTGGGTAGGCGTTCAAAATATAAAAAGTTAAGCACTAAATCGGTGGAAGTCCCAGATATTCTGTCTTCAGTTGAGGATTCAAGATTGACCCATTTGGTCTAATCTTTTAGAAGCAAGATCATATATCTCGCTGTCAATAATCTCTCCATCTTTTTGAGCAATATTTAAGGCTTGATTATAATAGGTATATGCTTCATCTGGATGGCCTAATTTATTCCGAACGTCACCTAAGCTTATAGATGCATTTCCAATATTTCTGCGATGTTCCATTCTTTGAGAAATTTCTAAAGATTCTCTTTGGCAAACCTCTGCTTCTGGCAGGCGTCCGAGATTTTCCAAGGATATTCCTTTCAGGTGAACAGTCCGGGCTAATCTTTCTTGTAAACTTAAATTCTTAGGGTTATCTTCCAGTAATTTCCTCAGGCCATCTTCAGCTGGAAGATAAGCTTCTAGAGCTTTCTGGTGGTTTCCTATGTTAGGTTCAGTAAATAATAATCCGAAATTATCATATGCCGCAGCTTTTGCTTCAGTAAATCCTGCCGGCATTTGATTTATCAATGATTGTGCTATCTTTGCCCATCTAATTGCTTGTTTAAGTCCATATTCATTTTTCTCTTTTTCAGTTTGATACCTCTCTGGATAAGGGAAATTCGGATCCCTGCTAGAGGTTCTCCATGCATCTACCAAGCCAACGGTTGCTATTAATTCTAGTTCTTGATTGCTCTCTTTTCTTGCTAATCTTCTTGCATTTTGGAAATCAGGAATAGCAAAAGATTGATTTTTTGTGCAGCGAAGGGCCCTACCGCGATGACTAAAAGCTTCTGTATGCTTTCCTTTTGTTAACTCAAGTACCATAGTGGCGGTTGCAATGGTTTCCCACCATTTACCGCCGGCAGAATAACCTCGAAGGGATTCTTCATGAGTTTTTAAAATATCAGGTCGCCTACATTGTTCTAGTTTCATAAAGGGCAAAATTTTATGATATTAAGTTATACTTTGTCAAATCAATCTGATCAAACTATAGATAATCAATACCTAGTTAGCTATACTAGTACTACTTTAGAAATGGACAAGTCTCAATCCTTAAAAAAGCAAGTTATTAAAGGCAGTATCATAGTTTTGTTGATGAGCTTTTTAGGTTCAGTTTTTGCTTATTTAATTAGGGTTTTATTCTCCCGCACTTTAACTGTTGAAGATTATGGTTTATTCTATGCAGCTCTTGGGTTATTTGCGATGGCATCTATCTTTATTGATTTAGGTTTTGGTTATGCTGTTGTTTATCTTCTTCCCAAATACATTAAATCAAAAAATTACTCCAAAGCCTGGAATGTTTTTGTACATGGCCTAACAGTCTCTTTAGTTATGTCAGTAATAGTTTCCATAATTTTGGTAATCCTAGCCCCGTTTTTAGCAAAAAATTATTTTAGAGTAGAAGGATCCCAAAATCTAATATATATTTTTTGCATCTATCTTGTTTCAGGAACCTTTTTAAACGGATTAACACAGATATACACTGGTTTACAGAAAGTAAAATATTATTCTTCTATGAATGTTTTAAAGTGGGCGCTAATATTGGGTTTTTCAACTCTATTTTTCTTTTTTAATGTTCCCCATGTTTTATTTTATGCTATTGCTTGGGCATTGGCTCATTTACTTACAGCAACAATTTTTATCTTTCTGCTTTACAAAAAACATAATTTCCTGACGGAAAATAAGATTGTTTGGGAAAGCAAGGTGCTAAAAACTTTATGGTCCTTTGCTCTTCCTTCATTTTTGGAATCGATGATATATTCCTCGGTGATTTTAACTGATACCTTTTTTCTGACTCTTTTTAAGGGAGTTCGGGAAGTTGGCATTTATAATATAATTTATCCAATTGCTTCGATTTCAATTATGCTTTTAAATCCCATTAATAATTTAATTATGCCTTTGGTTTCACATCTAATGGAAGGGGAAAGAAATAAATTAACATATTTTATAAACAAGATTTTGGAAGTTGTACCTTTTGCAGGATTATATTTTGCTTTGTTTATAATTATGTTTCCCTCATCAATAGTAGCATTAATTTTTGGAACAAAATGGTCAGGATTAGTTGAAACTCCTCTGGTGATTATTTCTTTGGGCACCGTAGGATTACTTTTGTCAATAATTTTGGGCACGATCTTGATTGGTACCGGTAAGATAAGGGAAAGGCTGAAGATGGTAGCGTATACAGGAGTTTTTTATATTATTTTTAATGGCTTTTTCATTTGGTTATTTGGTATTTATGGGGTTGTTGCAACAAATACGCTACTCGGATTAGTTCTCAGTATCATGTTTTTGACGACAATCAAAGGAGTAATATCTTTTAAAGTCCCTTATCAATTCTATCTGAAGCTTGGGGTATTTTCTTTTGTTTTGTACATCTTTGTCAGGATTTTAAAAATTAGTCCGCATAACCTACTTGAATTTATTCTATTTGGATTTTTATATACAGTAATTTTTATACTGTCTGGTTTTGTCTTTAGAATTTATGATAAAAAATTGTTATCTTTAATTATTCCTGGCAAATGAAAAAAATATTTTTATATTATTTCTTTTTTCTTCTCTCATTCTTTACGTTTTTTTCTTCCGGAATCCTTGATTCTACAGACGGGCTTCAGTATTTATCAGTCGCCAGAAATATTTATTATAAAGGAAAACCAAGCGCTCCCATTTACGAATACGATATACGGAAAAACATTCATATGAGTGTTTATATAGGTAAAGATGGTGATACCTACAGCCTGACTGGTTTAGGGTATTCGCTGGCTTATGTGCCGGCAGTTTTCGTCACTGATATGATATACAGATTTTATAATGTAAATCCTCCTGTGCATTTTCCTTTAGAAAACGATTGGTTAATTCTTTTGACCGCCAGTTTTACTAATGCTTTCTTTGGAGCTTTATTGGGTATAGTTTTGTTTATTTATTTTATTAAATTGGGGCTAAATCTTAAGCAAGCAATATTTATGAGTATGATTTCAATCATCGCAACTAATTTGTTTGTATATACCAAGCACTCCATGGTTCATATGATGTTTATTTCATTTATGATGCTTTCTTTTTTGATGTTAAAAATCTATTCAATTAACAGAAAAAAATATGCACTTATTCTGGCAGGAATCTCATATGGGGTGGTTAGCATTACATACAATCCGACTTTTCTATTGATGCTTCCGGCACTTGGTTTCTATTATTTCCTTCTAATTAAGCCAAAGATAAACAAAATTTTTTTGAGGGATCTTATATACGGATTTTTAGGATTTCTTCCCTTTGTTTTGCTTTATCTGTGGTTTGAGAATTTAAGAGCTTTACCAGGTACAAATTTGTCCAATCCTTCATTAACTTCTTTCGTCGGCGGTAAGTCATCTTTCCCCGTATCAGTTTTTATAGAAGGATTACACGGTCAGCTCTTTAGTCCTGGTAGAAGCATTTTTCTATATTCACCCCTGTTACTCATAATTATTTTTTTCTGGCATAAAATTAAAAGAGAGTTAAAACCGGAATTTTTTACCTTCATTCTTTTTTCACTAATTTATGTAATTTTTTTTGCCATACAATATAGAGTTGGTTCGGTAGATCAGGGGATTGTTGCTAATTGGCACGGCGAGTTAAGTTGGGGACCGAGATATCTTACACCATTGATCCCAATGGGAATGCTGATAGTAGGAAGTATCTACCAAGCCATATCAAAAAAAATAAGATATCTTGTTTTTTACCCTTTAATAATAATAGGCCTATATATTGAGCTATTGGGCATCCTGATTCCTTACCAGACAAAACTGCATAATTCGGGGCAGAAGATTCTTGTAAACGGGACTGAATATCATGTATCAATATACAGTGATTTATTACCTAGACATACACCGATTATAAATATGTCAAAAAATCTGACGAAGCTTATTGATAATTTCCCTAAAACCTTTGATCATGGGATATATAATGTTAAATTCTATGATGGGATAGAGTTTCCCTTTAATGTTGGACCGGAAAGATGGAGAGAAATTGCAGGGAAAGGATACATCTCCTTTGAAAATAACGAGAAGGCTCCTGTTAAAGATCTAA